>JBGCGH010000036.1:0-12101 GCA_045110695.1 Bdellovibrionales bacterium | reverse complement strand
TATGTTCATTTTTTCTATCTAATTTATCTTTTGCCTGTGATGCTCTTTTAGGAAGCTGGTCGTGTAAGACTGCTTCTGAAGAGAAGCTAATGGCAAATATTTATACTGATGAAGCAGGTCTTTGGCTTCATTATCAAAAAGAAGTTTTTGAAATGGGTAAGTTCAAAGTAGATGGTGAGGAGCACGCCGATAATTCTAGAAGGGGAGTAAAGATGAGTCATAAAGCTTTTTGTAACTCTGAGAGTTGGATGAGCTTTGAATGGAATCAACTTTATGAGGCTTTCGGCTTAAAAGTAAAAGTAACGCACCAACTCCGTATGACTGAAGAGGGCTTAAAGATCGATGCCAAAGAGGAGCGATCAGGTTTGGATCGACCAAAGAGTGCTTCATTCTCATGCACAGCTTCCTAGGAATTGTTTTTTTGTTAGAGTCTCTAGCTGATGAACAATGACGGACACAGACAAACTTACTATATTCTAGGCTATTTTTGTTTTAGGCTGGCCTGGAAGCCATCCATTGAATAAAATCCCATCAATCAACGTTACTATTTAAGGAGCTCATAATGAGTCAAAAAAGAGTCAAAGTCGCAGTTACAGGTGCTGCCGGTCAAATTGGTTACGCATTATTATTTAGAATCGCATCGGGTCAGATGTTTGGTCCAGACACTGAAGTTGAGCTTCAATTGTTAGAACTGGAACCTGCTCTGGGTGCTCTAAACGGAGTCGCTATGGAATTAGATGACTGCGCGTTTCCTTTGCTTAAAAATATAGTTTGTACTTCTGATCTTAATACTGCCTTTAAAGGGGCAAATTGGTCTTTGTTGGTTGGAGCGGTTCCAAGAAAAGACGGAATGGAAAGAGCTGATCTTCTAGAAGTAAATGGCGGAATATTCGGTCCTCAAGGGAGAGCTATTAATGATAACGCTGCCAATGATGTTAGAACTTTAGTGGTCGGTAACCCTTGTAATACAAATGCACTAATTGCTAGTCACTCAGCCCCCGATGTACCAGATGATCATTTTTACGCAATGACGATGCTTGATGAGAATCGTGCTAAAACCCAGTTAGCTTCAAAAGCGGGTGTGGATGTAACCTCAGTATCTAATATGACAATATGGGGTAACCACTCTGCTACTCAGTGGCCTGATTTTTATAATGCTAAAATTGATGGAAAAAATGTTACAGATGTAATTAGCGATATGGAATGGTTAAAGGGAGAGTTTGTTTCAACTGTTCAGAAGCGAGGTGCAGCTATCATTAAGGCTCGTGGAGCAAGTAGTGCTGCAAGTGCGGCAAATGCAGTGGTTGATAATGTGTACAACCTAACTCATGATACTCTAGCCGGGGAAACTTTTTCAGTTTGTAAGTCCTCTCATGGTGAGTATGGCGTGGATAAAGGATTGATTTTTTCTTTCCCTTGCAGAACTGAGAATGGAGTTCTAAAAGTTGTGGACGGTATTGAGCAAGATGCTTATGGTAAAGAAAAATTTAACCTAACTTTAGAAGAGCTACGCTCTGAAAGAGATACTGTAAAAGGTAAAGGTCTGATTTAAAAAACTAATTATATCTATTCAAGACCTAGATAGATTCCTATCTAGGTTTTTTATGCTGCTTCTGAGTCGGTGGATGACTCTGGGCTAGTAGGTTCCTTCTGCTTTTTCATTTCTTCTAGTATTTCCGAAGATATTTTTGCTGCGTAGCCTCCCATGGGGTGGCCAAATTCTGAACCAAACTGTTCTGTGCTGATCAATACCACTTTACTCCAAAATTCAGGGCTTTTAAATGGCTCCGAGTGTTTTGATTTTTCCGTATTCCAATTAACTATATAATCTTTAACCTTTTTCTCGCTTCTCTTTTTGATCATCCAACCAGTTTTTGCAATCAAACTACTGATGAGTGTCGGAAGTAGAAAACCAAATACTAAACTAAAAGCTGCGATCCAAATCAACTGCTTTTGGGTGTTCTGATAATTCTCTCGGACGAATTGAAGATTAGCGATTTCATCATATAACTTTTTATTAATTGATTTTAAAAGCTCTGGCTTCATACTATTTATTTGTTTGGAGGTAAGTGGGTAATTATAGTTTGGAAAAAGACTTTGTAGATCTTTATTCATTTCAAAAAGTTCTTCTTTGTCCCAGTTTTCGTAATTTAAATAACTAATAGCTTTTAGGCTTTGCTTACTCTCAAATTCAGATTTTTTTACGGAATCGACTGGGTAGTTGAAGTAGTCAATGCTCAAGGCTATTCCGGTTCCTAGACTAAAGATGAATAGCACTAAAACAAAAGACAAAAGCTTTTTATAGATTTTAATTTTTTTATAAAGAGTACCTAGCATTTCAAATTATCCTATACGCTTTTAGCTCTTTAAAAAGAGTTTCTGTTACAACTTTAAATATCACAATACTAGGAATAGCTAATAGCATCCCGGCAAAACCAAAAATTACAGACCCGCCCATAACGCCTATGATAACTACTAATGGATGAAGGTTCACTGCGCTGCCAAGGACTACAGGTTGAAACACAGTGTTATCTAAAAGTTGCGCTACCAATACACTAATAAAAATGGCTACAAAAAGATTGTCTTTGGTTATAAAAGGCAGAACCGGCTGAATATCTTCTAGTATGAGTCCATAGGTTAAGCCTACCCCAAGTCCTATTGCTGGTCCAAGAAATGGAATGGCATTTGTGAGACCAGCAATGATACCAATTATCATGGCCACGTCCCATTCAAAACCAATTAAGAAAAAGCTCACCGTGAGGGTTAAGCCTACTAGTGTGCATTCCAAAATAGTTCCTCGTAGATATTTACCAATGGCGTTATCTACCTCATCGACAATGCTAAGGGTGAGTTCAAAAAATTGATTAGGCACTAAAGAAACAAAGAACTTCAGTATTTTTCCATTGTCGAACAACAGAAAAATAAATACAAATGGAAGGAGAAGCCAGGTGGATATGGTATTTAATAAAGCTACAATAATAGAGCTATGTTCTTCTGCTTCCTGACTATGGTTTTCCGTTGAGCTAATCCTTCTTTTTTCTTCATTAAGCTCTAGGTTTTTCATAAGCGCTTTGTTTTGAAGATAGTAATTAAAAAATCTGTCATTCAAAAGGTCTGAAGCAAAGGGATCTTTGCGCATAGTCTCCACTCTAAGGCTTTGCTCTTTTGACAAAAATAACAAGTTATTTAAATTTGAAACAAAGGGATCTAGTTCATTCTTTAAAAGGTTATATACGACATTTCCTTGGCCATTCTTTTGAATGCCCATGAGTTCTTCAAACTTCTTATTGAATTTATGTTGTAAACGAATTTGAATCACTAGTTGTTCATCATCGGTAGGTACTTTAGTTTTTAGTCCATTTGTGGCAAAGAAGAGTGCGCTGAATATACCGACAAGTACAATACTAACCTTTGCAGCATTTGGCAGCCAACGTACTTGTACTTTGTTTACCAATGGTTTGCAGAGATAGGCTAATAAGCCTCCTAAAATCATAGGTAGTAGTAGGGAGCGAATTGACCAAGTGAAATATACTATTAGGCTAAGGAAAAAAAATCCAGTCATGGAGTAAATTGCCAAGCCTCTTAATTTTCTTTTGGTACTAGGAAGCTCGTTCCACATTTAACTCTTCCTCTTTTAGATCTTGAATCTCTTTCTTTTGTCTATTGATAACTTGATTGGTTGCTGTAAGTCTTTGTCCCAAGACGTGGGCTAAGGAGCGATAGATTTCACTGGCTATATCAGGGTCAGTTATTTGAAAGTTCTGGAGGTCATTTCGGTAAAGAGCCAGACATTTTGTAGTTTTGATAGCTCTTGCTGAAGCCGTTCTTTCATCTGAGCTAAGAAGCGCAATTTCTCCAAGGAAAGTGTTTTCACCCAAAATTGCGACTTGGCTAGTGTCATTTCCTTTTACAAGTTCAATTGACACCTCACCTTCTTGGATAAAGAAAAGGGCTGCACCTGGGTTGCCTTGCTCAAACAAAAATTCATCTTCTCTAAACTTTCGAATATGAATGATTTCTAGTACTCGCTTGATTTGGGACTTTTTCAGCTTGCTAAAGAAATTAGTTTTTTGTAAAAACTCGATCTGGTTCCATTCTTCGGTTCGATTATCTTTTTTAAAGATAAAATCCCATAGATAGTTTTTTTCAGGAGTAATTTTTGCCATAAAAGATTATCGGAATCTAGCCTAATTTACTATGGAGGACCAGGGTCTAGAACTGTGTATATTTCCTGTATTAGCTATTTAAGTGTATCATTATGAAACGAGTTTATTAATTTATAAGCTCATTTTTAGATGAATGTTACTCTATGATCTAAAATGTATAAATGGGCTATAAAAAGCGAAAGTTCCAAGTGTTGGATCAGTGTTCGGCTAAGGTTCAAGAAGCAATTTGGGCGCTTGAAGAGTTTTTAGACAAGTCTCCAGAGATGAAATTGTTTCAGGAAAACCTTCAAAAGAGCTTGGAAAAGGTCGAGTTACCTGAGGAGAGGTTGGAAATTCTTTTGAATTTCATCCAAAGCTCCAATCAAGATTTACTCGATAAAATGGCAGAACTTCTTCAGCTTGAAATTGATGGTGATGAGTTTTAACTCAGTATTTAACTCACCTAATTTGAATCTAGTTGGTCCTTAGTTGAGGAAAACCTTATTTAAAAGTAATCTTTCAACCGATAGCGTTATAAACTGTAAGTCCATTATTTAGGTCTGAAACCGAGGTTCTATTGAAAACTCTATATTTTATCGATGATGAAAAGGAAATACATACGCTCTTTGATTTTTTCCTAGCCCCAATTGTTGAGGAGGGGAAATTGAGTGTAAAAAACTTCCATTCTGTAGAAGAATATGAAAGCTTTCAGAACGAGGTAAATTGGACTCCTGTGGATATGATTGTAACGGATGTCAATATGCCGGGTAAAAACGGAATGGATCTTGTTGAGGAAACAATCAAGCACGTGCCGGATGCTAGAATTTTTGTACTTACTGCCTACAATGCAAAAGAAATGCAAAAAAAGGCGATGGACCTGGGTGCTTCTGGCTTTTACTCGAAACCAATACGCATGCAGGAATTTAAAGATACCTTACTAGCAGAACTGGGCATAAGCTAAGAGCCGCTATTGTTCTGAGCTAGGGAGGAGAAGTCTAAACTCCTTAGGTTCTATAGATTTTGGATTTAGGCTACCTTTCTCACTAATCTCCAGGTTAATGAACTCCATATCTTGATGATAGTAGATGTTGTAATTTGCTTCAAAATCACTAAAGAAACCCTTACGAATCGAACTAAATTTATCCTCGTCCCAACGAAATTCAACCTTGCTTTCAGGAAACCCAAAGCCTCTCGTTTCTACTTCAATTTTAACAACACCGGTTTCTGTAGTTGGGATGAGAGTTACAATTCCTCTGTCGATTGCAATTTTTAGCTTCGTAATTGGCCTTTCTTCAGAAAAAGTCTGTTTATGTGGAGTAGCCAAAAGAACGGCCGCCAATAGGGCTACAAATAAAACAGCTCCTTGTAGGCTAGCTGATTTCCAGTTCTTAACAAAGCTCTGGTCACTGGTATCATAGACTCGTAATTTATAATAAAGCCAATAGAAAGGCCCAAACGCCATTACTCCAGACCATAATACATCGGAAAAGAAATGTGCACCATCTGCCATCCTTCCCACACCCATAAGAAAGCCCAAGAATAAACTTGCACCTAAGAAGCTGTACGCAATTTTTTTTCTTCTTCGCTTTAAAATAAAGTATACGCCAACTAAAGCGAAACCAACACTAGAGTGGCCGCAAGGGAAAGAGTAACCATTGCCGGAAATTCCCTTTTGCCAAAATGCATGCATTTTTTCCGTTCCGCCAAGTTCCACTACTTGCCTAGGGCGGGGGCGTCCCCAGTAGGGTTTAAAAATTGTATTTATTAGCAAGCCGGGACCCAATACAAATCCTAAAAACAAAAATGCAGCTTTTTTTCTATAGGGGTGAAGTCTTTTAGATACATAACTACCAACGTATACAAAAATACTCGGCAATAAAACACCGGCCGAGATTACGGGGGCAGTATGGTAAAAGAATTGCCAAAGCGGAAGGTATTTTTCTGGCCAGGATGTGGCGGGGTTTTCTGGATAATAAAAGAGTTTTGCAAAATACATATCAAGATCTGGAACTAAGCCAAACAAGACCGAGGCAACTAACAAAATCAACAATATAAGACGTTCCATTTTTCTGTCGGATTTGTAATCTCTAATAATTTGTGTTTTTTGCATGGATTCAATCTATCCGGTGACAGAGGGGGGAGCAAGTCTGAAGCTTTGGCTTGCATCTAAAATAGGTAAAAATTCAATATTGTTTCGGATTCGATTGGCTGAGATTGGCTCTATGTACTTTAAGAAACAAATATAAAATATCATATTTTATGCAAGGCCTTTTGAGGTGACAATTCCTTCGACTTTTGGAACATTTGCTCTATGAGCCCAGGTTTAAATGAGCAATTAATAAGCAATCTTCGAACGATCTTCGGTTTTGAAGGTCTTCGTCTTGAGCAAGAAAATATCATTCAATCTATAATGAATGGAAAAGATACTTTGGGAATCATGCCCACTGGTGGCGGTAAATCCTTATGTTACCAGCTACCTGCTGTTACTTTAGATGGTCTGGCCATTGTGATATCTCCATTGATCTCTTTGATGGAAGATCAGGTGGCAAACTTAAATCAATTTGGAATAGAAAGTGCTTTTTTAAATTCTACTCTAGATTTTAGTGAACGCAAACAAGTGGAAGCTAGATTAAAAAATAGCGAGATAAAAATTCTCTTCATAGCACCAGAAGGAATTTTGGTAGCACAAACACTCGCTTTTTTGAGGCAACTTAATATATCTTTAATTGCCATTGATGAAGCCCACTGTGTTTCTCAATGGGGGCATGAATTTAGAAGCGACTATACGCGATTAAATGAACTAAGAACTTTTTTTCCAAAGGTACCATTTTTAGCATTAACCGCAACGGCCGATACAAATACAAGAACAGATATCGTTACCCAACTGGCTTTAATTGAGCCTAGTGTTTTTGTTGCTGGTTTCGATAGACCTAATATCCAGTACTTAGTTCACGAGCGCTTAGATGAAATCTCTCAGTTGGAACGTTTTATAAGAGAAAACCATGAAGACGATACCGGTATTGTCTACTGCCTATCAAGAAAAAAGGTAGAGAAAACGGCTGAGAAACTAAAAAGCCTAGGCTTCAATGCTTACGCATACCATGCGGGAATGACTAGTAAGCAAAGAACAAGAGCACAAAAAAAGTTTAAATCTGAAGATAGAATCATTATAGTAGCAACAATTGCATTTGGAATGGGAATAGACCGTCCAGATGTTAGATATGTTGCCCATCTAGATCTACCCAAATCTATAGAGGGATATTACCAAGAAACGGGTAGAGCTGGCAGAGATGGGAAGCCTGCAAGTGCGTGGATGGTCTATGGTTTTTCCGATGTTGTAAAGCATATAAGAATGTTAGAAACAACAGATGCTAGTGAAACCTACAAAAAAGTAGCCCGTAAAAAGATGGATGCCATGCTCGATCTTTGTGAGGCGGTAACTTGTCGGCGAGTATTTCTCCTGAATTATTTTGATGGAGAGGAGCACAAGGCTTGTGGGAACTGCGATTCTTGTTTAATGCCCCCCGATACCTGGGATGGAACTATTGATGCTCAAAAGGCATTGTCTGCCGTTTACAGAACGGGCCAGATGTATGGTGCTAATCATGTTATTGATGTTTTACGAGGATCTAAAAATGCCAAAATCAGCTCGCAAAGACACGATGAACTTAGTGTTTATAATATAGGTAGCCATCTTTCAAAAAAAGAATGGAATTCTGTATTTAGACAGTTGTTAAACAAGGGTTACCTTTTTGTAAAAGACTATGAATACCGTAGTCTTGGATTGACGGACACGGCAAAAAAAGTATTTAAAAACGAAGACAAAGTGGAATTGAGAAAACTTAGAGATCTTAAATCAAAACCTAATGCTAAGAAAAAAAGTAGTTCAAGTAATAGTGAGATCAAGGCCCATGGTAGGGAGGATTTGTTCGAATCCCTCAGGGCTTACCGTAAAGAAATAGCCTCTGAGAACTCTATACCGCCTTACCTAGTTTTTAGTGATAAGACCCTTCATGATATGTGTAACCTGCTTCCTGAAAATAAAGATGCCTTTTTAATGGTTCACGGAGTAGGTCAATCTAAATTGGAAAAATACGGTGAGGGCTTCCTTGGTATTATTAACGCCTAAGTTAATTTAGAAGGTTCTTCTTCCTGTTGTTGGTGCCAAAGATCATAGTATCTACCTTTTTTTTCTAAAAGATCGTGGTGCTTTCCTTGTTCAACTATACTTCCTTTTTCTAGGACAATAATTTCATCAGCATGTATTATTGTAGAGAGTCTGTGAGCAATAATCAGTGTAGATCTATCACTGGATATTTTATTTAAAGATTCTTGTATCTCTTTTTCTTTCTCAGTATCTAAAGCGGACGTAGCTTCATCAAAAATTAAGATTTTTGGGTTCTTTAATATGGTTCTAGCAATCGCTACGCGTTGTTTTTCACCGCCAGATAGCTTTAAACCGCGCTCTCCCACTGGTGTATCGTAAGACTCAGGGAGGCTCTCTACAAAACTGTGAATCTCTGCTAATTTTGCCGCATTTTCAATTTCTTGTTGGCTTGCACCAGGCTTTCCGTAGGCAATATTATATCCTATACTCTCATTAAAAAGAACATTATCTTGAGGCACGACACCGATATGCTTTCGCAAAGATTCTTGAGTCACATCTTTAATGTTAACTCCATCGATACTGATCGTCCCTTCTGATGTATCATAGAATCTAAATAGGAGCCTTGCCAAAGTCGATTTACCTGAACCACTAGCTCCAATCACAGCTGTTGTAGTTCCAGGGTGAATTTTAAAGCTTACATTATTTAGAATACTTCTGTCTTTATTGTAACTAAAATTGATATTTTTAAACTCTACCTCACCACTAGAACACTTCATTTCTGAAGCATTGGCTTTGTCTTTGACACTTGTGTTGATATTGATAATTTGAAACATTTTATCCATATCCGTTAGACTATTTTTAATTTCTCTATAAACAAACCCAAGAAAGTTCAATGGTAAGTAAAGTTGAATTAAAAAGCTATTTACTAAGACAAAATCACCGACGGTCATACTGCCATCCACAACAGATTGTCCTGCCATAAGCATGATCGCCACAAGCCCCGAAGAAATAATAGTGGCTTGGACAATATTTAACAAAGAGAGGCTAGATTGGCTTAAGATTGCTGCTTGCTCATATTTAGCAAGATGCTTATCAAACCGAGCGTATTCATGCTTCTCGTTACCAAAATATTTTACAGTTTCAAAGTTAATTAAACTATCTATGGCCTTGGTATTTGCACTAGTTTCTGATTGATTCATTTTCCTTCGAAATTTTAAACGCCACTCCGTAACAAAAAGAGTAAGGAAAATATATAAACCAATAGTGCTTAGAACTATCAATGCATATTTATATCCAAACTGTGTGGATAAAACTACAGTAACCATCGCAATCTCAATAAGAGTTGGAATAATATTAAAGGTCATAAAGTTTAGAACAAACTGTATACCTCTTGTTCCGCGCTCAATGATTCTAGAAATGCCACCCGTTTGACGAGACAAATGGAAATCTAAAGATAGCTCGTGTAAATGTTGAAAGGTCTCTAACGCAATTTTTCTTTGAGTGTGTTGACCGACTCGAATAAAAACAAAGTCTCTAAGCTCGCCAAAAAGTGAAACCATAAGCCTGGCAATACCGTAGGAGACAATGAGACCTACAGGTAGAATAAGAGCTGCCTCTGTAACGGTAAGGGAATCGACGGATTGCTTCAGTAAAAACGGTACGTAGACATTGACCGCCTTGGCCAAACCTAAAAAAAACAATGCGATAACAACCCTAAGCCTGAGATCCCACCTACCCTCTGGCCACAGGTGTTTTCCTAATATTTTTAGAGTACCCCAGCCACTATTTACTTTTTCTTCCACAGCTATTCCTTTTTACCTAATGTAACCTACAATATTAAGGATGCAAAATCGATTAATAGAATTGCTCGAAAAAACAAAGCAAAGAAAAAAAACTATATTTTTATTGAAATGGCCATGCTTGCTAATCTTTTCGAATCAATTTGAGGTAAATGTTTGCTTTATAGGCAAATTATTACCGAGATAGCATTTTTTTTCTTTTCAAATCTTACTAGTCCGACTAACTTTACTCACAACACTTGAAAAATAGGAATAGTTATTTATGAGAGTTTCTTTTATTATTTGCACCTATAAGCAGGCTCCTGAGCTCCGCGCTATTTTGGAAAATTTGAAATATCAGACATTCCAAGATTTTGAGTTAGTAGTTTGTGAAGACGCTGAGAGTGAAGAAATTCTTGATATTGTTAATGAATTCCGGTCTCAAAGAGAGATTAAACTAGTTCAACACGAAGATTCAGGCTTCCGTCGAGCAAAAACTCTAAATGGAGGGGTAAATGCCTCGACCGGAGACTATTTGATTTTTAGTGATGGAGACTGTATTCCCCACACTAATTTTGTAGAGACCCATATGGCCCTCGCGGAAGAGTCTAAAATTGTAAGTGCGAGGAGAGTAATGTTGGGGCCAAACTACTCTCGGAAATTGATAGAGGGCAAACTAAACATAGAAAAAGTCCAAGCGTATTTTTTCTATGATTGTTGGAGACATTTTTTAGATCGAACCGATTATTATGAAGAAGGATTGTTTTTGGATCCCAATAGTTTATGGCGAAGATTCTTCAAGCCTCGACCGATGCGCGATGTCTTAGGGGCCAATCTTTCACTTCATCGAAAAGACCTTTTTAAAATAAATGGCTTCGATGAGGACTATGTCACCTATGGTGTAGAGGATAATGATCTACTCTGGAGACTTCGTCATTTTGGTATTGAGCTCAAGTCAGGGAGAAATTCAGCGATTACCTATCACCTTGGAAAGCATGAGCTCAATAAGGGGTCTGAACTAGTTGAGGCGAATAGAATTCTTATGGCTGAAAAACAAAAGAGGGCTGAGTACCGGTGTTTAAATGGATTAGAGAAGCTATTGTAATTAAATTTTCATTTGATCCAGAATATTTCGTGCGACAGATTTGGGGGATTGCAGATGCCCTTGTTCTTTGAAGCTTTTAAATCTATCTACTTCAGAAAAATCATTTGCGCTTATCTCTCTAATTTCCTGCTGCATATTTGTGTCGACGATTCCGGGGTTTATAGTATAACAACTTCCACGATCACCGAGTTGGAGATCTGTACTTCGGCTAAAGTTCTCTAAAGCTGCTTTTGTACAAGAATATATCGCCCAATCAGGAAGTGGGTTGGTGGCGACTCCAGAAGATATGTTGGCAATTTTAATTTGGCCTTTATAGGTTGTTAAATTATTCATAAGACTCGAAGTTAATAAAATGGGGCTAGTTAGGTTGAGTTGAATTGTAGAAAGGATTTTTGATTTTGAAAGTGTTTTTAAATTTCCTACAGGTCCAATGCTTGCCGCATTATTAAAAAGACAAACAAGCCTATAGTTTTCTAGATTAATAGTTTTAAAAACTTTATCTAAAGCGATGTCAGCTTCCTTAGCGTTCATAAGATCAGTGGGGTGATTTTCTGAATTCCTAGAGATATCGATAACATCTCCCGATGACTCCAAGATATCTTTTAATGCTAGGCCAATACCCTTACTTGCTCCTGTGATGATGTATAAATTCATATTCCGTCCTCAATAGATTGTGTGATACCGGTTATGTTGTATATCTTAAATTTCTTCATTCGATAATTTTTAAAATTAGAGGGTAATTATAATCTGGGTTGTTTAACCTAAAGTTAGAAACTGCTCCATAAATTTCATTTCCACTAAATTTTTGGGAAATAATTAAATGTGTATACCCCTTCGATGCATAGTAAGAAAAATAGTCCTCTGGAGAGAACTTTCTTTTTTCATATTTAGTCTGCAAGCTGTAACCAAGTTTATAACCAATAATTGAGTAGTGACTAAAAAGAAAAAAAAAAAACATTGCCATA
>JBGCGH010000035.1:0-35877 GCA_045110695.1 Bdellovibrionales bacterium | reverse complement strand
ATTCTTTTTAGAAAATCCTTTGATGGAATGTCCTAGGTAAAGTTGAATTCCATCTTTTTCAAAACTCTTTTTTACCTCTAAGCTCGCGTCTTCGTCTTCCCTAGGGAGGACTCTATCTGCCATATCAATAATAGTAACTTTAGAACCTAGTCTTGCAAAGCTCTGAGCCATTTCACTCCCAATAGGGCCTGCACCCAAAACTACAAACTCTTTGGGCAATTCATCAATTTCCCAAAGATTATCGCTAACTAGTAGATCTTCTTTTATATCCTCAAGATTCTCGAACGGAGGAACAAGAGGTCGCCCCCCAGTGGCTATTACGAGTTTTTGAGTAGTTATAATCTTACCATTTACTTCTATTTCCCAGGGGCTGAGGATCTTTGCCTCGCCAATGATACAATCTACACCGAGGTCGGTATACCTTTCCACGGAGTCATGAGGTTCAATTTTTGCTATTACTTCATGGACCCTCTTCATTACATTTTTGAAATCAACTTTTGGATTGTGTTTTTCTAATCCATACTTATCAAAGTTTTTAGCGTAACTTAGCATTTTAGCCGTCCTTAAGATGGCTTTTGATGGCACACAGCCTGTGTTTAAACAGTCTCCACCCATTTTGTGCTTTTCAATTAATGCAACTTTCGCATTGACCGCGGCACCAATATAAGAGGTTACTAGGCCTCCAGCGCCGGCACCTATGGCTACTAAATTGTAATCAAACTTTTTTGGTTTTTTGAATTTCTGTTTTTTAAAAAAGTTCATAGCTTTTTTAACAATTAGAGGAAAAAGGCCTAACAAAATAAAGCTAAATAGAATTTCAGGGGAGGCAATATCTTTAAGGCTTTCAATTTTTGCCAACTGACTCCCAGCATTTACATATACAGCCGTTCCTGGCAACATTCCTATTTGTGAAACAATATAAAATTTAAAAGCTCTCATGGGGGTCAGTCCCATAAGTAAATTGATCACAAAGAAAGGAAATAAAGGTATTAGCCTAAGGGAGAATAGGTAAAAGACTCCTTCTTTCTCAACACCTTCGTTAATTCTTTGGAGCTGTGTTGCGTATTTTTTCTGAATTGAATCTCTTAATAAATACCTTGATAGAAGAAAAGCTAAAGTTGCACCTATGCTTGAGGCAAAGGAAACAGCTACCAATCCCATGCCGAGCCCAAGTATAGCTCCACCGGCCAGGGTTACAATCGTTGCCCCTGGCAGGCTTAATGCTGCCATGACAATGTAAACACCCATATAAATACCAATGAAAAGAGCTTTGTTTGTTTCATACTGAGTCAGGAGTTCAGCTTTAGATTCTTTTAGGTACTCCAGGGACAGGTATTGTCCTAAATCCAAGTAAAAGAAACTTCCTACAATGGCGACAATAGCAGCAATTACTACAAGTTTAGATTTATTCACTTTTTCTCCTCTTTTCTGATACATCAGTAGGTTAAGGATGTAGGACTAATCTTACAAATTAAAGCTATTTTATTAATTGGTTTGGCAAAAGTACTTTCAAGTCTAAAAAATGGGAGATGAATCAAGGAACTAGCAATCTTTTTACGCATTATTGTAGAAGGTTTTCTTTTAGACGGATTGATTTGCCGTTGGGCTGTATGCCTGTTTATACTGATTCCAAAGGGGTGAATATCATGCGAAACACTTTTGTTTTATTTTGTCTTATTACAATGACCGCTGGTTGTGGAATTCAGAGCATTCCAACGGCTAAAAACCAAATTGATGCTGATTTTTCTGAATTGACCAATCAATACAAGAGAAGAAGTGATTTGATACCAAATCTAGTAAAAGTTGTAAAAGGAGTCGCT
The DNA here is from genome assembly GCA_045110695.1 of Bdellovibrionales bacterium. Taxonomy (GTDB): domain Bacteria; phylum Bdellovibrionota; class Bdellovibrionia; order Bdellovibrionales; family UBA840; genus JBGCGH01. Next base: position 34,057 of record JBGCGH010000035.1, on the reverse strand, counting down.
GAATTTGAAAGAGAAACCTTAACAGGCGTAGTAAATGCGAGAGCAAAAGCGACAAGTGTTCAATTGTCGCCCGATACGAGCCCTGAGAAGCTTGTAGAATTTCAAAAGGCGCAGGGACAATTGTCTCAGGCATTAGGAAGACTTATGATGGTCTCTGAGCGATACCCCAACTTAAAAGCCAATCAAAACTTTTTAGACCTACAGTCACAATTAGAGGGGACCGAAAACCGAATAGCTGTGGCAAGAAAACGCTATATTGAGGCAATTAAAATCTTCAATAACCTTGTTACGGTGCCTCCAAGCTCCTTCACTAATTCTCTGGTCTATAAGCATGACAAAATGGCCCAGTGGACAGTTCCCAATGTAGAGGAAGTGAAAGAGGTACCAAAAATTGATTTCTAAAATTGCAACTTTCATTCTCTTTGCCTTGCCTCTTTTTGGGCAAAGCACCTATGACATCAAACTAGATATTCCTCGTCTAAGGCAACCGGTTCACGATGTGGCAGGAATGCTAGATGGAAAAAGTGTTAATTGGTTGAATCGAAGTTTGGCCATTGTATATAAAAACTCCGATATCCAGCTTGCCGTTTTGACACTTCCAACGATCGAAGATTATCCACTAGAGGAAGTGTCTCTTTATGTTGCGGAGATGTGGAAGCTTGGTCAAAAAAATACAGACAGAGGCATTCTAATTCTTCTCGCTAACCGCGAGCGGCAGGTGCGAATTGAGGTTGGCGATGGCTTGGAAGGAGTAATCACAGATTCCTTTTCCTCAAGAGTGATAAGAAATGATATGCTTCCTTTTTTTAAAGCCGGAAAATTTGGTGAAGGTGTTGTAGCGGGTGTAGCCAAGATTTTGAGCGCAGCCCAAGCGGATGCTGGAGTTGCCATGGACCAAGCCCCAGGTAGATCCAAGCAAAAAGTAAGCAGTTTTGTTCGAGAACTTTTACCAATGCTTTTCTTTATGGTGTTCTTCGTTCTTTCTAATTTTATTCGCCCAAGAAGGGGAAGAGGCTTCGGCCGTAGCACCTATATTGGCGGATTTGGCGGAGGTAGAAGAAGTAGTGGTTCCTTTGGCGGTTTTAGTGGCGGCGGCGGAGGTTTTTCAGGAGGAGGTGCCAGTGGTGGTTGGTAATATACCTAATTGGCTCAAATCAGTTTTGAAGCCGGAAGAACTAAAAGAAATAGAGGAAGCTGTTGTGCTTGCTGAGAAAAATACATCTGCTGAGATTGTACCTGTCATAGTTAGAAGCTCTATTCCTAAATTTTACTATTTTTTGGTTTATCTAGTACTGGCTCTTTGTACTTTGATGCTACCCTTCGTAGTTCATCTTTTTTCCGAGACAAATGACCTAGTACTTACTGGCTATCAGTTTTTAGTTTTATCTTTAGTATTATTGGTGTTCATTCCTCTATTGCTGAATTATTTTGGATGGATGAAGCACTTTAATCTTAGTAGCCATAAAGATCATTTTTGTGACACCAGGGCGATGTTGGAGTTCTCTCAACTTGGTATGGGGTCGACGGAGGACAAAACTGGCGTAATGATATTTCTATCCTTCGAAGAGAGACATATTAGTGTCCTCAGCGATAAGGCAATATCCGAGCATTTTCCAGAGCATCATTGGCTGGAAGTATTAGATTCCTTTTTTAAAAATAAAAAAGAATTAGGACTCTCTGATGCTATTTCAAAACTGATAGTTTCTTTAGGAGAGGAGCTTTCTCCCTTATTTCCAATCAAAGCAGACGATACAAATGAGTTGAAAAACCATTTAATTATAAAGGATTGAGATGGATGCTTTAGTGGTAAATAATATTTCAAAGTCTTATGGCTCCCTCAAAGCTTTGGATGACGTTAGCTTAAAAATAAAAAAAGGGGAGATGTTTTCCCTTTTAGGGCCCAATGGTTCGGGTAAAACCACATTAATTTCCATTATAAGCACTCTTTTGAAAGCAGATGATGGCTGCGTGGAAATTTTTGGAGAAAAGGTCGCCCCTGAAAACCAAAACACTAAAAGAGTGTTGGGTGTGGTTCCTCAAGAAATAGTGAATCACGGTTTCTTCTCTGTGGAGGAAATACTCTATTTTATCTCAGGCTACTATGGATTATATAAGAACAAAGAGAGAGTTCATTTTCTGATCAATAAATTAGGATTGGAAGAGCATCGAAAAAAACTAGTTCGGCAACTTTCGGGTGGGATGAAAAGAAGACTTTTAATTGCAAAGGCCCTAGTGCATTCTCCAAAGATTCTTCTTTTAGATGAACCAACTGCAGGTGTCGATATTGAATTAAGAAACTCAATGTGGGAATTCATAAAGGAATTAAATCGCGATGAAGAAATGGCGATTTTGTTAACCACCCACTACCTAGAAGAAGCAGAAGAGCTTTGTGATCAGGTAGCAATTATATCTCACGGTAAGCTCTTAAAGTCTGGAAAAACAAAAGATCTTATTAAAGATCTGACACAGAGAGAATTGATAATAACTTTGTCTGAGCCGGCAAAGGAAGTTTCCTCGCAGTTTCTAACAAAAAATTCTGGGACAGAACTGAGCTTTACTATTCCTAATAATATGAAGCTTGGAATGTTGTTAAAAGACTTAGACCTAGATAGATCGCTTATTGTGGATATGCAAATAAAGGAAGGCTCCTTAGAGGACGCTTTTCTAAATGTTGTGAAGGAGAATTAAAAGTGAATAATGCTTCCGGTTTTTGGATGTTATATTATAGAGAATATCGGCGTATAGTGAGAGTGATCAAACAGACCGTTTTTACTCCGCTTGCTAACTCTGCACTTTACCTCCTAATCTTTGGGGTTAGCCTAGGTTCTAGTATCGAATTGAAAAATGGCATTCCCTATTTAATTTTTCTGGTTCCTGGATTGATAATGATGGGGGCGTTGAATAATGCTTACCAGAACAGTAGCAGTAGTGTGACGAATTCAAAGTTTCACGGAGAGCTTCAGGATTTGCGTGTAGTTCCGCTTAGCTTCCAACAGATTGTATGGGCACTGTCGCTCGGGGGCTTAACTAGGGGGATTTTGGTAGGAGGTCTGAATTTTGTGATGGGAAGCGCATTTAGTTTATATTTGTACGGAGAGTGGTTGCCTGTGGAGCACCCCTTTTTACTTCTCGCATTTATTTTGGTGGGTAGTCTTGTGTTTGCCCATCTTGGAATAGCGGTTGCTTTTTGGGCGAAAGGCTTTGATCAACTAACCGCGGTTGGCAGTTTTATACTCATCCCATTGATGTATTTAGGAGGTGTTTTTTACTCCATATCTAGTTTACCGAGTTTTTGGCAAGCAGTAACAAAGTGGAATCCATTGTTTTACTTAATTAATGGAGTTAGATACGGAATGCTAGGGCAGAGTGATGTAGAGCCCTATTTTGCATTGGGCGTTTCTGTAGTAGCTTTGGTTCTTCTAAGTTATGTTAGTTCATGGTGCGTAAAGAACGGCAGTTATCAAAAATTTTGATTAAGCGGCTTTTAGTGAGTTTTTAATTGATCGAATTTTAGAATCTAGTTCCGGAAGTAGATCACAAAAGACTTGAAGGTGTTCAGATAGATCTATAGGGTCCTCAGTTCGAGCCATTGATTCCAGCTGGTTTATTTTTTCTAATGCTTTCGAATTACCAAAGTGAACAATAGTATTTTTAATAGAATGAGCCTTGGAAGCCACGTCCACAAAGTTTTTTTCTCTAGGGCACTCTTTATTTCGCTTATCTTTTTAGGTATAATTTTTCTGCTAGCGAGCTCATAGGTTTTAGTCAAGAAATCGAGGTCACTATCAAAGTAGTTCATGATGCTCTCAATTTCTTCAGATTTAACAGGGCCCAGAGATGAGAAAGATAGAGATTGGATGATCGCTTTTTCCACTTTCTCTTTTGTCATTGGTTTTAGAAGCAGAGCTACAAAGCCGGCTTCAAGACATTCTTTTTCTTTAATATCTTCTGAATTAGCAGTAATTCCGTAAAATTTAGTTTTTAAGTCCCCTTTTTGACAAGCTCTAACTATATCTAAGCCACCAATATCCGGCATCACTATGTCTAAAAATGCTATATGATATTTATTTGTACTTATTTCAGCTATAGCATCATTTCCATCCTCAGCTAAATAATACTCCACACCCAGCTTCATCAAAAAGCGTTCTAAAATTTTCTTAGAAATTCCACTATCGTCGGCAACCAATATATTTAAATGTCCATAACTCATTACAATACCCCTGATATAAGTAATCGGAAACTATGTAAAAATGATGAAGTTGGGTCTCAAAATAGGATCAAAACCCCGCATAATGTAAAGCTAAGGTCCTGAGGTGGGACCATAATACTTGGTTGGACCCATAATGGAGGGAATAGTGCGTAAGGGCTTGAATTTAGGATGTTTTGTTATACTCTGCGTCCAAAGATTAGAGACAGGGAGTTATAGTGTTTGAATCATTGTCAGACAAAATTCTAGGAAGTGTTAAGAAGCTGAAAGGCCAGCACAAAATTTCTGAAAAAAACATCGAAGATGCTATCAAAGAAGTACGTCTAAGTCTTTTGGAAGCAGATGTTAACTTCAAAGTAGTTAAAAAATTCATAGAAAGAGTAAAAGAAAAAGCAGTTGGTGAAGAAGTTCTTCAGGCCATTGCCCCTGGAGAACAATTTATTAAAATCGTTAACGATGAATTGGTCATTCTTCTAGGAAAAGACGAGGCTCCTCTTGAGGTCAAATCTACTCCTAGTGTTGTTTTTATGGTGGGACTACAAGGTGCTGGTAAAACGACAACAGCCGCTAAACTTGCACTACATATAAGAAAAAAATTAAAGAAACGCCCCGGCCTAGTACCTGCAGATATTTACCGCCCCGCTGCGGTGGACCAGTTAAAGACCCTCGCTAAGGACAATGATTTTCCGGTTTTTGATACCCAGCCCGGTATGAAACCAGAGGAGATCTTAGAGAAATCCAAGGCATGGGCTAAAGATAATATGGTTGAGGTAGTTCTTGTCGATACAGCCGGGCGCCTGCAAATAGATGAAGAGCTTATGGGAGAGCTAGGTCGTTTAAAAGATATCTGGACCCCAAAAGAAATTTTACTCGTCGCGGACGCAATGTTAGGCCAGCAGGCCGTAAATGTTGCTGAAGGCTTTCATGACCGCCTAGGGATTACTGGCTTGGTTCTTACCAAAGTGGATGGTGATGCCAGAGGTGGTGCAGCGCTCAGTATCCGTGAGGCTACTGGAGTTCCCATTAAGTTCTTAGGGATGGGCGAAAAAGTAAGTGAGTTGGAGGTTTTTCACCCAGATCGCTTGGCAGGCAGAATCTTAGATATGGGTGATGTTGTAAGTCTAGTGGAGAAAGCGGCTGAGGTCGTTGACGAAAAAGAGGCCATGAAAACGGCCAAAAAGATGATGAAAAATGAATTCACCATCGAGGACTTTTTAGCTCAAATTCAGCAAATGAAAAAACTAGGTGGAATGGAAAGTTTGCTGGGAATGCTGCCTGGTATGGGTCAGCTAAAGAAACAGATGAAGAATATGACTCCTCCAGATGAGGAAATGAAAAAAATAGAAGCAATAATTAATAGTATGACCCTTCAAGAGCGTCGTAACCCTAAGATACTCAACGGTAGCCGTAGAGAGCGAATAGCAAAGGGTAGTGGTACTCAAGTGAAAGATATCAACCGTTTCGTAAAACAATTCGCAGAAGCTAAAAAAATGATGCAAGGAATGATGAAAATGGGCGGCATGGGCGGAATGTTTGGTGGCGGAGGCGGCTTACCTGGAATGGGTGGCGGTCTCGGTGGTGGAAGTCCTTTTGGTGGAGGCGCTCCTGGTGGCTTACCTGGTCTCGGCGGTGGTAGTCCGTTTGGGAAAGGCTTCCCAGGGAAAAAAGGTGGAAAAGGCGGCAAGGGTGGATCTGGCTTTCCTTTTAGCTGAGCTAGGTCTAGTTTTGATTATAGCATTTACATGATGCATTGAGTAATTTGAAAAAACAGAGGCATCTAATAGGTTTAGATCATTTTTTGGTTGAGAAGAGAGCTGGCTTTGTATACAAAGGGGCTTCTGATTTTAAGAGTAAAACAGTTTTGGAGATATAAATGGTAACAATTCGATTGGCTAGATGTGGAAGAACTCACGCAGCAAGATATAGAGTAGTAGCTGCAGATTCACGTAGTAGAAGAGACGGTAAATTTTTAGACATCATTGGACACTACAATCCAAGCCCAAGAGGCGAGGAAAAGTCTATTGTTTTAGATTTAGATAAAATTAAAAAATGGGAAGCCGTCGGTGCGCAGACATCTGATCGCGTTAAGTCCATAATTAGAGAAGCTGCTAAAAACTAGTCTTTTATGGACAAGGCACCTCGATTATATTAGAGATACGGTAGTTGTTAAATAATATTACTAGCAGCCGTGTAAATTAGGTGCCCGAGGAGTGGAAATGGAAACGACAAGCTTAAAAGAATTAGTAGAGTTCATGGCGAAGTCCCTTGTTGATAATCCAGATGATGTTGAAGTTAGCGAAGTTGTTGGTGAGCAAACCACTGTTGTTGAACTAAAAGTATCTAAGGACGATTTAGGAAAAGTAATTGGTAAGCAAGGAAGAACAGCTCGTTCGATGCGAACCATTCTAAACGCAGCAAGTACTAAACTAAATAAAAGATCTGTTCTGGAAATAGTGGAATAAATTTATTCCCAAATTTTAGGATAAAAAAAAGCCGACGAAGTCGGCTTTTTTTTATTTGCGAGTTACTTGTCAAAATAACTCACCTTCGATGGACCTATTAGAATCTAAAGAGTGGCAGTAAAGAATTTTAAAGGCTTCAGAAATACCTATAGCAAGCTGTGCTGAAATGCTGAGCTAAGATTTGATTTTATAGCTAAAAAGCTCGCTAACGCACTTCCCATTTCTTGCCAAATTTCTCTAAATCTACGACTTTATTGGGGTCTAAATCAAACCACCGATCGGAGTCATAAATGATTAATCATGAGATACGAGTATACCCATCTAAAGAAGTGCTTAAAAAGGAAGATCAGTTTGCCCATAAGTTGGCAGTGATGGCTACCGACCCGGTGGATATTGAAAGCGAAGTAACTGATATGATTATCAACAGAATCATAGACAACGCATCAGTGGCGATAGCGTCAGTGAATCGCTTGCCTGTTGCAAACGCTAGGAGCCAGGCCTTGTGCCACCCTCGAAAATCGAGAGGGGCAAACGTTTTTGGGATGCCAAAAGATGTTTTGGTTTCCCCTGAGTGGGCTACTTGGGCCAATGGGACAGCAGTTAGAGAGCTAGATTTCCATGACACTTACCTTGCGGCCGACTACTCTCATCCCGCAGATAATATTCCAGCTCTACTGGCAGTAGCGCAGTCTTTAGGTAAAAATGGTTCTCAGTTAAATAAAGCGATAGCAACGAGTTACGAGACTCAGGTAAATTTAGTAAAAGGAATTTGCCTTCATGAGCATAAGAAAGATCATATTGCACATCTAGGTGTGGCTGTTGCCGCAGGCCTTGGTACTTTACTGGATCAACCAACAGAAGTAGTTTTTCAAGCTATCCAGCAAGCTCTTCATGTAACCTTTGCGACAAGACAAAGTCGTAAGGGGGAAATCTCTTCTTGGAAAGCATACGCTCCCGCCTTTGGTGGCAAAATGGGAATCGAATCTATGGATAGAGCCATGCGTGGTGAAAAAGCACCGAGTCCAATCTACGAAGGGGAAGACTCAGTCATTGCTTACATGCTGGACGGTAAAGACGGACACTATACCGTACCACTTCCAGCTATTGGTGAGGCTAAAAGAGCTATTTTAGAAACCTACACAAAAGAACATTCCGCAGAATATCAATCTCAAGCTTTGATCGATTTAGCTTTTGATCTCGGTAAGAAGATAGAAAACTTTGATGATGTAGAGAGTATTGTTTTGCATACTTCTCACCACACTCACTATGTAATCGGAACGGGTGCCAATGATCCTCAAAAAATGGACCCCAAAGCGAGTCGTGAGACACTGGATCACTCGATTATGTATATTTTTGCGGTAGCTCTCCAAGATGGCGAATGGCATCATGTGAAGTCTTATTCTCCAGAAAGAGCTCAGCGTGAGGATACAATACGGCTATGGAACAAAATCTCTACCATTGAAGATCCAAAGTGGACCGAGCGATATCATGATCAAGACCCTAATAAAAAAGCCTTTGGTGCAAGAGTGGTTATAACAATGAAGGATGGTTCTAGTATTGAAGATGAGCTTGGTTTAGCCAACGCGCACCCCGCTGGAAAGAGACCCTTTGTAAGAGAGAATTACATTAAGAAATTTGAGACACTGACAGAAGGGATCATATCAAAAACAGAGAGCGAACGCTTTTTGGATTTAGTTCAAAATTTAACGAAGCTATCAGCAGAAGATCTAATGAATCTAAGTGTAACAGCTGACAATATAGCAATGACACATAATGTTCGAGACGAAAGAGGTATCTTCTAATGCTTTTTGCGAAAAAGAGCGGTGCGGAAAAGCGTGCGGATTTTAGGGGAAAATTAAGGTCTGGAAGCTTATTAAAATTTCCTGGTTCATTTTCACCTTTAGTTAGTATGTTGATAGAGCAAAAGGGTTTCGACGGGGTCTATATTTCAGGAGCTGTTCTTAGTAACGATTTAGGTATCCCTGATATAGGTATGACTACTCTAACTGAAGTGAGCCAAAGAGGGCGTGCCATTGCTCGTACAACGGAGCTTCCGACGATCATAGATATAGATACTGGATTTGGCGAGCCGATGAGTGCCGCACGCACAGTAATGGAATTGGAAGACCTTGGAATTAGTGCATGCCATTTAGAGGATCAAGTAAACCCTAAAAGATGTGGCCATTTAGATAATAAAAGTATCGTGCCAGTGGGGGAGATGCTTAATAAAGTAAAAGCGGCCGCTGATGCTCGCAGAGATAAAAACTTTATAATCATTGCTAGAACGGACGCTAGAGCTTCAGAGGGCTTAAATAAAGCCATAGATCGTGCAAAGGCCTATGTGGATGCGGGAGCTGAGATGATTTTCCCAGAAGCCATGCAGGATGAAAAAGAATTCGAGGCTTTTCGGGCGGCCATTGACGTGCCTCTTTTAGCGAATATGACCGAGTTTGGAAAATCAAAACTACTTGATGATAAAAGCTTGGAGCGTCTGGGTTTTAATTTAGTGATTTACCCCGTAACGACTCTTCGATTGGCTATGAACGCGGTAGAAAAAGGCTTAGATTCCATCTTGGCTGACGGAACGCAGGAAAATATTTTAGAAGATATGCAACATAGAAAACGTCTTTACGAGATTTTACGCTATGAAGAATACAATGGATTTGATCAAGATATATTTAATTTTACTTTAAAGGATTAATAGGAGCTTAAAATGAGTGAAGCAAAATCAGTAAATGTAAAAAAGGGTTTAGAGGGAGTTGTTGCCGATACAACAAAAGTGTCTAAGGTTATGCCAGACATCAACGCCTTGGTTTATAAGGGCTATCCCGTTCAGGAGTTAGCAGAGAATTGTACTTTTGAAGAGGTAGCCTATCTATTATGGAACGATGAACTTCCAAAAGAGGAAGAATTAAAATCATTCAAGATGCAGGAAAAAGACTATCGGGGGATTTCACAAGAATTAAAAGATGTAATTAAAAAGTTCCCAAAGACTGCCCATCCGATGGATACAGTCCGTACGGGAGTAAGCTTTTTAGGTATGGAAGACAGCCGTACCTTTGATAACTCCGTTGATGTAAATCGAGATAAAGCTCTTCGCTTGCTTGCAGCAATCCCAACTGTAATTGCTGCCGACTACAGAGTTAGAAATGGTAAAGAAATCATTGATCCTAATGTAGACCTTAGTTTTTCTGAGAACTTCTTTCATATGTGTTTTGGAGAAGTACCGGCGGCGGAAGTAGTTAAAGCCTTTGATGTGTCTTTGATTTTATATGCAGAGCATGGATTTAACGCTTCTACTTTTACAAGTCGGGTGATTACATCAACTACTTCAGATATGTACTCCGCCGTAACAGGTGCCATTGGCGCTCTAAAAGGACCACTCCATGGTGGTGCTAACGAGCAGGTAATGCATATGTTAAAAGAAGTGGATAACCCTGCTACGGCTGCGGACTGGATGAGAACGGCTTTAAAAGAAAAAAGAAAAGTCATGGGTTTTGGTCACCGTGTTTACCGCTCAGGAGACTCTAGAGTTCCAACCATGAAAAAATATGCTGCAGGTCTTGGGAAATGGAAAGGAGAGGAGAAATGGCAACAAATCTCTGATGCTTTAGAGCAAACCATGATCGATGAGAAAAACATCTATCCTAATTTAGATTTTCCAGCAGGACCTGCTTACTATCTAATGGGTTTTGAAATAGAGATGTTTACTCCTATTTTTGTGATGGCTAGAATTTCTGGCTGGACGGCTCACATTATGGAACAAATTTCTGAGAATAGAATTATTAGACCACTGTGTGAGTATATCGGACCGGGTGAGCGTAAATTTGTTCCCATGTCTGAAAGATAATCTTTAAATTTTTAAGAGAGAGGTATCATTGTGAAATGGATGCAACTTTATATCCTTATCTTGGTTCTCGGTGCCTGTTCTCTTAAGGTCAAAAAAGTGGAGCTAGAAGAAACCAATGCGGGCTTCTATGCTCCAAAGTTAATTACGGAAAAATCTAGTATTGATTTACCTGAGTTGCGTGACGAGAATAAAGAGCTTATTACCGAACGCAAGAGAGCTGAAGATAGGTTGTCAGAGCTAAGAATGAAGGACGCCGATCTTTCAGAAATGTTTAACCCTAAATGCAAGTTTGACGATCAGTATGAAGCTAGTCTTCATCTATATTCCGCATGGAATCTATCAGTTTCCGGTAGTTTCACTGAGTCTGGGGAGTCCCTTGAGGCCGCAAGCTCCGTTTGTGAGGATATTGAATACATATCAATGTACCACTACATAGCGGCTTTCAACTTTCAAAATCAAAACCTACCAGAGCAGAGAAATAACTCCCTAAATCGCTTTTTAAAACGATCGCCTCAGTTTTTACCCAATACATTTTATAAAAAAAGAAATGGTAGGGAAATCCCTGGGCTCAAAGAAAACAGCCAAAAGTGGTATTCCATTTACTCAAAAAATGCGAAAGAGGTTCTGTCTGGTAAAATAGAAAAACTGAGCCTAGAAAAGCAAGAAATTGGTACTTTAGTAGCAAAATTTCCAGAAAATGAGTTTTTCCGTCCTGGTAAAAACATGGATCCCGACAATATGTTTATGTTTATGTTGCTAAACTACGAGGGTTTTGAATACAGCACTGGAGGCTTCTACGGTCTAAGATTAGGCGACTTTTATTTATCCACGGCAATAAAATACGCCCAACTTTCGGGTTTGTATTACAACATTGAACTACACAGGCCATTCTATGAATCCGTCAATCGCGATACCAATATGAGTTTCTTTGTTGGCGCGCTAAACAGAAAACTTGTAAATTTTGATCTAAATCCTTTTTCCCTCGTTGCCAGTAACGGTGAGGTTCTTGAAGAAAAAATATCTCCAAAAATAGGCTTAGGAATTACAAGGAGATTCAATCCCACCTTCGGACTAGCCATGGAAGCCAAACATATTTTTAACGATGTCCAGGACAGAGATCGGACTCTAGGTACGGCTTATTTGTTTTATGATTTCACCCCAGGATTTGAAGTCTTCACCGGCTACCTAAACGACGCCGCAAGTTTAGGGATCAGATTACAGGCCACAAGAATCTATTACAACTTCGATATAGATCAGATCACAGTGACTTTTGGGGAGCAGTTAGTTTACTAGCTCTCCGGGGGACCTTGTTTTTATCATCCTCTTTGATGGAACCGATGGATAATAAATTAGCTCTTAGCACTTTTGATTGGCTCGATTTTATATTGCAAACCGAATTCACTTTCTAAGAAAATATTTTAGCCCTTTCTTTTCGACTTAGTGAAAATAAATTCAATATCAATATCAATATCAATATCAATATCAATTGCCTAAGATCTGCCTTGGGGTAGTATCTACAACGGCCATCAAGGCAACCAACTTAGGAGAGTTAAATGAAGTTATTTATGATCGTGTCTAGTTTGTTTTTTAGTTTAAACGCTTTAGCAAGTTGCCCGGATCTTACCGGTACTTATAAAGGGACTTATGTAAGTGGCCAGGGAGTAACAGAAGAAATTTGGAGGTTTGAGCAAAAAGTAGAGAATTCAACAACAGTCTATACTTCGTATACAGATGGCGTATTTGATATCTCTTTCGCTGCGGATGGTAGAACAGTTGATGGTTACCCAACTGTTACATGTAAAAAAGATGTTTTGATACTCGATCATCCTAACTCTGATGACCACAACGTTAAATTCCAGGACCAACTCACAGCGACTTCAGAGTATTTACAAATAGTTACTAAGACGTTCATACCCTTAGTTGATGGTGGAATTGAAGTTAGATACAATTTAGTAAGATTTCCTCGAATTAAATAAACCAAAAAAAACAATTCTTTTTTAAAGACCTTTTTTTAAAGAAAAAGGTCTCCTTTGATTTCATCCAGTCTTGATTTCGATACCCCAAAAAAAGCTCGTCGGTATAAACTAGGAAAAGGCTATCCGCTTGGCTTATAAAATTAAGTATATTGTGCCTCTTTAGGTTTCTAGATGCTCCACTTCATGTAATTGTTTCAAGGCATTGACCTCTCAATAATTTTGCTGCATATTGTCGAAGGTTCGGAGGATATGAATGTCTGTAGAGAATGTCGGTTTTAGAAGTGTTGGTAAGATTAGAAAGGCCCACGGGATTCGTGGAGAGTTATTTTTAATTTCATTTTCAAAAAGTTTTGATTGGTTAGGGGACGTAGACACGGCTCAATTGGTTAAAAAGGAAATGGATGAGAACGGTGAGTCCCAAGAAGTGACCCACAATTTTAAAATCATAAAAAAGAAGCCACATAAAATTGGCTATATCTTAAAGCTGGAAGGTTTTAATAATCGTAATCTTGCCGAGGAGTTTGAAGGTTCTCTCTTTCAAGTTCCTGAAAGCCTATTTGCTGATTCTACGGGTAAGGAAGAGTTCTACTTAGAGCAATTAAAAGGCTTTGAGTTACTTGATCCTGCGGGAAATTTAAAAGGTTCTGTTTCTGGTTTTTCTAATAACACGGTTCAAGATATCTTAGTTGTTTCAAAGGAAGAAGAGAGCTTTGAGGTTCCTTACGTTGATCAGTGGATCCAGCAATTAGATTTTGCCAATAAAAAAATAATTATGAACTTACCTGATGGTCTCGAGGCCCAGTAGTGAAGTTTGTCTGCATTAGTGCTTTTGAGGAAATGTTCAAAAGTCCTTTGCAGTCTGGCCTTGTTGGCCGAGCCTTTCAAAACAATTTACTTCAATTAGAGTTCGTAAATCCCCGAGATTTCTCCGAAGGCGTACACCAAGCCATCGATGCAAAACCCTTTGGTGGCGGTGATGGCATGTTGATGTCACCAGAGATTATATCAAAATCTATCGATAGATCTAGAGTCTTAGCTCCCAAAGCTAAATGTATTTATCTCAGTCCTCAGGGCAGACCCTTAAATCAAGAGATTGTGGAGGAGCTAGCAAAAGAGGAAGAGCTTATTTTACTTAGCGGTCGATACGCAGGAGTGGATGAGAGAGTTGTAAGTTCAAAGGTAGATCTAGAAATATCTTTAGGTGATTTCGTACTTTCCGGTGGTGAGCTTGCAGCCCTTTGCTTGATAGATGCAGTAGCTAGATGGGTTCCCGGTGTATTGGGTAATTCAGATAGCCCTATTAAGGAAAGCTTTCAAAACGGACTTCTTGAGGCTCCTCAATTTACTCGGCCTCGAGAGTTTGAGGGAAAGCTCGTGCCTGAGGTGCTTTTGTCAGGAGATCACAAAAAAATCACTGCCTGGAAATACAGCCTTTCTATTCTAAGAACGGCATCCAGAAGGCCAGATATCTTAAAATCAGCGAATTTAGACTCCAAATCCTTGATCGACGCTCAAGCTTTGTATAATGGTTTGAGCTCAGAAGACCGAGTTCTTCTTGGATTAAATGAAAATAATATAAATTTACTGTAATTCTTCAAGTTTTCCATATTGACCGGTAGCCGGTAAAGTAGTACATCTCTTCCTTCAGTAGGAGAAGAAAATGACGGATTTAGTTCAAAGAGTTACGACGGCACGCCATAATTTTGTAGAAGTACCCAAGTTCAAGACGGGTGATACTGTTGAAGTGCACGTAAAAGTAAAAGAAGGCGACAAAGAAAGAATTCAGAAGTTCAAAGGAACAGTTATAAAAGTTCAGGGTTCTGGAATGGGTAAGGCCTTCACAGTTAGAAAAGTAACAAGTGGTGTTGGTGTGGAAAGAACATTTCCATTAGCGTCTCCAAATGTTTCTAAAATTGACCTAATTGCTATTGGTAAAGTTCGTCAGTCTCGTCTTTACTATCTTCGTGAGCTACAAGGTAAGAAAGCTAGAATTGTTTCTGAGCTGGTTACTAAAAAATCTACGAAATAGATTTCGGTTTCAAAATAAAAGATTTAAAAAAGGAAGCTCTTTAGCTTCCTTTTTTTGTGTATATCTCCCCTGGCTTAAGCTTAGACTATCTATATCATCCTCATAGTATTCCTGCTGATTGAGCAGATGTAGTATCTAATGCATAGCTCGGTGGTGACAACCTAACGGAACTCATTTAACGTTTTTGGTGATGAAAAAAGACTCCAATATGGTGGTTCCTGGCGAGAACACCCTAACATACAATAGCTACCTCAAGGTTCACGAGCTTCTGGATTTACAAAATGTTCTTAGCAATCCTCCAGAACATGACGAAACTCTTTTTATTATAATTCACCAAGTATATGAGCTTTGGTTCAAACAGATTCTCCATGAATTTGATATGGTTCTTAAGTATTTAGAAAATGATGAGAGCTTCTTACTTCTAAAAACCCTGCAAAGAATTGATAAAATTCAAAATCTTCTTGTCGATCAGGTGGATATTTTAGAAACCATGACTCCAAATGAGTTTAACTACTTTAGGGAAAAATTGAATCCAGCCAGTGGGTTTCAAAGTCATCAGTTCAGGATTTTGGAGTTTAAATTAGGTCTTAAGAATCCAATGTATTTTAAATTTTATGAGCATGATCCAAAAGCAAAACAGCTTTTAGAAAAAGCGATGATGGAGGATACTATCTATGATCACTTTTTGAGGTTCTTTAAACGTAAAGGCATTAATGTTCCCGATGCCGTCTTGTCGAGAGATGTAAGCCAGGTTTATGAGGAAAATGAGGACTTGGCAAAAGAGATTGCCAAAATATATCAGAACCCTAGTCAAACCTCTGAACTCTATCAGATTCTTGAAAAGCTGATGGATTTTGACCAAAAATTACTTCGATGGCGCTACCGGCATGTACAAATGGTTCAAAGAGTAATCGGAATTACCATGGGGACCGGTGGCTCTATGGGTGTTAATTATTTAAAAACGACTTTGACAAAAAAAGCCTTTCCAGAGATTTGGTCGGCTAGAAAATATATTATTGATCACCTAGGATAGTTTATGCATTGGACGGCTGACAGCGTACGAAAACAATACTCAAGATTTTTGGATAAGTATCCGCACAAACTATTTGCCAATCACAGTCATCAAGCATGGCCAAATGTGGCTCGGTTTGGCCTATTGAAGTGCTTTGATTTGGCAGCTGAAACTCATGGTGACAAGTGGGCGGAAGTGGAGCTGACTCGTAAAAAGCTTCAGGCTTGGGTTTCAAAGAGAATTGGAAACAGTTCCTATGGTGGAGCTAAGGGCGTTTTATGGGGCCAGAACACCTTTGATCTTTTGACTCGGTTTTTGTCTTCTTTGGACTTAAAGCGTGGAGACTATATAGTAACCACTGATACCGAGTTTCACTCGATGAGAAGGTTGCTCGATAGATTGAGCGAAGAGGGGATAGAAGTTCTCAGGGCTGATACATGGACAGCGTCAGAAGCCTTCGAGGGTCAGACGGGAAAAGATTTTTTTTCTCGTTTAGACCAAGAACTGAGAAAGGTACCTCAAGGTAAATTAAAAGCAGTTATGTTTTCAAGTGTGAGCTTTCACACGGGAAATTTGGTTCCAAATTTTGACGAAGGCTTAGAAAAACTCTTGGCTATGAATGTTCCTATTGTAGTGGATCTCTACCATCACATAGGACCCAAAACATTCTCCGTGCCTTCTAAAAACCAAGATAATCTCTACCTTCTTGGAGGAGGATACAAATACTTACAGATGGGCGAAGGCGCTTGCTGGATGCGAACACCTGAGCATACGGAATTGAGGCCGGTTATAACTGGCTGGTTTGCAGAATTTGAAGAGCTTACTGAATCAAAGGACAATTTGGTATCCTACCCTGAAGGTGCTGCGCGCTTTATGGGAGCTACTTATGAGCCCGCAAGTATTCTCCGGGCTTGGGAAGTGGCTCAGTTCTTTGATGGAATTGGTTTCACTAATGAAAGTTTAGAAAAGAAATATACAAAAGATGTAAGTTATCTTCATCACCGTTTGCAGGGGATATTAGATAGAATTCCAAATGAAAGAAAAGCGGCCTATGAGCTCTTTATGTTGAGCCACAAGGATGAAAACTTACGAGCTGGATTTTTATCTCTTCACTCCAGTCTTTCCGGGGAGCTACATAAATTTCTATTAGATTCTGGCTTTGAAACTGACTACAGATCGACAGTGATTCGATTTGGTCCCGCACCTTATACTTTGAAATTAGAAATGGATCATTTGATGGACAAGGTGAGTGAATTCTTTGATGGGAGATTGTAATGAAAAAAACAATGGAACATTCCATGTACGATTGGCAGCAGCACCTAGTCGACGGGCCCGTGGTAGGGGTTGATGAAGTAGGGCGAGGTTGCTTGGCCGGGCGAGTTTACGCCTGTGCCGCAGAGCTGAATTTAGATGCCGATTGGGAGATGTATACGGATTCCAAGGTTTTATCCGAAAAAAAGCGAGAGGCGTACGCCAAGCATATTGTAGACAACCATCGCTATAGCATCGCCTATGCAAGTGTGGAGGAGATACATAAGTACAACATACTCAACGCGAGCTTGCTAGCCATGCATCGAGCGGTGATGGGGTTAAAGTTGGATTCTGCCACCGTCTTAATTGATGGGAACAAAACGATTCCAAATTTGGACGTCGCCTACCAACAAATCACCTTGGTGAAGGGAGATTTGAGAGCCCAGCCCATAGCTGCAGCCGCCATTGTTGCCAAGGTGCAAAGGGATCGTTACATTGCAAAATTGGGAGAAAAATACCCAGGCTATGGATTTGAGCTTCATAAAGCCTATGCAACAAAGGCTCATAAAGCAGCCATTGAAGAACTTGGCCCTACAGAGGAGCATCGCCGCGACTTTAAGGGGGTTAAAGAACACTGGGCTCAGCTACAGCTATAGGAAAGGCCTTGCTGCGGAGATGTATCTTCTACATCGGTTTTTGTTTCTCAATAGTTATAAGATTTTGTCGTACCGTCGTCGCTATCTAGGAACCGAGATAGATCTTGTGGTGAAAGACGCCTTACAATCCAAATATTTGTTTATCGAGTGTAAGAGCATAAAAAACCTGGATTTCATTGATTCCCGGGTCTCTGAGGAACAAATCCAACGTCAATCTGATATTCAGCATGCTCTTTCACAAAAGCCTTCAAGGAAAATAGAATTTCTCTACTTTTACTACCAGTCTCCAGGCCGCTATATCTGGCGGAACCTTGCGGATTTTATTTAATATCGTTATTATTTATCCGGCCCTGAGTGAAATGCCAACCGAGGGGATACACTTTAGATTCGTGTTTGTTCATTGTTCGTGAAGCGAGGTCCGAGGAGATGGACTTGTTATTTTTTCATATTTGACTAGAAACTATCAAATTTGATGGTTTTTTTCAGAATGCATCTTCTTGTATGTTATATCTTTTTTAAATCACGTTTAGCTGGGAAGTATGGGATTTCCCAGTCTGCTTAGGAGAATAAATGAGATTTTTTAAGGGTGTGTTGTTAAGTGTGTTGTTGAGTTCTGGTGTAGCCAGCGCTAGTGTTGAAGTGTCTTGGGATCGTGTGGACGATATGTCTAAAGTTCGAACTCTTGTACAACAGCAATTGGGCGAGAAAATGGCTGAAGCATGTCCAATGCTTGAAGGGACCAAGCTGGATGTTACTTCTGTAAAGGAATACACTAGTGGCCCACTATTAAGTGAATGGGAACGTGTGATGTTCATACAGTTAGATGTAAGTGCGGAGGAAGAAGATCCGGTATGGGGAATCGAGTTCGTAAACACAAGAGTAAAATATACTGTAGATCCATATGATGATGCTGATAACGGTGTAATCATAAATGATGAGTTTAAAATTACTGCAATAGTTACGGATAGTGCTAATGTTTGTCAGTAGAGATAATATTTAAATAGATTTTAATAGGCCTGTATCGTTACAGGCCTTTTTTTATGGATATATCCAATTTTGCTGCCATTGATTGTCAGAATCTAAGGTAAACCTTAGACGATCATGGAGTCTACTAGTTCTTAAGATCATGAACTCCATTTTATGCGGGATAATTTCATAGCCCCCCCAATAATCGGGTCTCGTAATTTCTGTATGATCAAAGCCTTGAATGGTTTTTTCAAGCCGAGATTTTAATTCATCAGGATTCTTCATGATTTTACTCTGATCACTGGCCCAAGCCCCTATTCTAGATCCCTCGGGTCTGGAGTTATAATAACTATCAGATTCCTCTGAGCTTAATTTTACTACACGACCTTCAATTCTTAGTTGATAATCTAGGGGAGGCCACCAATAGAACATGGCACTGATATTTGGATTTTCTTCTAGCTCTTTCCCTTTATCAGAATTGTAATTTGTGAAGAATTTTATTCTTTTTCCATCAAACTCTTTAAGCAGGACCGTTCGACATTTTGGGTACCCATCAAGACCAATAGTTGCGATAGTCATGGCATTTGAGATACTGAGATCCGCTTTCTCAGCCTCTTCTAACCAAGTCGATAACTGCTCAAAGGGATCATTAGAAAAGATGCTTTGGCTCATTGTATATTCTCCTAGAAGGTGGATAATCTGCGGTCCCAAGATAAACCGATTGCAATTCATTTCCAATAGCCAATACATGCTTTGAGGAAGAAAATTACTTAATTCAATTGGGCTGAAGATTGTCAGGCTGTATTTCTGCTGATAGTATTATCTAGTTAAATCAGGAGATGAAAAATTGAGCAAAAGACAGATTCTTGTTACTGCAGGCCTTCCCTATGCAAATGGTGAAATACATTTAGGACATTTAGTTGAGTATCTTCAAGCGGATTTTTGGACTCGGTTTCAAAATATGCAGGGTCATGACTGTAAGTATTTTTGTGCAGACGATACCCATGGTACTCCGATTATGGTTGCTGCAAGAAAAAAAGGAATCTCACCTGAGGATTTAATTTCTCAAGCTCTTGAAAAACACATAAAGGACTTCGACGATTTTGGAATTGAATTTTCAAATTTTAGTTCGACAAATACCGATACAAATAAAAAGCTTTGCCAAGAGATGTTTTTAAAAATTGAAAAAGCCGGGCACATCAATAAAAAGTCGGTGAATCAAAGCTTTTGCGAACATGACAATATGTTTCTGCCAGATCGTTTTGTAAAAGGAACCTGTCCTAAGTGTGGTGCTGAGGAGCAATACGGGGATTCCTGTGACAATTGTAGTGCGACCTATAATCCAACGGATCTTAAAGACCCAGCATGTTCTATTTGTGGAAACAGTCCAATAGAGAAAGCCAGTGATCATATCTTCTTTCAGCTCAATGACTTTAAAGCCTTTTTAGAAGACTGGTTAAAAGATCATACCTCTAAGGAAGTTAGTAATAAAATGTTGGAGTGGTTCGAAGAAGACCTAAGGGATTGGGATATTTCTAGAGATGCTCCCTATTTTGGCTTCGAGATACCTGGAAATCCCGGAAAATATTTTTATGTTTGGGTGGATGCTCCTATTGGCTATATGGCTAGTGCAAAGGAGTATTGTGATTCAAATGATATTTTGTTTGAAGACTACTGGAAAAAGTCTGAAATTTACCATTTTATCGGTAAGGACATAGTTTATTTTCATACCCTTTTCTGGCCTGCTATGTTGAAAGCGGCAAACATGAGTCGTCCGGATGGAGTTTTTGTTCATGGTATGTTAACTGTTAATGGTGTTAAGATGTCTAAATCAAAAGGAACATTCATTAATGCTCGTACTTACTTAAAACATTTAGATCCAATTTTTCTTCGTTATTACTACGCTTGTAAGTTTAATTCCTCTATGGAAGACGTCGATTTAAATCTAGAGGATTTCGTATCACGCGTGAACTCCGACTTAATTGGTAAAATCACTAATTTAGCATCTCGTGGTGCGCAGATGTTACAAAAGCGTTTAGATGGTAAAATGGGTTTGTTGGACCCAGAGGGTGAGAAAATTCTAGAGTTAGCCAGATCTAAATCAGAATTAATTGCCGGATTTTATGAATCGAGGGAATTCTCCAAAGCGAATACTGCAATCCGTGAAATTGCGGACGAGTGTAATAGATATTTTGATGAAAAAGCACCCTGGAAACTTATCAAAGAAGACGAGGAAGAAACGCGTAAGGTTCTTAGTTCCACTTTAAATGTTTTTAGAGTTTTGGCTATCTATCTAAAACCCGTTTTACCAGACTACGCTGCAAAGGTTGAAAAGCTATTTGGTGAAGAGGCATACTCTTGGAATGATATGGAAAAAACCTTGGTTAATATTGAACTGCAAAAGTTTGAGCATCTAGCCGTGCGTTTAGATCCTAAAAATATTGATGCCATGGTTGAGGATTCAAAATCTGAGGAGAAGCCAAAAGATATTAAGAAACACAAAAAAACAAAAGCAGATGCTCCTCAAGAGATAGAGTTTGACCAGTTTATGTCAGTAGATTTACGTGTAGCAAAAATAGTAAGTGCTGAACATATTGACGGTGCAGATAAATTACTGCGTCTTCAATTAGATATTGGTGAAGAGAAAACTCGACAAGTGTTTGCAGGAATTAAATCCGCTTATGATCCAGAAACTTTGGTGGGTAGGCAAACTGTAATGGTTGCCAATTTAAAAGCGCGTAAAATGAAGTTTGGAATGTCAGAGGGGATGGTTCTGGCGGCTGGACAAGGCGGTAAGGAGCTATTTATTCTGAGCCCTGACGATGGTGCTAAGCCTGGAGACCGAGTAAAGTAGATGTCTGGTAAATTATCTAAACTTACTGATACTAGGTTAAAGCAGCTTTTTTACAATGAGTTGTTAAATCTTCAGAAAGGGACTGTTGATTTCACTAACTTTTCTAATTTATTGACAGAGTTATCCTCGAGAGAGCCCAATAAATTTTCTAGATTTATTGGTCACGATTTCGATGGTTTTAAGGATTCTAGAAATTACCAATCCCTAGCAACCCTAGTAGAAAGAGATCTGAGTAAGAATGTTTCCGATCTTGATATCATTGAAGTCCATGAGACTGATAATGTAGAGATACGGAAACAGCTCCCGCTACAAGTGATATTGGAGGACTGCCGATCTAGTTTTAATATTGGATCTATCTTTAGAAGTGCGGAAGCCTTTGGTTTTGAGAAAGTGGTATTGGCCGGCTATAGTTCAATGCCAGATTCTAATTTGAAAACCCTAAAGTCAGCAATGGGTACAACGGAATGGATCAATTATGAGAGCATTACATCTATATCCGACTACATCACTAAATTAAAACTAAATTCTTACAAAGTCTACGGGCTCGAGACAGCAAAAGAGGCTTTAGATCTAGCGGTTTTAGATACTAGATCAGGTCCTGTTGCGGTGGTTCTTGGTAATGAACGCTTTGGAATTAAAAATGAAACCCTGAAGTTGTGTGATGCCAGTATTCGTATCCCTCTATTTGGTCGAAAAAACTCCCTTAATGTCGCAAATGCCTTTAGCGTATTCGCATATCAAGCTACACTTAGTCAAACAAGGTAGGTGGGATTGGATAGTTTAGGTTTTAAACCAATTGGCTTTATAGAATCAGAGTTAAAAAATAAATACGACTCTCCAAGGCAAGGAGTTTTAGTTCCAGATTCTGATCAGTGTAAATTGATTCTAGCTGATTCCTATTCCTTTGATCAGGCCCTATTGGGTTTAGAAGATTTTGAAAGGCTATGGTTAATCTATCAGTTTCATAAAAATGAAAATTGGAAACCACAAGTTCTTCTACCTAGAAATATTGAAGAGAAAAAGGGGGTATTTGCTACTAGATCTCCCTACCGTCCAAACCCAATCGGAATATGCGCAGCAGAGTTAGTTCATATTGAGGGTAGGGTTCTCACCCTAAAATCTTCCGATCTTTTAGATGGTACGCCAGTGCTAGATATAAAACCGTATTTAGATTATTCCGATTCTTTCCAAACCAAGATGCCTGAGTGGCTTGAATCTGCGGATGAAGAAGCTTTCGATGTTCAGGTAATGGGTTACGCGAAGAAGCAAATGGAATATCTAGATAAGAAGCATTCTGTTCGTATGCAACAGTTTGTAGACCATCAATTGAAGTTTGATCCCATCAACGACAAAAAGAAAAGAGTGAAAGTATTAGAAAGTTTCGGAGAAGGGGACGCTATATATGAGATCTCATATCGTACATGGCGGATCCAATTCTCCTTAGATTCAAATAGAAACATAGTTCACATTACCAAAATCTACTCTGGCTATTCCAAAGAAGAGCTTTTGGATCAAGACAAAGATCCTTACGGAGACAAACAGACTCATCGCTCTTTCATAAAAAAATATTAATGTTTTTCTCCTTACAGAACTAGCTGGAGGCTTGTCCATGTCATTAATTCATGGGCTTTAAGCCCGAAACAATGACCATTTTACAGGTTTTCAATAAGGTATAGTTATGGCTACTGCCTACGATTTCTAAGTTTGAGTAATTTAGGGTCTCAAATCTACCCGGTTAGCGCTCACCTCCCTTAAAATCAGATAAAGATTACACCCCAAAGCTAAACTAATAGTTCTTTTGGTTTTCCCTATTTATAAATAAGGCTTAGGGGAAAACATTCAGGGGGATTCATGTCATTGCGAATTGCAACATTATTAGCGTTCTTTTTATTTACAACATTAGGTTTGGCACAACAAGAGGGTGACAAAGAACTCGTTCTCCAAGACACGACTTCAAGATTTTCAAACTCATTGAGAGAAATCGAGAAGGACTTGGACACTAGGGAAGAAGTGCGTGAGCAAATTGTAGACAATCGAGTGAATCAAATCAGGGACGAAGGGAAGGACCTTGAGATTTCTAGACTCTTTCAATCTCATCCTGGGATGCAAGTAGTGGATCCTGTAGTGGAGAAGCTTTTAGATTCTGCTCTTAAGATCCAGCTTTACGAACATTATTTAACAAAAATTGAAGCTTTCACTGACAGCGGGAATGAGGAAAGTAGAAAGGCTGCAAGAATATATCATGAATTGCTAAATTCAAATATTTATGGTTTCAACAAACAGCAACTTGCAGAGGCCAGAATATTTCTTAGTAGCGGAGAGACTGTTAACGCCTACGCTTTTTCAGGTCAGCCAACTACTACTTATTATGAAGGATTAATAAAAGCCCTAAATGAGGGAGAACTTAAATCTGTTATGGCCCATGAGTTGGGACATGTTCGTGCGGGGCACGTTCCAATGGCCTACAAGATTTATACGATACTGTTAACGGGGCACTATTATATGTTTAGTGACTCCATCTCGGGTGTGAATAGTCCTGAAAGGTACCTTCAACGTTTTAACGATATGATACCTGAATTAAGTCGATTGAGCCCAGATCAGATAAGTAAGCAATTTCCAAATGATCCTTTGTGGAGAAGTATGGTGGCTAATCTATCTCATCATATGGGAACCGAGCAGGGCAGAGTATCTTCTTCGGCTATGACGAGTGCTTTAACAACTATTTCTGAGGCAGCCAGTGTTGTACTCAATCAAACCATTATAAATAACGGGCAAAAGCATCTTCAAGATCTTGTTCTGAAGCTTGAAGCTATTTTAGTTCCTCAAGAATTGGTAAAAGCTGAGTTCGCTAAGCTCTCTAACAGTATGGCTCAGTCGGGAAGACCCGGCTCCAGAATGTTAGCTAACCAACTCCAAATGATGGCTTTTTACAATACTCTTGGAAAGGGGCTTTCAGAGCTAAGTCTTTCTAAGGAAAGAACTGCGGACAGATTTGCTGTATTGGGAGCAGGGGAGCAAGCAACTAAAGACCTTTTAGTAAAATTTCATGGTGGTATGTTTGGTAATGAAGATAAAGAAAAGCAGAACAAGAGACTTCAGGAGCTTATCAACAAAGATCCAGCCCTTTATGAAAGCTTCAGACATAGCATCAAACCTAGCCATCCATTGGGTGCTGAGCGAGCAGAGATCAGTTCAAAGTACGCATCCAGCCAAAGTTATCTGATGATTAATAATGACTTCACAAAGGCACTATACGACTACGTACTATTGACTGACGTCATCAGTGCGATGGAGCCAAATGAATACCGTATTAATCAGCAGTATGCTCAGTCGGAAGAACTGGTTAAACAACGAATGAAAGAAATTGCTGAAATAGTTCTTTATTTAGAAGGTAAGACGAAAAGACCAGCATTTATTGGTCATTATATTGCAGAGGAATATTTAGAGAAAGCCACAGAAGAGGCAAAGCTTGAGTTGAAGAGAGCTATGCATAAAATGGAAGTAGATCTTCGTTTTAGTGCTGAAGAGAAAAAAATAGCGATTGAGGCATCTAAAACAGGTAGCCAAGATTATAGAGATGTATACAGAAAGTACACCAAAGCTCTGGTTTCAGAAATATACTATGATCTTAAAAACGGAAATGGAGCTAAAGTACATTTAGTAAATACCATTCTCCAAGAAAGCCTTGTGAAGTTCGATTCCGTAGCCTTTAAAGTGCTTTTTCAGGAAAAAGATTCTCTAGGTTATAAATTAAAGCAAAGGATCACTAGGTACCACCCAGAGGCTTTGCAATTGGTAGAAACGATTGAGAACGCCCAAAAGAAATTTGCTGAAGAGGTTCTTGAAGAACGAATGAAGCAAGACAAGGCCCAGGAGCAAATGAGACAAAAAGTGATGGCTCAGATGTCCGCTCAAGGGGTCAATGTCCGTTTTAAATCAGCTGGTAAAAGCTGTGGTGGAAAATACTAGATTTCGACACCAATGTTAAATTGACCAAGATTCAATTCAAAGGGAAACTATTGCAATGAAAATAGCATTTGTAATGGATCCCTTTGATTCTATAAATACGGAAAAAGATACGACCTATCATTTGATCGGTGCCGCCAGTCAACTTCATTTTGAATGTTTCTACATATCACCTGATAACCTAAGGCTAGAAAACGATAAAGTCTTCGCTAAAGGGCAAAGACTAAAATGGCATGATACAGGACTAAGTGGCGAGGATCCCCAAGATCTTTGTTTGGATGACTTCCAAAGTTTGTGGGTTAGAACGGACCCACCTTTTGATCGAAGATACCTCTATGTAACTTATTTTTTGGATTTTCTACCTCCATCTTGTTTATGTGTTAACTCCAGTAAAACTTTAAAAGAGTGGAATGAAAAGCTAGTAACCCATAAATTTCAAAAATATATGGTGGATTCACTAGTCTCTAAGGATCAAGATCAGTTAAAAAAATTTGTTCATGATCAGAAGAGAACTACTTTGAAGCCAATAGATGGTTTTGGAGGCAAGGGGATCGATTTCACAGACTCAAATGATCCTGATCTCAAAAATAAGTTACGTAAGATTACAAATGAGGGAAAACATTTTGCCATAGCACAGGCTTACATCGAAGAAGCAAAAGAGGGTGATAAAAGAGTTCTCATCTGGAATGGGAAAATCCTTGGTGCTATTCTAAGATTGCATGCTGATGGTGTTGAGCTAAATAACTTAGATGCCGGAGGAAAAGCACTACCCACCCTTTTAACCGAGCGCCAGTCCATGATTTCGAAAGAAATTGCTGAATACTCCAGGGCCAATGGCGTTTATTTTGTGGGGATTGATTTTTTAGGTGACTACCTAGTGGAAATTAATCACACGAGCCCTACAGGCCTTCAAGAGTTGTGCCGGTTTGAGAACAAAGAATTCCACATAGAAATAATGCGAGATTTAAAAGAAATCACCTCTAATCTATGATACCTCTATGTTGTGGAGATAAGTGATTTTGCTCAAAAAATTCTATTTAGCGACAGACTTGAGGATAAGTTTTTCTCGCCTGACTCTGTTACAGATGAACATCCAGGCTTTGGTAATTCTCTTCCTTTAGTGCCAGCTAGGCCTGATTTTTTAAGATTTAGAGAAAGTGATGCCAAATTCCCTAACCAGCGAGAGTTAGAAACGGAGTTTCATCGAGCTCGATTGATACATTTCTTTGCCAATCATGAGCTATTGGCTCTGGAAATAATGAGCTACACTCTTCTGAAATTTCCAAATGCACCCAAAAAATTTAGACTTGGTTTGGTCAATACTATAGAAGAAGAACAATCCCATATGCGGCTCTATGTTAATTATATGAACGAGTTAGGTTTAGGTTTTGGAGAGATTCCTGTAAATGATTTTTTTTGGAAATCCATGGTGCAAATGAAGCACCCATCCGATTTTTGCGCTTCAATGAGTATGGTGTTTGAACAAGCAAACCTAGATTTTGCCAGATACTACAAGAATCTAATGAAATCAATGGGTGATGAAAAATCAGCAGAAATTTTAGATACCGTATATCAGGATGAAATTAGTCATGTTGGTTTTGGTTTGCATTGGTTTAAACATTTTGTTCAACCGAAATCTGTATTTGATTCTCATAAAAAGGCTTTGCAGTTTCCTCTTGGTTTGCAAAGAGCGAAGGCTGCGGGGAAAATGTATGATATAGACGGTAGAAAGAAGGCTGGCTTCTCTTTAGAGTATATAGAGAAGTTAAAACTACACTCTTCGTCTAAAGAGAGACCGCCGGTCTTACGCTTTTTTAATCCAGAAGTGGAAGCAGAGCTTTCAAAAAGAAAAAATGCATATTCTAGAAACAAGAACTTAGAAAATTTATATCAGTCTCTACAACACATTCCATGGGTAGAGTCTATTCAGCAAGATATTGTTCTTTCTGAAGTTGCACCAAGCCGTTATTTTTTAAATCAGTTGGTGGATAATGGTTTTTCGGTACCAGAATTTGTTACAGCTAAGAAGATGACGGATTCCAATATAAGAAAAATTTTAGATAAAAGAAAAGCGCAGCGATTGGAACCTTGGGGTGAGTCCTACCAAACAAGTCAACTTCGTGAGGCTATTGGCAGTCATTTAATTGAAAATGAAAGCAGAATTAATAAATCAGATTTAGCACTTTGGAACTCTCAAGGTTTTTCTCTTCAACTTTGTAAGGATTTTATAAATCATCATCCGCAGTATTCTGAGTTTCTTATTTCTTGTGAAAAGCTAGCCATTGAAGTCGATCAATATGAGCATTTAAAAAAGAAAATTATGCAGATGCATTATCCGTTGGTATTAAAAGAGCAGCTAGCTTTGAGTGG
The DNA here is from genome assembly GCA_045110695.1 of Bdellovibrionales bacterium. Lineage (GTDB taxonomy): Bacteria > Bdellovibrionota > Bdellovibrionia > Bdellovibrionales > UBA840 > JBGCGH01. The sequence goes on along the minus strand of JBGCGH010000035.1, from coordinate 6,458 downwards.
AAGAGGAATTCGTGTTTTAAAAACAGAACGTGATCTTGAAAAGGCCAAGACCTGGATAGACTCAAAGTTTAATACGGGAGAAAAACTTCTATTGGAGAATTATTTTGACCGGAAAATGGATTTTAGTATCCAGATTGATACGCGCAGACCCAGTAAGAAACTAAAAATTGCTAGATTTATATCCGGTGAAGATTGTTCCTACAAAGGGGGGTATGTCCGTAGGATATTAGATGATTTGCCTGTCGAAGTTCTATCTTTGTGGAGTAATCCTACAGATTCAGATAGTAGTTTTCAAAATTGCCTATCGGATTTACGAGACTTCGTTTTAAAACGCTTTCTCAAACTTGGTTACTATGGAAAAATGGGTATAGATTGTTTTATTTATAAAGATGCTAGGGGGCAATTACGTCTCAAACCACTCGTCGAAATCAATCTTCGATCTAATATGGGAAGCCTTAAAGTGGATTTGGTTAAAAAAATTCATCCAAAGGCTTCTGGTGTTTTTAGGGTCTATCGACGGGATCAGGTAGACTTACAAAACTTAAAAGACTCACAAAAAATGAATAGAGTAGTATCAAATAAGTTGCAAAATGGTGTGGTGTTTTTAAGTGATCCTGATGTTGTTGGTGAGTATCTTTGTGTGCTTTTTGTAGCGATAAAAATAAGCAATGCCCTTGAAATGGAAAAGAAGTATTTAAGTGCTCCGAGTACTACCTAAATAAACTGAAAAAAGAGTTAGAGCCGCTCCTGCTATTTGTTGATTACTCATGTATTCATCAAATAGGTAATAACTTATTGTTGTTGCAAGAATAGGCTGCAAGAGTAAAACAAGTGAAACATTCTTCATTGGAATTTTTTTGATAGCATTCTGTATAAACACCCAACCACCCCCATGCACGACGACTCCTAGGAGTATAACCCACAACCATTGTTGAGAACTAAATGTCCAGGAAGGTAACTCAATGGCCGTATTTGGAACAAACCAGAGACCTGTAAATATACTGAAATAAAAAATCCCTACTCCAGAGTGAGATCTCGTAACCTGGTTCCATTTCTTAAGTGTCATCATAAAACAGGAATAAAGAAAACCGGCCATTATTCCCAGAATTATACCAATGCCTTGTTGGCCAACTATAATCCCATTCTCCGGGTAGGATAGTAAAGCGATACCAGCTAAGCCCAGTGAGGCATAAATAATAAAGCTCTTACCTAGCCTTTCTTGGAAAAGAAATCTAGACAAAATGGCTGCGAAAAACACTTGTGTATTGGCAAGTATTGTTGCGAATCCAGCTCCGACAATATGAATCGATAAATGCCATGAGTATAGATCCAACATAAAAAATAAGCCCCCAAGGAGCACAATTTTTTGATATTTCCACTTTAAATACTCGCCTGGATTTTGTTTGATCCATTTTAAATAGAGAAACACGGCTATTGCACCAAAGAGGCATCGTAAAAGGCCTACCTGGGCCGCTCCCATTTGGCTGAGCTTCACTAGGATGGGTGCGAAGGCGATACACAGGGTTCCGATGAGTAGGCTTTGATAATTTTTCACAGAACTCCTTGGGCCTGGTCGCCGAGCTAACAGTTTTGATACACTGCCGGCCATGGCGCAAGTAAAAGTTTTTCAATTTGATATCAAAGAAGCTCTTGAGGGTAAAAGCCTTAAGGAAGCAGTTTACTTATTTCTAACGGAGACACGTTTTATTAGTATCTCCAAAAGAGAAGTTAAAAAGCTAGTGGATAGCGGAGCTGTTCATAGAAATTCTAAATCTTGTTTTAAAAATTCTATGCCCATGAGTTTAAACGACAAGGTTCTTGTTGAGCTACCTCGCTTCTATCTTAAAGCGGGTGATGAAGATATCAAGATTGAATTGGAGATATCTAAAAACGATGTGCTTTTTGAAGACAAAAACATTATTCTTTTAAATAAACCTTCTGGTATATCAACTGGCCCTACTCTTGACCCTAAACGGGACCATCTCTATGCATCGGTTCGTCGGTACTTAGAGAAAAACTCTAGATCTGAAGTATATGTCGGAATGCACCACCGTTTGGACTTAGATACTAGTGGGGTAGTGCTTTTCACAAAAAAGAAAGCCGCCAATAAAGGTATCACCTTACAATTTGAGGGGCGAACAATCAAAAAGAGCTATTTAGCTCTTGCTCATAGACAAGAAGAGTTAAGAGAAAAGAATTTTACAATCAAAAATCATTTGGCAAGAACTAAGGAGTCCAAAGAAACGAAGCGCGTTTTTGTCGAATCAGTAAAAAGTGGTGGAGACTATGCAGAAACAAGATTTGAATTATTAAACGATTCGGAGCTGTTTTTATTTTTCTCAGTAGCACCCAAAACGGGTAGAACCCATCAAATCAGAGTTCATTTATCTGAAGCGGGTTATCCTATTGTTGGGGATCCGTTTTATCCAGCAAAGAATCCTCTAAAAGAACGCTTGTGTTTACATGCTGCGAGGCTCGAATTGGTCCATCCTATAACAAAAAAGGAGCTAAGTATCTCAGCTCCCTTACCTGAAAATTGGCCTAGGCATTTGTTAGAAGTATAAAATACCAGGTAGCTTTACTTGGAACTTCTGATCGTTCACTTCTGAATTTGCAATGGACGTCCAAACACATTCTTCAAAATCTTTTGACGCCGTATGCTTAGAGTTACTATTGTGAATTCTCAACACACCGTCATCAGCTGTTACAGTAAAATCTAACTGGCCTAAAATCACCGGGTTTCTTCGCCATTCTTCGACGTAGCATTCATTTACATTACGTATATAGTCACTGAAGGAGTTTTTCATACTACCGTAGTTCACCTTTAGTAAGGTGGGATTTAGACTTTTTGGATAGACTTTACGAGTATAAGGATTAGATACATCTGAGGTATGGATTCCTAGTTGCTTAGACAGAAGCCTCATAGATTCTACCTGCTTTTTGGGACTTTCCATATTAAAGATTAGCTCTTCACTTTGGACTTCGAAGCTCATCAATCCTAGATGATTTAGCCTTCCTTGTTTCAGAAAGAAACTCTTTGAGAGATCACCTAATTCATAGATTGCGTCCAGCTCAACAGACTCTAATTTAAAGCTCCTATTCACTGGAGCCTCAATTACAACACCGGCTTCGGTGTTGGTTGTAGCATCCACTTCAACCTGCATCAGGTCCCCTGCACTATCTCTAAAGTAGAGACTATGGTTCTTATCTTTTACATTCTTTAAAGAATACTGCAAAGACATCACAGCAACATTGGGATCATCTAAATTTATTTCGTATTTAGATGCCTGCTCCACTGTTGAAAAGTGAGAACAAGATCCCAAACCCATTAATAACATAGAATAAATAGTTATATTTATCCCTACCAACAACACATTTACATACTTAACGTTCCACATAACACGAACTCCCTTAGGCTTTTCTTAAGGCAAGCTATGGGCCAGAGTTTTTTGAAACGGGTGTTCCAAAAACATGTTGTTGTTTTAGGTACTTGGGGTTTTGAAATTCTTTTATACTTGGACAATAGAGTAAGTGTTTCATAGGGGGTGACTTTGAGGGGCTTTTTTGGAGAGGGGTTTGTGGTTTTTATAAAGTTTTTTTGTAGCGCGACCGCCCACTCTACTATGGATGTATACCCTCCATGCTCAAACACGCAACTGCGCGTGGAGGGTATACATCCATAGTAGAGTGGGCTGGTGGATTGCTTTGGATTGGTTGGCTTTGAAAAAACTTGGGTGTAGTGGGGGAGAGGTGAGGTGTTGGGTTGGTGATGGGGTGTTGGCGTAAATTGGTTGTTTGTTTGGGCGAGCTAATTTTTAGACTTCATATTCAAATAAGGAGGAGTTGAGAGGCTGGGGATTGGTATTTATTTTGCTTATTAAAGAGATGATGAGAATTGGATTTATATTTGTATTATTAAATTTATTTAGTCTTCAGGAATTGTTGGCTGCTCCTTCTGTGGCTAGGAGCTGCGGGAACCTATACAATAGCCAGCTTAAAACAGACAGATCAAATAAGATAAGGTCTGAGGCTGAGCGCAATTTAAGTCAGACTAGCACTCGTTTTGGTGTGTTGTTTTCTGGAGATAAGCTTCGATTTCAATGGCTAGAAAGTCAGCAAAAGCCAGCTCGAGAGATTTTAATTAAAGATATTATGCCGGGAGCTAAGTCGAGTTTTCGATCTAGTGATATTATAGCTCTGGATAATGTTGGAAATGGTCGTGTTTTGTTGATTCAATTAAAAGACAAAATTGTTCGCTGGGATATGGATCCCTCTGGGCCAAAATATATCTATAACGCCTCTTTGAAAGGTGGTGAAACATATATTTTTAATTCACTAAATCAATTGGTAGTAATAGGTTCAGCTAAAATAATGAATTCACAAAAAAACACCCTCGGAGATAGCATTACATATGGCGACATGGCTAGAGTTTATAGTAAAGACTCCACTGTTCGAATAATTCGTTATTCGAGAGATATGAAACTACAGAAATTGTTAAAGAACCCAGGTAGGGATATCCAAATTAAAGACGCGCAAATTTTTAATTATAAAGGACGGGAGTATTTTGTTGTTCATAGGATTGAGTCTGAACAGCCATCTAAAGGAATCGAAAGAAAAAACGAGATCGTATTTATAGGGAGCTCCCTAGCCAAAAGTGAAATTATATCGGTGGAACAGTTTAGAGGAAATATTACTGCCAAAAACCTCAGTGTTGGAACTGATAAAATGTCTGTTCAGGACAGAATTAGTCTCAGTGAATTTAATATCGCGGAAATTAATATACCAATGTCTGATAAACCAATTCCGATTCATATCCCTGTTCATAGGGCTTTTGGTTATTTTAACCAATCACCACTGAGTCTCCTTAATATTATTCAATAACTCCTGTAAAAAATATTAATCGCAGAATATACATAGGTTCTATTTGCCTTCAATGCTATTTGATTAGGTTTCGGAGGCTTATTTTATGAGAAAGTTTTTATCTACTATTGTTCTATTTCTTTTCAGCTCCAATTTACAAGCCAGTATAGGTACTTTTGTAGAATGCAGTGGTAATAATGTAAATGTTTTTGCCAATCTTGATCTTGTTTCTCTTATAGAAATGAATGAAAAAGAAAGAGCCTCTTATGGGTTCGATTTCAAATTAGTTCCTATAGGCGAGCCTAAGGTTTTTGATGAGCCTGAGGCGAATCCTGGTGATTGTGGTCTTTATGTAAGTTTTGAATCTGGGGCTGTGGATGCAATTCATATCAAAAACGAATTACAGACTACTATCCATTGTGTAGAATACTTTCGTTATAAAACCTACTGTGGTAACTAGCCTTATAAGCTGGCCTCAAGGTAACTGGGCTTTTTTATCGTAATAGTCTTTCACGCAAAACTGAATGATTTCATCGATCGATTTTACATCGTTAATCAATCCTACTCCGTGTCCAGCGCTAAACACGGTTTTATAGTTTACCTTCATGCTATCAGGGGCCAGTAAGCTTTTTCCTGCACGATACATGGAGATGTATCTTTTAAGCTTGGGACTTTGTCTTAATACAGTTTCAACAAAGCTTGGTTCTATTCCTAGTCTTTCCAAAACTTCATTTTTAATGAAATTCCCCGGGAAGCCGTCGACTTTATCTGTATTTACAATATCTTCCGGCTTCGCTTCAACGATAGCATCCTTATATTCATTGGCCACTTGTGCTTCTGTAGATGCAATAAATCTAGTACCCATATAAATACCGTCAGCTCCTAATCCAAAGGCGCCAGCAAATCCGGAACCGTCGCTAATGCTACCAGCAGCAAGAATCGGTAGGCCAATCTCTTTTTTTAGATAAGGGATCAAGGCAAATTGGGAAATATCTCCAGCATGCCCTCCGGCTCCACTTCCAACGGCAATTAAACCGTGAGCACCCATATCCGCTACCTTTTTTGCATGTTCTTTTCCAACTACATCACAAAATATTTTTGTATTGGTACCTTTCGCTCTTTCAATCACCTCTTTCGGGTTACCAAGGGAGGTGATGATTAAAGGGACTTCCTCCTCAAGAGCAAAATCAATATGGTCTTTTTTATATTTATTGCTTTTTTGAACTATAATGTTCACCCCGTAAGCCTTGTCAGTTTGCTTTTTGATGTCTTGAAGGGCTTTTTGGTATTCGCTACTAGGTCTGTAATTGAAGGCAGGAAAACATCCAATTCCACCAGCCTTGCAGGTGGCAACGACTGTTTCTACACTAGAAACTAAAAACATGGGGGCAGAAAAAACGGGGTAGTCTACATTGAACATGTCTGTGATGGCGGTTTTCATTGGTGCTTGTTTCATTCTATCTCCTAGTCTTGCGTATTTTAACTGGAAGGGGGTTGGAGTCAACCTTCACATTTGTCTCAACTAGGGCTGGAAGAAGGGGGGGGGCGTTTTACTCTGCTTGTTTGTTTGGTTTTTGGGCGGGAGGGGGTTGGGGGGT
>JBGCGH010000034.1:0-122780 GCA_045110695.1 Bdellovibrionales bacterium | reverse complement strand
GGGAAATCAACTTCAGAGGTCATAATATGGGGACTATAAATACTTTTTATAAAACCTTCAGAGGTAAGTACCTATTTTAATGGCAAGTGTCACCTGGGTTGTGAGCAAATGTGTAACCTCAGTGTTGACAAGAACAGAGCGTCTCATGGATGAGCTTGAGCGTGCCGCAAAGTGGAGGCTTAGAGGATTCAAAACGGTCTCTTGAAAGCGAAGTCCCCCAAACCCATACCTTCCTTTTCTCTCACCAAAAACCAAAAAAAACTTAACGTATTTACAATACGAAAAGTGTCATAGTAATTTTGCCACGAAGAGAAGGATTTACTGTCATTTCTGTCATACTAAGACTAATGTGGCAGTATGAAACAAGAATTAGAGTTTTTAAGAAAAGTTGGAGAGGGTGCTACTGCAGAAGTCTATGAAGCGATGGACTCTAGGTTTGGCCGAGTTGCTGTAAAGAAGTTTTACCCCCAGTACGTATCTAAAGAGGATTCTAAAAAAAGAGCGGAATCAGAGTTTGTGCTTTTAAAAAACCTTGATCATAAAAATATTGTAAAGGTGTTTGAGCTTTCCATTGATGAAAGCGACATGCTTCTAAAGATGGAATTTGTTGATGGATTAGATTTGAGTGATTTTTTGCTAAAGAGCGACTATCAAACGGAAGAACCTTTACTGTGGTTGTTAGTAAATACAGCGAGAGGACTTGGGGCTGCCCATGAGCAAGGAATTATCCACCGAGATTTAAAGCCTGAAAACATCCTTGTTTCCAAGTCGGGTACTGTAAAGGTTAGTGATTTTGGGCTCTCTAAAGGTGAGGACAGATCTACTTTAACAAAGACGGGTATGCTGATTGGGTCATTAGGTTATATGGCTCCTGAAGTTGTTAATGGGCAGCCTTGTAGTTTTAGGAGTGATATATTCTCTTTTGGTGCTGTTGCCTACGAAGTTTTGTGTGGAGAACCTCTTTTTAAGGGGTCTTCCCCTCAAGAAATAATAAAGAAAATTTGTCTAAATGAGCAAAGTGTATTTCCAGAATCCAAGGATTATATATCTAAAGAGATCAGAGATTTGGTTCTATCTTGTATAGCTAAGGATCCTGAGGACAGGCCGGATAGTATTTATGAGGTAGAGGCTAAAATTATGAGCTACCTCCAGCAAAATAAATATTTGAAGGGAGTTAAGGATTCACTAAAACTGAGTTTAATTGCAGACTCGACAAGAAGCTTGTTAACTACGAAATATACTAATCTTGAGACTATTTCAAAAAGCCAAATGATAGAAAGAGAGGAGCTTGTTCGTTTGGCAAAAACTACAGCTCATTTCTTTCCCGACTCCGAGCTTATGGCGAGCTCGGTAAATAGACTACAAAAAATGAGTAGAGAAAATGTTGGTGGACTTCAGAAAAAACATGTACTCCTGGGTTTGTTTTTAGTTTTCGCTATCGGTGGAACAGCAAGTGTAGTTGTGAAGTCATTTAATAGTAAAGAGCCGATAGTATCTTCAGGCGACAAGCCGCCATCTAAAGACGTAGTGTCTGAATTGACTAGCGAAGCTATTGAAGAAATTGCTGTTGAAAGTGCAGGTCAAAAGACAGCCGAACAGGAAGCTTCTCGTAAACCTGTTTCTCGGGCTAATAAAGTACAGAGCTCCAATAAGAAAATTATAGATCGACCTGTAGTTTCCAAAATAAGAAAAACTATATCGAATAAGTCATCCAAGAAAATAGTTCAATCCCCGATACCAAAACCAGCTGAAAAAAGTATGATTGCCAAGCCGAAAAAACAACTACCAACAGTTGGAAGGATATCAGTTGAAGAAAAGCCGCTAATCCCTGATTACTTACCGGCAAAAGTCCCCATTGTTGAGGACTACGGTTACTTGAAAATTCAAGTGGATGATGACGTTAACGTGTTAATCAACGGCGAGGCAATACCTAGGCATTTTTTGAAAAACTTCAGAATAAAGGCCGGCGATCATACGATATCTCTAATCAAGCCCGGTTACTCGCCTATTGAGGCCAACATTAATGTTAAAGCAAATAAAGAAAGTGTGATTAACGCTAGGAGGACCTTGTAATGTCGATGCAAGTTTTTGTGGTTACGAAAACCAACAAAGTTCTACCCATAGATTTTAATAAACTAGTTACAATTGGTGGTTCGGAAAGTACCGGTATTAAGGTTTCTGAATTAAAAAAGAAGTCTGACTATGTTCTCCTAAAAAAAGGAGCCAATCATATAGTTTTCAATAACTTATTGAAGCATACGGAAGAAGTTAAATTAGAGCCCTACACATCTTATACGGTGAATGATTTGAGTTTATTTGCGATTCCCGTGGCTAGTAGTAGTCTAGATGATGAGAAGAGGTTCAAGAATTTTAATGAGAAATTAAGCTTCTTTCTTCAAAAAATACATAGTAAGGATGAGCTTTCAGATAATTTAATTCAAATTATTAGCTACATTTGTGAGAGTCTTCGCTTTGATAAGGCGATGTTAATCACACTTAATGATAAGGGTGAATACGAGGTTAGCTCAGGTTATAATTTGAGTGATGGTAATCATGCTTGGTTAAGTGAAACCTTGATTCAAGAGAGCTTGGAGCAGGAAAAAGCTGTGTTTGTTAGTAATGTAATTGGTTCTGGTTATGATCAGAAGCAAAGTATCGTCGCTAGTAATTTTCTAAGTTTTTTTAGTTTTCCGATCAAAAGCTTAGATCAAAAAGTGGGGATGTTAATTCTTGGTAGTAGTTTGCCTTATTCAGAAAGCAATATTATTCAGGATTTAGAATTAGCTTGTTTAGTGAATTTGCTTGGAGTTGCAATTGATCATCAAAGAACAGTTAACAGCTTATCTTCGAAAATCAAAAACCTTAAGGCTAATTCTAAGATTCCATTTCATACAAACGATACGGAGTTTTTGGAGCAAATCCAGCTCGCTGAACAGATCTCGCACGCAAATATTTCTGTTTTGATTCATGGGGAAACTGGAGTCGGGAAGGAAGAGATGGCTCGATGGATACATAGCTCCAGTGATCGATCAGATGGGGCGTTCATTGCAATCAATTGTGGCGCGATTCCAGAGAACTTGATTGAGAGTATTTTATTTGGACACAAAAAGGGAGCATTTACAGGTGCTGTAAATGATCAAAAGGGAAAAATTGAGCAGGCCCACGGCGGAACACTATTTTTAGATGAAATTGGCGATTTACCACTTTCTGCTCAAGTGAAACTTCTTCGAATGTTACAGGAGCGGGTTGTAGAGCCGATTGGTTCAAGTAGCTCCAAGAAAGTAGATGTACGTGTGCTAGCAGCATCTCATAAAAATCTTGAAAAATTAATGACTGAGAATGAGTTCAGGGAAGATTTGTATTACCGTTTAGCAGAAGTTCAAATTGAAATTCCAGCCCTAAAAGAAAGGCCGGAAGATGCTGTTCTTATAGCGACGGATTATATGCTAAAAAACTTTCCTCAAAAATCACTAAGTCCTGAAGCTCTTGCATGGATTAGAAAGAAGCCGTGGTCTGGTAATGCCAGAGAACTTATAAGCTTTATTAAAAGAGGTGCAACAATTTGTCGTGACCAAGAAATTCAGGTCAGTCATTTGATGCTAGGCGCTCCTAGGAAAACAGATACAATGGCCGACACTTGGTTGGGCGGTGATAATTTAGAAGACGCTAAATCAAGATTTGTAGATGAAAAAATCAAAAAAGCACTTCAATTAAATGATGATAACAAGACTAAGGCCGCCAAGGCTTTGGGAATATCCCCTAGAACTTTATTTAGATACTTAGAGAATTAGTTTAAAACCGTGTCACTGCTGACATAGTAAGTGTTAGCAGTGTCTTACTTGTCCTTCTCTTACAGATAAAAAGATGAGTAAAATCAATTACTTATGCTATTAGTCTGGTTGGTACGTCGCTTGTAGTAAGAAAGCATGTCTACGAACAACAAAGGAGATTAGACATGAGAAATTTACTTTTAATATGTGGTCTAATGTTGCTAGCTAGCTCTGTCTTTGCCCAGGATGTATACAATTTTTACTTCCAAAAAGGCCAAGGAGCTGCACAACAAAATAGACAGTTCGCACCACAATACCCTAATCAAGTGCCACCGTCAGTACAACCAATGCTTCCTCCAACTCCAGCAGTCCCACAAGCGCCTATCGCTGGCGACTATTCTGGGGCGGCACCCGTTCAAAATTCCGCGGCGAGTAGAATAGAAACAGAAGATGGGGTTTGGTACAAGAAGCACACTACTTGGGAGTTGGGAATTATTACGCCATCGAGTGATTCATTTGATATCGAGAACGATTCACCAAACCATGCATTGTCCCTTGGTTTGAACTACCAACTTTCCGAGCACTTAAGTTTTGATATGCAGGTTGCCACTAACGGCGATTACAGTTTAGGTTTTTTAGTGCACCCAATGAAAATCAACTTTTTCAGTCACGATTTAATTGAATATGCGTTAGGTGGTGGTTTTGGAACCACAACTCTAGAAACTTATAATAGTGATGAATTTAGGTATGTAGAAGACTCACAAGCCTCAGGTTATGCTCAGGCACAAATTAAAGTGAACATGACAAAAAATCTTGGCTTGGTCTTTGATGCAAAAGCTTTTGATGGTGGATACTATCGATCCGGTGTTGGAATTGCTTACCAGCTATAAAGAATAAATTAGTTTATAGATTTAATGAATTTGAAATTAAAGGGATAATAAAATGAAAAAGTACGTAGTTAGTTTAGTGGTTTTGTTAACGGTGCAGGTTTCTGCACAGGACACATATAACTTTTATTTTCAAAAAAATAATTCAGCGGGAAAAGTAAATGTTAATCCGCAGACTGGTCCTACAAATCCAAACTACTTATCCCCAAATGATTCAAATGTTTATCATCCTAATGGATATAGAAATGAATATTACGATGATTACGCCACTCCAGATAGACGACGTGGATATTCTGTAGGAGCCATGGCTCCAAGAGGAATATACCAGGCTAAGAAGACAGAAGGCAGCGAGCTCAAATTATTTCTAGGGTCAGGAAAACAAACTGGCTACGGAATTACTAGGGATCCTGAAGTACTAGTTGGAAGTGTCGCAATGGATATCCCATTGACCTCTGATACTGCATTTCACGTAGAGGGTGCGGGTAGTGTTTTTGCTGTTGGTCTAACCTATGATCTTTTTGAGTCTATAGGTTCCACGGGACTAGATTTTGAGATTGGTGGTGGATTTGCGACTGATATGTCTACGAATGATGACAGTTTTTCGTATCAGACTAGGTGTGTTTCATATCCAGAATCTGATAATAATAATTGTTATAACCAATCAAATTTCGATGACTATGATGAAGTTGGTGGAAGCTATCTACACCTCAGAGCATCTATAGATTTGGGTGATGCTTTTGGAATCTATGTAGACTCTAAGTCTTTTAGTTCAGGACATAGTAGTAGAAACACCGGAGTAGTATTTTCTTTTTAAGGGAATAAGGAGTTAAAAATGAATAAGCTAATGAAATTTAAGAGTGTTGTTATATTAATCGGTTTAAACACAATGGTCAGTGAGACTTTAGCTCAAGATGTTTATAACTTTCATTTTACGAAAGATGCAAAGGTAAACACAGAGATTGAAAAGCAAGAAACTCAAGAAGACCCAATGAAAGAATACGTTTTCCCAGAAGAGGAAACGGAGGATTACGAAAATGTTAAAGAACAGAGATATGATTTTACAGAAAAGAACCACTACGCGCGTGGGAAATTCCCTCCAGGATATTGGGCGGATTTCGGAGAGCAAGTTCAAACGGATGGAGTTACTTACCATCGAGTAACTCACAAAGAGCCAGTTCGAAAAGTATATGTACCTATTTTGAGTGATATAGATTTACCCGGTACGATTCATTTTGGAACCCCAAATTATAAAGTAAACTATAAACCGCGTAGTAGAAGACTTAGAAGGAATCATCATAGAAATTATAATCGTATTAAATATAACAAACCTGTAAGAAGGTGGAATCAATACGAATATTTTTGATTTTGAATCTCGAACGGAGAGATTAATATACCCCATTAGGACTTTTCCCATTGCTTCCTTGCACCTCCAAACCCCTTCCTAGAAAAGTCCTTCAACATACAAAGTCCCACACCATCATCTACCTTGGAATCATCCAGGGAGAGGTGTGGGACTTTACCTAAAAGCAGAGGTTAGTATGAAGTTATTTGTTTTTTTAATTTTTAATATTGTTTGGATTCCAGAGGTTATAGCTCAGAACTACAATTTCTACTTTGACGAAAATTCTCCCTCAGAATCCAGTGCCAACAGTTACTCGGATTCTGAAACTAACTTCAAATATTCTAATCACCGAATTAGTGTCGGCAAATTAATGAGTGAGGAATTTAGTTTGGAAGCAGGGCGGATGGATTTATTAGTAGTGGAATATGAGTATAGTCCTCAGCCACAGTTATCAGTATATACTCAAGTAGATAGTTCCGAAAAAATGGGGATTGGTTTTTTAATTTACCCAATCCCTGAGTCTTTTATCACTGAATATGTTGAGTTAGGTGTTGGGATTGGTTTTGGACAAAGTTCTTTAGAAATTGGTGGGGATATAGATCAGAATTTTAATAGCTTATATATTCAGGCCAGGGCAAGGGTTGCTCTCGTCGGAAACATGGAGTTCGTTATGGATTACAAAAAGTATGAAGACGAGAATAAAGTACAGGTAGGAAGGGCTATCGCTGCACTAGCGATGGCGTTTTAGTGGTTATAGTTTTTAGATAGCTCTTCAACGACGACTTCAAAGACTTGCCTGGAGTACAATAATCCAGTGTGACCAACTCCTTTTATCTCAATATTTGAAAAAGCACTTTCAGGGAAACCTTTAGCCTCACACGAATACTTTGGCTGAATAGTCCAATCAAAATCAGAAAAAATACTTGTTACATAAGATTTTCTCGGTAAGGAGGTTTTTTGAATTCCTGATATTTCAAAAGATTGAAAATCCAAATCTTCAAATAACGAGCTTCCAGGAACAAATCGTAAGAATTTACTTAATCTTGTTCCTGAGTGAGGTGTCCCCAACGTAATCAGTTGTCTGATTTTCCCTCTTCCAGGTTCTATAACCATTAGTTTTCTTGAAACCAAACCTCCCAGACTGTGCGCTACTATGTCAACTTGAGGGGCATTGGTTTCTTTTAGAATTTGGTCTATTTTTTTCTCAAGATCTCCTACCATTCTGGACATGGAGCCTTTGGTGGTAGAGTAGTTGATGGTATAAATATTGTGCCAGCCAAGAGCGCGGAACTTCCTATCTAAAGAGTAAAACGCACTTCTATTATGAACAATTCCATGTACTAAAAGAATAGGTAAATCGTTATCTGAAAAATCAGGATGGGGGTAGCCTTCTTCTTTGTTACCAATAAAGCCCCAAGGGTACAAATTCAGAGCCAGCACATTGGCTCCAAGCTCTTTAAAAAGAGTCGAGGTAATCCTTGAGTACTTCCCCAATGGTTTCTTTGGAATTAAGCTTTCTACTAAGGTGCCGATCATAGACTACTATGATAGAGCTATAGTTCATATCAGGCAAGCTTCAGGCTTCTATCTTGATGTTGAAATAGTATTATTGAGCTGTCTGCCTCTGGCTTTTGTCCATTGAGAAGGCTTTTTTGATAAAAAATAATTTCATTTCTCACAACATTCAAGTCCTCATCAAGGAACTCGTTCAATATCTCTTCGATCTTTGAACTGTTAAACCCATCCAGGCCTAGGATCCCAGGCGATAGCAAAAGAACGACATCATCTTTTTCGAGGCTTAAGCTAGATTTTTTTATTTCTACATCACCGTCGGTTATAGGGGATGAGTTGGCTGAAACGCTATGAAGAGAATTGTCTCGGTAATAAAAAATTTCGCTACTGCCGGAACTACAATATTCCATTTTTGATTTTCTTTTGTCGACAGTAGCATAGACTAGATCGGTTTTCTCTTCGGCTTTAAGTCCTGGAGATAGCTCATCAGCAAGCATTCTGAAAACCTTATCAGGTTCGTTTCGGATACTACTTATTTGAGTTCCAAACTTAAGAAGACAGGCTAAGAATAATGCGCTCAGGCCCGCACCTTTAAAGTTGGCCAATAAAATACCAAAGCCATATTGTTCTTTGAAGTTCATAATTTCCATATAGTCGCCACCGCGACCGGAGGAAGCTATATACTTGGAGCTAAATTTATATCCAGTAATTCTAGGAAGTTCGGTGGGTGATAGAACATCTAGTAGTTTTTTAGAAACTCCAAGTTGCCTCTCCATTTTTTCTGAAAGAAACTCCGCCTTATGGGCCGCTTTAAGAATCTGTTCTTTCAAGAACAAGATTTCCTGATCCTTGGCTTCGAGGGCTTCTCTCAATTCTTCCTCTGCATAATCCTCATATTTCATGTTGTTTATTGTAGCGAAAAAACTACCTTTAGCAAGGTGATGTGAGAATTCATATAACAAAAACTTGTATATTAAAACTCCCAGACCACAAACTTGAATGTTTCCTATGGTCATAGTTAAATAAAGACACTTCTAAGGAGTTATAGAATGAAGAAAATTGGTGTTTTATGCAAAGAACTGGATTACCAAGCCATTGAAAAACAAATGAGGGGCGGAGCCTGGCAGCTCTATCATATCAAAACTGCTCCAGAGGCTTGGATAAGCATGAAGAGTATGGTTTTTGATGCATTTGTTTTTTTCTTCAGCGACTGGGAAGATAAGCATATACAGATGGTTCGGCTATTAAAGGATTATCTTAGCGATACGCCTTTGATTGCCATTACTCAAAATATTGCCTCTGAAAATATAGAAAAATTGGAAGCGGTAGAGGATCTTGTAGTTTTAGATATCGAAAACGATATTGGGAGTATCTCTCCAGCAATTACTAAATACTTTGCAGGTCAAGATGTGGCCAATCGTAACCAAAAAAGGTTTCGAGCGGCTCAGTTTGTTAAGGTTTATCGAGATGGGGAAACTGTGGGTAAATCACTGAGGCTCAGAAATGTATCTTATACCGGGGCTGCGTTTGATGGAACGATAGATGGACTTCATGAGGGGCAGATAGTTTTTGTCGAAGTTGGTATGGCCGACAAAAATTTACCGTCAAAAGTTAGATCCGTTGTCCGTTGGATAAAGAAAGAAACTACAAAAATCCCAGAACAGGCGGGTATCATTGGATTTGGTGTGGAATTCACCTAGTATTGTTTAGAGTTTTTGGGTTTTCTATTTTTGTTAAAATTTTTGGATTTAGGTTTTCTCTTAGGTGTCTGAGTCTTGATTTGAGGAAGATCTATATACTTATGTTTTTCTTTCATCCAAAAAACAATTTCTTCACCAGTTAGTTGTTGATCCCAAATAGCAAGCTCAAGGCTAAGATCAAAAAAATCATTTTTTACAAACGCAATTTTACGACGCTCTCCTCGTCTAGAAAATTTATCTGTTTCCTTTAGGGAGTCGATCAAACCAATACAGCTACGAATATACTCTAACTCACCTTTAAATATCCCTAACTCCTGCTTGAATGCAGTTTCTATTCTATCAGTTAGGGCTTCTAAAGGAAAATCACTTTCATCAGATATAGATTTTAAAAAACAGAAAACAAAAATACATAAGATGTTTTTTGGCTCTTTGAAGTCTATTTCCACCTCTTCATAGCGATACATATAGGTTCTAAAGGAGTCGATGTTTTCTTCCGTAAGAGCTTCCGTTATGATGGGAAAGCAAATTTCCAGAACTCCTAAATCATAGGCTTCGATCAAGGCATTGTAGGACGTAGCAAGTTTAAGGATTTTTACAAAATCTTCTCTTCTTCTTGGCGCGGCACTCGACAATAGAAATTCTTTTTTGGCCACAATTTGTTCTCTAAGCTTTGGTTCAATCGTGAAGTTAAGCTTGTGAGATAACCTTATGCCTCTTAGAATTCGAATGGGATCCTCTTCAAGTCTTGCCGCAGGATCTCCAATGATTCTAATGTACTGTTTTTTAATGTCACTTAATCCATCAACATAATCAATGACCTCATTGGTGCTTGGGTCGTAAAACAGGGCATTAACGGTAAAGTCTCTTCGTTGCGCATCTTCCTTTGGTGAACCAAAAAGATTGTCTGCTTGGCAATCTTCATTTTTCAACTCTTCGACAGTGGCATTTCTTCTGAAGGTAGCAACCTCGTACTGGATCACTCCACGGTAAACAAGAACTAGTCTAAATCTTTTTCCAATAATAAAAGCTCTTCGAACGCGCTTCTTAATCTGTTGAGGAAGAGCGCTCGTTGCAACATCAAAGTCTTTGGCTTCAACTCCTGCGAGGTGATCACGGATACATCCGCCTACCAGGTAGCAGGTGTGGCCTCCGTCTTGAAGTTGATCGACAATTTCAAAAGCGTTGGGGTCGATCCATTCCCCGTTTGAGTTTAGTTTCTGGGTAATCATATGAAGCCCCATTGTTTCTTGGAGGGAGCCTTAGGTCAAGAGGCGAATCTGCATCGAGAGAAGCCCCAAGTAATTTTTGCTAAAACCTAGAGGTTATAAATGGTAAAATTCTCAATGTTAGATGTTTAAAAAATGGCTTCACTATTAGAGGTCTATCTTAAAGGGAGTGTTGTTGTCCTATTTAAATAATTTCCATTACAGGATCACCGGAGATAAGAATAAACCTAAATTGGTATTTTTGCATGGCCTGATGGGCTTTGCTAACAATTGGAGAAGTATAGCAAAACACTTTGAAAGAGATTTTGAAATTCTGTGCCTGGACCAAAGAGGGCATGGGAGAAGCTTTCATCCAGAATCAGGCTATTCACCTGAAGATTACGCTGAAGATTTACGCAAAATCATAGATGAATTAGGATGGGCAAAGATTCACTTAGTGGGTCATTCCATGGGGGCAAGAAACTCTCATTGTTTTTCTCACAACAATTCCCACCGACTATCAAGTTTGGTGCTAGAGGATTTAGGACCGGAAGCCGATCCTCAAGCTTTACTTAGAAATCAGGAACTTATCGATAGAGTCGGTGCTCCTTTTGAGAATAAAAATCATGCACGTGCCCATATTGAACGGGAATTTAAAGACGAAATGACTTTAGGCGAATATTTCTACGCCAATTTGACCCAAAAAGAAGGCGAAGATGGTGGATATGTGGACTGGCGTTTTTCTCTGAAGGGAATTATCGAGTCTGTTGAAGCGGGTAGAAACACTTCTAGATGGAATGAGATTGAGAGTATTCAGTGTCCTTGTCTTTTGATACGTGGAGAGTTAAGTGAAGACCTGAGCAGGGAAACCTACGAGAAAATGCTTAAAAGTAACACAAAGCTGAGAGGTGTTGAGATTGAGGGCGCTCGTCACTGGGTTCATTTTGATCGCCAGAAAGAATTCATTAGTGTTTTGAAAGAGTTTTACGTAGAGCAAAGCCTAATGAGTTTCTAAAACAACTGCATCATTAGTGATCAAGATCACTTCTTCTCACTGGCACGCAGATACAAAATTCCTGACTTTGATTGCAATAAAATAGGAATTTGGATACAAATGACATTAATTGTATGACCTAAGTATCTGTACTTTGAGGCTTTCTTTAAACCTTGAGATCATTCGCAGGAAACTCGGGAAGTAGATTTACTCGAGCAAGAGAAGGCCAAGAGTCCTTAGCACAATTTTTACAGGAGCTGTTTTGCAATTTAAAGATTATCAACTTACAGATAAGTTATTAAAAAATATTGAAGCCATGGGTTTTGATACCCCAACACCTATTCAAGAAAAAGTCTTGGAGCCTGGTTTAAGAGGTGGAGATATATCCGGTCTGGCACAAACAGGTACAGGAAAGACAGTGGCTTTTCTTTTACCCGTTTTGAACCGACTACTAAATGCAAGAGATGAAAATTTTGATAAAGAGGCTAACCCCAATATGGCCTTTAAGAGTTGGGGCGAAAGATCTTTCTGTTTGATACTTGTACCAACTAGAGAATTGACGGAACAGGTAAAAGAAGAATGCGATAACCTGACGAAAGACTGTGGTATTCGATCCGCTGCGATCCTTGGTGGTGTAGGCTACGACAAGCAGAAAAAAGCTCTTGCTGATGGGGTGGAAATACTCATAGCAACTCCTGGTAGATTGATTGATTTATACAAAGACAACGTTTTAGATTTAAAGCAATGTAAGGCCATAATTTTTGATGAAGCCGATAGAATGTTTGATATGGGTTTCAAAGACGACATGAAGTATTTGTTACGGAGAATTCCTGAGGACCGCCAGTTTATGGTGTTCAGCGCAACTATGAATTTAGATGTTCTGACGGTTGCATATCAATTTGGAGCGGATCCTATAGAGGTTCATCTAAAGTCTGATTCTCTAAAAGCAGAAAATGTTAAAGATGAGTTATTTCATGTTTCGCAAGGAGATAAGCCAAAATTTTTACTATCACTAATTAAAAAGTACGAAGCAAAACAGGTAATTATTTTTAGTAATTACAAACATCAGGTAATGAACTTATGTAAGTTCTTGGCTAGTAATGACCTGCCTGCTGTGGGTATTTCGAGTATTATAAATCAACAAAAGAGACAGGCTGTTTTAGAGCAATTTAAGTCTGAAAATAAAACGAACATTCTAGTCGCAACTGATTTGGCAGCCAGAGGTTTAGACATCGTTGGTGTAGATTTGGTGATTAACTATGATTTACCGGACGACTCTGAGAACTATGTACACAGAATAGGCCGTACAGGAAGAGCTGGTGCCATGGGTAACGCGCTTTCTCTGGTGAGTGATAGAGACGTTGAGGCGCTGCAGAGGCTAGAGTCGTTTCTTGGTAACAAGGTTGAAATTGGTTGGATCGAGGATAGTGATCTTATTACTGAGTTTATAGCCTACCAAGATCGAAGAGATTACAAAACCGATGACAAGCGCTCCTTTGATCGAAAAGGCAAGCGAGGCGATCGAAAAAGCGGTGAGCGCTCTGATAGGACTGGAAACAGAGATAATAAAAGAGGCGGAAAGCCTCGCAGTAATTCAAAGCGCCACGAAGCTAAAGACGGAAGTACTGAAGCTAGAAGGTCACCTAATCCAAATAGAAACAAGGCAAAATCTACGAGTATCAAGAAGAAAACGGGAGTTTCCACATCAAATACTACGAAAAAGGCTAGCAGCGGAAATAAAACTAGAAAGCGTAGGAGTAGAAAGAAAAAGCCAGAGACTCTAGGTGGAAAAGTGAAAAGCTTCATCAAGAATATTTTTTCTTAATAGGAACCTAAAAAAATAATTCTTAAAAAATGGCTTGGTGTAATAACCAAGCTTTTTTTATTTCAACCATTGAATGGAAGTAATAAGCCCATCGCATTGTGTTTGTAGCTTAGCCCAATCATTCGACTTCTGATTACATGTTAGGATCACAGCATTGCTTTCTCGCCAAACAATAGTTTGAATCGCTATTTTTTGACTGGAGTCGTCTTTGACTCTTAGCTGATAACTGTATTTATTTAACCTTTTACTTCCAATCAGGTTCATTTTAAACTTTGGCATTTGTGTGGTGTAGTATCGGACATATCTTTTGAGACTTGGGTTTTTTATTTTAAATCTTTGAAGGTAGTCTACTCTTATGCTTGCTAAGATTTCAGTTTTAGAATTTGTTAGCAGTAGGCTTCCATCTTCTTCACTATAATGTTTTTTTATCCATTCGGTGGGTTGTAAATCTAATTTATACTTATGGGCTAAGTTTACAAAGCTTTTGGCAATAGACTCGGAGTGGGAAATACTGAGGGGTCTCAGGCTAGAGAAGGCTGATAAACTAAAAAAGAGACTTAAAACTAAAACTTTTAACATACTATAATTTTATTAAATTGTTTCAGTCATGTAAACACTGCTCTTAAATAATAGGCTTAAACTGTATTCTGAACTTATATCCTAGACGTTTTGTAGACCTTAAATGGCAGGCTCATTATCGCATTTAAGTGGGCTCTTCCATATCGCGCTCATGATTTGATGTCCCTCGTCGGTATTATGGGATGTAAAGTAAAGTTTAGATAAAGAACTTCGAGAACTTAATAAGTTAGTATCTGTTTTTAAGATCATTTTTTCACAAAAACTTTTTGTATTCATAGCGTAGATAGAGAAAGGAATCTCAGGATTTTTTTGAGCATGGAAAATCACCCAGTCTTGGTTCTTGAAGTAAACTTGGCTTATGTCGTAAAATGGGGACTCAGAAATTTTTTTCACTTTAGAATTTGGGTTAAAAAAGATGAGCTGAGAGTTACTTTCTTTTTTATTTTTTAAAATAGATACCGTTGTTTTACCGTCAGGTGAATGGTCAGTGCCATAAACAAATAAGCCTTCTCTAGAAAAGTTCTTTCTACCTTTTCTGAAACGACTCATTTTTTCTAGCCTACTATCACTACCGATTTTTCTATTAAAAGTTATGTCTAAACTCTTTGGATTATAGATGGCATATAATTCATCACCTGGCAGAGAGGTGGCGCGAATTATTTTAGCTCCGGTCAATCGACTTATATAGAGATCAAAGAAGTCACCATAATCGAAGTTCGTTAAAAGGGTTTCGATTTTAACATCACTTAAGGCTTTTTTCTTTTTTCCTTTAAAGAGGTGATATTCAATTTTTTCCTTTTTTGAGTCGGTGTTGCTAGAGTAAATAAGATGTTCACTAAGTGGGTGATAAGACGGGAAAATAGAATCACCGATCTGATGCGTTACTCGTTTTTCAATTCCATCTGCAAATAGGTATCTATACACCTGGTATTGCTTGTGCCGAAGTCTGTTTTTAGATTGGTACAGTAATTCTTCCCTTTGTGGATGGAAGTCTGTAATTATATTATCGCCTACAATTGGAAGAATTTCGAACTTTTCAAGGAATGACGATTGATATTTTTCCTGTTTTGCCTCGACTGGTTTATTGTTTTGGGTTTGCTTTTTACCACTGATACATGAGGCGAGCGTTACTAGTGTAAATAGGAAAAAAATATTTAAATAAAATCGGCCTGTTTCAACAGCTTCTGAGTCAAGGAGGTAGGACTTTTCTTTTTTACGTCTTTTATAGATACCCACGTTATTTCTCCATAATTGGCCTGGTCTTTTTTTGTCCAGCTGCTCTTTGGTTTGGTCTCTATACTAGCATAAATTTTATGGTGAGTAATACTATGTTCGGAGAAGCTTTTCCTAACTGGCTTTTTCTCTAGTTTTTTAGCTTTTCCAGGAAAGACCCAATGTGATTTTAAAAAGGGAAGGTTTGGGTTTTTAACCAGAGCTATTTGTTGTTTTGAGTTTATATAAAGTTTCAAGTCACATTGCCAAAGTTCTTCTTTTCTTTTTGCTTTTTTTAGAGGGAGGGAGTCTATGGTTTTATCTTTTCTACCATTACAGTTTAGCGACAGAGGACAAATATTACAGGCTGGGTTTTTGGGTAAACAAATGCTAGCGCCAATTTCTATCAAAGCTTGGTTCATCAATTGGCTTTCCGAATGGTTTGCGAATTCATCCGCCAAGACCTGCAACTGATTTCTTTGAGGAGTCTTCCACCACTCTAAAGGTAAACTATGAAATCGACTCAAGAAGCGAATTACATTTCCATCCAGTACCCCTACTTTTTCACCGAAGGCAAAGCTAGCAATCGCTCTTGCAGTATACGGGCCTAGGCCGGGAAGTTCTAATAGTTCTAAGTGATTGTTAGGAAAACCATTTTTTTTGATAATCTTAGCAGATTTATGAATGTTTCTTGCTCTGGAATAGTAACCAAGGCCAGCCCAGTATTCCATTACGAGTTCTGTAGGGGAATTTGCAAGACTGCTAACACTTGGGAATTTTTTGAGAAAGCGGTTATAGATAGGAACAACTGCAGTCGCACGAGTTTGTTGTAGCATGATTTCTGAAATCCAAATTTTATAGGGATCCTCAGTTTCTCGCCACGGGAACTCACGATAGTTTTTCTTATACCATTTTAATAAATTGTTTTGGTCTGCTTTCACGCAGCTGATTTTGCTAAAGCCTCTTTAGAAAAGCAAGTGAAAGTCAGAATTAAATTCCCTTCATTTATCGAGCTTTCTGTCTTTGCCTTTAAAAAATCAGAGAAATTGATAGGATTGAATTGAACTTCAGAATTGTGAATTTTAAGATGAAACCCAAGTTCGCTTAAAGAGGTAGATACTTCGAGTTTCTTTGTATCATCCAAACTGATATTTTCCATAAATTCGTGAAAAATCACTCCAAAGTCTTGGATGACTTCGGTCCAATTCAATGAAATAGAAAAATCAACTGAATCCGTCATATTCCAAATCATATTATATTTTTTGAATACCGGACTCTGTATTTTTAGCCATCTATGGAAAAAGTCAGAAAAGTCTCTTACTTGGTAGCTATTCGCTTCTGACCGACGCTCGCTCGCGATGTGTTTTGATTCTTTGTTTAGCTTTTCTATAGAGTAAAATATTTTATCGCAAATATTTTGAAGTTCATCTTGGTCGATCTTGCCTGACTCCAGCATATACTCTAAATTTTCAGCATAACCCATTAAGATTGCCAGGCAGTTATTGACGTCATGAGCCGTATTACATACCTCAATTCCAAACTTCGCTAGCTGCATAGTGAATTCACTTTGTTTCATAGCCAATTCATCGGTCAAAAATCTCTAGTAAATTAAATATTAATAATTATCTCAACGATGATCTAGTTCTAGTTTTTAATCTTAATTATCTACATTTAAATAGCCTGTGAGCTTGTCGTTAGGGTCTAGCTATACTCTATTTGTATTTCTGGCTTTAGCTAGCTGCGGCGACCCCATAGCTCTTTTGCCATAAGGGTTTAGACTTGGCATATTAGGCTCTCAATAGAGGAGTTGCTATGGAATATAAACCTTTGAGTGGTCGCGAGTTTCCGAGATTTTCAGGAATTAAGACCTTTTTTAGAATGCCCTACGTAGAAATCGATCAGGACTATGATCTTGGAATCCAGGGTGTGCCATTCGATGGAGCTGTATCCTATAGACCTGGATGTAGATTTGGCCCAACAAGAGTTCGAGAGGCGTCCTCACTGGGGCGAGGTTTTCATTGGACTCGTGGTTTAAATTGGGTCGAGAAGCTTAAGGTAGCGGATATTGGGGATTGTAGTGTAGTTCCGATGTCTGTTGAAAAATCTTATGAGCTCATTGAGGAGAGAACTACAGAAATTCTTTCCTACGGGAAAAAACTAATTAGCATTGGTGGAGACCACAGTACAACCTTACCCCTACTAAGATCGATGTATAAAAAGTATGGAAAGCTGAGGTTGATCCACTTTGATGCCCATCTAGATACTTACCCTGCCGCTTGGGGTTGTGAATTCCATCACGGTGCCTTTGTTCGCCATGCTGTTAACGAGGGTTTAATTGATCCAGCTAAAAGTATTCAGTTTGGTATAAGAGGTCCCCTTGCTGGTGCTGAGGATTTAGACTTTGTAAATCAGCATAAAATTACTGTTACTACAGTGGATGATATTAGAACTCAAGGGCTAGAGAGTTTTTTAAAAAACTCCATTCCTGAGTTAGATGATACTCCCACATACATTAGTTTTGACATCGATTGCCTGGACCCTGCATATGCTCCCGGTACAGGGACACCTGTTCCAGGAGGCTTAACAACCTATGAGACGCAACGAATTTTAAGGTCTTTAAAGATCCCTAATTTGGTAGGTGCCGATGTTGTTGAGATTTCTCCTCCATTTGATTCTTCCGAGATAACTGCTTTGGCTGGAGTGGATACTGTGAATGAATTGATTTGTTTATTTGCAGACTCTTTTTAGTTTGCTCAGGCGCCGCAAGGGCTGTTCTTTTTTATCAGATTGATTGTGGTTGGTGACCGCTCCCTTCAATTCCAATGATTGTCTTTCATGCTCAAACACTTAACTGCGCGTGAAAGACACTCATTGGAATTGAAGGGAGCTCTTTCTTAATTTTCTTAGTAAAAAAGAGAGGGTATCTATAGGGGGCGGTGTTTTATTGGGGAGTGGGCGTAAAATGTCATTTGGGTTATAAAAATTTGAATTTGTGGATTTTTGCTGGCTTCTGATTTTTGGAGCTATATCTGAGATATTGAGGGATGGCGGAGTTTTTGGGTTTAGTACTTATGTTTTGGATTAGGAATTGTTGGGTTGTGGGGTGGAATGTTAGCTGCAATGTAGAAAGCTATGAACGAACTTATACTTTCAATGGCTGTAATTTTTGTAGGGCTTAGTGCTCATTCTCAGAACCAAACTGGAGCTTTCTCTGCTCATTCAAGTATTGCCTTGCAATACAATGATTGGGCAAAGGGTGCAGATGCTCCGAACATCACAAAAGAAAATAATCCCTTTTTGATGGTTCGTTCTTCTTCTGAGGCGAGGAAGATAGAGAGGCTTCTGCAAAAACATACGGTAAATTTTAGAAACTATATTGCTGCGAACATTCCAACTTATGGAGACCTGCAAGTCTCACTCATTGAGGCAATATCCAGCCGGTCGAGACAGAGTGGTGCTACTATATTTGAAATTGGTGCTTCAGAAGCAACTTTTTCAAAGGCCTTAGCGGATTATAGTGGTCAAAAGATCACTAGCACAGCAATAGATATTAGCCCAGAGATGGAAAGAAACTATATTAAAGCAGGTGTAATCCCAGGGGTGAACTACCAATTGGCTGCTTTCAACAGTCCTAATCTTGGTGCCCAATCGCCTAGAACAGCGGTGGAAGTAAATGGCACGAAGATTCCTTACTTCGTTTCCCACCAAAGATTTGATTATGTGATAGAGCCACTGGTGTTTCAGTTTATGGATCCAGATAGATTGACCCAGTTAAGGGCCCTGGAGGGTTGGTTAAAATTAGATGGCGTCGCAATAATTATTGAGAAAGTGAGAACAGGGGAGTTTTTGCAAAACGAAGAGCTTAAAGACGAGTTTAAGCTAAGGTTCTTGAGTGAAAATCATGTAAAAATGAAATCTAGTTTTTTATTAAATCAAATGAACAATAAAATGGTTTCTTTAGAAACACTTAAAAGTAATATGTCAGATGTTTTTGCCCATAGAACTAGAATTTGGCAGTCTGGAAACTTTGTAGCATTCGCTGTTTCCAATTCTCAAAAAGCCTTAAATAGTTTTAATGTGGCTTTTGTCAATGCTTCGAATCCTGATTTTACAGCCTCTGATTTAAGAGCTTGCGGGATGCGCTATTCAAAGGCTAGCGGGAACTAGATCCATTAGCCGAGCTTTCTAGCTAAGGAATCTATCGCCTGTGAAAGCTTTGAAAGATCAGAAGCTCCACCTTGTGCAAGGTCAGGTTTTCCGCCGCCCTTACCACCCAATAGAGAAGTAAAATCCTTAAGGAGATCTCCGGCTTTTACACCGTCAGCAATTAAATCCTTAGTGCATGCAATCATAATTGGAGAACTTTTCTCTCCTTCGCCCACTACCAGTATCGCTCCAGATTTTAAGTTATCTTTAATTCTAGTTGTGATGTCCCCAAGTAATTTTCTATCGTCTACGGGGATTCGCGCAATGGCAAGTTTTCTAGTGCCGATGACTTTAGCTTCATCGACAATTTTCTTATAATCGATATTTGAGATCTGCATTTGTTTAATCTGTTTTTCTAAAGACTTTTTTTCTGTTTTACTGGCTTCAATCCAATCCGTTGCAGATTGAATGCTAGACTTTGATTTTTTTTCTTCAAGTCCAAGATACTGAGTCCAATTTTCTTTTATTCCCACTTCTTGTCGGTTATGAATGTTTTCCCGGGCCTGCTTCATTAGGTAATCTAAAGCCATATCACCAGTGAGAGCTTCAATTCTTCTCACTCCTGAACTTACACCTGATTCGGAAACAACTTTAAAAAGTCTAATATCAGATGTATTGGATACATGAGTTCCACCGCAAAGCTCGGTAGAAAATTTATCCATTTTGATTACTCTTACTTCATCACCATACTTTTCACCAAACAAGGCCATGGCTCCAGCCTCTATTGCAGAATCATAAGACATAAGTGAAGATTCCACTTCTACGGCAGAGCTTATCTCATTATTAACAAGAGCCTCAACTTTTTCAATTTCTTCCTGAGTCATTGGGTGACCGTGTGTAAAGTCAAACCTCAACCTTGTACTTTCGACCAACGAACCTGCCTGGGTAACATGATCCCCAAGTACTTCGCGGAGTGCTGCATGCATTAGGTGAGTGGCACTGTGGTTAGCAACCGTTGCTCTGCGAGTGGAACCAGTTACTGACATTTCTATTTCGTCACCCTTTTTTAGGGTTCCATCGATCATATCAATATGGAGAGCATGAGAGGAACCATGCTTTGTGCAATCCATTACCCGCGCCTTTGCAGAGCAAGACAAAATTTCTCCAGTATCACCAATTTGCCCACCACTTTCAGCGTAGAAGGACGTTTCACTGATAAATATAATTCCTCGGTTTCCAGCTTCTAGTGATGTAACTTCCTTAGTTCCATTTGAAAGTATATTTACATTAGATTTTGAGTAAAGGGAGTCGTAGCCAGTGAAAAGGGTTTCTCCATTTGTTTGACCAAGCTCTAATAGATGGGCAGCATCACTAGTTATAGCTTCGCCCTTCCAACTTGATCTTGCAAGCTCTCTAGCTTTTTCCATGTGAGTCTGGAATTCTTTCTCATCCACAGTAAAGCCAGCCTCTTCAGCCATAATTCTTGTTAAGTCTGCAGGAAAACCATAAGTATCATAAAGTCTAAAAACTGTTTCACCTGGAACCTTAGATTGATTTTTTTCTTTCAAATATTTAAGAGCTTTTTCAAGAAGTTGGGTTCCCTGATCTAAGGTAGTTAAAAAACGTTCTTCTTCTGTTTCCACTGTTTTTTCAATTAAAGTCTTCTGTTGTAGGAGCTCAGGATAGAAATCATCCATCTTGATTATCACTGCGTTAACCATGGCTGGTAGGAGACTGGTCTCGGTACTTAAAGTTCTACCATACCGAATGGCTCGTCTCATTATCCGTCTTAGGACATAACCCCGGCCATCATTCGCCGGCAGTACACCATCCGCAATTAGAAAGGCTGTCGCTCTAGCATGATCAGCTAAGACTCTCATCGCAGCGGACATTTTTTCATCCTGGCCGTATTTAATTCCAGTTTTATCGACAGCTACTTGGATGATATCTTGAAAAAGATCGGTATCATAATTTAGGTTAGTTCCTTGCATCAATGCGGCAAGACGCTCAAGTCCCATTCCTGTATCAACACTTGGTTTTGGTAGCGGGTTTAGAGTCCCCTTGGGTTCTTCTAAATATTGCATAAAAACTAAATTCCATATTTCAACAAATCTGTCGCATTCGCATCCTACTTTACAGGTTTTAGGATTCTCGCAACCACTTTTTTCTGGTCCATGATCATAAAAAATTTCTGTGCATGGACCACAAGGGCCGGTATCTCCCATTCTCCAAAAATTATCCTTCTCACCAAATCTCGAGATGTCTTTTTCTTTTACCCCAGCCACTTTTTTCCAAATTTCTGCCGCTTCGTCATCTGTTTCAAAAACCGTAACATAAAGTTTTTCTTTTGGTATTTGCATTACCTCAGTTAGAAATTCCCATGCATAGCGTATGGCGTCTTCTTTGAAATAATCTCCGAATGAAAAATTGCCTAGCATTTCAAAGAAGGTATGATGTCTAGCAGTGTGACCTACGTTTTCAAGATCGTTGTGTTTTCCACCAGCTCGAACACATTTTTGAGAACTTGTTGCTCTTGAGTAGTCTCTTTTTTCAATTCCTAGAAATGTATTTTTAAACTGGTTCATTCCAGCATTATTAAAAAGTAAAGTTGCATCACCATCAGGTACCAAGCTACTACTTTTTACAGAGGTGTGCTCTTTGGACTGGAAGTACTCGATAAACTTTTGGCGAATGTCTCTACTATTCATGATTCAAAACCCTTGCAATGGCATCGTAGGAATACCCACGATTTTTCAATAATCTGTTTACTTTAAGCTTTATCTCATAGACGTAGGGGGGTCTGCAACCCAGTTTACGCTCCACAAGCTGAATTTCCTGATCTATTTCTGAGTCTGTGTCTTCAGCCACAGGCGGGAGTGGACTGCCGATATCCGTGGAAAAATCGAACAGATTCGAATGACCCAGCCTCGCACTGGCTACCGGCGTCTGTTAAGGCTACTGCGTCGTCAGGGCGTTAAGATCTGAGAAAGAGGCCCCTTTCTTAATGTGACCACAGCATACATACATATTAAAAACATAGCGAAAAATAGAATGTGAAAATAAAGTTAAAGAAGAAGACTGAATAAAAGTTAATAAAACAAAGCCAAGAGAAGTTAAAGTATTGATGAATATTAAAAAAGACAAAATGATTTTTTCTATAGAAGTGTTGGACAGAATTTAGGATCATCAAAAAGAAACAGAGCTTATTTAAAAAAGCTCTGCTCATATTAAGGTCTTCTAAACTCTCTAAACAGAGAAAAAAATAAACAGTTCTTTACAATTTATCGACTTAGAGAGTAACTGAAATTGCCAACTATAAGCCTAATCCAAATAGCGTGTGGAAAAAGCTTTCCTGTCCTGGACATCGATTGGTATTAAAGCAGCTATCATAAGTATTTAAGAGGGTATTTCCGTCATAAATTTCGACCTTGGCAGGTTGATTCATTAACTTAACCCAAACGTATTCTCTAAAACTATTGGCAAAATCATAAAAAGGTGCAGCACTTGATTCAATGGTACTAACACTCGTATTTTGCATTGAGGTAAAAAATTGAGGTATATCTGACTGTGTTAGCAATCCCTGAGAATAATTAATTGCTAAAACTCTAAAGTTTTGGTCCTTCAACTGAAAAATATTTTGGGTAGTATTTCTTTCCCAGTTCCACTCAGACTGTTCCAAGGACTCAGTCTGTCCATAGTCAATAGGAGTGGTCCATGGAGTAGCAACCAGCTTATGTTTAAGTCCAAAATTTAAAGCGAACATGTAGATTAAGTCGTATTGTATTCTTAAACTTAGACTATCTTGGTTTGGATTTGCAAGCACTCGCCTGACTTTGTAATTGCTATTGTCAGGAGTAAAATTTAAAGTTGATTTTTCGGAACCAATACCCGTGAAGCCGAGGTAGCGACTTTCATCGATTAGCCAAAAACCTCCTTGGAGCTGAGCATCCTTAGTCCAGTTTGACTGAACGCCTATAGGAAATGTGGAGTAACCTGAAAAAGAGTTGTTTTTAAATTGTGATATCAGGTGTAATCCCACAGTAGAAGATAAAACTAAGTTTTGAAACTCAATTGGGAGCTGAGCAATGTTTGCTCCTATCATACTTCTTAGGGACGAATTACTAGAGCTTAGCGCTGTTGCAGTTTGATTCATCCACACAATTTGAGAGGTTCTTGCCCAATCTAGAGAAACAGGGCTTGCAAACTGAACCTGGTCAGAATTTGGTAAATTAAACCAATTCATATCCCAGTTTACGCCTTCGGATGCTGGGCCTGTTGTTACACATGTGTGTAAGCATGCATTATCAACTAAACTGCAACCACAATGTGGAGTTAAGTTTTGTAGATTATAATGCTGTGCAAAACAAGGTTGAAAAAAGACAATAGAAAATAGAAACGATAATAGAATAGCCATGACATCCTCCTGAGAAGTTGTTTTAAGATTAGTTTTAGCTATACTTACTGTCAATTTTTAATGACGATTGTTCAAAAAAATGTCCACTAGTATTGACTCATTCATTGCCGATGTTCCATTCGAAGTCGATTATAAAAATGAAAAACTTAATTACTTGCAAAAGCTTGATGCTTCTGTCTCTCAAGTGCTTGCTAGATTGAAAAAGGGGGGTAGAGCGTTAAAATTAAAATTAATGGTGAGAAATACAATGCAATCTTAGATACGTGGACTGCGGTCATTTCATTGGAGCCAACCTAACTACAGCCTGAGCTTCGGCCGGCTAGGAATCTCATCTTGATACTCCACTTCGATTTTCTTTTCAAATTCTTCCGGAGAAAAATAGTCCAGTGACGAGTGGAGTCGTTTTTTATTATAAACTTCCTCTATATAATATGGAACTCGCTCCACTACATCCAAGTAAGTCTGGTAGTCCCACATATATACTTCGTTGTCTTTTAAGGTCTTCATAAAACTCTCTGTCCAGGCATTATCATACGGGTTTCCTTTTCTCGAACAAGAAATATGAAACTCATTCTCTATTAGTACTTCGATATAATCTCCACATAAATATTGTACTCCGCGATCTGAATGATGGATTACTCCAGAGCTTGGTTTCCTCCTATCTATTGCCATATTCAAAGCGTTTATTGTTAAATGACGATCTATATTTTTTGATATAGCCCAACCAATTACTTTCCTAGAGTAAAAATCCAAAATTACAGCCAAGTACACAAAACCATTGCTGATTCGAATATAAGTTATATCTGCGGTCCACACTTGGTTTACCCCTGATACTGTCATCTCCGGAAGAAGGTTGGGAAAAACTTTGTGACTATGATTAGAGTCCGTTGTTCTAACAATTTTTTTTCTTGGTTTGATTCCTAGGTCAAACTTCTTCAGTACGTTTCTTAGCCTCCGTTCTCCGATCACTATTCCTTGTCTTTTTAAATGATGAAGCAATGGCCGGTACCCAAGCCTTGGTTGCTCCACTCTGATTTGCTCTATTTTTCCTAGAATATCTGCCTCCCACTCTTCTTTTTCAAGGCGCGGGACTTGCGGATCGCTATAATATGTCGACATGGCTAAACCTATGACTTTGCAAGCTTTCTTTGTATTTCCAATAGCTGGGCCATTTCGTTTGGCCCACTCACACTTCTCAGCGGTGGACAGTTCGGATGCTCCCGGAGTTTTTTTAAAAGCTCCAACAGCATTGTCTTCTCTGCAAGAAGTTTCTTGTACTCGCTAATCTCATCTTCTTGTTGTTGAATAAGCCGGGCGTCTGCGATGCTGCGGCCTGCTGCCACAAGCTCTGTAACTCGACCTTTGATTCGGGTTTCCTCTAGTTGAGTCTTGCAGTTATAGATCTGCCCTGGATGGACATCAAGTTCAGTTGCTACTTCAACGGCTGTTTTTCTACCGGAAGTGTAATCGTCTACCGCTTGGTACTTGGTTTCGTCACTGAACTTTCGTTTAGGTCTTTTGCTCATTTGCTAACTCCTATAGTGCCTTATCGGCAGGATTGTTAGCCAACTTGTCTCATTTTGATAGTTAGATCGGCTCCAGATTTATGACCGCAGTCCAGACAATAGGAAAGGTTGATCTGTTTATAATTTCAAAAGTTAGATGAGACTCGCCGGGCTCGCTAGGCTCGCCAATTTGATGAAACAACGTGAAAAGTAATGAAATATCGTGAAGTATAGAAATGTGCTAAACGCCCTCTAATGCAACTAGATAGTGAACTTTCCTAGTTCTTATTAAGTCGGTAGCTGCAATTTGCTGTGATCAGATATAGCAAGCTAATTCATAGCCTTTTTAGAGGTACTTTTTCAAGCTGCATTTTTTCTTTGCTCATTTATTTTTTATTTCTAATGATACCAAAGGTCTTAGTTTTCTTTTTAGATTTTCCTTTTGAATCTTCTTTTTTAGCAGATTTTTGCGCCTGGTTGATGCTTTGCTCAAGCTCCAGAGCTGGTATATCGTCCCATGCGGTTCCGGAAGGATCCCTTTTATCATCTTCACTATGAAAATCAGACCAGTCTGCATCAGCAACAGGCTTGATGCCTTTGAGCCTTAGTTCCAAATCGGCTTTATTGTTTGTAAGCCGGTAAGCCTCGTCCTTTGTGATTTGTGCCGACTTAAATAATCGGATAAGACTCTGGTCAAAGCTTTGCATTTGATACCCAATTCCAGATTCTTCAATCGCTGTTTGAATTTCATCTGTTTTGTCAGGATTTTTAATCATATCTCCAACCCGGGCATTGTTAATCATAATTTCAACGGCAGGTATATAGCCGGTGCCATTTGCTTTTCTGGCCAATCGTTGAGAAATGATTGCTTTTAAATTGTTAGCTAGTTGATTTCGGATATGTTGGTGTGATTGGGAATCAAAAAAACTTAATATTCTACCTATAGACTCTCTAGTGTTTGATGTGTGTAAAGTAGAGATGACTAAATGCCCGGTCTCTGCTGCCATCAATGCAGTCTCGATGGTCTGTCTATCACGCATCTCGCCAATCATGATTACATCTGGATCCTGCCGGAGGGCAGCTCTTAGTGCCTTGGAGAAGTTGACGGCGTCGATACCTATCTCTCTCTGTGAAATGATAGATTTTTTATCTGATATTAAATACTCGATGGGATCTTCAATGGTAACAATGTGTTTGTTAAATTTATTATTAATGGCTGAAACCAAAGAGGCCATTGTAGTAGATTTTCCAGAGCCGGTAACACCTGTAACTAGAACTAAGCCTCTCTCCTGTTCCGCTAATTCACTTAAAACGGGAGGTAGGTTCAATTCCTGGAAGCTAGGTACGTTAAAGGATATAGACCTAATAACCATCGAAATACTACCGCGCTGTAGAAAAATATTGATTCTGAACCGACCAACACCGCTGATACCATGGGCGATATCAATTTCTTTTTCGTTTTCAAATTCTTGCCGTTGTATCTCTGTCATGACTTCGTAGGCGAGCTTTTTAATATATGGATTGGTCATTTCAGGAAGATTGTCAGCTAGAGTTCTCAATTGCCCATGCTTTCTAATCATGGGGAGTGAGCCATGCTTGAGATGTAGATCACTTGCACCATTTTCCATTGCATATCTTAGTAAATGATCTAACTCCATTCATCCTCCATCTCAGTTTACCCTATGATGTTAGCGGAGAAATAAAGCTTTTTTAAGTAGGAAATGCAGTAGGCCTAGGTTTAGAGTTTGTTACTAGGCAAAAGCTACTCTAGCTGATTCTTAAATTAAATAGACAAAGATCAAGCTTGGCCTTAGGTTGAAGTATGAATTGGGTTGATCTAATAGCTACAGGTTTTTATTTTGGTAAAGCTCCAAAAGCCCCTGGTACATTTGGGACTATTGTAGGTATTCCACTGGTCTATTTTCTATCCGACCTTCATCCTATCGGGTACGGAATATTTTGTTTTGGGCTTCTTTTGTTAGGAATATATGTATGTGATTTGTATGAAGCAAAACATAAGACTCACGACCCAGGTGAGATAGTTATCGATGAAATTGTGGGTTACGCAATCACCATGTTTTTAGTTCCCGCCAGTAGGGAATACCTAGCTCTTGGTTTCTTGCTTTTTAGATTTTTTGATATTTTGAAACCATTTCCTATTGGAGCCATTGATAAAAAGGCAAAGGGGGGCTTCGGTGTCATGGCAGATGACGTAATTGCTGGAATTTTTGCCAATATTTTACTTCAATTCGTAATAAATCAATCTTTGTTGGAAAAAATTCTATAATTTTCTAATTCAATTTTACTTTCTAAGACTTCACTTCTACAACCAAGGGGAAAGGATGCTGGTTTTTTGATCTTTTCTGGGTTTGGTTTCGGCTTTACTTATCTCAACAACGAGGGGAGATTGTGTGAGAATTTTATCCTATTTTCTTGGCTTACTGATTTTTTCAGAGGCAATAGTTGCATCAGATTTTGGTGCTGGTGTTAGACCAAATATACCTATTGATTGTAAGCTGGAAAAGAACGATCTTCGTAAAGTTCAAATCGTACTCAATAAGCCAAATTTGGAAGTTTATGCTGATTCTATTAAGGTAGACTTCTTAACGGTGAGAGCAGTTTGTGAAAACTTACGTGCCTACACCAAAGAGCTTGGCTATCACCTGGATATTGATTTGAGACCGGCTCGTTTTATGGGACCATTCGAGAGTTTTGATTATTCCAAAAAGATCGAACGACTCAGTGATCTAGTGGCTAAGATGCACCTTTCAGTTAAAAAGCAGGATTTAAATGAAGGTCTCAATGAGTTTACTTTCACTATGTGGAATAGTGACTATCGTAAAAGAAAGCAAACACCTAGTTTAAGGTATTGGCATTTGGCTGTAGAGAAATCTGGTAATGTGTTTACGGTAAGTATCTATTGATAAATTAAGAGACCCTGCTTGGGCCTCTTTTAGAATTTTAATCCATCATTTGATTTAATGCATTTCTACAGTCTCTAGCATTTCCAAAATCATAGATAAGTTCACCTCTGTAGTTTCTTAATGTGTTATCGCTAAAATCGCAAAAGTTTAAGTTGTTCTCTACTCGGCTTAGAGCTCCTCTGCAGTCCTGAGAGTTACTGAAGTCATGAACTAAATAAGGTCTGAAATTTCTTAGAGTATTGTCGTTAAAATCACAAAAGTAGGACTTTCCATTTTCAAATCTATTTTTTGCAGATGTACAGTGGTTCATATTGCTAAAGTCGTGGATTAGATTTCCATCAGATAGATTAATGAGTTTGTTGGTTCCAGTTTCACAGAGTAGGCCTCTGGATGGGTCTGGTCTTGAGCCGTTTTGAAAAATTTGAATAACTTCCCTCAGTCCTCTTCTTACTTCTGTTTTGTCTTGTCTGTCCAATCGATAAAGATCGTTTTGCACCATATTTTGCAATCTGTTGGTCATTCTACGGATGTTATCATCGATTCTTCTATCTTGTGCTAGCAATGGAAATGCCATGGTCATAACCAATAGGCTTAGGATTAACTTCATATCTGTCCCCCCTTAATGTTTCAGTTTGAAGTGGCTCTAATAAAGAGCTCTAGCCTATTTGAGTCAAGTTTCGCTATATTGCATCTGCCTTTGTTTGATCTTCATTTTTCTGACCGGAATCTGAAAGACACTATGTCCTGATCGGACACAGTGTCTTAGTCCTTTGTTCTGGACCTTGTGCTAGCCTTTGCTAAAGTGATTTAGAAAGGAATCAGGCTATGGATGAATTGGTTGATCAAATATTAAGCGGTTTTGCGAAGCGACATTGGACTCTTTCTTTAGCGGAGAGTTGCACTGGTGGCTTGGTTTCGGCTAAGCTAACAGAGAAGTCGGGTATATCCCAAATATATCACGGTAGCGTGATATCGTATTCCAACGAAGTAAAACAAAATGTCCTTGGAGTTTCAGAGCAAGATTTAGTTCGCTTTGGAGCAGTAAGTGAGCCAGTAGCGATCTCTATGGCAGAGGGAGTGAGAAAGATCACTAACACAACTTGGGCAGCCAGCGTGACAGGGATTGCAGGCCCTGGTGGAGGAACAAGCTCCAAACCCGTAGGCACAGTTTGTTTTGGCTTTGTTGGCCCAGAATCAACCTATTCCTTTAAAAAACATTATTCTGGCGATCGGCAAAACGTACAAGAGCAATCTGTTTTGTTTATCCTAGAAAACTTAAAAGAAGCACTAAGCTAAGTATTTAAAACTATAAAAAAAGGTACTATAAGACCATAACACGCCTAAAAAACAGGCGACAAGGAGTTTAACGTGGCGACAAAAGTAACAAACGTTTCATCAGATAAAGCAAAATCTTTAGAACTAGCAGTAGCAAGTATTGAAAAGCAATTTGGTAAGGGTTCCATCATGAAGTTGGGAGACGGAGAACAAAGAGCTGTCTATCCTCATACAAGTACTGGTTCTCTAACATTAGATATCGGTTTAGGAATCGGTGGTCTGCCAAAGGGTCGTATCATTGAAATTTATGGACCAGAGAGTTCAGGTAAAACTACATTAGCATTAAGTACTATTGCTCAAGCTCAAAAAGCTGGTGGAGTAGCGGCCTTTGTAGATGCTGAACATGCATTAGACGTAAGTTATGCTCGTAAGTTGGGAGTGAAAACAGCAGACCTTTTAATCTCTCAACCAGACACAGGTGAAGACGCTCTCGAGATTACAGAAACTTTAGTAAGATCAGGTGCTGTAGATATTTTGGTGATAGATTCCGTGGCCGCCTTAACTCCAAGAGCAGAGATTGAAGGGGATATGGGAGATTCACATATGGGTCTTCAAGCTCGTTTGATGTCTCAAGCACTTAGAAAGTTAACGGCTATTATAAATAGAAGTAACACTACAGTAGTATTCATTAACCAAATTCGTATGAAAATTGGTGTGATGTTTGGAAATCCTGAGACAACTACCGGTGGTAACGCGCTTAAGTTTTATTCTTCGGTAAGACTGGATGTACGTAGAATCGGTGCTATTAAAAATGGTGATGAAGTTGTAGGAAATAAAACAGCTGTGAAAGTGGTTAAAAACAAAATGGCACCTCCTTTTGCAAGAGTGGAGTTTGATCTAATGTATGGTGCTGGTATTAGTCAGGAAGGGGAGATCATTGATCTAGCGACAAATAAAAACCTAATCGAGAAAAGTGGTGCATGGTACTCCATGAATGGCGAACGCTTAGGACAGGGTCGTGATAATGTTAAAAAGTACCTTATGGAAAATCCAGAGCTAAAAGAAACTCTTAAAGAGAAGATTCTTGTAGCTTATCAGATTACTCCAGGTAAAGAGGAACAGGTAGAGAAGTTAGCAGAGAAAGCTACAGAGGCGAAGGCTCCTGTGAAGAAAGCAGCCGCTGCTAAGAAAAAGCATTAGTAGTTAGTAATATTTAAATTAAAAAAAACCTAAGCTGGGAGGCTTAGGTTTTTTTGTTTTAGATTTGAATAAAATTATTTCTCATTAATGCAATCTGGAAATTACTTGCTCTAATTTTACTTTTTCAGCTATTAGATAATGGAAATCTGAGGTTTCTTTTTTTTCGTAGCCAGGGTTCGGCTCAATGGGGAAACTACTTCCGATAGCAGATAAAATATCGCTAATTATTTCACAAACATCAGGTTTGTAGATCTTTATAAAATACTTTAAGGCCTCTTCAGGGCCATGTAGAAGGTGTGTAGCATCTTTGAAGCTAATAATTTGTAGATCATTTTGATTGGTCTGATATAGGTATTGATTAAACTCTTCTAGAGAAGGGCATTTAAATACAAGACAGCTTTTAATAAGATTGGCGCACGAAATAAGATCCGAAGAACAGTCACTAATCAAAGTTCCAACCTTTTGGGCTTGGTGAAAATCATTAACTTCTATTTTTACCGAGTGCCTTTTCGCCCAAAGTATAGCCTTGTCATGGATAATCTTAGCCCCATTTTGACTTAGCTTTAGCATATTTTCATAACTAATAGATTTAATGGCTTTGGCGGACTTGTTTAGCTTAGGGTCAAAGTTATAAACGGAGTCCACATCTTTAAATAGAACACATTTTTCCGCATTGATATAAGAGGAAATAGCTACGGCGGTGGTATCTGTTCCACCTCGACCTAGAGTGGTGACTTCTTTTGTTTCCGGACAGACTCCTTGGAAGCCAGCCAAAACAACAACTTTAGATTTCTCAATTTCTTCTGAAACACGGAAGGCTTTTACATCTACGATATCTGCACCGCTGTGACGATCATTGGTTAAAATTCCTGCTTGGCTACCCGTAAAGCTAATGGCAGGAATCTTTTTATCTATTAGAGCTATAGAAAGCATACTCATTGCTATTCTCTCTCCGGCAGAGAGAAGCATGTCTAGTTCCCTTCTATCAGGGGTCTCAGTAAGTTCGTGAGAGAGGCTTAGCAGTCGGTTTGTGGTTCCTTCCATAGCGCTCACTACGGCCACAACCCCATAGCCTTTCTCTTTATAATTTTGAACAATATCAGCCGCGAGCTGGATTTCACTACTGCTTTTGAGGCAGCTACCACCAAATTTTAAGACGATATTTTTTTGAGCCATAACTGCTTTGTTATAAACGATCTTTTTGATATTTGCTAATTAATAAGGATTAAAAACTACTCATTTAGCTTTGAACTTCGTGTTGATTCTATCTAAAAATTTAGTCTGCAACTATTTCCATACCACGAACTCCAAATTGATTTCTTACAACTAAGCCAAGACCAGATAATTCACTGACCAAGGTTTTCGTCATAGCGGATGCATCAAGCCGGTATAGATTCACGTTAGATGAACTGGTAGCATCGATAAAAAGCATGTCATCGCTACCGGGAATCTGTACGGCCGTTTGAATGATCCCGGAACCAAGGTCATCCCCTGTTGACGGGATACAGCTATTCAGTTTCAAACTACTTATATTGCTACAAATGATTGGTTTGGTAGCTGGGAGGCCCATGTTTTGCGGAAAGGCATACAAGTTTCCGTTAGTATGTTTAACCATCGCAAATAAGGATCCTCCGCCTAGGGCACTTAGATCATATCGTTCAGACTCAGACCAATCAGAACCAGATTTTGTTAGATAGATTATATCTCCATCTGAATCAGAATTTCCATCGTAATCGATACCGTAGAGCTCAGACGTGGAGTCCCCCTCAGCACATCTAGTTAGAGAATTAATTTTAATAACATTTTGTGTGTCTGAGGATGCAACGATAGTGCTAGCATCCGAATGTTCATTGATCTCTTGGGTAAAACCACCAATAATAAAATTCCCGTTACTCAGAAAGCATAGGCCATGGGTATAGCCCTTTGGGCTTCCAGAGCTGACGGTGTCAATTAAACTACCTTCTGAAAAATCCGCGTGAGAAACCGGAACCATCGATGCATTTCCACTTGTTCGACCACCAACATAAAGGTTTCCATCATAGAAAAAAGTGGATCGTACTACATCATCGCTGTAACCAGTTAAAGTCAAATCATCGGTATATTGAATAGAATTATCTGAAGAATCAAAAGTAAATTTAAAAACAGCTGTCGTAGAAGAATCTTTTTGAACCCCCAGGTAAATTGTAGACTGAGTTCCTGTTACTACCGTCTCATCCGAGGAATCACCTCCAGAATCAGAATTAGTGGTCGAATCTCCAAGGCCACCAAGGCAGGCTGTCACTAAGCCTAAAAGTAAAAATGTAGTGAATAACTTAATGAAATTTTTCATAAAATATAATCGGTTTCAGACTACCTTAACTAAAGAAAATTTGGGTAACAGTATTCTAAAAAACGTCTCAAAAATAAAACATTCACTTCAAATCGAATAAGACAGCGTTTAACGTCTAAAATATTGAATAGATTTTGCAGCTGCTTGTTCGAGAAATCGTGTTTTTTTAATTCTGTGCCACTCTTCGATCAATGAAGTTGCTGACGTAGTGGCTTGAGTTTTTTGGCACACGGATCAGGTACCCAGCAATATACCTCGGTATTCTTGCTTGTTTCAAAGCAGGGTTTAAATTAATAATGGCTTGGTGAGTAATATTTAAGTGATCCGCTAGCTTTAGTAAATCAGTTCCACCCGGCGCAAAAAAGTATTCATAGCTACTAGGAACTTGAGGGTGAACTTTTTCAAATCCATACATGCTGGGAGATTTTGCTATTAGTGTCGCTGCAATCCACTTTGGTATATAGTCTCTTGTTTCCTTAACAAAGCCTTTTTTTCTACTTAGGTACCAAAAATCTTTTGATTTATATTTTCTAATTAATCTTCTGACCCTGCCTTCACCGGTGTTGTAGGCGGCTGCAACCAAATACCAGTTTTCGAATTCAGAATATAGTGTACTTAAGTATTTTATGGCCGCATCCGTTGATTTTTGAAAATCTTGGCGTTCATCAATCCAATCATTAATTTGAAGGTTAAATCTTTTACCGGTTGGCTCGATAAACTGCCAAGGTCCTACGGCATTCGCGGTAGAGACCGCTCTAGAGGAGAACCCACTCTCAATCATAGCGATATAGGCAAGATCCAAGGGTAAATTTGCTTTCCTTAGTCTAGTTTGAATATCAGGTAAATATTTGTGACTTCTACTTAACCAGGTAGAAAACCAGCGCTTGCCCCGAGTTTGAAAAAAAACAATCCATTTTTTAACCTGCTTATTATAGCTGATGGGTATATCGATGGCTACGCCACTTGAGGTCCTATCCCGAAGATTGATTGTTGGATAGTTTTTAAAATTTTTAATAGTATCAGGTAGTTCTGTATTTACTTTTTCTTTTAAGTTTACTGGCTTTTTAAACTCAAAGTTTTTCGGTACAGCTGAAAAGGCTGAGAAATAAATAAGTGAGGATGCAAATACAAAGAGTAACTTCATAGGATATAGTATGAAATATAAAAAAAACTAGGGCTAGTGTTTTTAGTAATAGAAAATGTCTTATAGCCAAATTCGCGACGTCGGTGTCAGACTTTTGACTGTTTATATTTTTAAACTCAGTAGTTTACCATTAGAATCCATACCTTTACTAGACGTTAGACTGAGAATGAAAAGCCTTAAGTCTATTAAAACTAAAAAAATCTCAAAATGGTACAGCCCTTGCTTTAGTAAGTATCGAGGTGAATTGTATATGAGTTCAAAAGGGATTTATACAGCATTAAGTGGGGCAATGGCTCAGCAAAACAAGCTGGATACCATTGCGAATAATATGGCCAATGCTAACACGACTGGTTTTAAAAAAGATCAGCAGGTTTTTAAGGAATATTTAACTGCTTACGAAAAATCTCCCGACGTAATCCAAGTTCCAAAGGTTCCTGCCAGTATTGATAGTTTCTATCATATGCAAGGTAGCGATAAATCCTATGTTGATGGGTCAGGTACCTACACGGACTTTAGTCAAGGTGTACTAAAGCGAACTGGAAACGCTCTTGATGTTGCCATCGAGGGGAAGGCCCTGTTTGAAGTAAACACTCCAGTTGGTGTCAGGTATACAAGGAATGGTAGCTTTAACTTGAACGCAGAAGGGACCTTGGTGACTAAACAAGGTTACCCAGTGCTTCAAGCTGGTGATGGACCTGCAGAATCTAGACAAATTAGAATAAACCCAGGTCTTCCATTAGCGATTGGACCCAATGGATCTATCACTCAACCGGGTGGGGCTAATGTGGGTCGACTATCTGTTTTAGAATTTACAGAAACGGATGCACTTAAGAAAATTGGAAATTCACTATATTCTACCAAACCTAACTTTGAAGTAGATCCTCAACAAAGCACTAAGGCCGTGCTTCATCAGGCCTCTTTGGAGTCTTCGAATGTAAATGTAGTCCAGGAGATGACGGAAATGATAAAGACCACAAGAACCTTTGAGAGCTTGCAAAAAGCCATGCAGGCCTATGATTCGATTGATAATAAATTGGTAAATGATGTACCTAAGTTCTAAGGAGTAGAGAATGTTAAAAGCTTTGAATACAGCCGCAACAGGCATGCAAGCGCAGCAGACCAATATGGATGTTACAGCAAATAACATGGCAAACCTAAGTACTAACGGCTACAAAAAGGCTCGAGCTGAATTTGAAGACTTAATGTATCAAACTATAAAAGAGCCGGGAGCCGTAAGTGGCGATAATGCAGTGTCGCCTGTTGGTGTACAAACAGGCCTCGGTGTGAAGACAAGTGCAATTAAAAAAGATTTTACTACTGGAGCTGCAAAAATTACTCAGAAGCCGCTCGATGTAATGGTCGAAGGTAAAGGTTTCTTTGCAGTTCAGACTCCAAATGGAGTTTCTTATACTCGAGATGGTGCTTTTTCTAAAAATGCTCAGGGAGTGATTGTGAATAGAGCAGGCTTTCCATTGGAGCCGGCTTTAAGCATTCCAAGTAATGCTTTAGGGCTATCCATTTCACCCAATGGACAAGTAGAAGTGGAGGTCCCTGGTGGGCAGAGACAGAATATTGGTCAGATAGAACTTTCCAATTTTGTTAACCCTGCCGGTTTAAAAGCAATCGGTAAAAACCTTTATACCCAAACAGCAGCAAGTGGTGTACCGCAGGTTGGATTACCTGGTCAAAATGGATTGGGAGAATTGTCACAGGGGCAGCTCGAGGGAAGTAACGTA
Organism: Bdellovibrionales bacterium; assembly: GCA_045110695.1. Lineage (GTDB taxonomy): Bacteria > Bdellovibrionota > Bdellovibrionia > Bdellovibrionales > UBA840 > JBGCGH01. Next base: position 87,081 of record JBGCGH010000034.1, on the reverse strand, counting down.
AATATTGTTGATGAGATGGTTAATATGATCACGACCCAAAGAGCCTATGAGATGAACTCAAAGGCAATACAAGCTGCAGACCAAATGTTGCAAGCAATAAATAATCTGAGGTAAAAACTTGAAAATCTATTTTATTCTACTACTAACATTTTTTGTTGCCCAAGTTTTTGCAGAGCAAAGACTTGAGGTTCCTAGTGAAATCAATGTGAAAACTGGTAAATTGACCATCGGTGATATAGCAAAGCTGGAGGGGTTTACGAGTGAGTCTAATGATCTGATAAATTCCTTAGTTATAGGTAAATCCCTACAAGCCGGTGAGTTGAGAAGATTCAGTGAAAAAGCCATTACCGATGTGCTTAGATCCAAGCTATCTAAGATCAAAAAAATAGAACGACAGAAAAATAGAAATTTTAAACTCACTTTAAAAGTACCAAAGATAGTAAGTGTTTATGTCCCCGCGAGTTTATGGTCTAAAAAAAGTCTCGAGAAAGAAATTAAGGGATCCAATGCGAGGTTTTGTAGTGTCTGTAAATTTAAAATCAAAAGTTTGATATTACCTTCGATCCAAAACGAGAAGATCCAGTCTTGGAGATTGGAATTACCGTCAAAGCTAGTTAAAGGTAATTTTCAAATACCATTGAAAGTTCTAGAGTTTAACGCCTCAAAAGAACGAACCTATTGGGTGTCTGGGACAATAGGCGTAATGAGAAAACTTCCCATAGCTAGAAGAAATATTAGATCGGGAGAGCGTTTAACAGAGAATGATATTGAATGGAAATTGAGGGATCTCAATTTTTTCCGAAGTGATATACCTAAAAAATCAGAAATCACCCAAGCTAAGGTCAAAAACGATGTTTTTTCCGGTTCTGTAGTTTGGTTGTCTAATATTCAAAAAGAGCAGGCACTTAAACGCGGTGATGTAGTGGATGTAATTATTAAAAACAGCTCTTGGAGAATGAAGTTAAAAGCCGTAGCCCAAAGAAATGGTGTAATTGGTGATGTTGTTCCTGTAAAAAACAGATCTTCGGATAAAGTTTTAATGGGAAAAGTTGTTGATGTTAGAACTGTGGAGCTTCAATGATGTGGAATAATCTTATACTAATTTTCCTTTGCTTATCTCTAACTGCTTGTTCTAATTTCGGAAAGCGAATGAAGGCATTGGTTGGTGGTAAAGCATCAGTAGAAGGAGCTGCTTCAAAGCAGGTAAAATCTTTTAATTCGTCCCCAAATTCAAGTTATAGAGGAATTCCTCGACATTACAAACGTATGACTCAAGCGAAATTAGAAGCCGAAAACAAAATTGACCAGGACTCTGGATCTCTTTGGGTTAACGAGGGTCAAACTTCTTATCTTTTTGCTCAGAATAACCAACGATTGGTCGGTGATATTGTAAATGTCCAAATTAAAGATGTTGCAAAAAGACAGCTAGATACGAAGGTGAAAGTTATTAAAAACTTAATCGATCTAAGAAAGAAAAGAAAGGTCGCCGCGGTGAACCGAGCAAAAACGAAAAAGGCAGGTACCGCTACAACGCAGCCAACTGCTCCGAGCTCAAACAAGAGCAGTGATTCAAAAGAGTCTGCTTTCAAAGTGGAGGAAGTTCCCGCAAGAATAGTCGAAACTTTTCCAGACGGTAGCTATAGAGTTAGAGGAAGTAGATCTTTTATGATTGATAGATCTGAGTACAAAGTAATTGTTACTGGGGTGGTAAAACCCACAGATATTCAAGATAGCAAAGTGGATTCGGGTAAAGTTCTGGAGCCAAAATTTGACGTTGTTAGCACAAGAAGGAGTCTAAAGCTATGAAAAACTACATCTTTGTCCAAGTGATTATTTTAGCTGTTGCGATTATAATGAATGTTGGGATGGGAATTTAAAAACTGTGAAAAAAATAATTTTATTTTCTTTTTTAGCTTTGGTTTTTGTTGAGTCAGTAAATGCTGCTCGTCTAAAAGACATGGCAAACGTCAGAGGCGTTCGAGATAACCAATTGGTTGGCTATGGCCTAATCATTGGTTTAAAAGGAACTGGAGACGGTAAGAATGAATTCACATCCAAAAGTATGCAGAGGATGTTGGCCACACTTGGAGTAACAGCTGAAGATGTTGAAAGCTCGAATGTTGCTGCTGTTGTGATGACTGCCACTCTACCTCCATTTGCTAGAGCGGGAAATAGGTTAGATGTCCAGGTGAACTCTGTTGGTGATGCCTCTAGTTTAAAGGGCGGAACTTTAGTTCAGTCTCCCTTGCGCGCAGCGAATGGCAAAATCTTTGCCGTTGCTCAAGGAAATGTATTGATCGGTGGTGATCATACGACAGCTGGAAGAGTGCCAAATGGTGCAATAATAGAAAAGGATCTTGCAGAAGATTTTTCGAATAGAAAAATGTTTAGAATTACATTACATAACCCAGACTTCACAACAGCTATGAGAGTAGTTAGAAAAATAAATGGAGACTTGGGCGGTAAATATGCCTCTGCGAAAGATAGTGCAACTGTGGATCTAGTGGTCCCAGGAGCTTACGAGGGTAACGCTATTGAGCTTTTATCTTTAGTTGAGTCACTTGAGGTTAGTCCAGATTTACAAGCAAAGGTCGTGATTAACGAGAAGACCGGTACAGTTGTCATTGGAGAATATGTTAAAATAAATAAAGTAGCCATTTCTCACGGTGATCTAACTTTGGACGTCGGTGGTAAAAAGAAAAAAGGTGAGAAATCCAAAAGAATGTTTTTAATGGATAAAGGCGTAAGTGTAGGTGAAATCGTTAAGGCGATGAACCAATTGGGTGTAGATCCTCAGGAGTTAATTACCATACTTCAGACGATTAAAGCAGCCGGAGCATTACAAGCAGAATTAGAAGTATTATAGTTTGAGTTTTACAATTGAATAGTATTTTTCTGACACATGGATGTGTTGGATACCCGGGGGAGGAGAGTCAGAGATCGAAGACCATGGATGGACTGGAAACACATATATTAGTTCTTTGCAGGGAACGGTAGCTGAAAAGCCAAGGATTGGCTAGCCCAGAGTGATAGCGCAGGATGCGCGAGATCAGGCTCAAATCCCCTTCTTTTTTACCTTTAAAAATATGTCAAAAATAGATACGAAACCACAACAAGCCATATCTCTACAGCAGAAAGCTATCGATTTTCGTCGAAAGCACATGGACCCAAAAGAGCAATTAAATAAAGCTTCAAAGATGTATGAAAAACATTTTTTGAATGAAATGGTTAAAGCCATGCGCTCAACGGTTACCAAGAGCGATCTCTTAAAACAATCCATGGGTGATAAAATTTACTCTCAAAAGTTAGATGATGAATATGTAAAATCTTGGGTTGGTAGAGGTGGTGTAGGTCTAAGTAAGCTTATATACAACCAGATGATGGATCAGTTCGGAGCTCAAATGGGAATTCAACCAAAAAGAATTGATCCTTTGAAGCAGCCAATGCTAAAGATAGATAAGGGTAGGGTTGAAGACCCTAAGATTATGAACTTTAATCTAAAGTCTGATGAAAAAGGGGCTTCTCTAGACTTACCATTTTCTGGCAGGGTACTTCACCAGTTATCTCAAGATGATGGTAGCAAGCACTTGTTGCTACAACACGAGAAGGGAATTCAAAGTACTTGGAGTGGAAAGGGTATCGACAGTTTCCAAGCTGGTACAGAGATTCCTGCCGGAAAGAGTTTAGGTAAAATCGATGACTCAATTTCTTTAAGAATTATAAATACTAATTCCTAGTATTTACTATTACACTCACCAGGACTATTTAAATTGCCAAATTGCTTGGTACTAGCTTCAGATAACATTTTTGAAATTTTTTGAATAGGATCATGAATTTCATATGAAGTAATTTTTAAATCTTTTTTGGTTGATTCAAGTAGGTGTCGATTCCAAATTTCTATTACCGAATATTTTTTGCTATTGTTCATACTAGCGATCAATGTTCTATTTACGATTTCTGACAGCAAAAAACTTGCAAGGTCAATTTGTATGCTCATTCCTTTATAGATAATAAATGGTTTTACCGTACGTATTGGTCCCACCGCATCTATAGCTTGTGCGTATTTTAACCTATGTTCCGGTGGTTCCCTTTTTAACGGAACCAAAACATCTAACATTTCTTGGAAACTACGCTGGCCAATTTCCAAACTAAAAGGGGAGCTGTTTACTGAGAGTCCAACCGTAATACTTCTTTCTTGTCTATTGATAATGTAATTGGGCTTTCTATTTTTTGTAGGCTCTTTCACCCACTTTTTATTTTCTAAGCTCCAAACTTGATCACCTGTCGCAATGGTTCGAATTTTAACTATTTGGTTTTCTACAGCTAGACTTTTTCCTAGCTCCTTAAGCACGTTAATTATAGTCTCATTTAGAGCTAAATCAATTTGATAAGCATAACCATATTTTTCTGCTTGTAGCATTATCTGGTGTTTGTCGTATGAAATTTCTTTGGCATCAAGTTTATCATCGAGCCAGATCATTTCTGAAATAAATTTTTGGTTTGCTATTTCTGCACGGCTATCTGGTCCAGAAAACACATAGCTTTTCAGCGACCGGTCTCCGGGTTTATAAACTAACTTTAGGAATTCATTGTTTTTTGGGGATTGATTTTGAGGCCAAGCTATTTGGCTAATTAAATTCAAAGTTAAGAAAAGTATAAATGCAAAGTTCAAAAATGCCCCTTAGAGTTTTAATGCTTGGTAAATCTACCACATAGATTACACAGTTGGGGAAGTGATAAAGGGAGGATAAAATTGTTACAAGCTTTGGAAAATATTTCCCAACCCTGCCAAACAATGTTTGTCTTGGTAGGGGCTAAGACTTGTTTTAGATTAGGCTTCTTTGGATCTTAGAGAGCCTTCAGTGATACCTATCAGCTTTATTTGGGGCGAGATAGTTCTCATTTTTTTGATAATAGTAGGGTGCTCGGTTAAAAATATTTGGGAATTATTGGGACTAAGACTTAATAAGTATGATTTTTAGATCTCTAAGTTCCTAATCCATTACTTGCTTGCAAAAGGATAAATCATACTCGACCAAAGGTGGTCTAGCGCTTAACAAAAGGCTAGCTAGACGCAAGTAGAAAAACACCCATAAAACCCTGTTAATTGGTAAATAATGCCATTATAGTGCCTCATTATGCTACACTAATATTAGCGTAATTCATGGAGGAAGTATGAAAATTAATTCCAATAACATAAATCCAAATCTTGCATCAGGCTTGGGAAATTCTGATCGAGTCACTAAGTCGAAAACTGGTGACGGAGATGCAAATGCTTCAAAAGTTTCTAGCGCACTTTTGGATTCTTCTGCAAAAGTAAATATTTCTGAAAAAGCAAAAGAGATCAATCGTGTAAAAGAACTGGCAAAGCAAGCTCCTGACGTTGATGCAGAGAAGGTAGCTAAATTTCGAAGCTTGATTGCCAATGGCGAATACAAGATCAATGCAGGTGCTATAGCGGATAAAATGGTCGATGAAGAATTAATGATGTCTAGCATACAAGGTTCTTAAATAAGGTCATTTTAATTTTATTAAACTTCTACCAGGAAGGAAGAAGAAGTGAGAGAGTTACAACAAGTTACAAAACTACAAGATATTTTAGCGGAACAGAATAAAATCTATTCGAGTCTCTGCCACCTTTTACAAAGCGAGAATGATTACCTCATTCAAAGCGATATTGAAAATATAAATAAGGCAGCATCTTTAAAAGAAAGTCTCATGATTGAGGCAGAGAAAAAAGAAGGCGAGCGATTACAGCTCTGCAGCGTGCTAGCTGACCGATTGAGAATATTTTCTGAACAACCGAAGTTATTAGAGATCGCTATAAAATTACCGGAGCCTCATAAAAGAAAATTGATCGAACATAAAAAAGGGCTGGAAGGTCTTTTTGCAGATATTAAAACCCTTAGTTCTGAGAATCAGGTACTTGCCGGAAGAGCACTAAATACAATAGGCGGTACTCTTGGAGCGATGAAAGAAGGTCTTACCGGAAGTAAGACTTATGAGAAAAAAGGGAAAGTAGACCAAAACAAAGGGCAACTGAAGCATTTATTGAATAAATCAGTGTAGTAGTTGTCTGAATTCCACATAGGATGTGTGGAAAAGAGGGTAGGATGCCAAAACTGACGGGAATTATGGGGATAGGTCGTAGATCTCTGGCAAATAGCCAGGTGGGTTTACAAACTGTTTCTCATAACATCGCCAACAAAAGTACCGAGGGTTTCAGCCGTCAGCGAATCGAGCAGGCGACTACACCATCTCTTGGTACCGGTGGTCGTCAAGTTGGTACTGGTGCCACCGTTAAGGCCGTTCGTTCGATTAAGAATGACTATCTTGAAAAGCAAATTCAAAGTGAAATGGAAAAACTTGGTTATAATGAAGGCCAGGCCGAAAGCATGGCTCGAGTGGAACAAGTTTTTAATGAGCAAATCAACGGTGGACTCAATCGTTTTGTGGGAGAATTCTTTAATGCTTTTAGAGAGCTTGCAAGTTCTCCGGAAAGCGCGGCTACTCGAACTTTAGTAAAAGAAAGTGCGAAAGCTGTAACTAGAGATTTTGGACGTGTTAACTCTCAGTTGGTTGATGTTCAAAAAGATATCGACAGGCAAATAGAGAGCGAAGTTCAAATTATAAATTCCTACACCACGGAAATCGCTGATCTTAATGAAAAAATATCTCAGATTGAAATAAGAGGAGCAATAGCAAACGACTCTAGAGATCGTAGAGACTTACTTCTTAAAAAACTAGGTGAGAAAATTGATATCAAGTATGCCGAGAATGAAGAAGGTCAAGTTACTGTTATGGCAGGGTCCACGGCAACACTAGTGTCCGGTTTTAGTCAAAATGAGCTAACTGTTTCCGCGTCCCCTGGCTTTAATGGTCATAGGTACGGTGAGGCAAGAGTGATATTTCTGCCCACAGAAAATTCAACTGAAGTAGACATCACTAAGCAGCTTAAAGGTGGAAAAATTGGTGCGGCACTTGAGGTTCGGGACATTGTTATTGATGGCCTGCTAAAAGATTTAGATGAAGTTGCATTCTCGATGGCTAACGAAGTCAACGCGCTTCATATTCAAGGAAAAGATCGTAGTGGACGGGATGGAGTACTATTCTTTGAGAACTTTCCTACCGGTAAATTAAACTCCGCTGCCAATTTGAGGATTAATGAAACAATTGATAAAGATGTTTCGAGAATAGCCGCAGCCCAAGGTTCCTTTGGCTTAGGAGACAACAGAGTCGCAAATAAAATTTCAGAGCTTCAGTATTCAAAGGTTCTTAATAATGGGACTTCAACATTTGATGATTTTTACACTTCCGTTGTAGGAACGGTAGCTGTAGATGTGAACAAGGTGAATGCAGCGGCAAAACACCAAAAAGAAATTGTGAGCCAGCTGAGTAATATTAGGGAAAGTATTAGTGGTGTTTCTATCGATGAAGAAACTACCAAAATGATTGAACTACAAAAAAGTTTCGACGCTTCCGCGCGCTTAATTCGCGCGGCAGATGAAATGTTCGATACTATTTTGAGTTTAAAAAGATATTAACTAGGTAGAAAGAATGCGTGTTTCTGATAAAATGAATTTCCAGCAAGTCACAAACTCTCTGAATAAAACCAGAGAGAAGATGGCTATTAAGCAGGAGCAGGCAACAACCATGAAGCGTATCAATAAGCCTTCAGATGATCCCGTGGCTGCTACTCGAGTATTGGAGGCCAGGACAAATATACAATCGGCTGAGCAATATATCCGAAATGCCAATCAGGCTAAAAACTTTTTAGATTATTCAGAAAGAACCTTAGAGGAACTAAGTAATGTTCTAATTCGTTTGAAAGAAGTGGCACTCGGTCAGTCCAACTCCGGTACTTCAAACCCTGTGGCTAGAAGAGCCATTGCTATGGAAGTAGAGCAAATTTATGACCAGATGAATGCGATCGGAAACCGAAAGATTGGCGACCGGTATATATTTGGTGGGTATGTGACTCAAAGATCTCCTTTTGAGCAGGGACAATATACTGGCGACTCTGGTGAAATGGAAATTGAGATCAATCGTGGAGTGAAGCTCGCGATGAACGTGCCCGGAGATATAGTATTTATGGGCCGAAGTATAGAAGCAGAGAAGGCGGCTCAAGAAGACCAGGACTATCAGTTAAATCAAGCCCTAAGGGGTCCTGCTAGTATCAATCAGAACACGAGACCCTTGGATGAGCCCGGTGCGTTCGGTCAAGGAGTAGATGTATTTCAAGCAGTAAAGCGTTTGGAAATTGCTCTCAGAGCGGACGACACACGAGGAGTGCAAAACTCTCTCGATAAATTAGATACAGCCATCAATCAGGTTGTTATGTCTAGAGCAGATGTAGGAAGTCGCCTAAATGCTTTAGAAAATAACATAGAAAGTTTACAAAAAGGTCTGATTGATAATAAGATATTGGCTTCAAAGTTTGAAGACGCCGATGCTTTTGAGGTATACAGCGAGTTGCAAGCAGCTGAAGGAAACCTGAAAGCATCATTGAGTACCTCTGGACGTTTGATCCAGCCAAGTCTCCTTGACTTTCTTCGGTAAAAATTATAGCTAAACTTTCCAGTTGTTTCTTCCGTTAAACGGTATGGAACCTGAAACAGGATACTGAAGGAGTAGATCCATGTTGGTACTCACCAGAAAACTAGGCGAAAGCATCGCAATAGATGACCATATTAAGGTTACTGTTGTTCAAATCAAAGGTAAGCAAGTTCGAGTAGGGATTGAAGCCCCTAAGGATACTAAGATTCATAGACTTGAAGTTTATGAAGCTATCCAAAACTCCAACACAGAAGCTGTTAACACGAGCTCTGACGCCGCTCGCAGCGTGTCAAAAATGCTTAAACCTGAGTAGATAAGGTCTAGTTCTTTCCATTTTTAGCTAATCTGACTAATTCAGTGCGCAATTTCGTCCAGAAAATTGACCGAAATGGGCCCTTGTGGTGTCCTATAAGAGTAGGAGTGAATTCTGCCTATTCCTTGAGGGGGGAAAATGCAAATAAATACCACTCGCTTCGGTGAAGTCTCTATAGAGGAAAATGATGTAATATCTTTTCCGGAGGGTTTGTTAGGTTTTTCAGAGCTCAAGAAGTTCGTATTATTAGACGATCCTGATGACGATATTTTTGCCTGGCTTCAAAGTTGTGAAAACGCTAGCGTGGCGTTTCCTGTATTAGAGCCCGAGTTGTTTGCCGGTGATTACAAAGTTAAGCTCGGTAAAAGAGATATGTCTTCGTTGAATATTAATAGTATGGACAGAGTAAGAATTTATTCTATCGTAACGATTCCTGAAGACCCTACTCAGATGACAGCAAACCTGAAAGCGCCAATAGTAATTAATATTCCCAACAGAGTAGCTTCACAATGTGTGCTACAGGATAATGACTTACCAATTCGCCAGCCAATATTTACCAAACTACAACAGCGTTTTGTGCAGCCAACAGCTTCTCCGTTTACCTCTTTGGAAAAAGATGTGGAGCTTGCAGTTAAGATCACGCCTTCCACAAAGGGAATGGTAAAAGAGCTCTAGGCTTTTTAAATCCAAATTCAGAAAGGGGTGCTTTTGCATCTCTTTTTTTTTGCTTTTCCTACACATATCGATCAAAGAGTTTCAAAGGAAGCTTGGGACATAAAAACACTAATTATTAATAAAAGAATTTGGTCCCATAATAGCTTCTTATTATCCTACTGAAGATCCTACAATATATAGATTTCCCTTCGCGACTACCTAATATTTGAACTAGTGTTCTTTCATGAATAAATCCCTCTGTCTTACAAAGTTGAAAGCTCTAATCGTAGGGCCAATAGCGATGCTGCTTTCTCTAAATCTGTATTCAGCTAGCTCTCTAGACGGGCCGGGAGCCTGTAGTGGCTCGTACTTATTAAAAGCTGATGCAAGAGACTTACTTTTGGTTAAGGAAAGCCTACCAGAGGTTCTTGACGCATTTACAAAGGGTAATAGCTCCTTGGCAAAAGATTGGCGTCAATTGAGCGAATCTGATTTTATTAAAATCCTAACAGACTATAGCCAAATCCTAGACTTACTTATGGTAGGAATAGGGGGGCGGTCAGATTATAGACGGCAAGCTGTTTATTCTAAGATTGTGTCTTTAGAATCCCAGCTTCAAAAGGTCTTTGCTTTTGGTCTGTCGTCAAAGCATGAGAGTTTAATCATTGATTTGCAAAAATTCTTTTATGATCGAAGAGAATTAATCCGTGAACAACAAAATGTTTTTTCAGGACCAAGCAGAGCAAACTCACTTTACGGTGAAATGGATAGAGCGGGTTCAATATCAAGGTGAACTTTCTCGAAAGCCAGCTTGAGGCAAAAGAAATTTCCATCTACCTGTCTAAATTAAGAAAAACTTTAGATCTAGCCTTAGAGTCTGCCTACACTGGGAATATAGAAGGTCTAAATCTGATGACTGAATTGAATCGCCAAATGATAGAAAGTATCGAGGCGAGTCCTAAGCTTCCAATCATTAATAAAATGCTAGTTTGGCTAAATGATAAAGAAGGTCTAAAGAATGCTCATATTCAATCTCAGTTGAATATACTGACGAATGTAAAATTAGAAAATGTGGTGACGTTTCGAGAAACATTTCTAGGTTTCAAAATGCTTCAGTTGCTACTTCAGCATCCTACTAAGAATTTAAATACTAAAAGGCAACTCCAAGAATTTCAGTTTGAATACTCAACTAAAGTGGAGCTTTTAAACCACTTTCTTCCTTTAGATTTATTCCCTAGCCCAAGGTCGAATCAGAAGCATTGATTGTGACGTATATTCTATAACTCTTTACGACCTTTGGTTCGTTTTGTCTATTTTGAGTCAATTCTATAAAGTATCCAAAGCTGATACCGAGAAGCTATATGTAGTCCACGGATCGGACAAAGAGAATACGACACTAGGATGGTGCAATCACAAGGATGAGGTGTCGTGATGAAGTTTATTTTGTATGTGGCAATGATGCTGCTAATGCTAACTAGTTATACCGAAAAGGTATTCGCAACTAGTGTCTTTTTTATTAAGAAAAATATTAAAATGTCAAACAGCGAACCAGTTCGCCACGATTTCTATTTAAATGCCGGAGCAAACAATGGTCTCAAGGCGGGAATGGTAATAACTGTTACAAGAAAAGTTCCTTTTCAAGATGCCGTGGTCTTAAATATTTCTGAAGAGTTGAGTGTTCCGGTGGCAGAACTTGAACTGATTCATGTTCAAGGGGGACTCAGTGTTGCGAGACTTAGTAAAAGTCTGGTAAGTGAGGGGACTCCAATCCTCGATTATTCAAATGTAATGATTGGGGACACTATAAATTTGGGCTCCAAGAAGTGGCCTAAAAAACGCTCCAGGAAAAATGCAGCAAAGCCGAAACCAAAGAGCAAAGCTGTAGGTTCTAGTGAAGGTCAAAGAGCAATGAGTTCTACGGAAAAAAACGAGGTTAAAATAAAAAACATAGCAGGCGAACTTAAAAATGAAAAGCAGGGAAGCACTATTAAAAGTGATGTTTCTAAGCAAGAAGTAGATCTAAAGGGTGAATTTAAACCCCAGTCTCTCTAAAATTAATTGTTAAAATTAACAAGAAGAAGACTTGGGTTTATCTCAAGTTTTTCTTGTTTTTATTTTCCCCGTAAATGAGGCTTACAGAAATCAGCGGTAAGATTAAATTTTCGAAGTGCATATATCTGTGTTTCATGGTCAGTTTTTTAGCTATTGAATCTCTTTTGTAGATAGCTTTCTAAATAAAAAATTCAATTATTTTAAACTAATTCTATTGTTACTTTAGGCAATTATACTTTAAGTGCCTATTATTATTGGAATTATTTGGAAACACTAAATTTATGTACATTTCTATCATTATTTCATCTCTAGTTTGCTCCTGTGTTTAAGAATTCAGATTCATGGTAGTTCTTCGTGAAACGAATTATGGAGGTTTTAATGAAGTGGATCGCATGTTTGATAGCTAGTGCTCTTTCGGTTAGTGTATTTGCCGCAGTGGATAGAAGTTCTGATAGAGTGGAAGCGGTTGTTAGTTTAGATGGAAGTAAGGCTAAAGAGCTAAGATTTGCAGATGAATCTGTGAAGAAAAAAGTAGATGAGTTTATGGTTGTTGGTAATTACTTCGATCCAAAAATAAACTTGAATAGAAGGGCCTCTGATGTTTTTTGGAGGAAGCCTATTGTTGTAGAGAAAGTTGAAATTCTATACAAAGGAAAAGTTCTAGAAGCCATCGCCATCGGATTCACTGATGTAAATGGTGATGTTCGTTTTGGCGCGCTTTATGATGCTGAGGGAAGTACAAACAAAGGTTCTTATATAGACAGAGCAAATGGCAATCAACGTTACAGAAACCTAGTAACCGTTAAAGGTGAAATGATAGGTGAATTTGACGGAAGTGCTATTTTTATATTCAGAGACTAATTTTTAAGTTATTTAGAAAAGTTTAGATAGAAAGCCAGGTTATTTTAACCTGGCTTTTTTTGTGGTCTTATTGACCTACAGTGTTTTTCAACATAGCCTCTTCGCGAGGTGAACCGATGAAATATCTTTTGTTTTGTGTTTCCATTTTAGTTTCTTTTAATATTCTCGCTTTTGATAAATCTTTTTTTAGTTTAGAGACGGGAATGGTTTGGCAACATCGCAATGATGTGAAAAATCCACCTGATTCTGGTAGTTACGTTCAGTTTGATCAGTTTGATCCAGGAGGGTTTTTACATGCTCGGGTGAATGCCTTCTATCTAATCAATAAAAAGCATGGCCTTAGATTGGTATTGGCCCCTTTCAAGATAGAGGTTACAGGTCAAAGCCCCACACCTATCGATTTTAATGGTGAGACCTACTCAGCTAACACAGATATAACTGTTAGCTATCAGTTTAACTCTTATCGCTTAGGATATGTTTACAATTACTATAGCTCTGGGGATAGTTTCTTTCATTTAGGACTAACAGGAAAAATAAGAGATGCAGAAATTAAATTCACTCAAGGTTCCATAGCGCCATCGTCAGATGATAATGTGGGCTTCGTTCCACTATTTTATGTGGCTTATGGTAAACAGCTTGGTTCCGATTGGAGCTTTTTCTTTGATTCCGATTTTGCTGCGGCCCCTCAGGGACGTGCGATAGATATGCTATTTAAATTCCAGAAGAAAGTAAGTGATAAGATGAAGGCTGGTGTTGGCTACAGAACTTTAGAGGGTGGAGCTGATAATGATGAGGTATTCACTTTTAGTTGGTTCAATTACTTAATATTAGATCTTCAATTTGAATTCTAAGAATTAAGTTCTTTAAGGTGCAGCTTCCATTTTTTTAATCCTCTTGCCATGGACTCTTCCCAGTCTATGGCTTCCATTTCTGCAACAGAGAACCATTTTAGATCTTCGGACTCTTCGCTGATGATGAAGTTTTCATGTGGGGCTTCGAGCAGAAAATTTATATCATAGTGTAAATGCTCCGGCTCTTTTCCTCTTTCAGGAATAGAGTGAATATCAACATCGAAAATTCTAGTACTAATTGGTTTAATATTATCAATCCCTGACTCTTCTTCCGCTTCCCTTAAGGCAACATCAAGAGTATTGGAGTCTCCGTCAGAATGTCCGCCAAGTTGTAGCCATTTTTTCAATTTTTTGTGATTGGTGAGAAGAACTTTGGAATGATCCGGAGACAATACCCATGCAGAGCCTGTAACATGGCCCTCTAGGCAGCTACGATCGAAATGATTTTTTGGAGTACTTAAGAACTGTTTTAGTTCCTGAACCATACTAGATTCATGGGAATCAAAGCCAATATATTGTTCTAGAGCGTCTATTAGTTTAAAATCCATTTTTACTCCTTTGTATCACGAAGACTTTAGCTCGTAGTATGACTTTAAACAACCAGCGACCCAAGGTATCTTGGTAAGTTTTTTAAAGCCCTTGATGAGAAAGAAGGCAACTAGTAGTTTAGGGACTCCATTTTACCAGGATGAAATTTGACACACTATTTTCAAGTTATTCTTAAGAACGTGGCACAGCAGTTAGAAGATTCTGTCAGCTCACTATGCTTTGATCACGGAGCTCAGGGTGTAAGTGAGGAGCTAGAGTTCGAACAAATGTCTGCCACCTACGAGCCTACGATTTTAGAAAGGCAACATATTGTTCTACAGGTTTATTTCCTAAAGCCCCCTGGAGATCAGTTTTCCATCGACCTTGCAAAAATCTCTGATGAAATTGATCTAACTGTTTCTAAAGAACAAAACAAAGATTGGATGGAAGAGTGGAAAAAGGGATTTAGTGCATTTCCAATAGCGGGAGACTATTGGGTGATACCTAGCTGGCTTGATGCGCCAGCGGAAGCTAAAAAGCAAATTCTAATAGACCCTGGAATGGCATTTGGAACTGGAACTCACGAGACAACAAAGCTTGCGAGCAAAATGCTTCTAGATTGTTTAAATACAAACTCGTTTGATTCGGTTTTGGATGTAGGAACAGGCACCGGGATTCTAGCCATACTAACTCAAAAAGAGCAGCCACAAGCACGTATATTAACAACAGAAATTGAGCCTATGGCTAGGGAAGTAGCTCGATTAAATTTTATAAAGAATGAAGTAGAAAACATAGAACTCCCAGATATCCAAATTGAAGAAATAGAACAAAAGTTTGATATGCTGATTGCAAATATCATAGATGGAGTATTGATTAATATTAAAGAGGAATTAATTCGATGTCTTCTACCGGGCGGAACCTTACTGCTAACTGGAATCCTTGAAGAGCGAGATGAAAATTTCCAATCTGTTTTTTTTGAGGACTCTAGAATTAAAATTTTTGAAAGAAGAACGGAAGGAGAGTGGGTTGGTTATATTGCGCAGAGGATTTCCGATGCGTAGATTTTGGCTTTCTAAAGATCATTTCCAGGATACGAAGTTTCTGCTGGAGGGAGAAAAATTTAAACACATATGCGGTGTTTGTAGAATGGGTCTTGGTAGTAAGTTTGAAATTCTCACACCAGATGGCAATGCTTATTTTTGTGAGCTAACGGACTTGGAAAAAAAATCAGCCACCGCTACTATTCTAGAAAAGCGAAAAGTAGAGCCATTGGCTTCTCCTTATATTCACTTGTTTATTTCTCTTCCTAAAATTCCAAAATTAGAATTTATTTTGGAGAAGGCCGTCGAGCTTGGAGTGAAGGAAGTGACTCCAGTTTTAAGCGATTTTTCTTTTGTGAAAAAACCACAGATCCTCTTGGACAAGAATAAAAGATTCCAAAAAATCATCGAATCCGCGACCCAGCAAAGTGCAAGGGCAGATCTAATGCCCATAAATAATGCAATTAGTCTAGAAGAAATGGTCCAGCTAATTAACCAGAATGACACTTTCAATGGTCTATTTGCATACGAGGGGGAGTCTAAAAGAGGTATGAAAAAAGCCTTAGAATCCCCCAAGTACAGCGAATCAGGGAGCACAGTCGCCCTAATTGTTGGTTCTGAAGGTGGCTTTTCTCAAGAAGAGGTAAATTATTTGATTTCCCATGGAATTGAGCCTGTCAGCCTAGGAACCCAAGTATTACGCGTTGAGACTGCTTGCTTAGCACTTGTGAGTGCCATAAAGTACCAATTAGGCTTGTTTGATCTTACATAACTTGATCCAATAGACTTAGATAGGGAGCAATGCTTTGCTAGAAAATGGTGATTTTGATTTTAAGCCACTGACCAAAGGTCTGGGGTTTCATAAGAAAAAAGTGGAGATTGATGAAGATTCATTGAATCGCATTAAGACTCAGGCAGATGTTGAATTACCGGAACTGGATTTTGATAGTTCGGAAAAAAGCTCTGGTATCTCTGATATTGGTTTTCAGCAAACCGTAGCCACAACTTATGTGAAACCAAAGTTTGACCTTCTAGAAGATGATGATTTAAATCTTGATCAAATTAGAAACGAGTTTCGTAAAAAAGCAGAGATATCTAAAACTCTTCCCCGTGAAACTGTTTCCCCTGTAAAAATGGATTTACCGAAGGTTCCTTCTATTAAAATTGCAAAAGAAGATCGAATGCCTGAGGACCTTAGTGAGTCTTTTAAAAAGCCTGAATTTGCTTTGAAAGAACGTACTTTTGAGGAAACAGTTGTAAATCCGATAAGGCCTTCTAGTGGAAATCTTTTTGCACCAATTATTGATTCCATCGTATTGTTTGGAGTTTTGAATCTTTTTGTTGCTAGTTTATTATTTGTAACGAAATTAGATGTTTTCGGAATAGTTTCTGAGAATTATCAGAGCTTACCTATTCAGCTTAGTTTGGGGGGATTACTAGTTTTCTCCATGTTTATCTACACGGTGGTATGTCGAAGTATTTTTGGAAGGACATTAGGGGATTGGACCTTGGATCTTCAATTGGGCGAAGACTCTGAACGAGAGAGTTGGGTTTTTCCCTTAAAGGCCAGTTTGAGATTCTTTGTAGTTTTACTTTCTGGGCTGATAGTTTTGCCGATTTTGTCATTATTATTTGGAACGGATCTGGCTGGTAAGCTTTCTGGAACCCGTCTTTTTCATCACGAAAGTTAATGTATGGGACAAGTCTTAAGCTGGGATGCAGCTAAAAGTTTTCTAGATAATCAACGAGATAATAATACGATTGTTTTTACCAATGGGTGTTTTGATATTCTACATGTTGGACATGTAAAGTACCTTCAAGAGGCTAAAGCTCAAGGTAGTATTCTAGTATTGGGATTGAATTCTGATGCCTCCGTCAAACGGCTAAAAGGACCTTCTCGACCTGTTCAAAATGAGCAAGATCGTTCCTATATTTTAGCAGCACTTGAGTGCGTAGATGTTGTTTGTGTTTTTGAAGAGGAAACACCTCTAGATCTGATAAAGACTATACTGCCAGATGTTTTGGTCAAGGGTGGTGATTGGTCTAAAGATCAAATAGTGGGTTCAGATTTTGTTTTGGCTCGTGGCGGAGATGTAAGGTCTCTTCAGTTTGTAAACGGAAGATCAACGACTAATATTGTCGAGAAGATTGCTGAAAATGAAACTAGTACTTAGCTCTTTTATATTCCTATTTTATACCAATACTTTTGCGTTTCAGTTCTCTGGCAATTTGAGCGGTGACGATTTCAAAGAAATAATAAAAAGTTTAGTCTCTGGTGCCTCTATGAAGTCAGTATCCAATCCCTACCCACTAGGCGGCTACACGGGACTCCAGTTAGGGATGCAAATTGAAAATCTGAATACCAAAGGCTTAGGAGATTTAGGCGACGCTACTGGAGACAATAATGATATTAATTTAAATGTCATTACGGTTGGAAAAGGTTTGTATAACAATGTAGATATATTTTTAGCTATGAGCCCATTCAGTAGTAGTAAAGGAACAAGTCTCTATGGAGGAAGTATCCGTTGGGCTTTTTTTGAATCTGAGGATCTACCTATTTCAGCAAGCATTACAGCTCACTCCGTCAACGTAAATTATGATAGCACGGTCATCGGTGAAAGCTCAGGAATTAGAGCTAGTATTGGTTTAAGCTTCGAATCTAGTTCGGTTTATTTTAGTGCTGGTAGTCTGAGTTCCAAAGCAAAGTTTGTTGGCGGGATTGGGGCTGTGTCGAGTAGCTCTTCAGGAGTAACTGCTTCAGATTTCGAGGAGCGAGAAGAGCTTGCCGAGTTTGAAACTAGTTTTGGCGGAGTATGGGAGTTTGGTTCTTATTACACCGGCTTAGAACTTAAAAAGACGTCTGTTAGCACTTATACTGGCTCCATAGGTCTTCGTTTTTAGTTTCCATTTCTAGCGATATTGTTTCTAGAATCAATTAATGCAGGGATTACTGAATTGATTGCGCCGATCGTTGCCATCACATTGGATTGTAATTCAGTTGCACCATTTCCACCTCTACCTCTATAGCTGTATTTTGCTAAGCTAATTCCAATATCACTAAAAAACTGCTGCTGACTTTCATTTAAATTAGAACTGCTATTGCCACCTCTAGATCTCTGAATATTTAAATTGCTGATCGTGAAATCTTTAATAAGCTCAGATGCATAGGTTTGTGTTTCAGATGATCCTTGTCCTAGAGCGCTTACCAAAAACTTAAGTAGACTAAAAGATTTGTAGTCTTCCATTGCGAATCGGGCTTCTACTTGTAGCTCGGAGTTTAACTCTGTATCGTTAGTAATATTTAGCAAACGTGAAATACTGGAGGCTCCAGGGCGTTTCTCCAATAAGAAGATAGCTGTAAATATTTTTCGATCTTCATTTGTCGCAATTAGTTTATCAATCACTAAATAGAATTCGGACTCTTCTATTTCTCCACTTGATAAAGCGGCTAAAAACTCATTGATGGAGTCTTCGCTTAAGTTTTGTGAAAGGTAGCTATACCAATCTCTTTTGCTGTTGGTAATATCATTTTGATTGGCTACTTTAGAGAGAACAGGAGGGGCTGAAGTAAAATTGTCTTTTTGCTCAGATTTTTCCTTTTTATCGGCCACTGCTGTAGTTTCTTCGTCTTCTGTTTTATCGTCTTCTACTTTTTTCTTTTTCTTCTTCTTTTTAGGGTTCTTTTTCTTTTTGGCTAGTGCTTTATTTTTCTTAAGTTTTGTTTTTTTCTTTTTAGAAACTGTAGAAGTTTCGGAAGCTACTTCCGAAACTTTGTTGGAACGAGGGTCTTGGCTTTTGTCTCTTGGGACGTAAAGGTCGGACGCTGAAAAAATCCCACCGGTAGGATAGGCTTTGTAGCTCGGGTCAAAGGCTGAGACTTTTGATTTGTTGCCTTTATTTAATCCCGGGCTGTTTCCCTCATTATTTCCAACCAGTAAAAATATACCTAAAATCGCTGAAATAGTTAGAATGGCCATTTTTTTCATCTCGTTCTCCTAAAATAATAGACCTCCGGTCTACACACCTTATAGGAGCAAACTAAGTGCCAGGGGGTAGTTGGCTAAGTATCTAAAACTATTGGCTTTTTATATACTCAATTAGAAGTGGCTTTAGGGCATAAAGAGGGGAGGTGAAGTAATCTTTGTTCAACATTCAAATTCTGAAAATATTAAGTTATTTCAATTACTTAGCTGGTGTTAGCAAACTAAGGACCCTTAACAAAAATAGTCGCTCTCAAGTGTTTAATATTGCTATGGTTTTTAGGTGTTCCTGTCTCAAACTAGGGCGTTAAACCTAAATTTAACGCATAGCGACAGTGGCTGTAGTAAAATAAAAGGATGAAGATTCAATCCATAGGTAATCAAACGATTGCCGAAGTTGCAGATGATGCCCCCGAGCTAAAGAGCGAGCCTCTTAAGCCATGGTTTCATTTGGAAACTTTAGACAAATCAGATGCGGCGGAAGATCACAATCGATCCGCTGATCGGGATGAGAGATTGGGTAAGATTATAGATCTGGTGGGAAGAAACAGGCTCACTCAGGCAAAAAATAAAGGCCTATCAAGGGCAAGGGTACTACGTGCCTATTCTTCCATAAAAAAGTTTGAGGATGATTTTATTTTTAAAGGACGCTTCTACCGAACAGCCTAGATAATTCCACAGTTTTTAATTTGTAATGAAGTGCTTAAAAAGAAAAACCCCTGAAGCTGTGGGAACCTCAGGGGGGGCTTAAGTTTAAGAGAGATGTCATATGCGGGACAACCTCCTTCACAATTTTTTAGAGTGGCTTCTCAAAGATGAGGGGCTCGCCCGAGTTCCGCTAGTTGCTACGAAACCACTCCATTAATTTCTAATTATTAACCTAATAATCTTAGAGCTGAGTTATTCACACCATTTGCTTGTGCGAGAACTCCAACTGCTGCCTGTTGCAAAATCTGCGCAGAGGCTAGTTCAGCTGTCTCATGTGCTACATCCGTATCTCTTAATCTAGAGTTGGCTGCACTTAGGTTTTCGTACTGGTTGTTCAAGTTTGAAACTGTCATATTCATTCTTGATTGAACCGCACCAAAATCTGCTCTTAGTTCACCGATTTTAATTAAAGAATCATCGACTTGCTCTAGAGCGTCCCTAGCAGAACCTTTATCTCCGACTGATATTCCTGCGTAACCAATATTATCACCAGTTGCATCAGCAGATACATTGTAGGATATAATATTCTCTTCTCCAGAAAATGGACCAACATGAAACTCAAGTTCATCACCGGCACCATTTAATAAATCCTGGTTACCAAATTTTGTCGTCTTGGCAATACGATCGGCTTCCGAGATAAGCTGTTGAGCTTCTTGATCTAGAAACTGTCTTTCTACTTCGGAAACGTTATCTGAAGCTGCCTGTACTCCTAACTCCCTTAATCGGATGAGTACATTGTTGATCTCATTGAGACCACCTTCAGATACTTGAATAAGTGAAATGGCGTTAGACGCATTTCGTTTTGCTACATTCACACCAGCAATCTGTCCACGTAGGTTTTCAGAAATTGCCAAACCAGCTGCATCGTCAGAGGCAGTAACTATTCTACTACCACTGGATAAAGCCGCTAGGGAATGTTCCATTCGTTTTTGTTGCTTTGCTAGTTTGTTTTGCGCACTGATTGATGCAACGTTCGTGTTAATTCTTAAGCCCATTAAAAGCCTCCATTGTTTACGAGTGCTTGGTTCTCTAAAACAACAAAGGAAATGAAAAGAGTTCAGTAAAGATAGAGTTTGGGAAAACTCTATCTAAACATTTTTGGCAGAGCGGGGACTCGTTCTCCAATGCTCTGAACTCTTTTTGCCCTTTGTGGTTTCCCACTAGAACCGGCATTCGCCGTTAATAAAAAGTTTGGAACTTTTCCTCACTAGAAAATGGTGACTGACACTTTCTAACTTGGTTAACTCAATGGAAGTCCTGTGACTGTGAGAGACTTGCATCGATAGCTCCAACGTGTTCAAGAGGCTCATCGACATTGGTCTAGGAAACTTTAGGCCCTTCGTCTAGGTTTATTTTGCGCGCTGCATCTTGTATGTGAAATCATGAAGGAATTTTAAAAAATTTTTTTTCGACTTTAGTCTGGCTCAGGCGTGTGCGCGACGAGTCATTTGGCTTTGTTGAGTTTTAAAACTCGAAATAACTCTTAGTAAGAGAGTAGGTTAACTACAAAGTTTTAAGCGATTTTCACAAAAATAAATTGGTTTAAGATGGGAGCTGATCAATTTTACCTTTTTTTTTAGAAAGGGGTTAAAAACTTCAGAATCGAAGGATTGCTCTAATTTGAATATACTAAGCAAAAAAAAAGGCCTCTTGTTAGAGGCCTAGAAATTATTTATTTGCTCCGATTGGTTCAACTGGGTGAGGCATTGGCCTTACGGGCTCAATAGGCTCAAGAGGCTGGGGCCAGTCAGGTGTAATTGGAGCTGGTAAGGAGTAAATAATCCCATCAATCTCTGCGTAGGCAACGTATTGGTCCAGTCCCTCTAGTATACATAGACTTTGAATAGACTCGTTCTGCCTTGGGTTCAATACAAAATGATTGTTACTTTTACTCATTTGATTGGCAAACATAGTGCCTGTAATACTGTGCTCCAATCCCAGAGTGTCAGTTATGAGTAAAAACTCCGTATAACTTACATCTGATAATAGTGAAACAATAAGGTTACTATTGATGTTTTCTGCCAGATCAGTTTGGAGCAAGTCCTTCTCACACTGGATATTTCGCTCAAATGATGTATTTGCTAGTTTCTCTAACTCAACTAGATCACAGTTCTGAAAAAACACCATTGATCCTGTTAAGGCTAAAATACTTAAAATCCTCTTCATAATCCCCTCCGTACACCCTTTACAATTGCACAGTGCGTGCCTAGTCTAGGGTGACTTACTTGGAGCTAGCTGTTCATAAGCTTAAAATATGTATAATCTATTTACAGGCTACTAGGGCTGTAAAGCCTCTGCACGGACAACTTACTGTTCAGTGCCTGATGGTTGGTCAAATCAAATCTAGTGGAGAACAGGCGACCAAAGCCCTCATACTTGTTGAGCAAAAGAAAAAGCCCTATCTCTTGAAAGAGGGAAGGGCTTTAGGTAAATCAACTTACTATTTGCTTTCCGATTCGCTTTTGGGGAATCTCCTCGGAAACCATTAAATCATAGCTATGAGTCTTTCAGCGTTTCTTGGGAGTTCATTGGCGTGAGCCAAAACAGATGTCCCAATATTAGACAGTATATCTGCCTTCACAAATTTTGCTGTTTCTTCTGCAATATCTGTATCTGATATTATGCTTTTTGCAGCGGATACGTTTTCAATTTGATTGTCTAAATGGTTTGAGGTTGAGCCTAGCCGAGACTGCATCGCCCCAAAACTCGATCTCATCTCTGCCATTTTTATAAGGCCTTCATCAATATCCTCCAAAGAGTCTAGTGCATCATCTTTATCGTCAACAGAGGTTCCTGAAATTCCTAAAGCGCTAGCTGTGGCGTCAGCATCTAGTGAGTATCTAATGATGTTTTCTTCTCCAGAGTTGGGACCTACTTGAAACTCAAATTCCTCTCCTGTTCCTGAAATGAGTTGCTTTGAGCCATACCTTGTAGAAAGCGCGATTCTATCTACTTCCGCCGTTAACTCTGAAAATTCTCTTTGGAGAAAGCCTCTCTCTGTATCTGAAACAGTGTCGGAGGCAGCCTGAACTGCCAACTCTCGCATTCTTATAAGTATATTATTTTGTTCGTTAAGCCCCCCCTCAGCAACCTGCACGAGAGCGATGGCGCTGTTGGTATTTCTCTTAACCTGCTGAAGCCCTTTTACTTGCCCACGAAGTACTTCAGAAATGGCCGCTCCGGCTGCGTCATCGCCGGCTTGGACGATTCTGTTACCAGAGGCTAATGCCTTTAAAGATTTGTTTTTTTGCGCTTGAGAGCGCTCTAGGCTGTTCCTTGCGGCAATGGATGCCACATTGGATGAAATTCTTAAACTCATAATGGTCCCCCCAAAATCTTCCATCTGTCCCACCAGATAGAAATTAGGGAGGTTGTCCCGCTCATGCTTGAGGGACTAAATAAATAGTACCCTCGATGCTAAGCCCGGTAGTCAGCCGGGCTAAGTCTCTCACAGTCTTCCATCTTATCGACGGTATGCGTTAAAACTTTAGATTTGAACTACTAAAACATTTAAAAGCTATGGAAGTACTTAAAATAACTCATAAAATTGGGAATAATTACTCTCTAGTTTTAGTTTAGATCCAGTAATTTCTAGGCTCGATAGCTACAGCTACATACTTTAGATGCCATTTAGCAATACCTTATCTCTCAAATTATTATTAGTGGATTAAATTATGTAGATACAAAAAATGGAGCCCATTGGCTCCATTGTCTACTGGTATTAAAAAAGCGATTTTAGTTTTTAATCCATTACCGATTTATATACCATGGATCTGTCTCCAGAATCGAGATTCACCAAGACGGAATCAGTACTGTCGTTTAAAAATAATAAGTTACCCATGTAGGCTACAACGGCGATAGCATTTTTTATGGTATAAGGGGACTCTGTATGATTCGAATACTCAGAAGCTATAAAAACCGGGGCTTCACTTACTACGCAAGGAGCACAGTTCTCACCATCCTCAGTTTCAACTCTATCTTGGTCTAGTAGTGCGCGGTATTCGATACCATCTACACTCTTATATACAATTCTGTTTTGTGCGGAAGCAAATAAGCCTTGGCTGGCAAAAGTGACGATTAATAGTGTTTTTAACAAATTCATATTTTCCTCATTATTTGTTTTAGGATTTATTATTGCTACATTATTCCATATCTACCTGAAGCCAAATACTATAAGAAAAAGATGGAATGAGCGACTTTATTGGAAGGGCTTGAAAAGCTTTCAAGGTATATCCTATTGAAATTATACAAGAAATTGGACTTCCAAAAAAATTGGTTTTTGAAGGCATAAGGTGGGCTAATGTAAAATAATTTTAGTTTTTTGAAGGTGAATTAAGCTTTAGTTGTTAGCTGCTGGACTCAGCGAGGAGAATTCTTTGAATCTCCATTAGGATTTCTGTGAGCTGGATAATTATTTTATCGTCTAGACTATCAAATTCAATACCAATTCTAAATACTCCACTTCCCCTGGAGCCCATACTTAGACTGTTCTTAATTTTTCCTTCAAAATGTGCCTTTAGCTTGCCTTCAAAATTAAAGAAGCCTTCCACTTGGTCGTTTTGAATCGCTTTAAGGGGATGATTCATATCTGTCATAAAACTTAATCCACCAGCGCTTATGTCATTTACTCTGAAGGTCTCATCTAGGCTCTCATTGTTGCGCTTTAATAGAGTGACCGAACAATTCCAGCTATCAGGTGGCTCTACTCTAAAATTAGAACGTCTTTGTAGTTTAAAAAGGGGAACATCCAAGGATAGGGCAAAGTCGCCATCCGCACAGGATCTTATCTCTGAGTTTAAAAAGTACTTCTCAACGCCCACATTAAACATTAGAACGCATTTGGTTCCATTTTTCACAGTAAGATTTTGGGTGGGTCTGACATAGATCTCAGCTCCAGTGCGGTCTAGGCACTTGCACTTTCTGAGCTCACCACCAATTTTTAGCATGGCCCAAACTTTACTTTCTACGGCTAGATTAAAGGCTCGGGTTCGCAGCTTTTTGGTATTGATTCTGGTAAATATATTTTCGCCGCGATTATTTTTCAAAAGTACCTCTATATATATAGTAATTAAAAACAAGAATCTTTGAAATGGATTTTATTATTCAACTAAAATAATACCCTTTAGTACTAAGCCAAAGAATTAATGGGTGAGTGACTGGGAAAAGCTCGTTAAAAAGAAACAATCACTTGGACTTACTATTAATACAGATCAAGGTCGCCAGAATAAGGTCGGGCAGGACTTTTATACTAGCTAGACCTTGGCCTTGAATTGTTCAGGACTTTAGTAGTTTAAGCTAGATCATAGTCTAGCAAGAGCGGGGCTTTGGTCTAGAAACGCTCGACTCGACTTAGGTATCCCCAGCCCTAGCCGAAAGGTTTGTTGTGTTTAAAATGAAATGCAAATTAAAAAATCTGGTGTGACTGCCGGGATTTTAAAAAAAGAGATGCATGTAATTGAGAGCGCCAACGTGTTTAGAAAAAAGTTTAACAACTGATTACCATCGCTGGTTATCTAGGTTGCGTCGAGTGGGACCGTCGGGCTTAGAAAGCTAAGGATTGCTAGCAGGTAACAAAGAAAAAGGGGACTAAAAATGGGAATGAGAATTTCAACAAATGTAGCAAGTATTAACGCTCAGAATGCACTAGGTAAATCACAAAGAAAGATCGACAAGAGTTTTGCTCAGTTATCTTCAGGTGACAGAATCACAAAAGCCGCTGATGATGCAGCCGGTTTAGCATTGAGTGAAAGTTTAAAAGCTCAGGTAAAAGGATATGGAGTTGCACAACGTAACGCAATGGATGGACAAAGTATGGTTCAGGTTGCTGAGGGTGGCTTAAACGAAGTATCAAATATATTAGTACGATTAAGAGAGCTAGGTGTTCAAGCGGCATCTGACACAGTAGGTGATAGAGAAAGAACCTTCCTAGACAAAGAGGTTCAACAGTTAAAATTAGAGGTTGATCGTATTTCACAAACAACTAAATTTGGAACAACTAATCTTCTCGATGGCGAGGCTGGTGAGTTTAGTTTCCAAATTGATATTAACAATGATGAGTTTCAGGATAGAATTAGTTTCGATGCAGGCGCTCAATCCGTGAGACTAGCTGACTTGAGTATGGATGGATTAGATTATTCATCAAAAGATGGAGCTAGAGAAGCGCTAGAAATCATTGATGATGCTCAGTATACCGTAAACGGACATAGAGCAACATTAGGTGCGATTCAAAACCGACTTATATCTACTCAAAGTAACTTAGGTACTGCAATGGAAAACGTTTCAGCGGCAAACTCTCGAATTAGAGATACAGATATTGCGGCAGCTACGGCTCAATTGACCTCAAATAACATCTTGTTAGCAGCTTCTCAGTCCGTATTGGCTCAGGCAAACGCTGCTCCTCAAGGTGCATTAAGATTATTAGGATAATAAATTATAGGAATATACGGTTTCGTTGGAGAAGGTCCACTTTTCCTACGCCGTCCCTCCCGAGAGCTTAGTCGCTCTCGGGGCTTTTTGTTTTAAATTTGAACCAAGATCAGAACCTTAGTCTTGTAAAGTAGACGGGCTTATAGGTCGATAAGAAGTTGTTATGAATGTTAAATCAATCAGTAATCCTATTTTAGTAACTGATGTAAGTGTTCAAAAAACCGATCAGAAAAAGACACTAGAAACTAGTGCGGACCGTGATTCATCACAAAATCAATATCAGGGACAAAACCCCAACGAGCAAGAGTTCCATGAGGAAGATGTACCCAAGATACTAGAGTTTCTAAAAAATCATCCCGGTGTAAAAACCAATCATCTGACAGTGGCCTATGAGAAATTTAATACTGTTTATTTCTTCGTAATAAGAGATCTGCAAAGAAAAGTAGTAAGAAAAATTCCCGTAGCTGAGGCAGTAAGGTCTATGCGAGCCAATGTTGCTGACACTGAGGACCGCAGAGGGTCTTTGATCAATAAATCTGCCTAAATCTAAAAAGTGAAGCCAAATTATACTTGCAAAAGGATTGGTGAAAAACTTTTGGATAAGCTATTTCTCTAGCGAAAAAGCCAATCTATCATATCAGGGCAATGTTCTTCAAAGTTGGAAAAGCTGTGGTCTCCACCAATATCAAGTGTCATAAAGCTGTTGTTGAATTTTTCTACCGCAAGTCTATAGTCCAATACTTCGTCGCCTGATTTTAGGAGAACCCAAAAATTTTCAGGACTTTGTAAACTGGGTGTTTTTAGGTTCTCAAGCTCCTGGAGATGGTTCTTCTCTAGAATGAATTTTTCTTTTGTATAATCATGGGTGTGTTCTCCAAGATATTCTGAAAAATGGGCTGCTGGATCAATCGCAGGATTAATTAAAGCCGCTCGGCGCTGGTATTTATTGGCAAGATAAGTTGCCATATAACCACCAAGAGATGATCCAATAAAGTGATAGTTCAAATCTTTGTTAGAATCGATGATTGCTTCCACTTGATCCATTGCCTTTTGCGGGTAGTAAGCTAGTTGAGGAATTACTGCCTTAATTTTTCGATCATCACATAGACTTTTTGCTATTTGAGCTTTAGGTGAATGGTTTGAGCTATTGAAGCCATGAAGGTAGATTAAGCAATCTTTCATATGTTTACCTTATATTTGTTTTTTGTAGAGATCTGCGTAGTGGGAGTTTAGATCTAGTAATTCTTGATGAGTACCTTCTTCTATTATTTTACCCTCTTTCATAACTAGTATTCTATCCGCACCTGTAATTGTTGATAATCTGTGTGCGATGACAAGTGCGGTTTTCCCTTCCATTAGTTTCCCGAGGGCGGTTTGCACTTCGATTTCTGATTGGGAATCTAGGGCACTAGTGGCTTCATCTAGAATTAAAATGGGAGCGTTTTTCAAAATGGCCCTGGCTATGCTGACTCTTTGTTTTTCTCCGCCAGAGAAAGTGGTTCCAACGTCTCCCATTCTTGCTTGGTAGTGATCGGGCTTACTCATAATAAAATCATGGGCGTTAGCAAGCTTTGCCGCTTGTTGGATGTCTTCAGAGCTTGCGTCAAAATTGCCGGTCTGGATATTTAGCTCTACTGTGTCGTTAAAAAGAAAAGGATCTTGAGAAACAAGACCAATATTTTGTCTTAGATCTTTAATTTTAAAATTGCGTATATCTTGTCCGCCAATTTCGATGGAGCCTGAGTCTGGATCGTAAAAACGCTGTAGTAAGTTTGTAAGTGTGGACTTACCACTTCCGGAGCTTCCAACAAGAGCGATGGTTTGTCCTTTTTTAATTTTCAAATCAAAATTCTCTAGGATCTTTCGCTCATCGCTATAACTAAAATTGATATTATTAAAATGAACCTCATCCCAGTTGCTTGGAAAATCCACAGGTTGTGTAGGATCTTGTATTTTAACTTCACTATTTAATAGATCATCATACCTTTTTATAGCAGCTGAAGCCTGTTGCAAGGCCACGTAAGACTGCTGCATTCTTTTAACCGAATCTTGTAAAATTCCGATAGCAAAGAAAAAGCCCATAAAGTCAGACACCGACAAGCTTCCACCCATAATTTGAGATCCGATATAGATCAAAATTATAGATAAGCTTACAGCACTTAAGCTTTCGATTACGGGACCAGCAATTTCTTCTCTATGGACTACAATTTTTCGGTTTCTTAGGAACTCGTCAGCCGTTTTACTAAAGCGAGCCGTTAAGAAGTCTTGGAGATTGAAGGACTTAACAATTTTTGAGCCATCTAAACCCTCTTTAATGGTCTTACTAATATCTTCCAGATCCGTGAGACTTCGAGTGGAGTACTTCCGAATAGATTCACCAAGGTTTTTTAATACGATTCCCACTATCGGTATAGTCACGAAAATAAAAATAGTGAGCTTCCAATCAATAAAAAATAGGTAGATCAGCATAAAACTACTAGCAAATGGTTCCCTTAAGATATCGCTAAGTTTTTGAACTCCAAATTGAATATAGAGCACTTCGTTGGTCGCTCTTGCAATTAGGCCGCCAGAGCCCTTTTCACCAGAAGATACAAAATTGACATCTAGCTCTAAGTATTTATCCATCAGATTTTTACGAAGAACGACTCCAATCTTCTCCGACATAAACTTAGTGATGTACATATGATAAAACTTAACAATACTACTGATCAACCAGATCACAGCTATACCAACGGGCAGTGCAATATTGTAGTCCGCATCACCGGCTTGCCAAAAGTCGAACAGTCTTCTTGTTAATTCGGGTACAGATCCTCGCAATGCACTTACTGTCGCACCTAAAAACAATAATAATATTAAGGTAGATTTGTATGGCTTAATTAAGGGCCAAAGACGTTGAAATATAGTTTTCATAGACTTTGATCTTATCCATGAAACAGAGGAAGGTCGAGTTATTAAATAGAATCTATAAAATAGGCTCCCGTGAGGGAACAAATTTTAGACCCTCTAGGTGCTCCTATTGAAAACGGAAAATCCTTCCTAGATTGTACCAAAGCAGGTTAATTGATTTTGACGAATTATTGACTCACTGTTTCTAGGTTTTTTTGAGATAATAAATATGCGCACAGGAAGTGCATTTGTCGTCAGGAGGACGAAGTGGGTATTACCTTTGGTGGAATGGCATCCGGATTGCCACCGAATATAGTCGAGCAGCTGATCGAAGCTGAGCGCATACCTATACAAACTCTTCAGCAGAAAAAAACCAAAGTTGAGAGTAAGCTTAAGTACGTTAATGACCTAGATTCAAAAATTAATAAAGTGAAGGATAACATTGGCCAACTAGCCAGCACTAGGGGTTTTAAAGATATTCGCCTAGAATCAGCAGATCCCGCAATTGTTTCCGGTACGGTGGATCCAAATTCAGTGGTGCGAGGTAACTGGAATTTAGAAGTGGTTCAATTAGCTGAGAAAGCGGCAGCGATTACCAATGGTTTTCCTGACAAAGATGAAACAGAGATTGGTATTGGATATTTTCGGTTTGATACTCCAGATGGCCAAAAAGAAGTTTATATTGGTGGAGCTAATTCCACTCTTCAAGGAGCTGCTGAGTCCATCAATAGGGCCGGCGTCGGTCTACAGGCTACTATAATTACAGATCAGACCGATCCTGATGCACCATTTCGATTGATGCTATCTAGTAAAAAAGTCGGTGATAAAAACGGGATGGATTATCCAACCTTATATTTCCTAGATGGAGACCAGGACATTTATTTTGATCAACAGCGAGAGGCTAAAAACGGTATTGTTAAAATAGATGGCTTCGAGGTGAATGTTCCCGGAAATATTTTAGAAGAACTCATTCCAGGTGTGACAATAGAATTGAAGCAAGCCTCTCCTGGAAAACAAATTAATATTAACGTTAAAGAAGATGTTGAGTCTGTAAGCGGTAAGATTAAAGAATTTGTTGGAAGTGTAAACGATGTTTTAGGCTTCATTCAAAAGCAAAATACTTTGAACTCAGAATCAGATACCACGGCAAATCTAGGAGGGGATGTGCTTCTTAGAACCGTGGAGCAAAGGTTTCGTCAACTATTACAGGCTCCTGTATATGGAACTGGAAGTAGTATTAGTCTACTGAATGAAGTTGGAATTACTTTTACTAGACAAGGTACCTTGGAGTTTAACGAGGACAAATTTAACACAAAGCTAAAGCAAAACCCTGAACAGCTCCAGACATTTTTAGCCGGAGATGGCTTTAACACAGGGTTTATACCAAAATTAAAGAACACGATACGCACTATGATGGACAATACCTTTGGTCCGATTGGTAACCGAAGAAGAGGTTTACAAAATCAAATCGATCAAATGGATAGAAGGGTGGAAAGCCTAGAGCGTCGTCTTGCGCAAAAAGAGCAGGGACTTCGACGTAAGTTTGCAAATTTAGAAGAGAAAATGTCTGGAATTCAATCACAGGGAGCAATGATGGGTGCTTTAGGTGGTGGGGGATAATTCCTGACGAGTAAATATTGAAAAGAAAATAAGAGAAACGAAGGAGTGGTTATGAGTTACAACAAGTATGGGTCTAAAAAGTATAAAGATACGTCCATACAAAGTGCGAGTAGGGAAAAGATCCTACTGCTACTTTATGAAGGAGCTATCAAGTTCACTAAGCGGGCTATACTTGCTGTGGAAAAAGGTGATATCGCCGAGCGGGGAACCAATATTGGTCGAGCGTACGATATTGTCTTAGAACTCAATAATACTTTGGATCACAATGTGGGTGGAGAGCTATCGGAACAATTAGAGCAACTCTATATGTACATTACTGATCAATTTACACAGGCCAATATCTCTGGAGATAGAGCGAATTTAGATAATGCTTTAAAAATTCTTCAAACTTTGAACGATGGCTGGATTCAGGCCGTAGAACAATTGAAAAAAGAGAAACAAGGCAAAGCAACAGACGAGAAACAAAGCGTAGGCTAACACCCCTATTGGAGAGAATATGGAACGACTAGTAGAATTTATGAACGAAAGAAATAACTATTTAGACCGCTACTTTAAGTTAAATGCTAGAGAGATTGAGTTGTTTGCTGAAAACAATTTCGATTCAATCGATGCTTTTTATGAAACAAGGTCTGCTATTCTAGAGGTTATACATGCTTTGGATGAAAGAATAGATATAGAAATCAAACAAACTGAAGTTGCCGCTATACAGGCACTTGAAAATCAGGTTGCTGAGATACTTACTTATAAAGACGAAGTTATCGAAAAAATACTTGATCAGGATCTAGAGATTTTAAGTCTCATCGAAACAGAGAAAAATAGTGTCATGCAAGAACTTATGTCTTCGAAAAAGAATAAGAAAGCAGTAGGTGCTTACAAGTCTGGTAAAAGAAAAGTTTCTTTCCAGCAGGAAGCTTAATAAGACTTGAATTAATTGGCGTCATAATTTTGGCGCTATCAATATAAAAACGGTCAAGGCTTTGCCAAAAATACTGAGATGATAAACTCCTTGGATTAGAAAATGGCACCGAGTTTGCTACATCTGTAGATAGAGGAGTGTAAATGGAATTACATGAAATAACTCCGCTGGACGGAGAACTAGTCCAGTCTCAGGAAGAGGATATTTATCAAAGCTCGTTAAATCTTTTGATGGCAAATCAAGAGTGGAGACTAGCTACCAGTCTTGCCATTCGTTTACACGGAGAAAACGCTCAGTCAGAAAGTTCTCTTAAGAACTTAGCCAGATGTCTTAGCCAAGTGGGTGAGCGTGCAAATGCCTCAGTTGCATATTCTCAATTATGTAAGAAATTCCCAGGCTTTGAAAACTATGTTGAATCTGGAAACTTCTACTACGAAATTAGAAACTATATAGAGGCAAAGCGGTTTTATACGAAGGCTATTTGTGATCAAAAAGAAGATTACGTTTTACTTTTCGATCTGTTTAAAAATTTAGGAAATATTGCCTGTCATGAAGGAGACTTTGAGCAGGCTGAAGATTTCTATAATAAGGCTCATAGAATCTATTCTAAGTCCGCAATGCTTGCTACAAATTATGGATCTCTCTACTTTTTGCAATCCAAGTTTTCAGAGGCAAAGAAGAGTTTTCAGCAAGCCATTGATCTCAATGCAGAAACGGAAAAAGCCTATATCGGACTAGCTATGGTAAATCGACAAAGTGGAGATGGTGATATGGCTATAGCAAATATAAAGAAGGCTCTCGACATAAATCCAATGCAAGAGAACGCAATAAAGATGCTGGCCAACTGGGCGTTAAAAGACTTTAGTTACTCATATGCAATTGAGGCTATTGAAAATTTTAATGAACAGTCGGAGTACAATGAAGATATAAACGTGCTACTAGCTGGTCTTTATTATCAAGCCGGTTTTAGAGATGAAAGTAAATTTGAAACAAATAAGATCTTGGCTTTTAATCCTCAGAACGCAGACGCTATCAAACTTCTTGGAGTAATGGAAGACTATGAATAGTACTATTAGCTTTGAAACTAGTGAATTTGGTTTAGTTCCTAAAAAGGGGAATCGTAGACTTTGCTCAGTTAGAAATCCCATTAAAGAAGCTAAAACTTGGGTGGGCAGACAAGTTATTCATTCAGATACAAAATTGATTGTCGTGCTAGGTTTAGCGGGAGGATATCATATTGATGAGCTTTGTCTTAGATATCCAAAAACAGAGATTGTAGTTATTGAAGCAGAATTTCAAATAGCATCCAAAATAAAATTGAAAAATAAGCCGATTAGAGTTTACACAAGTATCGAAAATATTCTTAGGTCAGATCTTGTGGAGAGATTTTATGATTTGAATAATGTGCAAATCATTGAGCATAACATTAGTGTTTCTGAAAACAGCAAATTCTATAATAAAGCGATTGCCAGTCTAACAGCTAGAACTCCAGCGGCTTTTAAGTCTTTAATGAAAAATCGATTTAACGAAGATCTTTCCGACGTAGATTTAGGATCAGCTCTCATGTCTGTGGGAGCGAATGAGAGTTATATCGTTGAGCGGGGCTTAAAAAATATTGCCATTAAGAAAAATGAAAAAATGAAAACTATTTTTCACCTGATAAGTGAGGTTGTGAAGTGAATTATTTGTTAGTTTCCCTTATGAGATTGGGCGATATTCTTCTATTGCATCCGGTTATTAAGAACTTGAAACAAAGAGGAGCAAAGGTCGATCTTTTAATTAATAAAGAGTTTGCTTTTGTTGAGAGCTACCTAACTGAGGTAGACAATTTCCACTATTTAGATAGATCTGCTATTCAGGAAAATATGCAGAGTATAGATACTCATATTCTTCGTTCTTTTGATATGGTTCAGGAACTAGTTAGGAATATTGACGAAAGTAATTATACCAATATCTGTAATCTCACACACAACAAACTTTCCAGCCTGCTCCTCGAATGTTTTGATACAAATGAGTGTGTTACGGTGGGTGCTTCAAGTCTTGGCGCAAATAATTTTAATAGCCCATGGTTAACTTACCTGGATGATAGAGCCGAAATGCCAACGAGCTCCAGTTTCCATCTTATTGATATATTTGCTAAAAGTATTGGACTAGATGACTACAATACAGAGATATCTACTGTAGAATCTGAAAACTTTGTCTGTGCCCAGATCAACACCGCTGAGGAGAAAAAGACTTTTTCTAATGAGCAGTGGCGTTCTATCTTTTCAATGTATTCATTGATGGCAAATAATACGGAGGTGAAGGTTTTATGTGCTCCCAATGAATTGGTAAGTACTGATTTAATAGTAGAGCCCTTAAGAAAACGTGGCGTTAATATCTCTGTGGTGGCCTGCTCTCTTCTTGAAGCGCGAGATTTGATTTCTAGGTCTAAACTATTTTTAACTGTTGATACTAGTATTAAATATTTAGCCATAGGGACCAACACTCCCGTAGTGGAAGTGAGTTTGGGTAGTAGTAATTTTAGATGGACGGGTGCCTATGGTCCTCGAAACCTTGTTCTTCAGCCGCTTACGATCTGCGGTCCATGTTCTCATAGCTTGGCTTGTACTCAGAAAAGTTTTATATGCCAGGAAGAAATACCTTCAGAGGTAGTTGCAGCATCTATGCATCATATGGAAATTAGAGATTTTAATTCCGTACTACATCTAGCAGAAGAGTATGAATCAATACATTTTGCAAAAACAGAGGTTCGTGAGGATGGGATCTGGACAAGTATCCGACTGGGGAGAAATTATATCCAAGAGTCTTTGGCAGATTTAATCGAACAGTCCGCTTGGAATATCGTTTTAAATTCTGATCTTGACGATGAATGGCAAGCCTTCGATGAGGAATGTCTTGGACTTCGAGAGTTATTCAGAAAAAACATAGATATACTTGGGCTCGACGTGAAGGCCTGCTTAGAAAAACTAGAATCTTACCTTTTGGGCGGTGAAATTGAAGCCCAAGAATTTAGTAACAAGATAAGTAGATCTAAAATCGTTCAACAAGATTCAAATGAAATTTTGGGTAGCATTGATTCCTGGGTAAGCGGTTTACCAGAAGATCTTCAGGTAGAGTCCTATGCAGGTCGTTTTCAGAGCCTTTTAAATAAAAATAAAGGGGAAGAGGCCAATCATATGGCTAAAGAGATCCTGTTTCAAATGAATAACTTATTTAGAGTAAAAAGAAAATTATCAGAGTCTGTAAGAGTGGATTATATGGAGGGCCTATGAATTCTGAAGCAAAGCACAGGTTGAATAGATTGTTTGATCAGGTGAATGACACAACCAAAAGAGAAATTATAGCCAGTGGTGTGAACCAAAGAGCCAAAAGACTTTTACTATTAAAAGAATTAATTAAGGAGCAGATGCCAAATGAGAATTTTAATCGTCCAACTCGCTAGATTAGGGGATATAATTACAACTTACCCTAGTATTCAAGCTTTAAGGCGTGAAAATCCTGAGGCTGAAATCGACCTCATGGTTCGCCCGAGATTTAGAGCCGCCTGTAAGCCTATTGAAAACTTGGTAAATGTAATGGAATGGGATTCTAAAAAGTATTTCGAGCCACTTTTGAACGAAGACAACAGTATAGATGAATCTTTAGAGCAGGCAGAAAGTGCATTATCTGATGTATTGGATCAACTAAATGGCACTTATGATAAGGTCATAAATTTGAGCTTCTCACCGGCAAGTTCCTTCTTAGTTAGCTGTATTTCAAACGAACAAACGATTGTTTCTGGCTATACAAGATTTGATGATGGGTTTCTTAAGATTCCTGACGATGCTTCAGCCTATTTTTACGCACAGGTGGGCATCTCTAGACAGAATCGTTTTCATCTAATGGATTTATTTTCTGAGGTTGCAGGTGTTGCCCTGCAATCTAGTGACTATCGCTTGGAGTTTGAACATGACCTTCCAGAAATGATTCAAAGCTATTTAAGCTCAGACCCTTACTTGGTTATTCATGTAGGTGCGAGTGATTCAGGTAAAGCTTTATCAAAAGAGAAATGGGTATCTGTAGTTAATAGGTTAAAAAACTCTTACAAAGGAAGAGTGGCTTTAGTTGGTTCTCCGGAAGAAAAAGAGATTGCAGACTATATTTACCTTCAATCCATGTCTGATTCTATCATAAATCTAGTGGGTAAAACGGATCTGCTAGATCTATTTCCTTTGATTCGTAATGCTGAGCTCTATATTGGCTGTGATTCTGGCCCTCTCCATATCGCTAGTATGGAGAACGTGAGAAGCTTCAACTTAAGTAACTCCTACGTTAACTTTTTTGAAACGGGACCAAAGGCAGAAAATTCCCGTATACTTTTTGGGAAGAGTTTTGATGATATTGGATCAGATACTATTGTTGAGGAAATCCTTGGGCACTTAAGTAATGATGTACCCACGGACCGAGTGGCTGTGTTGGATCAACCCACGGAGCTATATATTACTGCCCAAGAGAGCTCAGATGATTTTGGTTGGAACTTGGTGAGAGCCATATATCTAGGTACGGATTTTCCTGTTCCAAACGACATTAGGTTCGTAGAGGGTTTAAACCAGCTTCAAGAATTGAACGTGATTGCTGTTCAGCAGTTATTGCAAATCTTAAAGGTGGAAGATAGTGAATCCAATCGTATGATTTTAGATCGAGTGGATGATTTAGTTGATAACTTAGTGGATATGGTTCCTGAACTACAACCTTTGGTTTCCTGGTATCAAACAGAAAAGTTGAGAGTGGGGCCCGGTAACAAAGAGCAGATTGTAGAAGCCTATACTCAGATACATGAAAACCTAGCAAAAATTAACTCCATATATCTAGGTGAAGACTTAGATATTGAAACGGAAAAGGAAGTAAGAGATGGAACAGAACTTAGTAAATGAGCAGAGCGATGTAAAAAAGGAAATAATCGAAACTTTTGCTTCTGGTAAAGAACTCTGTAAAAATCTTATTTCTGATTTAGATGCCACGGTCGAAGCCTATCAAATGAACGAAAAAAAATCTGCGAGCGAAGTTTTTGACGAGCAATTGTCGGTAACTCAAAGTTTGATGGCGGCTTTATATACTTTGCAAATGGTTGCTGAGAAGGATTTACGATTGAAAAATGCCTCTAGATCTCAATCGGGTCTTTGGGATGAAACGGAAATGAGCTTTAAGCTTTCCTTGAATGCCATGTTAAAAGCATTTGGCCATGAAGATTTTATCGGGTTAGCTGATATTATTGATGATGAGTTTCGCGCTTCTCTCCAGTCCTGGGGGAATTACATTAGAAAAGTAGAAACTAGCTATATAAACGGCTCAGTTTAGTTCTAATTTAGAAGTCTAGCTTTACAAGCCGAAACAGCCTAGGTAATGTGCCCGCAATGAGAATCATAGCGGGTAAATTTCGTGGACGCCAATTGGTGTCTTTTAAAGCTGATCATATCCGTCCAACAACGGATAGAGTAAAGGAAAGCGTTTTCAACGTTTTGAGCCCTTATTTTGATGGGGCAAGAGTACTAGATCTTTACGCCGGAACTGGCAACTTGGGAATTGAAGCGCTCTCCAGAGGTGCTAATAGTGTAACGGCCGTCGAGCTAAACCCAAAATCCATAGAAATCATCAGAAAAAACACAGAGCTAGTTTCTTTGAATTCAGAGGAACATAGAGTTATAAAATCCGATGTAATCCAATATTTGGAAAAATATTCGGGCGATGCTTATGACATCATCTTTATTGACCCTCCATTTACAAAAAAACTTGCTCATGCAAGTATGCAGGCTATTTCAAAAAGCCAGGTCATGGATAGCTCTACTTTGGTTATGATCGAGTCCAGTAGTAAAGAGAGGATTGATGAAGTATATCCTCCAGTAATAAGATATAAGCAAAAGGAATACGGGGATAAAATAGTTTCCTATTTCGAATTGGAGGGCGAGGATGTCTGAGATCGCTATTTACCCAGGAAGTTTTGACCCAATAACAAAAGGTCACATTGATATTCTAGAAAGATTCTCAAGAGTTTTTACCAAGATCTATATAGGTGTCGGTTTTAGTCCTAAGAAAAGCTATCTTTTTAACCTTGAAGAACGTCAGACCATGGTCAGAGAGGCCGTAACCCATCTTCAAAATATTGAAGTTGTAGCCTTTGAAGGACTTACTGTAGAGTTTGCTAAAGGTGTGAACGCAAACTTTATCTTACGAGGAGTTAGGTCAGCAGGGGATTTTGAGTACGAACAAAATATGGCAAATATGAACTACCGACTAAATAAAGAAATCGAGACTCTCCTACTCTACAGCAAGCCAGAGTTAAATCTTGTGAGTTCTAGCTTGATAAAAGAGGTGTTCGCTCTTGGGGGAGATGTCTCTCAGTTTGTAACAGAAAACGTAATACGAGAATTAGTTAAAAAAATTAAAGTATAGTCCCAGGAGCGACAATGATAAGCAAAAGAGCCCAATCCATACAACCATCACCTACTTTAAGTTTAGCGGCCAAGGCAAAGGCTATGAAGGCGGAGGGTAAGGATGTTGTATCTCTTACCGTAGGAGAGCCGGACTGGAATACCTTTCCTGGAACTGTGAAAGCCGGTGTGGAGGCCATCCAGGCTGGCCAAACGAAATACGCTCCCGCCTCTGGCCTTCCAGATCTAAGAAAAGCGATTGCAGATGATTACAACGCCAATTTTGGGATGACATATGAGATGGCCAACACAACAGTAAGTGCTGGAGCAAAATTTATTATTTACTCTGCATTAATGGCCACAATTGATCCAGGTGACGAAGTGGTTTTCGCTGCCCCTTATTGGGTCTCCTATCCAGAGATGATTAAGTTGGCTGAGGGAATACCCGTTGTTTTAGAAACCAAAGAATCTGATGGATTTAAAATCACGGCTGAAGGTCTTGAGTCTTCTATCAACTCAAGAACCAAGGCCGTTCTTTTAAACTCACCAAGTAACCCGACAGGGCTTGCCTATAGTAAAGAAGAACTACAAGTTATAGCAGGAGTGTTAAAAAACCACCCGAAGCTATTAGTTATTTCTGATGATATCTATAACTTACTTTATTTTAAAGACAGGGTAGCACCACATATATTAGAAGTTGCCCCTGAACTTGTGGATCGCACAATTTGTATCAACGGTGCTTCAAAAGCCTACTCAATGACCGGTTGGAGAGTAGGATGGGCACTTGGGCCAAAAGATATTATGGCGGCTATGAGCAAGCTTCAAAGCCAATCCGTTAGTTGCGCCCCCAGTTTTGCACAGATTGCAAGCCTACATGCTTTAAAAAACTCAGAGGAAGAAATCGCAAACTCTCTTGATATTCTTAGCTCACGATTGGAAAAGGCAAAAGCATTGATCTCTAAAATTGATGGAGTTGAGTTTGCCGATCCAGATGGTGCATTCTATTTGTGGATTGATATTAAATCTCTTTTTAACAAAAGCTATAAAGCTGAGAAAATTGTTAACTCTCAAAGGTTTAGTGAGATATTTTTAGAGGATTTTTTGGTAGCAAGTGTTCCGGGAAATGCTTTTGGAATGGATGGCTACTTACGTTTCTCTTACGCGTTGGCTGAAGAC
Organism: Bdellovibrionales bacterium; assembly: GCA_045110695.1. GTDB lineage: Bacteria > Bdellovibrionota > Bdellovibrionia > Bdellovibrionales > UBA840 > JBGCGH01. Next base: position 48,104 of record JBGCGH010000034.1, on the reverse strand, counting down.
CGATTTGAAATAGGAATGAATAGGTTGGCTGAGCTAGTGGCAAGTTTGAAGTAGTCCTCAATGGTTACGGGACTGAATCACATCACTTTAAGTTGTATTGATCTAGACGATTCCTTCTTCTTTTACCGAGATGTATTGGGGTTCACGCCTATTTTAAAATGAGAAAGAGGGGCTTACTTTCTAGCTGGAGATACCTGGTTTTGCCTAGCCCTGGATATAGAATTTATTCCCCAGGACGTAAAATCCCACATTGCATTTTCAGCAAGCGAAGAAGAAATTCTTAAATTTCGATCCATGGTCGATAGAGGTGAGCTCAAAGAATGGACGAAAGGTTCCTCCGAAGGTCTTTCTATATATTTTCTTGATCCTTCCGGGAATCAACTAGAATTGCATGATGGTGATTGGCGTTCTCGCCTTAATTCCATCAAAAAGAAGCCCTACAAGGGCGAGATAGAGTTTTTTGAAATTTAATCTAGCTATTATTTATAATTCTATTTTTCTAAATCGATATCTAGGGGACTTTTTACAAACTATCATGATTTTGCACACAATCACTCAAAACTATGGTTATTATCTCTCAAACTACTGAATAGTACTACAATCCTAAAAAACGGAGGCTTCTATGAGAGGTCCATTAGTATTACTAGCTTTTTTGGTGTTCCCCCAACTTCACAGTGCCGATGTTGTCACATCCAGTACCAAGAACCGAATCGAGAAAAATTTAGAAGCCTTAGCCAAAGTCAGGAGATCCACTCTTCAAGCGACCTATTTTCTTCAAGCTGCCAAAGAAATTTCTGATCTCAGAGGTGAGCTACAGACCAGAGGCTCTTTAAAAAAAGCTCGAACTTTTACTTATATCCGAACCTGCGGCGGAAATGGTATCCCAAGAATAACTTACTTCCACCGAGAAGAGTTACCTAAGGATACGAGCTACCCTTTTCTTTATGAAGACTTATGTGACCAGCTGATCGAAGCTGAAAAGAATTGGGAAGTGAAAAATAGATCGATCCCATATCCCAGGCCTCAAGCTGAATTAGATAAAGCTTTAGATGATTTCAATATTAAAATAGCCACTCTTTTTGATCAATTTTTAGCTCAATCCGATGATGCAATAGACGAGATCCTTAAGCTGGCTGAAGAAGAGTACAATAAAATAGAGATTACAAAAGATCCTTGGAATTAGCTCAGGTTCGTTTGTTTAATTTAATCATTTTTATTTTTTATAAGATAAAAAAGGATAGAAAATGAAATTATTAGTTTTTAATTTAGTTTTTTTGGGTCTTGTTAGTTTAAATGCAAATCTGGCCCAGCAGTGTAAACAGCCCTTATCAAAATTTGTTGACCAAGAATCCGTCATCAACCAGTTTGTCTTTTCTAAAGGCGGCCAGGGATGGAGGAATATTTGCTTGGAAGTGAATTCGAGTGACGCTAACAAAGCTTGTAACTCCGAGTTGGATCAATGGAATAGCTGGATAGCTTGTACAAATTCTGATTTCACTAAAAGCTGTAATGCTTGGGCTGAGAAAGAAAACTTTGCCGCTAACGACAAACAAAAAGAAGAGTTTGTTTCCATGTGTGTTAGGAACAAATATCGTTCCAACTTCGATCTAGCGGCAGCTAATAGGCCACAATTCGAGGGCTGTAAAATTGAATCTAAGTTTACAGATCTTAAAGAAGGTACCAGCAAAGATGATATTTGTAATGAGGTAGCTAGAGAAATTACAGGATCTTTTGTTTTACCAGAAGGATCAAGTTTACTGATCTATATAAACCAACAGGAGCGAAATAGTCTTCGTTTGAACTATATCAGTTTAGAAGATAACGGCAAAATCATATTTATAGGCGCCGGCGATGTAGAATGGGAACCTAACAGCATAGAATTAGAATTAGACTGAGCGGGAGGTTCAATTGATAAATTTATTTCTGTCCTTATTAATTCTGTCTATCTCGGTTCATGCTATATCCTATTCTACAGATCGAACTGAAGGCATAGAATTAGATCAGATATCCAAAGCAGAAGTTGTTGCGGCATTACAATCGCTTTTCAGTACATCCGTACGTCAATCGGATTTAGCTTTGTTACCAGATTCAGTGTTTAGATTGGTTGATCCTCAAATATCCTACGATGGTGGCCACACCTGGGAGAATTTTAGTTCGACATCTAATCTCGATGGAATATGTGTATTATATGGTGCCGATAAGCATGTAGCAGCTGAAATCGATACTTTATTTAACCCTGTGCCACTTTGGAATAAATCTGTGGTAATTGATCCCGAGGGTCTTTTCATGGGGCGGATTGATATGAAAAAAGTGAATTCCATTAATTGTAGACTATGATTTAGATGGGGGCTTTAAGGTCTCTTAGCCCCATCCTTTAGTCCTAGTATAGTCCTGAATGCTAGGCAATATTTACCTATTTTCAGTTATTTAGCTTATCCTATCAGGGAGTATAGTTGGGCAAGGAGGCCGAATGACCACTGCTACGTTGGTTCAGATCACTGTTAATGTTTTTATGTTTGTAGGACTTTTAACTCTATGGATGCGTCTTAGACGCCCGGCTAAAGAGGACCCTCGCTTTTCCAAAGGCCTTCAGCTACTTCAAGCCAAGATCGCTATCTTAGAAGATTTATCAGACAAAACAGACGATCAGGTAAAGCAGATCTGTAAGTTGATGGATAGAAAGAAAAAAGAGATCCAGGAAACCATCTTAACGGCACAAGATCATGTGAACAAAGTAGAAAACTCTATGGAAAAGAGTCTTGAAGTTGCCAGTATTTTTGAGGATAAAATTCCTCACGAAGAAATTATGGAGCGACAGAACTCTAAGAAGTATATTGATGCAGCCAGACTCGCAAATAATGGGTTAAGTTCTTCAGAAATAGCAAAAAAAATTGATCTAGATCCAGCGGAGTTAGATTTCATTGTAAAAATGAACAAAGACAACCTAATGTTTGCAGAGGACCAATTACCGAAATGGGCTTCCAGTAATAGAGCGGAGACAGAGAGTTCACCGGGCTCTACAAGAGGTTTACCAGAGATGGATCTAACGGAAATTTTTTCTGAAACTAAGGTTAGCACGGATCGACTTCAGGAGTTGGGTGATAAGTTTAGAGAGGCATGTAGTGACGTTGATAAAGAAAATGAATACAAGGAGATTGTACCTGCTCCAGTGAAAGAAAAGTTAAACCAAGCAGTAAGCTCCTTTATTCAGCCCCTCGAAGATGTTCGAAATGCAATCAAGGAAGAGATTCAACAAGTGAAAAATACGGATGATAGTTCTTGGGAAAGCTTCGATTTTGATAACTCTAAGGATTTAAAACAAGAAGACTCTTCCATAGACTCTTTAGATCGACTGATGGACCGGGTGGAACAAAAATTTGCTGAGAGTGATTTAGTAGATTTAGATTTCACCGAGGATTCTGAATTGAATCTATCTAATGATAAGGTATTATCAGTTAGCTCTCCTAGTGATCCAACCATCAGTGAGATGGATATAGATAAATTAGTTTTATCTGGGGACGAACCCAATCATTTAGAAAAATATATTCCGGTTACAGATTTAACTATGAGAGAAGGACAAGATGTTTTTGTGAAGGAAATTATTCCTCCAAAAAAATCAACTCCGCCTCAAAACCGAATCACTCGTGATTTAGTGGGTAAGCTCAAGCAGCGAGCTAAGCTCAGTCCTGCAAACAGTAAAATTAAAAGAGCCGAAAATGCTTCTGTTACCCAGCTTGATTTTCCAGAAATTAAAATCGATATGAGTGACAACTTAGGTTAGTTTATGTCTCGATTGTTTTCTAACTTAAAAATGCATCAAATATTGCAAGGCAGGGTTAAAGAGCAGCTTAGAGCGGGTGAGTACATCATCTCGGTAGATGGTATGTTGATCCGTGTCGTGGATCGGACCAATTCTAATTTTAAAGAAGGGCACTTGGTTAGATTAGTTGTAACTGGAGTGCGTCCACCACAATTTAGACTTGCCTCCAGCCAAAGTAAATCTACAAGTTTTAATCGATCTGTTTAGGCTTCTAAGACGAAATCCCATCGTATTTTGACAGTACCATCATTTTCCACTATCCCTTTTGGAGGATTTGGAAAAGGGGCCGCTTGTTTGAAAGCTTCAATAGCTGTTTCATCTAGGTCAAAAACGCCACTGGCGCCAACGACCTGAACTCCCACAAGAGTCCCGCCGTCATCAAGAATAATTAACAACTTTGTTACTCTAGTTTTAATAGATGCGGGTTGGCGACCAGATCTCATGATTTTATGCATTCTATCTTTTATTGCCGGTTCCCAAAACTGCTGAAGCTGTTTTTTTATTCGGGAGTAATAGGTATAGTAAACAAACTCCCGAGTATTTAACATCGTTTGTGCACCTTCATTGATATCTTTTAAATGATCAGAAGATTTCGCTAGCTCGGCCATTTGAGCGGAACCATTGGTTTCATTCTCTGGGCTCATTTTGTAGCCTGGGAGTAGGTTCTTTATTTTTTGAAGCTTAGTTTTATTCTTTTGCTTTTTGTTTTTATCTATCCCAGCGAGTTGCTGTTTATTATTAAATTTCCCAGTTAATTTTGCTTTGGTTTGGTCTTTAATGGTCTGATTATTTTTACTTAAAAAGTATTCCTCTTCTGGTACTTCATCGTTTCTAGCTTTCTCATCCTGTTCAACGATTTGTTGCTCTTCTTTTGTTTTTGAGGGGATTGTAGTGAACTCAATCATATTGTCTTTAACAAGCTTAGGCTCTTCCTGTCCCGTCCACATAACAAGTTTAAATACACCCAAATGAAACATAAAGGATAAGAAAACTGATATATTAACGATTGTTAAAAATTTATTCATAGATTCTTATCGGCGGAAGTCGGCTCACACTGAGTAAAAGCGGAAATCCTTGCCTAGTTTAAGACTAAGGTTCCTAGACTTTAGAGAAGTATCTAGATTTCATATGAGAAATAGACATTTAAGCAGCGCTCCATTATTCTAAAGTTATGAAAGTTCAAGCCTGGGGAAAGACGGATAAGGGCATCAAGCGTGCTGCCAACCAAGACTCGATATATCTATCAGAGGCCTTGGGTTTGTTTGTCGTCGCCGACGGAATGGGTGGACACAAGGGCGGAGAAGTAGCTTCAAAAATTGCCGTGGACACCGTTAGCGAACTTGTAGAAAAGTGGCGTCAAAAACCGAAGCAGAAAGAAACTCCTAGGGAGCTGATCGAACGAGTTTTCCATGAGAGCTGCAAAAGGATCTTTGATAAGAGTAATGAAAATAAGAAGCTAAAAGGAATGGGAACTACTATGGTTCTCGCTCTCAGAGTGGATGACTACATTTACATAGGTAATGTAGGTGATTCACGGTGCTACACTATGGAGGGAGTTCATCTCTGGCAAATTACAGAGGACCACTCTTTGGTTTATGAGCAAATGCGCGCTGGAATAATTAAACCTGAGGATATCGATAGGGTAGAGGGTAAAAATATTATCACTCGAAGTGTTGGATACGAACCGGAAGTTACCGTGGACGTCTTCGAAAGAAAGTTAAAGCCAGGGGCTAAATTTTTACTTTGCTCAGACGGCCTTTATGGAATGGTAGATAATGATCGTATTAATGAAATTTGTCTTCTTCTCGATACTAAAGAATGGCCAGATCGCATGATCTATGAAAGTAACCAAGCTGGAGGGGATGATAATATCTCCATCGTAGGCTTAACTGTTTCCGAGTCCTGATGGCCTTTAGTACTGGAAAAATTTGCAGAATCAAAAAAGGCAACGCCTTGTGTTACAAAAGTCCTGTAAATTCTAATCATCTGTACTCCACTCTAGACCTGTATTTTAGAACATTCCATTTCTGGTCTTAAAAATGTTTTGACGCAAACCGATGAATTCCATAGATTGAAATATAAGAGCTAAAATTATGAGAAAAACATACACCTTTATCCTTACTTCAGATGCCAAGGGAAAGACTAGAAATCTAGTTATTTCTGCTGCTTGGTTAAAAGCGCTCGGTAGTTTAGCTATCGTTCTGATGGTTATTGGAGCGGCAGGTGTTGTGGACTATACGGGGCTTTTGTTTCAGTCCATTGAGAACAAAAGGTTAAGTGCTGAAAACACACTTCTGAAAAAAGAATTCACTGTTGTCGAGAATAAAGTTGTGACCCTAGAAAAGCAGTTGGAAAGAATCAATTCCTACGCCAACAAGCTAGGTATGATTACAAACATTAAAAACAAAGATAATGAAATCAGATTAGCGATGGGGCCACTTCCTAGACCTGGTCAGGCTGTTCGAGAAATGCATGAGCATGTTCATGAGAGAAGCCCAGCTTCTGTTGTGGTAAGTAAGGACAAACTATTTTTCCAGAACCCTCCACTAGACACTAAAAAGCGCGAGCTCTTTTCCGACAAAGCAGAGAACTTTGCTACTCTTAGTGTTAGAATCGATAAACTATCTAAAGAGTCTAAATTAAAAGAACAAAATATATTAAGACTTTGGGAATCTTTGTCTTCAAGACAAAGCCTTCTAAAAGCAACTCCACAGATGAAACCAACCAACGGTTGGTACACATCTAAATTTGGTTATAGAAAGTCGCCATTTACAGGTCGACCAGTAATGCATAACGGTCTTGATATAGCGGCCCCTCCGGGAACACCTATTTTTGCTCCCGCTGATGGTGTAGTTTCCTACGCAGGATACGACGCTGGATATGGAAAACTAATATCTATAGATCATGGTTACGGAATGTTAACTCGCTACGGACATGTTTCTAAAATATATGCAACTGTCGGGCAAAAAGTAAAAAGAGGCGATGTGATTGGTGCGGTGGGAAACACTGGACGCTCTACTGGACCTCACCTTCACTACGAAGTTAGGATCAACAGTGTACCTGTTGACCCATCCAACTATATCTTAAACCAGTAAAATCTATTCTATTAGGCTTAGCCTTTGATCGCAATTTTGCAGATCTCTGGGCACAGGTCTCGTGATGCCACTGAATTGGACTTTTTGCATAATCCTCGATTTAGTATCATAGGGCATGCGCAATTGGCCCGTTTTGCTTTTATTTTTTGGTTTATCCACAAGTTGTGTGGAAAACCCCTTTGAGGTCATACAAGACTCCGACAACGTAGAGCTTGAGGCTCCAACCCCTGTATTACCCGAGCCAGTACCTGTAGAAACTCCAGATGATCTTATTAGTCGCTATCCTTTTTTAGAGGACGATAATTTTTGGGCTGAGTTTGACGGCATGCAAGGGATTCCAAACGGTAAAAGCTGTAGAAACAACTTTAGTTACGCCGAGATGGGTGCCGCAAGAATTGCCTGGAAATACATAAATGACAGTTTCGCGATGTTTCCTTTCGGAGGAAATTATTTATACTATCGTTTTCCAGACAACGTATCTCCAAGTAACCCAAAGCGCTATGAGGTATTTGGAGTAGATCCATTGTTTGAAATCCTAGAAAGGCTAAACCAAATATTACTCGTAGAGATTGGCAGGCCTATAACTTTAACGGGAATCACAAAACATCTGGATGACGACCATGATCTTCATTGTAGACACAGATCGGGAACCATTATTGATGTTCGCCCGTTTCCGGGCTTCAAGCCAGTGACTTGGCGCCCGAAAGACTATGACCGGGAGATGAATAAGACCCTTATTTTGACACTGATTGACGTTCCAGAGCTAAATGTCATTTTCTTTAACGACCCAGAGCTACTCAGTGATTCTGATATTCTGGCGGCGATAGAAGCGAGAGACCAGGCAAATAACCCTGTGGTTTTTAGAAGGGTCTCTGGTCATGATAACCACCTACATGTGGAGTTTAAAAACTCTTTTGAGATACAAAGAGTAGTGGACTACATTTTAGAGCAGCGCCCGGTAAGTGGTGTCTTTTCTGCCGAAAGAGAGTACAGCCAGCATTAATATTAGCCAATTTTGCTAGAAACAAAAAAAGCCAGGTAAGAACCTGGCTTTTTGAAGTTTTGAATAAAACGTAAAAATTAACGTTTTGAGAACTGGAAGCTCTTTCTTGCTTTTGCACGACCATACTTCTTTCTCTCCACCATTCTAGGGTCACGAGTAAGGAAGCCGGCTTTCTTAAGATCGCCATGGAAATTCTCATTTAATAAAGTTAATGCACGAGATAGTCCGTGTCGGATAGCTCCTGCTTGAGATCCAACTCCACCACCAGCTACTGTAATCTTAGCATCAATTTTGCCTGCCATTTCAGTTAGCTCCAAAGCCTGTCTTGCAACAGTTTGGCTAGATGGGATAGTTAGGTATTCTTCAATAGTTTTACCATTGATTGTGATTTTACCAGTACCCTCGGTTAGGAATACGCGAGCAGCACTTGTTTTTCTTCGTCCAGTTGCATAGTAAGTATTTGCCATTCGTTAACTCCTTAAACGCTCAAGGCTTGAACTTGTTGAGCATCATGAGGGTGCTCCGTTCCGTTATAAGCTTTTAGTTTCTTTAATTGTTGTTTACCTAACTTAGACTTTGGAAGCATACCTTGAACAGCTAAGCGAACGATTTCAGACGCGTCCTTATCTCTTTGCTTTTCTGCCGTGATTTCTTTAAGTCCGCCAAAGTAACCCGTGTGACTGTAATACATTTTGTCAGTCCACTTTTTACCAGACATTTTCACTTTTTCTGCATTGATAACAACAACAAAGTCACCAGTATCAACGTGAGAAGTGTATTGCGGTTTGTGTTTCCCGCGAAGAACAGTTGCTACTTGCGTAGCTAGGCGACCAATAGATTTGTCCGTAGCATCAACTACATACCACTTTCTTTCTATCTCACCTGGTTTTGCAACATAAGTTTTCATTAAATACCTCAAATATTTCAATAGCTTGAATGGTTAAAAAGATTATAACGGGGTCTTTCTGCCAATTCAGAACGGTGAAACTACAATGCTTTGATCACAAAAGCAACAACTTATAGAGGGCCAAAAGATCAAAAAGCAAATAACTAATTTGGAGGCTGGAGGTGATAAAAGTTAGTATATTCAGGTACTTATAGAGTTGCATGGTTTTGCCTATTTTCCCAGGTTTTAGATTGTGGGGAGTCCGGTAAGCTTTTAAATCTTATTTGAGGGGGGTAAAGCCGAACTCATCAGAGTAGCTTACTTTCTCCATTCGTAGACCACGGGCAGGAGCTGTTGGGCCTGCGGCAGTTCTATCTAGCTTGAGGAGAATATTTTTCATTTCCTCAGGCGGAGTGTTTTGGCGTTGTAGCTCTAACATGGTGCCCACTAAATTTCTTACCATTTGTTTTAGAAAGCCTGTGCCGGTGATTTTATATTCATAGATTCCGTCTTCTATTGTTCTCCACTCGGAGACCAAAACTTTTCGCACTGTTGTTGCTAAAACGGTACCGGCACTTTGGAAGCTTTTAAAATCATGTTCCCCTAAAATATACTTTGAGTACTGCTGAATCAATTCCATATTAAAATCGTAAGTGTATCTGGTAGTAAAGCGATCTAGTAAAGCATTGGGTTGGGCGCTTGTATAAAGGCGATAGATATAAGTTTTCTCTTTAGTGCCATGAAGCACATGCCAGCCTTTTGGAGCAATGCTTGCTTTTTGTACGCAGATGGAGCTAGGTAAAATGCTGTTTAGTGCAGTGGCCACTTTATACCTTTTTAAATCAAGGTCATCAGGGAGATCAAATTGTACCACTTGGTGTTTTGCGTGTACGCCGGTATCCGTTCTTCCAGAGCCGCAGGTCTTAATATCGTAGGGGAAAAGCTTTTTTAGAGCGTCTTGCAGTACGATTTGTACTGTGGGCTGCGGCAGGGGTTGAATTTGCCAGCCAATATAATCGGTTCCGTCATAGGATATATCCAATCGAATTCGCATCATCAGGAGATATCCTAAAATAGATCAATCAGCAAGGCAGAAGGGGATTTATGCTTGGCCGGTTCTATCAAGAATGGTAGGGGACTGAGAATTTGAAAACTTAACAAAAGGGAGTAGGAGTTGAGCTTGTCTATTGATTCAATAAAAGGATTACTTAGGGTACATTGCTAATCAAAATAAAAACTTGTCCCAATCTTGTGTGAGTATTTCGTGTTTTCATAAGATTAATTCTAAGGGGTAGATAGATCTCAAAAAATGATAATTTCGGAAAATATTTAAAGTAGAACCGATCGTAGTTGTTTTTTTAGAAGTTTAGGGGGAGCATGTTTCTCCAACTCTTGGGCTACTTTTTGTTGTTGGGTATGGGAAGGTTTGATTTTTTGATTTAAAAACTACTGGCTAGAACAGAATTTATGACTTCTATATCTCTAGGTTCTAGCTTGTTTTTTAAAGACTTTACGATTTCGTTTTTAAGGTGTCTTGAAAACACAAGTTCTGCATTGCTGGAGAAATTTCCCTGGCGCCTGAGCTCAGAGTTTTCTATTACCATTTTTATATATTCCTTCGAATCAGTTTTTATGGCAGGAGAATGCAAGACTGTCCATATCGAATTAGCTAAGATTTGAAGAATGTGTATATCTTTGGTTTCGTAGATATCATCGAGCTTTAAATTTTGTTTATCTTCCATACGCGCAATTTTCGAGGGTATTGCATTACCCAAAGTATCTATAAGTGCCATATGAAATCTCTGAGCCCCAGTAAAGTGAATAGGGAAAATTCTTAGGGCATCCTCAAAACTCACATTTTTTGTAACACCATTTTTATTGTGAGCAGCTAGCATAGATTGATAAATTCTCTTCTGCCAGGTTGGGTTTAAATTAATTTGTGCCGTTGCAGGGTCTCTGTGGTTTAAAATTAGCTTGGCAAAAATAGATAAGCTGGTACCTGTAGAAATTTGTGGGAAATTTAGATTAGCAGCGAGATAGCTTGCCACCACTTCGTTATCTATTTTGGACTGGACAGAGGGGGCTGGATATTTAGGACCACAAGCAACTGATGGAGAACTCGCCATAGAATAGATGGAGATAAGCGAAATAAAGAAAAGGGTGGATAGACAGCGCATCGAGGGATCATACCATAAGTACCTCATCGCAAGATAAAATTGAAAAAAATATAGTCTACTAGGTTTATAGTAAATTAGTTAAATTTATTTACAGTGTTCTGAAAGCTATGTTCTATTCGTCGATGTGTCCGCTATCTAATTTAAAATATTTTCTTTTAAAAAAAACTATTTCTTAATATCAGATGAAATAAAATGACCTATCTAAGGACTTCGAGAGAATTGAATCAGAGAAAAAAATCTAGAAGAAAATAAAGAGGGTTAGATATTAAACCCTCTTTTTTAGTCTTTTATTTAATAGTGTTATCCCAGAACGAAGAATCGTAATGATAACGAGCAAAAAACTCAATGGCAGTAACTTCATCAAAAAGACCTAAGCCACCACCGACAGAAACATTTTTATTTATACTGTAGTCTGCCATTGCCTCTAGTCTTATATCGCCATCAACTAAAATAATACGTCCTTCACCAACAAGTTCCGTGTTGAATCTGTATTTAGCTATAGCCTCAAGTGCGATTTCTGAATTAGATTCACCGTCGCCACCATTACTATATAGAAAAGCTCCAGCAAAGAAATCAAACTTAGGATTAATTTCAAATCTATATGCTCCACCAATTCTAAGTAAGCTAATGCTAAACCCACTGTCACTTAGGTTGTAGTATTCGATCTGACCTAGGATTTTATCCTTTAGAAGACCTGAGCCTTCAATATTGAGTCCGCTATAGTTAATTACGTCCGCATCATATAAAGTGAATCCACCTTGGCCGTAGTTGTATTGACCTACTGTTGCTGAGTATGCACTCAACGAAAACACAAGTAAAAAAGTGCTAATTAAAATTTTCATTATTCGTTCTCCTTTAAGAGACTGAAGATTGGTTTAATTTACCCAAGCTGTCAAAGAAGATCGGGTATTGCTATTTTTTGTTTCATTTGTTTCTAATAAATCATTATTGGTTCAAAAAAAATCAATCTTTAGGTTGGCGACTAAAGCTTTTTTGGGCCAGATTTTTGAAGAGGCCTGGTAAAAAACGGTAGGTTTTTACACTCCACTTCTCCATACCTTTAGGGTTTAAGCTAATGCTGTCTTTTTCCACCGCAGAAATCACCTCTTCAGCCCATTCATCAGAGCTTATAGAGGGCAAGGTTTTAACATCAAGATGCTTATCGTAAAGGTCTGGGATCTCATCAAACATTTCGGTTTTTACTCCAGGAGTAATCATAACCATTGCGTTCACACCAGTTGGGCGAAGCTCCTGCTCAAGGCTCTCTGTGAAGGCCACTACTCCTGCTTTTGTGGCAGCGTATGTAGAAGCACAGGGTAAAAACATTTTTCCAGAAACACTGGCGTTGTTAATAATGTAGCCAGAGTCTCTATCTAGCATTTTACTTACAAAATACTGACTCAACTGAATGTAGGAAAGTATGTTGACCTGAAATGCTTTTTTGATTTTTTGGAAGTCCTGCTGTTCAAAAAGTCCACCCGTTAGGATACCAGCATTATTTATTAATATATCCACTTCAATTTTTGATTGATCAAAAAAAGCAGTGAGTTTGCGAATCTCTTCTTCATTTGAAAGATCACAGGGAATGGAGCTAACAGCTGCCGCACCTAAATTTTTTAGTTCGGCAATTTTATCTGTATCGATATCTGAGCGTTGGACTAAGTGCAGCGAACAATTTCTTTTTGCAAAGGCTTTAGCGAGAGAATAACCGATTCCTCTACTAGCGCCGGTGATTAATACGGTTTTACTATTTACTTTCATCCCAAATCCTCGTTAAGATTCTTCAAATACTTATGGGCTACATTAAGTCATAGCTACTTATTGGATGCAACGGGAGAATGCTATGAATTTGATAGAAAAAGCTTTTGTGGGCGGAGAATGGATTGAAACGGCTGAGGAAAGCATCAAAGTTTTAAACCCAGCAACGGAAGAGATTATAGGTAGCGTACCAAACTTAGGTGCTTCAGAAGCTCAGATAGCAATCTCTGCTGCCAAGGACGCATTAAGTCTATGGAAGAGCTTAGATGCTTTTGATCGCTCAAAATTCTTAAGAAAAATTTATGAGCTAATTATAGAAAGAGTGGATGACTATGCAAAGGTTCTTACTCTGGAAAATGGTAAAAGTTTAAGCGAGGCCCGTGGAGAAATAATTTATGGTGCCGGATATTTTGAGTTATATTCTGAAGAATGCAAACGAATAAATGGTGAAATACTGACGAGCCCAAAGGCAAGCAAGATTGAGCTTACGAGGGAGCCAATTGGAGTAGTGGGGTTAATTACTCCATGGAACTTTCCCCAAGCTATGCTGGCCAGAAAGCTATCCGCAGCACTTGCAGCAGGGTGTACCGTAGTAGCTAAGCCAGACCATCAAACTCCTTTTTCTGCGCTACTACTAGGGAAAATTTGTGAAGATGCTGGTTTACCAAAAGGTGTTGTTAATATACTCACCGGCCAGCCAGAGCCGATTGCAAAGCAAATGATGGATTCAAGTGTTGTAAAAAAAGTAAGTTTCACCGGATCGACTAGAGTGGGTAAAATTTTAATTTCACAAAGTGCCGCGACAGTTAAAAAGCTATCTCTAGAGCTGGGTGGAAACGCTGCATTTATTGTATTTGATGATGCCGACCTTGATAAAGCCGTAGAGGGTGCCATGGCAAGTAAGTATCGCAATTCTGGGCAAACCTGTGTTTGTACAAATAGATTCTTTGTACATAGAAGCATAGCCAAGGAGTTTGTATCGAGATTTAAGGAAAAAGTTTTTCAACTTAAAATAGGTAATGGTTTAGTGGAAAACGTAAAAGTAGGTCCAATGATCAATAAACTTGCTACTGATAAAATGGAGCAGTTGATTGAGGAAATAAGAAAAGTGCCTAATACTATAATACACACGACTGATATAAATGAAGACAGAGGATTCTTTTACCCACCAACGTTAGTTGTTAGTGAATCTAAGAATCACAGGCTGTTTAAAGAGGAAATCTTTGGACCCATTTCAGCTATCTATGAATTTGATTCCGAAGAGGATGTAATAGAATTAGCAAACGAGACTGAGTATGGTCTGGCGAGTTATTTTTATACAAAAGATGCTTCACGGATTGAGCGAGTAACCAAGGCATTGGACTATGGAATGATTGGTGTTAACTCTGGGAGAGTATCTCATCCTTATGCACCCTTCGGAGGCGTTAAGGAATCTGGTTTTGGTCGTGAAGGTGGGAAATTAGGTATTTTGGAGTACACGAATGTAAAAATGAGGTATCAATTAGTTTAAGGCTAACTAGGACAGGTGCGTCCTAGCCAGCAATCTTTAAGTTAACTTATTGAATAGTTGTTGGCTCAGCAGTTTCTGCGATAAAAGCCATTCCTAATTGAACAAACCTAAACGCATGCTCAATGTCAGCGAGATCCATAGTATCTCTTGGTGTATGAAGTGCGCCGTTCATTCCATCCATATGTGCTTCAAATGGTGTAACCGCAGGGTATGAGTTTCTGTGCCATGAAGCATGATCACTACAACCATAACCACATCTGGTATTGCCGATTTTATCACTTGTTGTTCCCAAGTAATGCTTGGCTAGATCCATTGTATATTCCGTCAGTTTGTCATTGGTAAAGTCTCTAACAAAAGTAAAATGCTTATCTGTTTCTTGGCTGTAGGCAATCATATCTAATTGCATGATTCCTTTTAACTTTATTCCATCTTGTCTAAACTGGTTTGCCATTCTTTTTGATCCATGTAGGCCCCACTCTTCGGCAGCATAGAAAGCAACATATATGTCTCTTTTGAATCTTTGCTCAGAAGCAAGTAAACCTCTTAAAACTTCTAAAGAGGCAATGGTTCCAGATGCATCATCATCCACTGCGGGTTTATTCCCAGAATAGGAGTCCATATGACCGCCTATTAGTACTCCTGGAAGACTAGAAACTGAGCCTGGGATTTTAACCAATACTGAAGGTTGCTTGTATCTAGGTGTATCTAGCAAGCTTACTTCAACATCATTTCTTCCATATGAGCTTGCATAGGTTCTGGCCTTGTCTCTTAGCCAATGAGCGGCATCCACTCCTAATTGGCTATTGGCGAATCTGTTTTTAAAGCTTGTGAAAATCCTTAGATCTCCCTCATAGTTCGCTTTAGATAGGTGAGTTAGAACTTCACGAACAGCGAGATCATTTTTTATACTATAATCAAACTTTTCAAAAGTAGGTTCTTTTAGCATCTGTTTGAAGCTCTGCATGATGCTAAAGTTATTATGTGAAGCATCTACGCTAAGATCTTCCAAACCGCCACAATTTTTTTCCACCGTATGGACATGAGTAGTAACATCCATAACTTGTTTCTCATTTAGTACGACAACACTGTAGCCTGAATCTTTATCTGCTGTGATAGTCTCAATTTTATTTTTAGAATTAGTTTGGTTGAAACTATTTAAGTGTTTTGTCTTAACCGCATAGGCGGTAGGGGATTTAGCGGCTTGAATGGAGCTGGTCACACCCAATGCAAGTAGTCCGATTAAAAGCTTATTCATTCTTCCTCCTTGGAATCTAATGCCTAAATCCTAATACAATTCCAAGACATACAGAATAGTCATTTTATCTGGGGCTCATAGGTTGTTTTCTTCTGGACATTGGTCTGGACCAACTATTTTAAAAGATTGCCGGTCTAGAACTCAAAAAAACAGAACATTTATACAAGTTTTAGCGAGATCTTAGGTGAAAAAAGGTGATAGATAAATTAAAGGCTGTGGATCCTCTTTGATTTTGCTATTCCATTTAGAATCAAGGAGCTAACAATGATTAAAATTATCTATTTATTGATTCCGTTAATGACCTTTACTGTGAACGCTAGGGAACTCTTGTATGAATGCTATGCGTTCGGTAGTGAAGCTATGCCTGAAGCCTTGGTTTTTGAAAAGCGTGGCGAGCGTGAAAATCAGTATGCTATAGAAATTTTTATCCCAAATAATATGGATAATGTAGATGAAGGGGTTGGTTATAGCTATATTCCAGAATACCAGGAATATCTAACTTTGGCAGATTATGGTCTAAGAACTAAGCAGCCGCATTTTAATTTCGAATTATCTGGGCTTACTCAGCTCATTCCATTTGGCTCAACTCTGGGTTATAAATATTCTAAGTTAACTTTGAATTCAAGGCTACACGAGATAAAAAACTTAGAATGTTTTAAGGGTAATGCCCCTAGTTGTTCTACAAAAGTAATCGTTGATGACTCCGGCGATAAAACTAAAGTATATACGGGTGTAGAGACCTGCGGTTAAGCGGGGTTCAATAAATTTAGCAATTTTAGGCTCACTTCTTTTAGTGAGTCTACTTGGTGCTTTTTGTAAATACTTATCCTTCTCAGCTTTTCACTTATTAAAAAGATAAAACATCTTATTATCCACCCTCAAGAACCTGCCTAGTTTGATAGCACTTGTCTGTGCTCCAATTAAGCTTATTTATGGAAATTGCTAGCCCTAGTAAAATTACTAGCTTTCAAGGCTCAGTATTTGTTTCTAAAGGGTGTTTTGGTTGGCAGACCTTTGGAATCTTGTTACATATATAAAGCTAATTATTTAAATAATCTTGGTAGGTTACAAGTGGCGAAAGACCCAATTACTCCTAGTAAAATTTATGAGCACCCTCCTATGGTAGAGGGAGAGTTTGTAGACTCTAAGCCTAAGTGGCTGAAGATGAAACTCCCTCAAGGAGAGCGGGTAGCAAATCTTCGTTCCATGATGTCTAAGTTAAATTTAGCTACAGTTTGCCAAGAGGCCAAATGCCCCAATTTAGGGGAGTGTTGGCAGGGTGGAACTGCAACTATCATGATTATGGGTGATACATGCACCCGTGGGTGCAAGTTCTGTAATGTGAAAACAGCAAACCCAAAGTTTCAATTACCTTTAGATAAAGACGAACCTTATAAAGTGGGCTTTGCTGCCGCTCAAATGGATCTTGATTATATCGTTGTTACTAGCGTTGATCGAGATGATTTAGAGGATCACGGGTCAGAGCATTTTGCTAAAACTATTCGAGTGATGAAAGAGAATAATTCAAAACTAATGGTTGAGGTTTTAACCCCTGACTTTGATAACAAAACTGAATTGATTCGAAAAGTGGTAGAAGCAAAGCCAGATGTGTTTGCACAAAATGTAGAGACTGTTGAGAGACTAACGAGACACGTAAGAGATAAGCGAGCGGGTTACCAAAAAACTTTAGATGTTCTGAGAAAAGTAAAAGAGATAGATCCAACAAGATACACTAAGACCTCTCTAATGCTAGGTCTCGGTGAGACGGATGAAGAAGTTCTCCAATGTATGGATGATTTAAGGAATGTAGGTTGTGACGTAATTACTTTTGGGCAATACCTACAGCCTACCAGGCGACATCTAAAAGTAGTGGAGTATGTAACTCCAGAAAAATTTGATTATTGGAAAAAAATGGCCGATTCAAAAGGCTTTTTATACTGTGCTAGTGGTCCGATGGTAAGAAGCTCCTATAGAGCGGGTGAGTTTTTTATGAAGGGCATGATTGAACGACAAAGAAGAGGTGAGGGCACAGGTCCTTCTCCACTTCCGCAAAATATTTAAGGAGAATAAATGGCAACTGTGGAAATCAAATTACCGGAAATTGGTGAAGGTGTTACAGAAGGTGAGTTAGTTAGTTGGTTAGTATCAGTAGGTGATTCTGTTGAGATAGATCAGCCACTTGCTGAGGTTATGACAGACAAGGCCACGGTAGAGATCCCTTCTAGTAAATCGGGAACCATCAAAGAGTTGAAAGCGGAAGAGGGAGATATAATCCCTGTTGAGCAGGTCATCATAGTAATGGACGAGGCCGCTGGCTCCTCAGCTCCAGCACCTGCAAAAAAAGAAGAGCCAAAGCCTGCTGCTACTTCAACGAGTAGCACGGCCGCTCCTCAAGCAAAGGCAGCATCTAGTATCACTCCACCTCCGGCGGAGAGTTCTGTTCTTGCCACCCCTAGTACAAGAAGGCTTGCAAGAGAGATGAGTGTTGATATCAATCAAGTTTCTGGGTCTGGTTTAGCTGGGAGAGTTACACGAGACGACGTTTTGTCTAATGGAGGTGGTAGTGCTCCTCAAGCTCAAGCATCTAAGATAGAGGCGGTTAAGCCTTCTAAAGAAATCCCTCGCCCTGCATTTAGGAGTGCTCAAGGTGCTGTGGAAGATAGAGTGGCTTTACGTGGAATCCGTAGAAAAATTGCTGAAAATATGCAGTTGTATAAGCAAATTATCCCGCACTTTAGTTTGATGGACGAGGTGAATGTTACTCGTTTGTATAAAATGAGAACGGATTTAAAACCATTGATGAAGGAATATGGCATCAATGTTACTTACCTTCCTTTTGTTATGAAAGCTATTATTGCTACATGCAGAGATGGTTTTGAGATGATGAATGCTAGTATCGACGATGCTGCACAAGAAATCGTTTATAAACGATATTTTAATATTGGTTTTGCCGCTGACACTCCAAACGGGCTGGTTGTTCCTGTAATTAAAAATGCAGATCAAAAATCTATTTGGGAAATCAGTCAGGAAATCATGACTCTCGCTGAAAAGGCGAGAGCTGGGAAATTATCTTTGGATGATATGTCTGGAGCGAGCATTACAATAACAAATATTGGTAGTGTTGGTGGTACATACGCCACTCCAATCATTAACCACCCTGAGGTGGCGATCATCGGAATGTATAAGATGACAGACAAGCCAATATTAAGAGATGGAAAATGGCGTGCTATTAAGTCCATGAACTTTAGTTGCACTGCGGACCATAGATTGATCGATGGAGCTGTGGCTGCGAGGTTTATGACTTCTATGCTAAAGCGTCTTGAGAATCCTGCTCGTTTAATGTTGGACTTAGTTTAATCGGAGATAAAAATGGCAAAAGAATTTGATGTAGTTGTTGTTGGTGCCGGTCCCGGTGGATATGTTGCTGCCATTCGTTCTGCGCAGTTGGGTTTAAATACTGCAATTGTAGAGCGAGAGTTTTGGGGTGGAGTTTGTTTAAACGTGGGCTGCATACCATCTAAGGCAATGATAAAAGCGGCAAGCTTTTTGGATAATATCCAAAATAAATCAGCTAGTATGGGAATTAAAGTAAGCGGAAAAGTAGAAGTGGACATGAAGCAGATGCAGAGCTTTAAGCAGGGTGTTTGTGATAAAATGGCCGGTGGTGTAAACCAACTTCTAAAAGGAAACAAGGTAAGCCAATTTTTTGGTGAGGCGGAGTTCTCTGGTGGTACGACTTTAACAGTAAAATCAAAAGACGGTAGTGAAACCCTGAAGGCTAAAAATATAATTATAGCTACAGGATCGAGACCAATAGAAATTCCTGGCTTTAAGTTTGATGAGAAAAATATTATGAGTTCCACCGGTGCCCTAGAGATGGATAAGTCCATTAAAAGCTTGGCTGTAATCGGTGGAGGTTATATCGGCCTCGAAATTGGTACTTTCTTAGCTAAAGTAGGTACAGAGGTTACAGTTGTCGAAGCGGCGGGTGGATTACTTGAAGGCGTTGTGGATAAGGACTGCGTTAAGGTTCTTACTCGTAAGCTAAAAAAGAACGGTGTTAAAACTGTAACAAAAGCTATGGCGAAATCTGCAAAGATTGAAAAAGATGGAGTGAGTCTAACTTACGAAGCTTCAGGAAAATCAGAAACTTTAAAAGTGGATAAGGTTTTAGTTACTGTGGGTAGAAAGCCAAACTCAGATCAGATGAATTTTAAATCCGTAGGTGTGGATATTGACGATAAGGGTTTCATCAAAGTAGATCCTCAAATGCGTACGTCCCATCCAAACATATATGCAATCGGCGATATCGTTGGCCAGCCAATGTTAGCTCATAAGGCTTCTCATGAGGGAGTTTTAGTTGCTGAGGTGATCTCTGGAATTAACCGTGTTTTTGACGCCAAGGTAATTCCTGCCGTTATTTTTGTAGACCCAGAAATAGCAGCTGTTGGCTTAACAGAGGAAGAGTGTAAAGAGCAGGGAATTAAAACAAAAATAGGAAAGTTTCCGTTTGGTGCCAATGGTAAAGCGGTTTCTCTGCAAGAGACAGATGGCTTTGTAAAGATCGTGGCCGATGCTGAAACCCATATTGTAAAAGGTGTTCATATTATCGGACCTGAAGCCTCTAACCTTATTAGTGAGGCCTGCCTTGCTATAGAGATGGGAGCAAGACTTGAAGATCTAGCTCTTACTATCCATCCTCACCCAACTTTAGGGGAGACTATGATGGAGAGTGCTGAAGTAGCTCTTGGACATGGTATTCATGTAATGTAGCTATCGCCAAATGTTACAATATAAAAAAGGAGCCTTCGTTGGCTCCTTTTTTTATTAGTTTTAGCTACTTGGTATAAAGAGTTTATTTTTAGTGTTCTTTACAGAAATAAGGCTCATCGAGTAAACAGATTAGAGCTTTCGAACTTCTTTTTCGCATTCATATAGTAGGTTTTTTTTGTTTTAGGTAAGCGTTCAAGGGCGTAGCGAAGCATAGTTCTGGGCATATAATGAGAATGTTGATCTAAAAAACTATAAGTAGCTTTAGGGTTTTTCTTTGCAAGCTCTCTTAACATCCAACCCACGGCTTTATGTATGAGATCGTGCTCATCACTTACAAGGTTATTAGCAATAGCTATAGTAAGTTCTGAGTCGTCTTTTTTAATGAAGTAATAGCAGCTAACCATTGCGATCCGTTTTTGCCATAGTTGTTTAGACTTAGACCACTTTAGCATCAGCTTCGGATCCGTCTCAAAGCAGTAAGCCCCCACTACTTTATGGCAAGTTACATCAACAAGATCCCAGTTGTTAAAAGAATTCCAATTCTTGGTGTATAGCTTAAAAATTGCAGTTTTTAATTTTAGATCTTTTGCTTTTTTATATTTATAGGTGAGAATGATTCCGCCACACATTCTAATTTCATGTATGGGAGAATCTAAAAGCCTTTGAACCTCTAAAAGATCTAAGGATACGTATTGATCGGCTAGTTCCCTGATTTGAGGCATTCTAAGACCCAGGAATTGATCCCCCTCACCGTACTCTCCAATTGCAGTTTTGAAAAACCTAAGGTTATGTTTAGCATATTCTTTATTCTCTAGCGATTTGATTTCTTTTATAAGTTGATTAGCTTTCAATTGATTCCTCTGAATTGGTAATAACTATTTTATCTGTAGATTTCCAAAACTAATTTTCATTTGTTGGATGATATCTTGGCGATTAAAATTAACTGCTCCCAGTTCTTCTAAGCTTATCATCGTGCCTATTTTAAATCCGCAGGGGCTTATACCTTCAAAAGCTGCTAAGTCTTTTTCTAGATTGATAGCAAGTCCATGATAGCTTACCCATCTCTTTACTGCGATACCAATGGCAGCAAGTTTTCTTTCACCACTCCAGACACCGGTGGCATCCGGTCTATTTCCATCTAATTGGAGATTTGGATTTAGTTGTATGCAGGCTTCTATGATTATATTTTCAAGTGAACGTAGAAACTTATGAAGATCTTTGCCCCGATGGCTTAGGTCTAATATCGGATAGGCCACCAATTGTTTTGGACCATGGAAAGTAGCTCTACCTCCACGACTCACTTTTACAGTTTCGCCTTTCCATCCTTTTACATCTGACTCTTCACTTGCTCTACCTAGTGTAACAACGGGCGGGTGGGTGCAAAAAACAATTGTTTCCTCACGTTTACCATCAATGATTTCAGCTACATAAGCCAATTGACGATCCAATGCTTCTTGATAGGGGATCGTCTCCCAGTCTTCAAATATCATTCTATATCCATAGCAGACAATGGTGCTGGAGACCAGAGGAGCTAGTGATCTACTCGATGTTTCTGCTTAAAAAATAAACTTTCAGAGGAGGCTCTTGGCGGCAATTTAGTCCTATGCTAATTAAAGGAATGGATAATTTTAAGCAATTATTAGAGGACAAGCACGAGTTTCCAGGTCCCTATACTTTCAAGTTTGTTGTAAAATCTGAAAAATTAGATGAGCTGCTGGCTATTGTTCCAATGGAAAAGTGTGATTTCAAAAAGTCTAGAAATGGTAAGTACACTTCCGTTAGCTACACCGATACTATGCCCACTAGTGATTCTGTTGTAGACTTATATGAGAGAGTTAAATCTCAAATCCCTGATATCATTGGACTTTAAGATGACCGAAGAAGAAATCTCAGAAAAACTTAAATCCGAACTTCAAACAGTGGAGTGGGAAGCGCTCGAGAGTCATCTAAAGCGTGATGGTATAATTTTGGTCGACCCAACTTTAGATATTATAGAAATTGGCTTGTATCTAGCTATGGACAAAGTGGATGAAGTGAAGAGTCTTATGAACTCGCAGAAAATTATTAAAGTTACTGATGAAATGGCCTCTGAGTGGAAAAAAGAAAGAAAGTTCGTGTTTCTTATTATTCAGCCTTTTGTAATTGTTCAGGCCATGCAGTAACTACTTTTTAAAAGCAATCAAGTTTTTACCCTCGAAAACTTTTTTCCAAGTGTATGTTCTTTCTATAAAATTTAAACTCTCAGGCGTATACAAAACCACATGAGTGGGGTCTTTGATATACCACCAGCTTGAGAAATCGATATCCTCGTAAAGGATGTTAGTCATTACCATTAAAATCCCATCATCATGAAGTAAGTTAAACATTTGCTCCCAAGTTTTTTTAGGCTCGTAGAAGTGCTCCACGGCCTCAGTGCAAAATAAAAAGTTATATTTTTTTTCAAGTAAACTCCGGTCTTCGAAGAAAAAAGGGTCATAGTAATCCATACTTTGATTAGTGAAGATTTTTTTTGAAGCAGGCCCTGGGCCACAGCCAAAGTCTAATCCCTTGTCTCCTTCGTTTAACATCTCAATTAAAGGATCAGCAGCCTTTCTTAAGTAATTGAGATAACGTTGGTCTTCAGGATCGTTGTTGTGTTCTTCATACCTTATTTTTTCCTTAGAACTACTGGGGCGATCCGATAGAGATTTAAAGTGAAGACCGCACTGAAGACATTTGAAAAAAGTCCATTCAACGATTTTCACTGTTATATTTTCTAGATCCTCTGCCGAACACAGAGGACATCGAAAGGAGTTATGCATTGAAGCCAAAAAGTTTTTTCTCTTTGATGGCTTTAGTGACTTCTGCTGGAACGTATTTTTCCCAACTAGGATTATTGTTTTGAATCATCTCGATGATCTCAGAACTTTTTGGACTTTCTTGGTCTAAGTTACAACCGGTGAGATCTACAAATTTCCCACGTTTTTTTATATAGTCATATAGTAGAGCTAGGTCTCCCTCTGGGGATGAATTTTCAGATGTCATTAGCTCATTATTTCTTTTCTGAGGGTAGATATACAATTTAGTATCTCCCTTTACTAGGCAGCCAAAGCCTTGGAGGATGCCACCAGTGAGATCATTGTAGTGTTCCCTCTCAAAGAGCTTGCCTAAAAGACTAGCTCCTAGAACCATACGAATTGGTTGATTGGTGTAGTTTTGTAGGAACTCTCTAAGTTGGTAAAATAGAAAAAAGTTGGAGATTAAGACGGGTTGATTGAGCTGTGCTATGGCTTCCACGCGATCTAAAAAGTTCTTTCGATCCACCTTTTCTTCACCAGTAAGGTTGTGAACTGTCATCTCGAGAAGAACCAAGATATCGTCTTTTTTCTCAGGGATTTCCTTTTCAAAATGCTCAAGCCCAGAGCTTTGAAGGTCCCAATGAATATTAGTTACAGGCTCAAAACTCCCACGCTGAACCATTACAGGTTTCTTATACATAAAATCAGCGATCTGTAAAATCTCACCATCAGGCATAAATAGGGAGGCATCAGTAAAGCCCTCTTCTACTAATTTAAGAGCGATTAATCTGTTATCAACGGCTTTGTAATCAGGTCCTGAGAATTTAATAACATCAATTTCTAACCTTTTCTTTCCAACTTCATCTAGTAACTGATCGACTAAAACCTCTGCATTAAGCTGCTGAGTGGCACCGTAAATTAAACTTACCCCAAGCTTACCAATGGCTTGAGCCTGGAGTTGAGCGTTTGGGTCGTGCATTTTAATGTGGATCACGATATCGTTAAATGTACCACCTGGTTGACGTTGAAAACGAATACCAATCCAACCATGGCCTGGTTTTCCACTTCCATATGCACTTGCGGCAACCGTATCAGCAAAAGCAAAAAATGTAGAACTACTGGCCCTATCTGTAAGGCGGTCAATGATTAGCTGATATTCATGATCTAACATTTTCATTAGCCGGGATTCACAAACATATCTTTTAGAGTTTTCTTTACCGTAGATAGCATCACTCACTTGCATGTCGTAGGCAGACATGGATTTGGCGATGGTTCCAGAGGCTGCTCCGGCAACAAATAAGTTTCTAGCAACTTCTTGCCCTGCTCCGATCTCAGCTAAGGTTCCGTAAACAGGGGGATCAAGGTTTATAGTCAAAGCCTTATGCTCAACAGACATCACTTGCATTTTATTTCTCCGTACTTATTGCAAATTTTTGTATTCCAGCAAGTTTGATCAAATCAATGATTCGAATAACCACACCGTGGGCAACTTCTTTATCGGCCGCAATGATCGCCTGGACCTCGGGGTTTTGCCCCTTTAAGGCTTTAGACTGAGTGGTGAGCTCTTCGTCACTAACTTGCTTACCATTTAGAAGTACCTCTCCTTTCTGAGAGATGCTTACATTTAGTTTAGTTTGAGTGGTTTCTTCCCCACTTGCCGCTTTAGGTAGTTTAATTTTAATACTTGGGTTCATGATTATGGGAGTAGTAACCATAAAAATAATTAGAACCACCAATATAATATCAACAAACGGAGTGATATTTATATCAGCTATGGCATCTTCGTCTTTATCGTTAAATGCACCCATATTCTAAGATCCTTTTTTAGAAGATGCGTAGGCGATGCAAAGTTCTTTCACTGCCTCTATTCCAGAAAGAGAAACTTTCACCTTTTTCTGAAAGTAGTTGTAAGCAACAACAGCTGGCATCGCTACAAATAAACCCACAGCCGTTGCTACAAGTGCTTCAGCAATACCGGTCATAACTGCGGAAGCATCTCCCTGGGAAGTAGCAAGGTCATTGAACGCCTTCATTATACCAAGAACTGTTCCCAACAAACCCAAGAATGGTGCATTTGAACCAACGGTTGCTAAGAAGTTCAATGACTTTTCAAGTTTAGGTTTTTCCATAATGGCGAAAGAATTGAAAATATTGTCTAAACCATCTTTACCAGATTCTTTAACGTGGCGTAGGCCGTAAGCAAGTGCTCTGCCTTCTAAAGACTCTCTGTCTCTACTGATATCTTCTAATTCATCAAATGAGTTAGATTGAAGGACATCATTAAGTCGTTTTTGGATTTTCTTAGTTCTACCAATGTACTTTCCTAGTGTTAGATATCTTTCAATCATGATTCCTACACTTATAATACTTAAAAATATTAAAAACCAAAGTACACCCTCGGCACCAGATTGAGCTGCATTAAATATCTTTTCCGTTAACATGAATTCTCCTTAGCTGTGGAATAGAATTAAGACCATTTTATTATCCTATTATTCGCGGCCAAGGGCAAGCACTGCAGATTTAGAAAAATACTTTAAACTGCTGTAAAGCTAGACTAAATAGGTGCTTTTGCTTAAAGCCATTCCTTGCCAGAGCTACACATATTTTTTATTCTGATTTTATAAAAAAGGGGAACGTGTGTTTCGACTTAGGTATGGTCTTTTATTGATTCTATTGCTGGCTTGTAATCCAGGTGGTCCGGTTAAGTCCAATATAATGATTATTAGTGCAGAAAAATTACCAACCTCTCTGATCACTTGTCTAGAAGAAGACTATAATGAGTTTAGCGTAAACACAATATGTAGTGAGTTTGTCAGATATACCCATGCTTACACGCCTTCGCCCTTATCTAAGGTTGCACTTAGCGCAATGTATACAGCAAAAAACCCTTTTGAACTGGGAATATCCAATAATGCTGAACATTTTTTAGCAGAAGAATTTTGGTCCATCGGCGAGTTGGCTTTAGATAGAGGTTATAGAACCGCATTTTTCACTGGGGGAGGCTCAGTTTGGAGGCATTCTGGTCTTCATCAAGGTATGGAGGTTTTTTCTGAGCATCCTGCCAACTACAATAATCTATACTCGGATGCTCGAACTTTAAGAAATAGATTTGTAAAATGGCATAAGAGCCGAGTATCGCGCCGTTCTTTTTTTGCACATTTACATTTTGTAGATATGGATTTTCCAACTATAGCGACAACGGACGACCTTGGAAATGTAAGAGAAAGAAGTTTAGAAAGTCAGTGGTCCCATTTAAAAAGCTCCTGGTCGAAGCTATTCCGAGAGATGAAAAGAAATAAAACTTGGGATAACTCCTATGTAATTATTGTTGGGGTTAACGGTAGAACCCCTGTAGATAGAAGAAATGAGTTTGCTAGTTTAAATTTACATTCAGAAAACACCCAGGTGGGGCTTTTTATTAAACCTCCAAGAAAAAAACGAGATTTAGGCTTAGCCTGGAAGATTGATCATAATGTGAGCTTACTCGATGTGGGGATGACGATTTTTGATATTCTAGGTCAAAAGCCGAACGACCAGGGATTATTGAAAGCAGTTTCACTATTACCAACTCTACTAGAAGAGGAAGTAAATTGGGATAATACTCGACCTATTTTAATGGAGAGTGGGTGGGCTAAGTGGAAGAACTTGTCGAATATAAGAAATGCCAGCTTAATAGGTAAAAAACTATTTTTCAATTCCGATCCAGTGATCTACTACAACACGCTGATTGATCAAAAAGAACAGTTACCTATACCGGCTGGGGTAAGCAATCTATCTCCAGTAGAGATAGATTTAGCAACATCTATTTTTAATTCCACTGGAACTGCCGCCTTTGCTGATATCGAATATCAAGAAATCAAAAAAATAAAAGTGATTAAACAGATTCAAGTTGATGGCTTCGATCCAATTTTTGTAGGAGAGCTACAGTATTTAGCACTAAATGGTGCGGGAAAAGAAGTAAGTGGCCAACTTGCTGGTTACTTTTTGCAAACTCAGAGCTGGAAAAAACTTAAAGGCCTAGGTTTGCGGTTAAATAGGCCGGAATGGGTTTATGTTGCAAATAAAAATTTGGGACTTCCATTGGGTTCTACGAAAAATCTATCTCCTTGTTTTGTCGCACTTTTTTCTGAAAGTGTTAAACCTGATGTTGGTTGTGGATTTGCTCTCTATGAAAATCTAGTTCGTTGGAAGTCCAAAAAAGGAAAACAAAAAGAGTATTGGAGAGAGAAATTTGTTAAAGAGTACAATCGTTTTCTCTATCGTTTGGAGTTACAAAAATTGAACTATGTTGCAGATTTGAAATGGCCTCTGAGACAAGGTACCGATCTACAATCACCTAGTTGGGTGGATCTTTTTCTACAAACAGAAAGTAATGCCAGATATGCAGAGATTGTTAAAAAACGATCTATTACTAGTAACTGGTTTAGATAGATATTTAGCCTAAAAGGCCTATCCAAAAGCTAGTGTCTGGATATAGTTTATTTATTTTTTTTGCTATTTGAGAAGCATCTTCAAATTTATCTACAGACTCAATTGCATGAGATAGATTCTTATTACTTTTAACGATTACTACAGTGTCACCACTTGTTTTAGATAGGTGCTGATACTTTACATCCGCTTGCATTTGAGTGCCTACCAAATCTTTTGGTAGCGGTGGTAGGTCAGAATCAAACTCCGATGCAAGGTTAGAGTTGGAGAAATATAGGCTAGGTGATTTGGCTTTTGCTTTTTTCACGTATACTTGAAACTCACCAACAGAAACCCAGCTCATCATCTCTTTGTTCTGATGAAAGGCCAATGACTCTAATCCGTTCACAAACTGCTCTTTGTTAGTTTCTTTATATACGCTTTCATTTACCAATTTTAACCCAATTATAAGGTTGTTTGTCATCGTAGGTAAGTGAAGAATTTTTTCAAAAGGTGAGGTGGCCTCATTATCATCTTTTGTTGATAGATAGTAGTCCGAGAACTGAGATTCGATATTGCCCACAATAGAGCGATCACCCCAGGCGAGATTTATTAACAAAAGCTCATCTTTTTCAGACCAATTAGAGTTTACCTTAGGGAAGTTGCAGTCATTTGAATAAAAGGAATGCTGAGTGAATTTCATGCTATTCAATTCCATACTTTCTAAGCTTGATAACAACCTTCTTGTAGTATCGTCCACCTTTAATGTCCTGGTCCTTAATCTTTAGCCAAGCATTTTTTGCCTCTGTGATTTCACCATGGTTTTCAAATAGAATAGAATCTTCATAAATCGATTTTAATTTTATGTATAGCTTTGAGCTAATTTCACGAGATTTATCTTCGGCTTCAATATTGCTCGGATCAATCTCGAGAAGCTTTTGTAGAAGCTCTAGGGCCTTTCTATGATTATCGTTTTCATAGGCTGTTATCGCCTCATTATATAGACTACTTGTTTTTGTTTTAATTCCACTTTTTAGCTGCGCAATGGCTTGTCGACTTTTCGATTTCAAATTCCTAGGGTCAGGGAAATTAGATCTTATATGAACCTGATAAGCCTCAATCGCGTCAAGAAAGTCACCAGATCGTTCAATGGCTACAGCTTGGTTGTATAGCGCGCTTCCTTTTCCTGCCAACCTCTGTTGCGTAGCACGTTGTTGTGCCATAAGAAGCCTATTTTGCTCTCTCTCTTTTGCAGCCGAAATCATCTGTAGTGCTGTAGGGTTATTGGGTTGATTCTCTAAAATAAATGAGAAACACTCTTGTAATTGAGCACTAGATGCTTGAGCACCTAAATTTATACATCTCTGCATTTGTTCATCTAGTTTTTCTTGAAAAAGTCTCTGCTGCTTTTTTTGTACAGCGATTCTATTTAATTCTCTTTCTCTCTCAATTCCTGTTCTAGAAAATTTTTCTAACTGCTTTGAGTTTTTGTCTGGGAGTTCTTTGTCTACATATCCAGAAGGTAGAATAGAGTGTATTTTTTCTACCTCCGTAAGAGCTAATTCATAGCTTCCCTGAATATAAAAATTATAAGCAGTATTGTATCGAGCTTTAATAAACTCCTGCTGCTCAAAACTCAAGGCATCCCATGGCGATTTTTTACTAGCCATCTCTTTGCTGTTCTTAGTTTCATTTTTTGGTTTACCATCAGACAAACCAAACACCCCGGCCACGGCAATTAAGGCTACGGCAATATATATTACTTTTTTATTTTTAGTGTTTTTACCCATTCCTCTTTGTGGAATGATTTGTCCCAAGGCTCCACCTGGTGATTGGGGAACCATTGCTCCTGGTGAGCCTATAGGTATGATGTCTTGGTTACCAAACTTGATAGGGGAGTTATGGATGACAACTGGCAGCTGGTTTATTTTTGCTTCAAAATTAGGATCTCTTAATTCAAATCGCAAAATACTGTCACCGATTAATATTTCGTCGCCAGATTGAATTCCTATTTTTTGTTCTCTTCCAATTTTACTTGAGTTTACTGAGGTTCCATTAGAACTACCTAAGTCTTTCAAGAAAAACTCGGTTCCTTCTTTGGTAACTACAATGTGCTTTCTACTACATCTACTATCTTTAACTCTTACATCGATTTTTTCACTTCTTCCAATTACCCAATGATTTCCTTCAAGACGATACATATCTTCTTTACCAGTTTTATAGATTATCCTTAAAAATGGTTCTCCTAAAGATACATTTACGGCAGTACTATCGCCAAAGCCAGCATTCGTATCTTCTAGTTGAATCGCACTTGAGGCTTCATCTCTAAATTCAGAAAAATCATCTACATCACTGTTCGAATCATCAATATCTTCTGATTCAGGCATTTGGTGATCTGCTACGCTCATTGAAAACTGAGGTGATTCAGAAATATCAGATACCCCATAACTCACTTGAGATTGGCTGCTAGAGCCATATTGGCTATCTTCAGATTTAATAAAAATCAGTTTAAATGTAGATATGCTGAACTCATCTTCATCGGCTATTTTAGTCGATTCAACATCAAAGCCTTCTTTTTTAAGTTTTCCGAACCTAGAGATAAGCTCCATATTCCACTGACTACCATCGAAGTAGATTTTTGCATGCTGTCTAGAAACCTTTGGATCATCTAAAACAATATCACATTCAGAGTTTCTTCCTATAACGTATTGCTTGTTGATTAGAAGTGTTAGGTCTTGAACCATATCAGCATGAAGGAAGATTTTGAGTTTCATCATAAGCTTCCTCCTTTGATTTTAAGTTTTAAGATGCATTCTTCCATCAGGCTAGTGGCTTCTTTAAAGGCAACACTTGTTTTGTCAGAAACAAGAATTAATACATGTCTATATTCAGCTACCGCTTGGCGATATTTACCTTGTTCTTTTAAACTATTGCCTCTAGCAAGGCTGGTTTGGATTTCTTCTTCTAACTTCCTTTGTGCCTGTACTAAATATCTTTCTGCCAACTTGTGATTTGGAAACTGTGAGAGTGCTGCTGTGAAATAATTAATACTTCTTTTGTAATTCGCCTCTCTATATTCTCTAAAACCTTGCTTATAGTTACTTTGTGCCTGAATGTATTGCTGGCTATTTCTACCACTGTTATAGTATTCACGTTTCAGCTCATCTTTTCTTTGCTCTAAATTTAAAATTTCTTCTTGAATAGCTTCATCATCTCTAAAGATAAACTCCTCATCATCCTTAGATCCTGACTGTGAAAGTAAGATACCAACAACGACTACAAGTCCAAGTATAATATAAAAGAATAATTTAGACTTTTCAGGTTCAGCAGCTGAGAAATCAGGGCTAGCTTGCTGCTGATTTAAATTTTTGTAGGTCGATGCAACAGGGGCCTGATGTACTTCAAGACTCACGGAAAAAACGGTTTCTCCGATAGTAACCTGAGATCCAGGTGCTAAAATTCCATTGTCTAGTTCATGCCCATTTATGATTATTTTCTTTCCACCGGAACCCTGAATATAAAGCCCATTATTTTTCAGGTTTAAGATAGCATGTTCTCTTGATACTTTTGGGTCTGTTAATACTATATCGTTCTGAGCGCTTCTGCCAATTTTTACGCGTGGCTGTGTAATAGCATAGCTTGCACCCTGATCTGGGCCAGTCGCTATACTCAGCTTGAAGTAACCTGTAGGTTGAACATTCATCGCGTTAGAAATCAGAAGCCTCCTTTTTCATTAATGCAGACTAGAATATACTCAATACCTTCACTGCCACCAATGGCCTGTGCATCGACATCCATCTCTAGTCCATTAAATTCTAAAGTATTGGATTGAATCATATGGGATTCGGCCACTACTCTATCTAAGAGGTCGTCTAAGTTCAGCTTCAGACTTTCATCAAGTATAGCTTCAGTACTACTACCCACTAGACTGGAGGCAGATTCATTTGTAATTTCCTCCGCAGCACTGTTCATGGCTAAGATTTTTTTGTCTATGTCTATTACCATACAGGCTTGTCCGATCACTTTTACTAAATTCTCTACTTCGAAACTTCTGTCAGTGAAGCTCATGGGGCCATCATCATTTCCAGAGGAGTTAGCGACTTGATTTACAAGATTGTTTATGTTTGTAATGAGCGGTTTCATTACCGGCATATTAAACTCAGGCTCAATACTCATGATTTCACCCTTGTTTGCTAAATCAATTTGACGATTTAAATACTGATATGGTCTTTCTGCTAATTTAAAGATGAAAAAGTAGAATATAAAACCAACTATAAGAGCCATTCCCAGTGTTTGTATAAAGAGACTTATAGCTCTTCCATCGTCCATGGCTAAGTTTCCTAAAGAGTACAGTACAACAGCATAACTAGAAATTTCATAGCTCCCACTACTAGCATCATAGGTTCTGATTGGGATACTTGCGCCAACCTGGTCATCACTTATCTTCTTAATATGTTCTTCGCCTTTTTTTCTGGCACTATGTATGAATGGAAGGTTTTTGTAGGCTCCAATTCGGTTGGCCGGAGCTATTACACTACCGTCTTCGGCGTTAATGATTAAGGCGGCAAGCACTCCATCTTCCTTCTCAGCGAAACTAGTAGTTAACTGAGATTTCATACCTCTCTGTAGAATGCTTTGGTTTACTTTAACTAAACTTCTGGCAATGGAGACAGCTCGTCGGCTACTTTCTTTAATTATGGTATCTTGAGTAATTTGGATCATAGGTATCACAGAAAGTAGGGTGATACTTAATATTAAGGTAATCAACATTCCAAAAATTACCATTCTAAATTCAAAAATCTCTGCCAGTTTGTAAACACCAGGAAGCATTACTTTTTCAACATATTGATCAATTGTTTCTTTTATATTTTCTGGTGGCTTGGTAATGGAGTCTAGCTGTGGTCCATCTGCGTTCATTTGAATGGGATCATGAATCTCTTCGGCTGCAAATCCTGGGTTTGCATGCATATCAGGTGCTGCGCTTCCACTCCATTCAGCGGAGGATCCCATATTTGCATTTCCACCCATACCCATATTAGGTGCAATCTGATATTGCAACTCTACTAAGTTCTCATGGATGCCAATTCTATCTCCAAGTTGTAATATACAATTTTGAACCCGCATTCCATTTACAAAGGTTCCGTTAGAAGAACCAAGATCACTCACAGAAACAGAATTTCCGTTCACCATAAATTTACAATGATGCTTAGACACTCCTCCAGATTTAATAGGTATACTATTTTCCGGATGGCGACCCACACTGTTTTCACCACTTCTTAACTTTATTTCCTGACCAGTAAGAGGACCAGATAATACTTTAAGACTCCACATACAAAGCATCTCCTTCCTCGATCATAGTTTTGTTTAAATAGCCGGATTTAAACTCTAGTGCTGCGTCACAGCTCCAATGAATTTTTGTAAATCGCCACGGCTTCATATTCCAATATATTTTCTTAACTACTTTTTGTTTGTCTAAAAATATCACATCAATGGGGAAATTCATGAAGCAAGTATGAATACTTGTACAAGGTTGAAAAAGGTAAGTCTCATCCACCGAGCGCATATCTTTTTTACCCATCAGACCAAACAAGCGCGTAGAAAAGCTTTGTGCCAATTGCACATGCTCGCTAAGGGCTAAATTTTTGTCTCTGTTCATCAATCTCATTTTCAATTACCTTGTCCTAAAAACTGTAGAACCACTGGTCCAAACACCATTATAAAAACGGCTGGCATTATAAAAACCATCATAGGGATCAGCATCATCTGAGAAGCCTTGGCTCCTTCTTTTTCTGCTCTGGAGAACCTCTCCAATCTCATTTGCTCACTTTGCTGTTGAAGTACTTTACCAATACTCACACCGGTTTCACTTGAGTCAATTATCACTGCTACAAAACTTGTTATTTCCGAGATGTCTAAGCGAGCCGCCATGTCTCTCATTGCTTCCTGTCTAGAGCGTCCAAGTTTTATATCACGTAAAACTAAGTCAAATTCACTGGCTAATACAGAATCTTTACCTGCTTTATCAACCACTTGTTGAATTGCATTTATAAACTCTAGCCCAGCCTCAGTCGCTAGAGCGAGAAGGTCTATAAAGAAAGGAAGATCCAAAATCACACTCTTATAACGAGCTGCCTTTGTTTGTTCCGCATACATTTTTGGGACATAGATTCCAAAGGCACTCAATCCCAAGATCAGAAGGGGCGAGAAACCTAGTTCGAAAGTAAAATTGATTATCAAAGAGATCAGTGGAAAGAAGAAACCCCAGAATACTTGAATCCCAATGAACTCATCTACGTTAATGACCCTAGATAAACCTGCTACTTTGATTTGCTTATTTACTTTTTCACGGTAGGTGAGAGACTTCACTTTTTTTGCTAATCCCATAGAGGTGAAGTGGGCAAGGGGGCGGGAGAACTCAATGAAGCCGTTTTTAGATTTCTCAGGCTCTTCTTCTGAGGCCCAAACAAGATCTGCGCTTTGGCTACTACCAAGCACTACCGTTACGATATTGTAAACAGCTGCTCCCAAAAGAACCAATCCTAGAATTAATAAATATTCAGCACTTCCCATTTTTTCTCTAAGGTTGTAAAACTGCGCTATGGCACAGTTTGTTTTGGCATCTCAATCCCCACGAAGAAAAAAAATCCTCGAAAATTTAGGATATCAATTTGAGATACTTCCACCTAAGTTATCGGAAAAACTCGATAAAAACCTTAGCTTGGATGCCGCTTTGGAGGATCTAGCTAGGCAAAAGGCTAGTGCCTCAGTGGACCAATATGAGCTATTTAATAAAGAAGTTTTTGTTTTGGCCTCAGATACAATGGTCATTTACCAAGACCATAGATTAGGAAAGCCCGCCAACCGCGCGGAAGCCAAGAAAGTAATGAAAATGCTGTCTGGGAATACACACGAGGTTAAGTCATCGATATGCTTAATGAATTCTAAAACTGGTGACTTTGAAACTAGACTAGTTACCAGTGTGGTTCGTTTCAGAGAAATTAGTGATTTTGAGCTGGAAAATTACCTGGATACCGAGGACTGGTTGGATAAAGCGGGAAGTTACGGGATTCAGTCTCAGGCGGGTAAATTTGTAAGAGAGCTCGACGGAAGTCTAGAGAATGTGATTGGTTTACCTATTGAGGAAACTACTGAGCTATTAACAAGAAAAAGTATCTTTGGTTTGGCACAAAGGATTCAAAAATTTGAGTCGAAAATATCCACTGCCGAGCAGAGAGTACAAATGCTAGCTGTAAGTAAGACTAAGCCTGTCGAAATGATAGAGGCTGCATTCAAGTCGGGGCAAAAAATCTTTGGTGAAAACTATGTACAGGAGCTAGAGAAAAAGTACGAGGCTCTAAAGCACCTGGATTTAAAATGGCATTTTATAGGTGGCTTACAAACCAACAAAGTAAAAAAAATTATAGCCTTTGTAGAACTCATTCAGAGTGTAGATCGAGAGTCTTTGTTACTACAAATACAGAAAGAGGCTTCAAAAATTGATAAGATTCAAAAAATTCTACTACAGGTTGATTTTACTCAGAAAGAAGGGCGCTCAGGCTCGGATCAGGCCGAACTTTTTCGTTTAGCAAGGCTTGCTGATGAGATGAGCAATGTAGATCTTTGCGGTTTAATGACTGTCCCTCCGGAAACAGATTCTCCCGAGGGAGCTAGGCCTTATTTTAAGCTTTTGAAGGGCCTACAAACTCGCCTACAAAATGAGCTTAAGTCTTCACCAGTGCTGGAGCTATCCATGGGAATGAGTGGAGATTTTCAGGTTGCGATGGAGGAAGGTGCTACTATTATAAGAATAGGTAGTGCTCTTTTCGGAAAAAGACAGTAGAATTAAATCTTAGCAATTGTTACTTGTGTAACTCCTGTAAAAAGAAAGAGAGTACCATGGCCAACCCAATAGCACGTGGACTAGTGAAAAGAAAAAAAGTAGGCTTCATTGGAGCTGGAAACTTGGCTCAGGCTATTATTGAAGCCCTGATGGAAGACGGTACGGTAACTCCTGACCAAATTGGATTATCAAATCGCACGCCAGGGAAAATGGCAAAACTAAAAACGAGTTATGAAGGTCTTCAAGTTTATCCAACCAACGAAGAGCTTATAGATGAGAGCGACATCATATTTTTAGCGATGAAGCCTCAGGATCTACCAAGTGCAATAGAGAGTATAGTTCATGCATTTAACGAAGATAAAATCGTTATCAGCCTAGCTGCTGGTATTTCTTTAGACGAACTAAAGAGTCTAATTCCAACTACAAAAAGTATTATTAGGGTCATGCCAAACACCGCATCCCGAGTAGGTGAGGGCGTTATAGGTATTAGTAGTTTAGAATCTGACTCGCTTATTGAAGATATCATTGTAGAATTACTTTCTCCTCTTGGACTTGTTGTCAAAGTTGAAGAGGGGGACGAGTTCGATGCATTAATGGTGGCTTGCGCCAGTGGAACGGGCTTTGTTTTTGAGCTCATGACATACTGGGAAGAGTGGTTAGTGGAGAGGGGCTTTGATGCAGCCTCTGCCAGGGCAATGACTATTAAGACCTTCAGAGGGGCTGCTCTTTTGGCAGAATTACAAGAAAACATTAGTTTGGATGAGCTTAGAAATCAGGTAACTTCTAAAAAGGGTGTTACTGAGGCTGGATTGGAAAAAATGAGAGAACTCGAGCTAGAGGGAACTTTAGCGATGAGCTTTGAGAAGTCCGTACAAAGAAATAAAAATCTATCTAATCACCAATACAGAGGGAAATAAATTTCCTAAGCTTTGAAAGTCTTCCAATTCAAGAGCTAGAACAGTCCAATCACTAGGGCATCTTAATAATTCGTGTTATCCCCTTTTGGATAAACAATTGTTCGGAGAATTACTTTTTTTGACTCGTTTTCTATTTCTCATACTTTATATTTTTTCTTTAGATTTAAGTGCTGCGCTTGAGCAATGCAGCCTCATGTATGAGAAAAACGATAAAAATTTCCACTTTGAATTGAGACAGGTAGAAAACCCGATAAGCGGGGAAAAGTTTTTTGAGGCTCGTGCTTTTCTTCATGAGATATCTAATAATGGTAGATTAGAGCCAAGGCAAGTGGGTTTCGCAAACGCATTCTATTCCACCAGGTCCCAAAAGAGTATTCATATTGAATGGGCTCATATGATGCCTGAGTACCAACGCTTAGGTCTATCATCAGCAATGGCGACCAGCTTTTTATCCCAATTTAGTCATGTAAAAAAAGTATCTGTAGAACTTGCCATGGATAATACGATTTTATTTTTAACAAACCTTATGCGCTCCATCGAATCTTCAAAAGAACTTAGAGAAAGTTTAGAACAGGTTTTGAGCCTCCATACTAGGAGTCGTCTGCTATTAGAGGATAAGCTAACAGAGCTTTATGTGAATCACTTTTCCGTTCTTCTTAACTCTCTTACTTCTTTTAAAAGAGATTCTCTTATTAGGAATGCAATTCAAAGAACCCCGTTCTTTCAAGTACTTGCTCAAAATGGATTCATAAAAGTGGGTAAATACAAGCAAGTGCTGCACACTGAAAATCAAGATCCGCGCTTGATAGTAGAAGTTGAGTTGCTTCGCTAAACAAAAAAAAGCCTAACTATAAATAGTTAGGCCATGAAGTTATAATGAAATTTAAATTACATAGAAACAGGAGATACCGGTGTAGTAACTTTCACCGAGTTATCTTTCGTGTTTGTAGTTTTCTTGGACGAAGACAAATCAAAGTTGGGAGTCAAGTCGTTGCCTTGTTCCATAATTTTTAGATGAGTTTGAATAAGAGCCTTCATATGGCTTTCAAACTGGATCTTTGCTCTTTTAATATCTGTAATTTCTTGATAAACAGCTTTTAAAGAATCTCTAGCGTCCTTAACTATTAAGTCAGCTTTTTGATTCGCGTCATTTAATATTAGCTTAGCTTCTTTTTCCGCGTCTTCACGAACCTTAACAGACATTCTCTGAGCCGTAGTGATTGTGTCACGAAGAGTTTTGTCTCTTTCTTTGTACTCTAAAATAGAAAGTTCTTTGTCGCGCATTTGCTCTTTAAGATTATTTCTATCGCGAATTACATCTTCATACTCATCAGCAATGGCTCTTAAAAAATCCATTACCTCTTCAGTATCAAATCCAAAAGTTTTCTTTTTAAACGATTTATGCGCTATATCTATCGGCGCTATTTTCATCCCTGCCTCCCAAGTTTATCTCGCCTTGAGTATGCCCAAGACAGCCTTTAGGATAACCTTTGGTCGAGCCGAATCGCAAGTCTAGTTCCCTTGGAAAACTAGTTTTGATGTAAATAATGGCAATAAGCTGATTTAATGGCCTGAAATTAGCGCTATAAACCAGGAGGGGATGAGCTGATTAAAAACTTTATTTTGCCAAAATTAAGAACTTTTACTCAGAGAATTAATCAGATAGTAGGATTTGGTTTTGAATGTCAAAGGGAGCTGTGCCGCCCCCAGGAAAACTTCGATTAAAAGGCTTTCAATACACTTAAGAAAACTACGGTAGTTTTATAGTCGATTGCTGATTGATCTAGTGTATCTAGTTCGCCAGTCTTCATGTCAGCCTGTCTTGCAGCTATTTTCAGCCCAAACTCAGCGCTAAAATCAATTTCTACACCGGCTTCTAAATAGCCTCCAGAATCAAATAGGCTGTCAGAAGTCTTAGCGTCTGAGGCACTGCCAGAAGTGATGTTAGAGCTTACGTTAGAATATTCAATCTGATAGTACCCACCAAGATATCCGATTTCCGCATACGGCCTAAACCAACCGCCATCAAATATCTTTATTTTATAGCCTAAACCAAACTGGAAAAGATTAGAGTCAAAATCAACTCCAGGTGCTACTACTGACGGTGCGGATAGAGGTGTGTAGTTGTAGTCCGCCTGTCCTTTACTTTGAAGTAGGTTGATGGAAAAAGTCAGATAAGAATTTAAAAACTCAAAGCCTCTTTCCCCCGAGATAGAAGCAAAAACTCCTCGATCCATGGTAAAGTTAGAAGCAGGAGAACTTATATCATATTCAGCAAATCCAAATCCTGCGTAAGCATTAAGACCGGCTGGCCGTATGTTTTGAGCCGACAGACCAAGACTTAGTAAAAGTATTGAGAAAACGGATATCCACTTTAAATTCATACCTACTCCTATGTTTTTTATCTATTTCTTTTTATTTTGCTCAAGATGACGTTTTAAACGAGCCTTCTTTTTAGCTTGGTTCTTTTTTTGTCTCATCTTCAAAGTTTTTCTATTATCGCCTCTTGCCATTTTTCCTCCATGGTTTATTAGAGATATGATAAAATTCTATTCTGCTCATTTAACCAAGTAAAGTGAATACGGCTTTAGTTCTAATTTAATTGCTTAGGAGCCCATTGAAGAGTCTAGATTTTAAAATATATGTTCAGCCGGGAGCAAAGACGTCTGAAGTAGCAGGACTACACGATGGTCTGTTGAAAATTCGTCTAAAATCAACACCTATAGACGGAAAGGCAAATGAAGAGTTAGTTCGGTTTGTGGCTAGTCATCTTAGCCGCTCCAAGTCTAGGGTGGAAATCCTAAAGGGTGGGCAAAGTAGAAGAAAAACTTTACGAATCTATGATTTTGAGCTGGATGAATTAAAAAATAAAATTCCACTACTTGATTCAGCAATGTTATCTTGTAATTGAAGGAGATACTTATGAAAAAGTTGAAAACGATTCTTGTTTTAGTCACGGCC
The DNA here is from genome assembly GCA_045110695.1 of Bdellovibrionales bacterium. Taxonomy (GTDB): domain Bacteria; phylum Bdellovibrionota; class Bdellovibrionia; order Bdellovibrionales; family UBA840; genus JBGCGH01. The sequence goes on along the minus strand of JBGCGH010000034.1, from coordinate 8,925 downwards.
ATGTCTCAGTCGGCTTGTTCGGTTTTTGGTGTTCGATCTGAAGAACAGCCAAAGTATAAGGTGGTCCTAAAAGAAGGAAACAAAGAGATCCGCGAGTACTCTCCGTATATAGTTGCGACAACAACAGTTGATGGTAGTTTTGATGATGCTCAAGGGGATGCTTTCCGTATTTTGGCGGGCTATATATTTGGAAAGAACAAATCAAAAACAAAAATTGCAATGACCTCACCCGTGACTCGATCTGAGGAAACTAAAAACGAGAAAATTGCAATGACGGCTCCTGTAATCATGGAGTCTAACGAAAAAATAGCTATGACTGCACCAGTGATTGTAGAGCCAAAAGAAGACAAGCAATGGACCATGACGTTCAGTATGCCTTCAAAATATAAAATGGAAGATCTTCCTGAGCCTTTAGATCCGCGAGTAAAATTGAAACAAGTAGAGGGGCATTTTATGGCCTCCTACGAGTATTCAGGCTTTTGGAGTGACTCTAAGAGAAAGAAAAAAGCAGAGACTTTGGCAAAGTGGATAGCTTCTAATAATCAGTATGAAATGGATTCAGCACCAATGTTTGCTGGATATGACCCGCCTTGGACTCTTTGGTTTCTTCGAAGAAATGAAGCTCTGATTCAACTAAAGAAAGTAAATGATTAGTAGTTTTTTAGACTTCGTCTAATATTCGCTTTTTCTTACGTTTCTTTAAGCGCTTCTTTTTACGTTTCTTCTTTTTGTTGGGATCTGGAACAAAATACTGTTCCTCTTCGTATTGGGTAGGGTTAATTTTAAACTCTCCCTCTTCGGTCTTTCCATGGGATGCTAATCGAATGAACTCTGTCTGATAAGAGTTATTTTTAGAAGAGTAGAAAAGATTAAAATATATGGTGCTACCTGCTGCGCTACTGCGACCTTCGATCGTATGTTTTAAGCCAACTTGGAAAGCAAGAGATGGGGACTGACTATATAGGCCCCAAAGGTTGATTTCGCTTAGTTTTGGGTTCACGTTATAAAACTTGAAGGAACCACCATTTACTCTATCTGTTACAGTTGTTCTGGAAATAGGGGAGTTCACAAATTGATCATCAGTGGCTGAGATAATTCCCTCATAGCCTAAACCAACTATAAAAGGTAGGTATCTGTATTGAATCTCACCGAGAAAGCGGCCAAGGTTGGCTGTTCCATCGTCTCTGGCGTGATATCCTCCTTTTACTCTCAATCCAAATCTTTGGATACTGGTATAGAGATCAAAATATAGATTTGAATCCATTACTCCATCAGACAAGATGACTTGATCTGTATTCACATCCACTGCGTTGGGAGTGATATTTTGAATAAATCCCAGAGCCACCGCAGAGCTTTTACCGAGGCTAAGAATGTACTCAGCTCCACCTGCAAAATTTGTAATATTAAAATTTGTTCTAGTATCTGTGCCTCTAAAACTTTCTCCGTAGGCCCCTTCCAGAGATCCTATGAAATTAAGATATCTATTATATCGGTAGATAAAATCACCATTAAATCTCATGTGAGTAAAATACTGACCAGTAAATAGGTCGTCGATATTACCCTCAGTATCAAAATTTTGAGTGGTATTGAAATAGTCAAAGCCTGTTTTAAGCTGCCAAGTGCGCTCAGCAGCTAGTAGCTGAAAAGAGCCTAGAAATAGAATGCAAAATAATAGAGTTGTTTTCATCATACTGAGTCTATGTTATGAATTTCACACAGGAAAAACAAGGACACTTCAAGAACGGGACTGGGCTAAAGTTGGTAAAATTTCTACTTATTATTCTCGCATTCCGTTTTGTGCTCCTGCCTCCAGATACTAATTGAGATAAGTGTAATTTTTAAAAGGTTCTAAGATGGAAAAGAAAAATTCAAAGTCTGCTTTGATCGTAATATTTGTAATCGTATTTATGGATTTGGTAGGTTTTGGAATGATCATTCCCTTATCCACGTATCTAGGAAAGCATCTCGGTGCAACGGCCATGGAAATTGGTCTTTTGATGTCGATCTATTCTTTGATGCAATTTGTATTTTCTCCCTTCTGGGGAAAACTAAGTGATAAGTTTGGTAGACGGCCAATATTACTTCTTAGCTTATTTGGTAGTAGTACCAGTTACTTACTTTTTGCCTATTCCGATAGTCTCTGGCTCCTCTTTTTATCGAGGGGGCTTGCTGGTTTTTTCGGAGCAAATATATCTACGGCTATGGCATATATTGCTGATGTTACTCCGGCTGATGCAAGATCAAAGAGCATGGGATTAATAGGGGCTGCCTTTGGTATGGGCTTTATATTGGGGCCGGTATTGGGTGGATTGTTCGGAGATTTGGGAGTTAAAATATCGGATCAACCACCTTTTGGGATGAACTTTGCGGCATTAATCGCTGCGGGTATTTGTTATTTAAATTTTTTCGTAGCTTTAAAAGTGTTGAAAGAGAGTTTAACCAAAGAGGTACGTGCGAAACTTAAACCCCGCACCTCTAGATGGGCTGCTATTAAAAATATTTTTGGTAGACCAGTCTTGCCTGGTCTACTGCTAATCACGCTTTTTCAGGTTTTTGCAATGGCTCAAATGGAGGCCACAGTATTTTTGTATATTGATGAGGTCTTTCAATGGCCGTTAAGAATTGCCTATTTTGGTTTTGCTTATATTGGAGTAGTGATGGTTTTAACCCAAGGTTACTTTATTAGAAAGTGGATGCCCAAATATGGCGAGAAGAACTTACTGTTTCTAGGGCTTGGCCTGGCCGCTATTGGTATGGTAGGAATCGCCTTTGTTGATAATATTTGGACGATGGCTATAACTCAAACTTTTCTAGCTCTTGGAGTTGGTATGATAAATCCTTCGCTTTTGGGTAGTGTATCTTTACTCTCTGACGAGACAGAGCAGGGCATGATCATGGGAGTGAATCAGAGTATGTCCGCTTTAGGTAGAATCATTGGGCCCGCTTTAGGAGGATTTATCTACTCTATCAATATTCAGTCTCCTTACTTTCTAGGAGGTTTTATGATGTTAGCTGGAATGATAATTCTATTCTCGATTTCTAAGAATCTAAAATCTCGAGGAAAGACGGCTTAACGTCCGTCTTGAATATGTCTCATCACTTTAGCGTGATTTATCATCATCACATCTGGTAGATTAGCGCCCAGATCGGCAGCTGCACAGGCTTGGAATATATTTTCAGTAGTTATAGCAGTACAAAGTTCCGCCGGAGGTTCCAGTGCTAAAGGGGTTTCTTCCCATTTATTATAAGCTACCCCTCCAGTATCAAGAACTACAGTAGCTCCATCTTCCCCTATGGTTTGGTTAGTTTCACATCGGGGATCGGTATTTTCCAATGCAGATGCGGGTAGACTAGGGTAGGCGGCATGTACGTTACAGGCGGTAGCTTCAGTTGAAAAACAAGACCGATCACAAACCCAGTTGGGGGGGTAGGATATTTCAATTAAAGCTCTCGGAGCAAGATCCATTTTTAATCTGTAATTTACTTGCCCTTCAGGGCTAAAACCGATGGCTACGAAATCACCGGGAAATTGTCCCATTTGTGAATAAGTGATCCTCATATTTCCATAAAAAGTAGAAAGGAGGGCTTTGCCTTCTTTATGCGTAGCATTTCTACTAAAGCGTTGGTAATTAGGAACAGCAATAACTGCCAGAGTTCCGATGATCGCTACAACCGACATAAGCTCTATTAAAGAAAAACCTTTACTATTCCAACGCATTATTAAATTCTATCGAAGTTGGAGAATATTTAAAGGTGTTTCTTAAAAAACTTAAAATATACGACCACAACTACTAGGATAGAATTAAGTCTCTCATAGGCTTCTCAAAATGAAACGGCTAGGACTCAAATAAGCTTCTAGCCTCAGTGTATTGCTCTGGTTTAGCATAAATTCTATCTATGCACCTTGTACCCTCGTAATTTTGAAAGACCTGAGTGCATTGCTCAATAGGAAATGGTTCTAGGTTTTTATCGTACTGGTCTTTTACGTAAATCCTCAAAAAACCATCGTCTGCCGTGTTGTGGTACTTGGAAAGGCGAGCAGTAGAGGAGGCATGAATAAAATCAAGACCTTCTTCTTTTAGTTTTTTAATGATATCCGTGTGACTATTGTCCTCGCCCATATTATGTAATTCAAATAAAACCTTATAAGGTCTTCTTTGTGAAATTCTTTGGGCCCACTCGGATGGCTCGTCTCTTAAGTGCTCGTATAAGTGAGAGTCCACATACAATAGGTATTCGTCTATATCTGCCGGTAAACTGTAGTTGCATTCTTTTGATGTAAGATAACGATTTAAAATTTCATCATAGATAATCGCTTTATGATGAAAATAGACCTGAAGATACATATGGTGTCGACTAACTAAAAAGTCATCAAAGGTATACAGAGCTTTTCTGTTGATAGCTAATTGTAGCCGATCATCCACTTGGTGATAAGTAAAGTTAGCAATCAACCAGTCTACATCCACCTTTCCATAGGTAGCTCCTGTGAAATAGGAGTCTCTTAAAAGATAGTCCATTCTATCGGCGTCCAATTCTGAACTAACAATCTGAGCAAGAATGGGTCTCAGGTTTACCTCTCCTTCAAAAAAGAAGTCATCCGGTGGAACAATATTTCTATCAATTAGACTTGCGATATGAATCGGGTCAATATCTGCAAACTGTTTTCTAAGTTCTTCAGTGAGCATGGAGTCTGTAATAAATTTTATAGTGTAGTCTTCATGCGTGGCCTGTCTATCTTCTAAGCCTTTGTAACAAGGGATATTTAATTCTGATAACATGGGCATAACTTCTTCGGTGGTATGACTTAGAGGTCCATGACCGATATCGTGAAGAAGTGCTCCGAGGACTACGCATTGTCGAAGTCGCCATTTACTTTGGTTTTGAGAAAAGGGAAAACCCTGGAAAATAGAGTCAAAGGACTTACCTGCTAAATGACTAACCCCCAGCGAGTGAATGTACCTATTATGAGTCGCCCCTGGAAAGCTAAACTCTCCAAAGCCCAATTGTTTTATCGAACGAAGTCTTTGGAAGGCAGGCTGTTCAATAATTGCCTCAAAAAGTGGGTTGATTTCTATGGGACCGTGGATAGGATCTCTAATTTCCATATTTTCCTTCGTTTGGACTGATTTGCCTGTAAGCACTAATTAAAACCAATATAAACCGTGTTGCTGCGATGGGCAATCTACTGTTTTGTCGCACAGCTTATCAAAGAGAATTGCCATGGCCAGACGCCCAATCAGTATCTTTTGGGTTCCAGTTTCAGTATTCTAGGGTGAAGAGTTGAGCCAAAAAAATAGGCAAGCTACGGGAGGCGAGCATGAAGCAATATTTAAATCTAATGTCACATATTTTAGAAAATGGGACTATGAAAGAGGATAGAACTGGTACCGGCACTAAAAGTGTTTTTGGTCATCAATTTCGTTTTGATTTAGCTAAAGGCTTTCCACTTGTTACTACTAAAAAAGCTCACTTGAAATCTATCGTTCATGAATTGTTATGGTTTCTAAGTGGTGACACAAACATTAAATATCTAAAAGAAAATGGCGTTCGTATTTGGGATGAATGGGCTGATGAAAACGGCAACTTGGGGCCTGTTTATGGGCATCAATGGCGTTCTTGGGCAGGCGCTGACGGGGAGACCCATGACCAAATCAAGAACCTAATCGAGCAAATTAAAACTAACCCTGACTCCAGAAGGCTAATTGTAAACGCATGGAATGTTGGACAGCTAAAAGAGATGGCCTTACCTCCTTGTCATGCATTTTTCCAATTTTATGTAGCTGATGGCAAATTGAGTTGCCAGTTGTATCAAAGAAGCGCCGACGTGTTTTTAGGAGTTCCTTTTAACATAGGAAGTTATGCGCTTTTAACTATGATGGTAGCCCAAGTCTGTGATCTAAAGCTCGGAGACTTTGTTCACACCCTTGGAGACGCTCATCTTTATACAAACCATTTTGAGCAAGCCAAGTTACAACTAAGCCGAGAACCGAGAACTCTTCCGCAAATGAATATAAATCCCGAAGTAAAGGATCTATTTGATTTTAAATTTGAGGATTTTGAATTGGTTGGCTATGATCCGCATCCACATATTAAAGCTACTGTTGCTATTTAGGAGTTGAAATGAAAGTTATCCAGATCGCCGCAATGGCATCGAATAGAGTAATTGGCAATAAAAACGATCTTCCCTGGAGGATTCCAGAGGACTTTAAGTTTTTTAAAGACAAGACCATGGGGAAACTTCTCATCATGGGTCGCAAAACTTATGAGTCTATACCTGAGACCGGGTTACCTAATCGCCACATTGTTGTTGTTACTAGAAATGCTAACTACAAAGTAGATGATCAGAGTGTGGTGAAGCCAAATATTGATGAAGCAATAAAATATGCTGAGTCTCAAAAAGAAAAATATGGAGATGAAATTTGGATTGCCGGTGGTGGTGAAATCTATAAGCAAACCCTAGATATGACAGAGACACTTTATTTGACTGTTATTGAAAAAGCTTATGAGGGAGACGCTTACTTTCCAGAGTTTAACAAAGAGGAATTTGATCTAGTTGAGGAAAACCCAAGGACCAGTCCTGAGAATTTTACTTTCTTTACCTATAAGCGGAAAAACTGATTAGAAATTAATGTTTTGAAAAAAAAGGGTGTTTGAGAAAACACCCTTTTTTAATTTTATTTACAAGATGCAGCTACAGCTACAGGAGAGTAAGCCCAACCAAGGCTAACTACATTTAAAGCCATATTTACTACAAATTGTAGAGGCCCAAATTCAGTCTTGATAGACTTCCATCCCTTTGGACATTCTCTTTGAAGAGCAACTGGCTCAGATACTTCAATTAAGCCCAATACCGCTGTATGATGCCATTTTTCTTGGCCCATCTCAGGGTAGTTTACTCCTGCTTGATCCCCATTTTTAAAATGGATCGTTTGGCAGGCTGAAACAGTAAAAAGTAGTGCAAAAATCAATGCTATTTTTTTCACAATCATATCTCCTTATTTATTTGCACACCAAATACGTGCAGTTCGAGGTGTATAAATTCCGATAGTTATTGCAGTCAATAGTCCATCACCAAAACTTTGGAAGGTCTGCATTTGGCGAATGTTCTTTGCCCCACTACATACTTTAGCGGCGTCTATTTCCGCTTTTCCAACTAAACCAAGGATATAAAATGGTTTTGTGGATTCAAAATCATGTTGTACTACTGTTTTTGCCTCGCCTCTTGGTGTAATGGTAACCGTTGTACAGGCACCCAAACCAAAAGCTATCAAGGCTACTAAAATTAAATTTTTCATAGCTATTCACTCCTTTATTTATGAATAGCTAAGTGTAGCTAAGCAAGTTCTTGGGTCAACTGCACTGGAACAGTTGCACTAGCATTGGGCTTATTTAAATCCTTTTGAAACAGTTTCTAGAGGTTCACTGCATGTTTTGATCTTTTTGTGAGCAGGGAGAGATCTGATGGATGGGCGGGCGGGTGTAGAATTTTAGCCCATATATAAGGAGAATATCAGACGGATACTTTAAGCCACTATCGAAATAAATGGATTCAGTGCCAATGGAACCATTTTTAGTTTTGCAACTCATTAGGCTTAGGTCCTGAATTAGTGGGAATTTCCGGGCCTTTAGTTTTAGTTTTCAGAACTAAGTTCTAGTTCTTCTCAAAAAGAGACTCAGGCCCTAAAGATTCATTCTGAGACACCGAAAAGTTCTTTGTGAGAGTTAATCTGCTTTCACAATGATAGCTCAAGGATGGGCTTTATCATTAATCTTCATGGAGGAGGATTAAAATGGGATTAAGGATTAATACAAATGTGGCGTCTTTAAATGCACGTCGAAATCTAATGGGAACCAAACTTTCCTTAGACAAAAGCTTAGAGAGATTATCCTCTGGGTTTAGAATCAACAGAGCCGGAGACGATGCAGCCGGATTAGCAATTTCTGAAAACTTAAGAGCGCAAATTCGTGGATTGAAGCAGGCTTCAAGAAACGCACAAGATGGTGTCTCTTTAGTCCAGGTTGCTGAGGGTGGCTTAAACGAAGTTTCCAACATTCTAATTCGACTAAGAGAATTGGCAGTACAAGCCGCTTCTGATACCGTCGGACCAGTAGAAAGACAATTTCTAAATGTGGAATATGATCAACTCGTTTCAGAGATTGACCGTATCGCAGATGGAACGGAGTTCAACGGAACACCATTATTGTCTGGAACAGGTGCGATTTTGGATTTCCAAGTCGGAACTAAGAATGACCCTAACATTGATAGATTATCTTTTGATGCTTCCAAAGCAGATGCTAACTCCGCAGCCTTAGGTATTAACCTAACCTCTGTGGCAGATAAAGCCTCGGCTCAGAACTCATTAGGTGCTATTGATTCGTCAATTGTATCCGTATCAGCAATGCGAGCGGATTTTGGTGCGGTTCAAAACCGACTACAATCAACGATCAGTAATATAAGTATTGCGCTAGAGAACTTATCAGCTGCAAATTCCCGAATCAGAGATGTTGATATCGCGGAAGAGACGGCGGAACTCACAAAGAGTAACGTTTTAATGCAAGCTGGTACCTCTGTACTTGCACAAGCCAACCAGTCTGCCAATGCGGCATTATCACTCCTAAACCAGAGTTTCTCTTAATTCACTGATTAAGAGATTATGGTTTAGATTTTTGACCCCAACCGGGAGCAAATAGGGCTGACAGGCTAATATTCGCTAAAAAGTTTCCTGCAATTCGGGGGAAAGTATTTTCCCCCACCTTTTAAAAGTAGGAAGTTAAAAATATGAATTCCAGTATTGACTGGTGAACTGCGTCCAAGAGGATAATGTTTAAGAGTAAGAGTAAGAGTAAGAGTAAGAGTAAGAGTAAGAGTAAGAGTAAGAGTAAGAGTAAGAGTAAGAGTAAGAGTAAGAGTAAGAGTAAGAGTAA
>JBGCGH010000033.1:0-16531 GCA_045110695.1 Bdellovibrionales bacterium | reverse complement strand
AAAGACAAATTACGCAGCTTATATCTAGAGAGTTTGGAGTTCTCGGGCTAAGTGCTGTCCTGCTAAGTGTCTTCGTAAGTCTAAGTAGTTCCTATATCATAATGGCTTTTGTATTTAAGAGTGAGCTGAGTCTATCCTTACTTGAACCACTACTTTATTTTGTAGTGATTGCGATAATACTTCTTTTCTTTGGTCTAAGACTAATCTCTAAAGAAAGCCCTGGAAATGCGCTCTATGCTCTTCAATCCTTCGAATAGATAGGCATAGTTTGTAATTTTACAAAGCTTGGCTCGCTAGGTGAATCACCTATGCCAAGCTTAGTGTTTAAGGGCTCTTTTCCTTTTTGGTAAAAGGTTCCAAATACTCTGTCCCAAATAGAAAATATAACTCCAAAGTTATTGTCATGTATTTCTCTTAAATGGTGGTGGTGGTTGTGATGAAGCCTTGGCGTTATAAATAGTTTCTCTATTTGATTAATGTATTTATTGGGTAGCTCGATTTTAGAGTGAGTCAGTAGATTAAAAAAGCTATAGACAAGTTCAAAACATAAATAGGCTTCTAAACTTGGGGTGTATAGAAAAAATAGGCCAAATCTGAATAGGCTGGAAAGAAATAATTCTCCCAAATGAAAGCGGTAGGCTGATGCTGTGTTTAACCTTGTGTCACTATGATGAACCTTGTGTAGCCTCCATAAAGCCGGCCACTTATGATAGGCTCTGTGCCACCAATAGGTAATAAAATCCATGAATAGGATCAAACTAATAATCTCAAGTATAAGCAATGGTCCTTTCTTGGAAGTCTCCATCTCTGGAAAATGGAGTAGTAGACTAAACAAAAAAGTGGCAAGGCTAATGTGTAAAACTCCAAAGGCTAGATTTCGAAAGTTTCCAAGCAATATAGATTTTGCTTCATACCTGTTTTGAAATAAATCAACGCAGCTAAATAGCACTAGAAATAAACCTGAAAAATAAACTTTAAGCCCCATTCGTCCTCTTGTTCTTGCTAATTGATTACAGTTTTTAGTATATTCATGAATAAGTGTAGCAAGACCTGTTTGTGTTACATAATATCTCGACCTTTTGATAGTTATTCAAGGATATATACTCAATTAGACTAAGCCCTTTTATTCTGTAAGCAGTTAAAAACACTCTCATACCTAGGAGCATCCATGTTGAGGCATCTTGTACTATCCGGCTTAGTTTTATCTTTGATATCTTGTGGTAGTAGTGAAAAAAAAGAAGAAAAAGTAGTTGAGGACATTAAGGCTAAAAAAGAAGTTTCTAAAGATGAGCCTATGAAAAAGTCTCCGGTAATTAAAGCTGTTAAAGTTGAAATAGAAAAAGCAGCTATGAAAAAAGAAAATACAAAGCATTGGGGATATGAAGGTGCTTTTGGCCCTGAGTATTGGGGGAACTTAGATGAAAATTTCAAGACCTGCAAAGAAGGAAGCCTTCAAAGCCCAATTAACTTAATTTGGGAAAAGCCTGTAAAGGGGAGTGGTATAAACACTCTTTACACCGCCTCCACTTTAAATGTTACCAACACAGGAAAAGGTCTTCGATTCAAGGTGGAGCCAGGCTCTAAACTTCAGCACAATACAATGTCTTATGACCTTAAGGCGATCGATTTTCACACCCCAAGTGAGCACACTTTGAGCGGAAAATCTTTTCCTTTAGAGCTACATTTTAAACATAAAGATGAAAGTGGCAAGATGATGAATCTTGCGGTTTTTTATAAGCTGGGTAAGGAGAATACAGTTTTAAAGCAGCTGTTAATGAACAGCCCAAAAGAGGCTCAAAAGAGCTCGCTGAAGCCAGATTTTGTATACTCTCCTAGTGAACTAGTCCCAACCGTAATCACGCACTACACCTATGAAGGCTCGATGACGAAGCCACCTTGTACGGAAGGTGTAAAGTGGGCCGTTATGAATACACCATTGGAAATGAGTAAAGAGCAGTATGATATGTTAAAAACGCTGGTAAAGAAAAACAACAGACCCATTCAAAAATTAAATGATCGTGATGTAAAAAACTTCTAATTCTACAAAAAGAATATTTAACCTAAGGCTCTCCGTTTCGGAGGGCCTTTTTTTTATTTTTAATTACGGATTCAAACCTCTAATCAGTTTACTGGATAGGTGCGTTCAAATATTTTAAGCAGCTCATCTAGTAGTTTGTTTAATGAGGCTTCGTGGAGCTTTTCTACACTTTTTCCTTTAAATGATCGATTTAGAAGGTAAGGCGTAAAATCAGAAATTCGTTCTAAGCGTTGAATAGAGTGCATTTCCATTAGATGGTTCATCCAAGTCCTATTGGCAGCAGTGCCAAAGCTTCTTTTGATATAAGGTTGAATGGAGAAGCTTTGCGCTCCGGTATAAACGCTCTCGAAAATATTTTTAGATTCTTCCGTCAGGTTGTATTTTGCTAAAGAACTTACTAGTGGAAGCATACCTCTACTGTCATTTAAGACGAGCAGGGTCTTTCCATCAGAAAAATCTAAATGTGATTTTTTTACTTTTGAAATAGGAATAAACCTAAAGCTCTCTTTAGAAAAGGCTTGGTCAAACGCTAGCGACTCCATCGTAATAGAAATATAGATAATTTTGAACCCCAGCTTTTGCAGGTGCAGGATAGTTTCCATATATCCCATCTCTAATCTTTGTTGAACTAAGGAAATAGATTTTTCACGATGTTCTTTCAAGCTCCTAATTAATGGAATGTCATAATTTACTAAGTTTGGTCTATTCGCTGGCTTTAAGATATTCATGTCAAGAACATGTCCGGCCCTCGAGTTATACTTATCAAATACCTTAGGCATTTCAACTGAGTCTCTTATAACAATGGATGTTTTATCGTGTTCGTACATATTCTTGTCCATATTGGTTTCGGCCAAGGTGACTTTTGGAATTAGAAATTTAATGATTTTACCCAAATGAAAAGCTTGGATGCTTTCTCCCGTAAAATAGAAATCTAGTGTGTTTCTTGGACTGAGATGAGAAATGTTGAAGTATAGTTTTTCATATTTTGAATCTACTCGTTTAGCATATTTAGAAATAGGGTGGGATTGAATCAGTTTTTCAGTGGCAGGGTGAAGGCTCTGCTGATATACCTTTGGCAGATTTAAAAATGTATTGTGTTCGTAGTTTTTTGAGCATATCGGGGGACTATTACCTAGTAGAGGAGTCGTGATGCTAAAAGTTAAGACCACAATAAACAATTGCAGAATAGCATTGTAAATAGGCCTGTTTTTATTTGTAGAGTGCCTATGGTGGGTATCGACTGAATATTGTAAGCGAGTTGTTCTCAAGCCTCAGAGCTCCTTCGAAGCACTTTTCAAGTGAAAAACTATTCTAGGATGCCCGATCTGAACTACTTTGATCATTCATTCCAAGATAGATTAAGGTAAAAAAGAATAAAACATACGTTATTTTCAAAGCCATTGTATCCTCCGTTTAGGCTTCTATAATACAAAACTCGGGCCCTTTTAAAAGACACACAATCGATTTGGTGCGATATCAAAATAATGATAGACGTAAAAAGGCAATCATAGAGTCCCAAAATAGGCTCGCAAGAAAACGGGGTGTATTTTCAGCTGCCTCAGAGACTCTTGTTTTCTATTGGTCTTGAAGTAAATTTAGTTATCTATTTAGAATTAGTTTGGAAAATGTGGGCCCGTTGATGGATTTATTCATTATTTAAACGTTGCCTATCAAAAGCTATTTATGTTTGGTTTTAAGAGTTTTTGCCCCTCAAAAGAATGGCTCGATTATTTATGGACTGAGCTTTGTGAAATAGCCTTATTTAAAAACCGTGGGTTTGAGCTTTAAGGCTCCCAAGGAGTGGTCCCATCATAAAAGGTGGTACCAGCTCCTGGCATATTTTGGGTCATAATTTCGAAACCTTCTACGCTTCTGGCGGCTAAAGAAAGATCTGCTCCCAACATACTTTTACCAGTGGGGTCAAATCCTCTCATATCTACTGATTTGATCACCGAGCTCTGAAAGCCATTAGCGGCGGTATTAGCACTAATGGCTGCCCAAGGGATATTGGTAGAATTACTATAATTGATCCCATTGACGGGAACACTAACAGATGGATTGAAAGAAGATAGATCTAAACCAGATAAAACTACCTCCTCCAAACCGGTGGAGTTAGAGTTTCCGGAGTTTACAATACTCCAAGGGATATTGCTTGCTCCTGTAAAGTTTGTTTTTGCTATGGAAATACCGGTAGTAGGATTGTAGCTGGCTAAATCAAGGCCTTCCAAGTCTAAGCCTTCAACCGCATTCGAGCCGGTCAATGCATTTATATTGGTCCACGGAATGTTAATGGCTGCTTTTAACTTCATTCCTGTAATTAATTGCGATACGGCCGGTGCAAAGCCTGAGATATCAGTGCTTGAAAAATCTACTTCGGCGAGGCCATTTGCATGAACATTGGAATTAATCGCGGCCCATGGAATATTACTTGCTCCAGAGAAATTTATTTTTTCTATATTTTTAGATGTACCAGGGTTAAAAAAACTTAAATCTAAACTACTCAACACAAGCCCATCAATGTCTCTAGTACTTCCATTAATATCGGTCCATGGGATATTGGTGGCACCACTTAGAACCATACTGTTGATATCTTTTGTGCCTGCATTTGTCCAGCCACTTAGGTCCATTCCACTAAAATTAACTCCTTCTAAACCGCCAGAATATGTATTGCTATTGACTATGCTCCACTTCATTTCACTGACCTCAGAGAAATTCACATTAGTAAATTGCCTACTGGTAGAAGGGCTAAATCCTGAGAGGTCAAGGCCTTTGAAGGATGCAAAGTTGTAACTAAAAGTTGCGGTATTTGAACCTAAAATGGTCCAAGGAATATTGGTCGCATCGTCTATTTTTAAACCATACAGATGAGCTGAAGTACGGGGAGCAAAGCTGGTTAAATCCAAACCACTTAGGTCAAGAAACACCAAGCCCCATACATTGTTATTAGCTCCGAATATCGCCCATGGTATATTGGTGGCACCTGAGAAAACCATAGAAGTCATATTCGCCGAACTACTGGGGCTAAAACCAGAAAGGTCTGCGGCATCTTTAAAGCTTATTCCAGTAAAATTGGACTTTGTATTGAGACTAGTAAAATGAATATTAGTCGCTGAGCTCATATTAATATTTTCTACACTATCGGAGTTTGTGAAATTTAAATCAGTCAAATCAAGACCACTTAAATTGGCACCTTTGAGCCCATCTGTGGCCGTATTTAAGTTAATTTGAGTCCAAGGTATATTCGTAGCACCTGATAAATCGATGCCAGCCAAACGACTACCTACAGGCGGGATAAAACCCGTTAAAACAAGCCCAGAGAAGTTCACATTTTCATATCCTGACGCATGGCTTACCGCATTGATTTCAGCCCAAGGAATAACTGTACAATTCCTAAAATCAAATTCTGCAATATTGAATTCAGAAAATTTTACTCTTGAAATATCGATTTCACAAAGGGACTCTCCTATATCAATAGTTGTCCCCAAAAGAGCCCAAAGAAGTTCTTCGGCTTGAGACGCTGTGACATCAGTATTTACAGAGCTGCCGCTTATAATTGAGTTTAAGTTTTGTGATAAAGTCAGTCTTTGGTTATTGGATAAATGTTTTCGGTCAAATGCCAATTCTGTAAGAGCTAGTCTGGTGATTTTTTCTTTTTCAGAAATCAAGGCATCAATCTGATCGCTAGTCGCTGTTGGAGACTTGACTAATTCGTCCCATAAACCGACGTCTTCAGGAATTAGGCTTGTCTCTACTGCTGGACTAGTTTCATTGTTAGTGCCGCTTAAGCCACCTAAACATCCTGATAAAACTAAACTAATGCCGATGATCATAATTCTGATAGACATTGCTTTCTCCCAGGTTTAGTACTAAATATTTTCGGAGTTTCAGAACCAATACCTTAGATGAAGTTGTTTTTTTCATAAAAATTCTCATAATGATACGAAATATACATAATTATTCTTCAAAATACCCCTCGTAAATCTATTACCAAAAAAATAGGCAGGCTATGGGGTATTGATAATAAACTAAAGCCAGCTTGTTACAGGAAGTAGTAGCAGGGAGGTTGATATTTGCGCCGATACTTAAAGTATAGCTTTTGAGTGATAATTTTGTAGCCATTAAGACTTTGGATGGATAGTTCTAAGTTATGCTCGCTTGGATCAAAGTCCCCTCAATTAATTTCTGATGAATTGAAACTACTAAGCTCTTTCAAGCTTAAAGATCTGATAAATTCACATTTTTCATCGGTGTTGTAGTTAACATCTCCCTCTGCTTCTCGCTTGGACATTAGATCGTAGAGTTTTGGAGATTCCTGACGTTCCATGATTTCTTTAAACAAATGAACTTCCAATCCACCCACATTGAAGTGAGGACCTGGGTATAGAGTAAAGGTTTCTCCGAACTCCATAGAGAAGTTATCTAAATTTTTAATACCTAGATTCTCGAGGATCCATCTAAGTCTAGCGGTCATTCTATAGAACTCCACATTTCTTAGTCGGTAGGAGTTGTTTGGGATGTTGTTATCTTGGCGCGCCTGTCGGTTACTCAAGCTTTTTTTGATATGATATTTCGTGTTCTCATAAATTTCGGAGTAGTTGAGGTTAAACGAGGCAAGGGCTTCTTCGGGGAGAAATTTTAAAAGATTTTCATCTGAAGAATATCGGTCTTTGTGGCAAACCATGGCATGAAGAATTGCAAAACGAAATATTTTGATTTCTGGGTTTGTATTAATGATCTCTCCCAGCTCATTGGCTACCTTAATTCCGTTTAATTCCATCAAAGCGTAAGCAAAATACATATTCCTTCTTTCAGGGTAGTATTCTTGGTTAAACCCAGTTCTCGGATACTCTTTTTCAGAAAAATATTTGTATCTTCCTACTTTTCCGAAGGTATTAGATAGAAACTTATTGTACCATTTTTGCTCTGAAGCTGGTCGTCTATCATCCTCAGACCCATAAACACCGGGCCAAGCCTCATAGGTATCCCACAGAGGTTTTCTATTAACATGGCAGGCTATGCAGAGATTAGGATTCTTTTCAGAAATAGTTACAGGGCCTGTTTGACCAATATCTTCTGGGAAACGAACGGCGTAAAGGTTGAAGTCTTTCTCCGTCTCATCAAACTCGATGAATTCCACAGCCTCATAACCCCTGAGGCTACTGTGTCCACCAAAGCTCGCAACTGTCTTTGCATCTAGACCAAAAAATATAACTCTAGGAAAAAGATAATTTGCCTCACCCAGCGCTCTTGATTGATAAATCAATGTATACTTAGATCTCATTTCTTCAGGAAGAGAAGCAACCAGACTTTCCGCATTATTCGGTTTACAGACATCAATATAATCTTGAATGCTTTCGTAACTTGTCGGGTACTTAAGTGGACCACAAGGTATTTCTGCTGATGAAAATGATGAACAGATTGTTACTATAACGAAATAAAATATAGGCTTCAAGCTTCCCCCCGAAAGAATTACAACGTAGACCTTTGTAGCAATAGATTAATTTAACTCAAAGGGTCAACGCATTGAATTGATATATATTATAGAGAACAAGAGAATTACCCCAGTCTACTAATTTCTATTATTTCAATAAAATTCCAAAAATTGTTTAAAGGAGATAGTATTGGTCATTCTGAATCAAGACACTCCATAGTAGATAGCGGTGTCAGTATTTTATTTTATACTCTATTTCACTTAGAAAGGCCTTAGAAGCTGACAATGTGATCAATCTCAAAACGTATTCCTATTCGTTCACCAATAGCATGGTTATGGTGGGAGGGAACGTAGCTTAATATTTTTTCTCCTGTTTCTAGTTGCAATTCATACTCGAGAACAGGGCCTCTGAAGGCTTTATGAATTACAGAAGCCGTGATGGGAGAATCGTCATCATGAATTACATCATCAGGTCTTAGCAGTATTTTTACCTTTTCACCTGGTTGCAGCTCATGTTTTTTATTGTTACAAATTTCAATATTGGCAAAGCTAAGGCATCGGGTTGGCATAATCTCGGCTTCTATATACCTTCCATCACCGATGAAATTAGCGACAAAATAATTGGATGGTTCGTGGTAAACCTCGTAGGAGTGGCCTTGCTGCTCTACTTTTCCATTTTGCATTATTACTAAATTATCCGCTAATTCAAATGCCTCTTCTTGGAGATGACTCACAAAAATGGAAGTGAGACCTAAATAGCTTAAAATATCTTTAACTTCGCGACCAAGAGCTCTCTTTAGATGTTCATCTAAGTTAGAGAATACCTCGTCAAATAAGAGTAGCTGGGGTTCGGGTGCTAGAGCTCGAGCGAGAGCGACTCTCTGTTGTTGTCCACCAGAAAGTTGGTGAGGCAATTTTTTAAGATGATCAGATATCCCAACAAGCTCCAGGTATCTTAGTACTCTATTTTCTATGTCCTCAGACTTAAGATGTTGTAGGCCAAAAGCAACATTGTCATAAACATTTAAGTGTGGAAACAATGCATAGTCTTGAAACACGTAACCTAATTTACGTTGTGCGGGGGCTACTTGTAATTGCTTACTACTTACCAACTGCCCATCTATATATATTTCCCCGTCATCGACGGACTCAAAGCCAGCAATCATTCTCAAAAGAGTAGTTTTTCCACTCCCACTTGGGCCCATCAAGAAAGTAGATTTGGCTGAGGGAATATCCAAGTTAAATCTGTTAATAACTTTGGTTTTACCGAAGGATTTTTCAACGTTTTTAAGCTGGACTTTCATGTTCTCTCCTGGCTAGTAGAAATATTGGAACCAATCCAAGTGCCACTAAAACTAAACTAAGTGCAGCGGCCCGCTCCCATTCTCCCTCGCTGGTGTATTCATAAATTTTTATGCTTAAAGTATCCCAACCAAAGGATCGGGTCATTAATTGAATAGGCATCTCTTTGAAGCAGTCTACTAAAAAAAGTATCGAAGAGCTTAAATACACTGGCCAAAGAAGAGGGAGGTGAATTTTTCTTACAATGTTCCATCTACTTGGATCAAGAAGGGATGCGTTTTCTTCGATATTATAGTTAAGGCTAGTAAAATATCCGTAGAGCGGTTGATACATAACCTTAAAAAACCTAAAACTAAGACCAATGACCGTTATGAAAACCCCACCTGAGAGCCAGCCGGAGTCAAGGTTTATGAGATTTGCTATCCACCTGTCTAGATGGGAAAAAGGGTAATAAATTGCGACAGCCAGTATTGTACCAGGGATGCCGTAACCCAATTGTACGCTCTCGTTTAGTAGCCCAACTAGCTTAGATCTATTGAAGCGACATAGATATAAAAAAGCTAATGCAACTATACTAGAAAAAATTAGGGCTAAAAAGGATAGGCTCAAGGTGTTGCTTATATATTCGAAGCCAAAGAGAATGCCTCCAGAAACATCCATAGCCCAGACTAAGAGCTGACTAAATGGGAAGGCTACCCCAAAAAATGAGGCTAAAAATACTATTGGGTAAAGGATGAGTTTTATCGTTTTTGAAAGTTTAATTTTGCGCTGTAGCCTAACTCGTCCAGAAATTTGCCATTTTTTAAACTGCGCCATCCTAAGAGCTAAGATCAATCCAAATACACCCAAAATCACTAAGGATGAAAGCTCCCTGGCTGACTCCAAAGAGAACAAAGCGAACCAATGCTTATATATTCCAGTGGAGAAGGTCTCGACATGGAAGATGCTTACTGCCCCAAAGTCTGCGAAGCACTCTAAAAGAATCAATATGCTAGCTTGCTTCCACCAAGGGAACAGAAGGGGAATATATATTTTATTAATATGAACAAAACTCTTCGTTGATAACAAGCTTGCAGATTCCAAAATTGAGTCTGGTATACCAGCAAATCCTAGTCTCAAATTCATGTACATATAGGGACTTAACACTATGCTCAGACTAAGAGCTGCTAAAAATATAGAATCCTGCAAAGGGAGGATTTTATGGATACTGTGATAACTATTAAATAAAAAGGTCTCTAGCGGTGAACCTGTACCAATAGCGCCTACAAAAATAAAAGCTAATACGTAGGCGGGAAGCGCTAAAGGCAGCAAGAAAATAACATGTGCTATTTTTTTCCATTTCATTTCTAGGTTGAAGTAAATAAGATTTTGAGCGGCCGCAATGAGAGTGCTTCCAACAAGAACCATAGCTGATAGAAGAAGGGTGGTTTTTAACATCCCCCAAAATTCAATTCGAATACTTTCTAAGAAGTTATTAGAAAATCCATCAATAAAGGCCTCAAATAAGTAGCCAATAGGAGATACTAAGGCACACCAAATTAAAACCGTAAAAAGCAGCAATAGAATTTGCTGCTTTTTACTAAAAAAGAAAGATTTAGGTTTAATCCAATAGCTCATTACTTGTAGTTAGCACTTCCCATCAATTTAACGGATGTTGCCTGTAATTGGCCAGCTTTACTAAGGTTAGTTTGGTCCCTCTTAAATGGTCCCCAAGAACTCACTATTTTAGAAGTTTTAATCTTAGGATTTACGGGGTATTCGAAATTTAATCCAGCAAGTATTTCTTGAGCCGTTTTTCCCAGTGACCAATCGATAAATCTCTGAGCATTAGCCTTGTTTTTACTATGTTTAACTATACCCACACCACTAATATTAATATGTGCCCCAGTGGTTTTCTGGTTCGGCCAAAATATCTTAACATTGCTAGCCTTTGCTTTACTCACAAGACGGCCATAGTAGTAAGTATTAGCTATTCCAATCGCACATCTTCCACTATCGATCGCCTCAAGTAGTTTTGTATCACTAGAAAAAACAGGAGAGCCAAGATTGTTTACCCATGATTCAACGGTTTTTTTTGTTTTGGCTTCACCATTATGATGAATCATCATTGCCACTAAACTTTGATTATAAACTTTTTTAGAAGTTCTAAGACAGAGCTTTCCTTGAAACTTACTATTAGCTAAATCTTCGTAGGTCGAAAGGTCACTTTTATTTACTAGTTTTGGGTTATAAAAAATACTTCTTGCTCGGATACTTAGTGCTACCCAGTTTTTGTTGGGGTCTAAAAAATAACTTTCCACACTTTGAATTGCTTTACTGTTTTTCATTGGTGTCAGTATACCTAATTCAGCAGCCTGCCAAAGGTTTCCAGCGTCGACGGTCATTAAAAGGTCGGCTTTGGTTTTTTCTTTTTCAGCTTTAATTTTTTCCACTAATGGGGCAGCTTTTCCAGTAATATAGGAAGTTTTTATTCCAGTTTCTTTTTGGAAAGCCGCTACAAGTGGCTTAATCAAAAACTCTTTACGTGCGGAGTAGATGACTAATTCATTTGCCAGCAGTGGCAAACAAAATGAGCTTAAAAGACAGATCAATATATATTTTTTCATTTTTTCTCCTAAAATTATGGAAGGCGATAGTCGCAGTACTACGAGGTTTAGACCAGAAAAAACATCTATTATCAGTTGAGGTTCAACATCAGTTACTAAAAGTTAGTTTCAACCAGCAAATCAGTGTAAATCAGACTTTTTGTCACATGCTTTGATCGCAAACATCGCAGCTGACACCAAATCAGGGCTTTGCTTTTTTTCCCGTATTTCTAATGCCTTAGTGAAATAGTGCTTACCCAGCTCTACATTTTCTTTTTGAAATAGTATTTTTCCGTAATTAAAATAGGCAAAGTCTACTACTTCATCCAAGGGCTGGTAGCTTTCACAAATACTTATGCATTCTTTAAAGAGCTCCTCAGAAGCTTCAAAATCATGGAGTCCCACGCTACTTGCAAGTCTTATCTGGTCAATGACTACGTATAGGATGATGTTAATCTCTCTGGAGAGCTCAACCGCTTTCCTGGCATACTGAAGACTTTCCTTCGGTAACTCTAGAACTCGGCATACATAGCCTAATAAAGAGTAAAGCTCTCTTTTTTTTTCTAGTTCCATGTTTTCAGAATATTTAATCTGATCTTGAAGCATTTCTTTGGCTAATAGAAATTGATCTCTCTCCAACGGAATATCATTTAAGTTTTCATCTATTTTTGTATTTAAATTAAATGGGAGCTGCATTTTTTCACCGTAACATAATGTTTCTAGGAGTAAAGCTTACAATGTACGAACTTTAGATATCTCATCTCATAGCCCGGTAAAAGAAAAGGGTGATCAGAGCCAGCACTTGCACTTCTCAAAACCTGAGCTCTTTTCTTTGCGGTGGACAAACATTCTTGTACCAGCTCTAAAAATTGTTCCATATCGATATGAGAACTACAGCTAGAGAAGCAAATGTCACCTGAGGGATTCAGGTGTTTAATAGCTTTAACAAATACTTTTTTATAGGCTCCCAAGGCAGATTCTTTATTTGTCTCTGTATTAGAAAAAGACGGGGGGTCTACTATAATTAAATCAAAGTTTTCTTGTAGCTCATCTAAATAATCAAAAACATTTTGAGCTAGCTCTTCATTTTCCATACTGTTTAGCTCAGGGTTCAGCTCCCAATTGTATGTAGTATTGGCAGTAGCTGGTTTAGCGATATCGACACTTACCACTTTTTGAGCCTTCCCTGCACCAGCATACAAACTGAAACCACCAGTATAGGAGAAGAGGTTCAATACTTTCTTTCCTTCTGATATGCCTCGTACATATTCACGGTTTTCTCTTTGATCTATGAAAAATCCAGTCTTTTGCCCGTTTTCAATGTCCACTGAAAAACGTACAGAGTTTTCCATAATTTCAATTTTACGGGGAGATTCTCCAATTAGATCACGGGAATCTGTTTTTTGATCATGTCTAGATTTAAAAAAAGCAAACTGAGTTTGAAGTTTGGATTGAATAAACTCAGCAATTTTTTCCAAATCATAAAACGCACCAAAGGATGGATCATCAAGTTGGAAAACCAATGTGCTGTTATATACATCTACAATTAAACCTGGAATTAAATCCGCTTCACCATAAATAAGGCGCAAACAATTTGTTGAACTACTATTTAAAAGGCTTTTTCTCAATTCAATGGCTCTGAGAATACGTTCTTCGAGCCATTGGCTCTTGTATTTGTCTCCAATAACTAGCTGGCGGAAAGAGAGGGGAGAGTTTGGCGTGTATAAGCCCCAGGCTACGACCTGCTTTTTATATATTAATTTTGCCAACGAAAGTTTAGTTTGCTCCTGCACATCTATTGATTCTTTGTAAATCCAAGGAGAGCCTTGTTTCAATTTCTTAACTAGGTTTCTTTTCAATAAAAGCTTTACGATAGGTATTTTTTTTAACACGAAGGTCCTCTTTGAGATGCTCTGTATATCAATAGTTTGTAGATACCGCTATACCAAGAGTCTTTTCCTATAATTATTGCCCTTTATTTTAAGCTAGCCTTGGGGTATCGGTGGCATAAATGCCCAAAATTACACCGATTTAGAAAAATACCTACTTTTTTCTTGCCGGGAGATACAAAAAACATTAATTTCTTCGAATCACTTCATGCGGGGTGGTAGTTAAGTTGGTTATAACGCCGGCCTGTCACGCCGGAGGCCGCGGGTTCGAGTCCCGTCCACCCCGCCATTTTCTAAAAAATTCAAACGACAAGATTCATGGAATTTTAGCTTATTAGCTGAAGTTTGGTGGTTTTTTATTTCGTAGCACATTTCCAAGCTATGAAAAATTTCTGAGAGAAAGTTATTTTTTAGATCCAATGGTTTTAGATTTTTTTGTCGAAGAAACTATTTCTTAAAATAGAAATTATCTATTTCTATTTTAGCTCCAGCGGGTGAACTGATTTGCAATTCGAAATTCACCAAGGCACTTATGTCGCAAACCTCTTGCAAGGTTCTAGAGTCAATTTCAGCGTATACAGTCATGAAGGTATCATTTTTCAGTCCGTAAGCGGCCTTGGAGAATAAAGGATATATTTGTTTTTCACACAATTTTCCAGAGGAATCTTCAAATATAATTTGAATTTTTAAATTATCATCGGGTGTGTCCTCATTCTGTCTTATCGCCATAGACCACCTATTAAATTCACTCGCATCAAAGCTGGCGATTTGTGTTCCAATAGTTTCTTTTATAGCGATAGTCGATCCAGCCAATATATCTAGTTTTAATTTATTGTATTTTATTTTTTGAAGTTCGCTATGGGCATCTGGCCAATTAGTTGAAAATGTGGGGGAATAGGTAACACTATTTCTTAGTGCAGCGTAGGATAGTTCATAGGTGTTTGAAATATCAGTACTGAAGCCAAGTTCATTGGTTCCAAGGTTTATTCGGTTAAAATTATTAATCAAAAAAGAATTGGAGCTGGTATGGCTTGGGTGATAATTAACATTAGCGATAAAATTATTTCCGTCGTCACTTATTATATGGGCACAAGCAGAATTTAGGCAGGACAAATCTGAATTCACTGATTCGGTATTTGTATGATGAGCTTTTATAAATAGGGTAATGTAGTGGGCAAAATAGCCTGAAACCTTTAAAGAAAAGTTTATATCGATCGGAAAGCGATTCCAGAATGAATTCATAAAGTGTTCATGTATGGCTCCCGATACATTAACTGTGTATCGGTCGGCATTTCCTAAAGATTCTACCAGACCATAATCGTCATTAAATGTCGATGCGCTACCATTTAAATGAAGTAGTGGTTTGGCTGTTCTAACTGCAGACAAATCAAGACCTCGTCCTTGCCATTCTCTAACGTTTACTAAAACACTCATTCCATCCACTAAAATAGTACTATCACCTTCGCCTAGTAGGGCATTGTAAAAAGCCGAAGCTGAGCCCCAAGAGTGTCCACCAAATGAAAAGGTGGATGGTATTTCTCCGAAAAAAGGTGATGCTGGCTCGAGATGTTGATCAATAATATGTTGTTTCAGGTTTTTTTGATATTGCGCTCTTATATAGCCTCCGTAAACGGACGCATTATTTTCAAAATCAAATACTGCAACCAAAACGCCATAGGACGCCACTTTCATAAAGGCTTCTTCATAATCCTCTTTTGCATATGAGTTCCCATGAACAAATAGTAATGTGTGTTTTATGCCGTCAGGTTTCATATTGTTATCAACTGGGTAGTAAAAAATGATTGGTACATCGTTGTTCGGGTCTCTGGGATCGAGTTTTGCAGTCGTAGTGCTAGAGGCAGTGCTTAGAGGACCGAAGTTTGTATAATCTTTTTGAGGTCGTTCCATTATAGGCGTTGGTGTACTGGGATCTTCCGATCCTGGGCCGCCATCAACTGATGACAGTTCAGATATCTGTATACCCAACTGATTACAGGCTGTATTGGTGAGTCCAAAAAGAAATATTATCGTGAGAAGTTTAAGTTTGTTTGTTCTCTTAAATTCTAGAAATTCACAAATGCTCATTACGGATCCCCTTGACTCTGAATCTGTTATTTAAATCGGCCAGACGAAAGACTGGCTTGAGGACTCAAGAAGTTTTGCGTCTCTCATTTGTAAATGATAAATACATAATTTCTAAGTTTCCGACTCAATATGAGAAATAGGCTCAATCATTTTGATTCTAGAACTAACAAGTTTTACAAAATTGGTATTGTTACTGATTTCGGAGAATCTTTTTTGTAGAACTAACTTCTTATCAATATTAGAGAAATAGTCGACAATCTAATAATTAATTAGTGCTACAAGTTATGTGTTTCATGAACGACCGGTACCGTAAAGTTGGCTTGTGACCCGCCCGAGCAGCTTTTAAAGACTTGTGTGAAAAGTGGATGGATGTAAAATCCTATGTTATGGTAGTAAGACTAGGAGGAGTTTTGAGCGGCTTAGATTCATTTGTTTTTTCATTGATTACTGCAATCGGCAGTTTGGCGGTTTTTGTTATTTTTATTTTTATTTCCTATAGCGTTAGTTATTTGGATAGAGAGACCTACTTCAAGCTGGCAATAATTTTTCTAGTAGTCTCAATAGGATTTGGTGGCTTAGCACTTGGCATTGAAAAGCACTGGGTAAATACTCACTTTTTAGATAAATGGTACTTTGAGCTTTGGATCCTAATAGTTGGAGTTTTGGCTCTAGTTAGTTCTTTTCTCTTTCGTTATTTTAAGTCTTAAATAGCTCTACAGGTTCTGAAGCCTTTTCTGAAGTTACAAGGCTAGAATCAAAAAAACAATTAAAGCCGCATATAGGAATCAGACTAGGGATATCTGAAACAGAATACGACTCAAACGCAAATACAAGTATTGGATTAGAGATTGCCTACCAGGTCCTTATTACTGTGAGCATTGGTGTTGAGCTCAATTCTGATACGGTCAAAAGCTTAAAGGGTGATAGAGATCTACAGCGGTATGGCCTAATGGGTAAGGCGTCTTATAATCTTGGCAGCAAGATACTTAGAATTAAAAAAGGTACGTGGCCCTGAGTGCCCGTATTGTCATAGAGATTAATAGGTTGCCAGGCAAGAGGATCAAAATCTAGATACTCTTGCTAAAAGTTATCAACTAGTTTTTTGGCGAGAGTACTTTTTCCCGATCCTGAATTCCCAATAACTAATGAGAGTTTTATTAGACATCCGAGTGACCTCAGGCATTGAGCTTGTCAACTAGCT
>JBGCGH010000032.1:0-27306 GCA_045110695.1 Bdellovibrionales bacterium | reverse complement strand
TTGTAGATGAGTTGTTAGGCTTTTCCAATGCTCATAGAAC
The DNA here is from genome assembly GCA_045110695.1 of Bdellovibrionales bacterium. Classification (GTDB taxonomy): domain Bacteria; phylum Bdellovibrionota; class Bdellovibrionia; order Bdellovibrionales; family UBA840; genus JBGCGH01. Next base: position 27,266 of record JBGCGH010000032.1, on the reverse strand, counting down.
GAGAGACTCGCTTCCAGAAGATATGAAAGTTTTCGTGGTTCATATGAAATCATGTTTCTACGGATTTGTAGTCACTGACATTTTAGACGTGGCAAGTATTTCAGAAGAAATACACAGTGAGGTAGTGGATCGAAGAGGGGTTTTAGGAACTATCCATATTGAGGGAAAAATATCTACCATCATCGATGTTTATGAAATGATAGATAATTTAATGATTGGAAGTTTTAAGAAGGATGCCTCAGTTACAACTAGCTCTGGAACCCCTACAGTATCAAGTCCAGGAGCCAGAAATGTGCTTATCGTTGAAGACTCGCCATTGTTTAGAAAAATGGCAATTGATATCGTGAAGAGTGCTGGCTATAATTTTGAAGTCTGTAATGATGGTAGAGAGGCATTGGATCTCCTGAAAAAAAGGGGAATAGAGTCTTTTGATATCGTTTTATCAGACATTGAGATGCCTAGAATGACTGGCTTTGAGTTGGTTGAAGCAATACGCTCTGAAGACAACTTGAAAGATATTCCAATGATCGCTTTGACCACTAGATATGATGAATCTGATATTAAAAAGGGATTAAGTTTGGGATTCAATAATTATTTAGAAAAATTTAAAAAAGAAGAAATTTTGAACGCGATTGAAAATTTAGTGGCATAGGGGAAGCAACGATGAGCGAATCTAATTTAGCAGAACAGTATTGTACATTTCATTTAGGTGAAGATTATTATGGGATTAGTGTTCTTGAGGTGCAGGAGGTTATTAAGCCGATGCAACTTACGAAAATACCTCTATCGTCTCCAATGATAAAAGGCCTAATGAACTTAAGGGGATTGATCGTCACCAGCATCAGTCTTCGGGATATGTTCGATCTAGGTTCCACTGAGGATCAGGATTATATGAATGTAATCATACGTGACAATGAGGAACTCGTAGCCTTGGAAGTAGATATAATCGATGATGTTTTAAATTTGAATGATGAAAGTTTTGAAGAGGCGCCGGACACCTTAGGCTCAAAAATTAAACCCTTTGTTAAAGGGGTTCATAAGCTGGAAGGAAAGCTGTTGGTTGTCCTAGAGCTAGATAAAATTCTCAAGCATGAAGGTTTTGAGTTGGTTGCTTCATGAAAGTACTTGTAGTTGATGACTCTATAGTATTTAGATCTGGAATTCGGCAAGCGATCGACGGACAGGATGGTATTGAAGTAGTTTCTACTGCAATCCATGGAGAACAGGCCCTAGAGAAGGTAAATCAAATGGATGTGGATTTGATCACCTTAGATCTCGAGATGCCCGTGCTTGATGGGATATCTACTCTAAAGAGGTTACGTGATGCCGGAAACAAAACTCCGGTAATTGTCTTTTCGGCTCACTCTCAAGCTGGTGCAGAAAAAACTATTGAGGCACTGTCTGCAGGTGCACAAGATTTTCTTGCAAAGAGGGTTGACTCAGATGATCCAGATGTGGATTCAATTGAGAGTATACGTAAGATTTTAGTACCTAAAATTATTCAGTTTCACAACTCTATTGAGGAAATAAAACCTGTTCTAACCCCTAAAAAGCCTGTTGCTACTGTAAAGAAAAAAATTAACATGAATAGTTTTATGCCCCATGCGATCTGTATTGGATCAAGTACTGGTGGTCCAGAAGCTTTAAAAAAACTATTCACCAATTGGAAAGAGAAGCCCAATGTACCTATTTTTATTGTTCAACACATGCCCCCACTGTTTACGAGTCATTTAGCAAGTATGTTAAATTCTGTAAGTCCTTTTGAGGTTGTAGAAGCTGCCGAAGGGATGGAAGTGTTGCGCAATGTGGTTTACCTCGCACCAGGTGATTATCATATGGAGATTATTAAAAATGGCGACGGTAAATTTATAAAGTTGAACCAAAACCCTAAAGTCAAGTCAGTTCGGCCAGCTGTGGACGTTACTTTCCTGTCAGCGAATGATGTTTATGCTGAAATTCTTGGAATTGTCCTCACTGGTATGGGTGAAGATGGGCTAGATGGAGCTAGAAAGTTTAATGAATCAAGCAATCCAATAATTATTCAAAATGAAGAAAGTTGCATTGTATTTGGTATGCCAGGTGCGATTTTTAGAGAAAGCCTATTTGATTTTTCTGGAGATGTTCCGGAGATTGCAAATTACTTAAATAAGATTGTATCTTAATAGTAAAAACCAGTAATGGATGTGTAAATGTTTTTTGGTGATTTTTTAATACAATATAAAATAGTTTCTCAAGAGCAAGTATTAACTGCTCTTGAGGAGCAATTGTTACAAACAAAACCTTTGCTTACTATACTCCGTCAAAACACAGGTATTGAGTCCGGTCTGTTATTGGAAATTATTAAAAAGCAAGTCGATGAGCAAAAAGACCTTAGAACCATTTTAATAGAGCATTCCTATATGGACAAAGAAGATGTAGATAAGTTAATCGAAATTCAAAGCTCTGATCGAATGCCACTAGGGCAAATCCTAATTGTACAAGGTGTTTTGAGTGTTGAGTCTATCACTTTTGCCCTTGATGCTTATAAACTTCTACAGATGGATATAGTAGATGATTTAAAAGGTGATTTTAATGAACTGCTTTCAAAAGTAGTTCCAGCAAATGATTTAAATCTGTCTGTGGACTCTAGTGTTATAGAAATAGGTGGATCTGATTCCAATGGAGCTCCTCCGGTCGAGGAAGTATCTTTATCCGAGGACAAGTTGGAATTGGAACTAAAGAATTTTGAATTTCATGAGCTATTGAGTTTTGTGGTTAGTGAGCTACTTGACCAATTTGATCTTGAACGAAGAGAGCAATTTTTGGTTTTAATTAGGCAATGGGATCAGCTATTCGTATTTGATTCCCATGAATTTATTCTAGATAATATTAAAACTCTATTTCACGAACTACATACTTTGAAGGGAACTTCTAAGGTTTTACGAGCAAATATTATGGTTTATACTTTAGAGGTTCAGGAAAATTTAATTGGTTCTATGCAAACGCATATACAAAATTTGAGTCCAAATATAATAAATGAATTACAACATGTTTTTGTAGATCTCGTCGGTATTCAGTGGGATATCAGAGAAAGTATATTCAGCTGTTCTTCGGAAGAGGGCTTTTGGATTGATGAAAATAAAAAAAGACTTGAAGAAATAGTTACAAAATATAAAAATCTCATGGATAAAATGAAGAAGTGTAGTGAATCAAGTTTAAATGGTAAAGCTGAAAATATAAGTTAATTTTAAAGTTAAATATGATTCTTTGATGATGTGGAGCACCTATGGATTTTGATCAGGAAATGATAGAAGAATTTAAAATTGAAGCTTTTGATATGCTGGATCAAGCGGAGTCAAGTTTACTCGCCATAGATAAAGGTGAGGATTTCAACGAAAACTATAATAATATATTCAGGGCCTTTCATAGCCTTAAAGGCGGCGCCGGAATGTTAGGGCTTGAAGAAGTCCAAAAGCAGACTCACTTTTTAGAGAATTTACTGGAGCAGACTAAAGAAACAGGCCATATGGAGAAAGTGTATATTGACTACTTTTTGTCTGGCTGTGATGCAAGCCGGCGTTTGTTAGATGGTGAAGAGGTGGATTTTAAGTGCTTCGACCCAGGGGAGGAGGCGGCCGGTTCTGAAAAAGTTTCTAACAATGAACCTGAGGTTTCAAATGAAGATAGAGAAAAGGCAATAAATGAGAGAGCTGAATCACAAAATCAAATCTGGGTGGTTGATGATGAGGAAGAAATTCGCGAAATTTTAGGGGAACTAGTAAAGGACGCTGGCTTTTCATTAAGGGAGTTTGAGGACGGTCAGAGGGCATATGAGGCCCTCAAAGAAACCAATGATGGGAATCGACCAGTAACTATAATACTTGATATGACTATGCCCAATATGACAGGACTAGAACTACTAGAAAAAATTAGAGGGGTTGACCCAGATATACCAAGTATTTTTATATCGGGTAACTTGACTAAAAAAGATGTGATATCTGCTACCAATAGCGGTGTATTTTGTGTTTTAGAAAAACCTTTTGATTCATCTACTGTAATTTCCAATTTGAAAAATGCTTCTAGAAGATATCAACTATCAAAACTTTTAAATCGAACTATTAAGTTTATGTTCTACCAATTTAGTGACCTGGATTCCTATCTTGAAAAACTAGGAAAGGATGACTTGAGAAATTACATGAAGGAAGAGCTTGAAAACTTAATTAAATGGAAAGAGGAGTTAAGAGGTAAGTAATTTCAGCTTAGCCACTTTACTTCTTCAACTCCAGTTTTTAAATCTATCCATCTACCTAAAACAAACAAATGGTCCGAAAGCCGATTTAAATATTTTGCGATAAATTTGTATGATTCTATCTCCAAATTTAATCCGACGATTAACCTTTCAGCTCTACGACAAACGCAACGAGAGATATTCGCTTGGGAGCTGACTATAGAGCCACCCGGTATTATAAAGTTTTTTAGTATTGGAAGTTCATCGTCCATTTTGTCAATTGAGGTTTCAAGTTGTTTAATCCAAGACTCATCTAACGGGCTCAAGAAATTAGCCTTAGTCGGATCAGAGCTAGCTAAATAGGATCCAAATAAAAATATATTATTTTGAATTGAGAGAATTAATGGACAAACATTTTTTAGTTTCTCATCTAAATTCATTTGAACTTTCAATAGTCCTAAATGGGAATTTAGCTCATCAAGAAAGCCGTAACATTCGATTCTAGTGTCATTTTTTTTGACTCTTATACCTTCTAAAAGAGAAGTACTTCCTTGATCACCTGTTTTAGTATAAACTTTTGTCATAGAACTACAATAATTCTTAGCTGAGTGAAGTTCAACTTTTATAAGGAGTTTTTAATGCAGGCACTATTTTTGACTTGTCCCCATGCTGGTGAGCAGATTCCTCCAGAGGTAGAATGGTTGCAGCGATTGAGCGAAGAACACCTAATGCGTGATGTTGATCGGTATGTGGATCGACTTTACCGAGGCATTACGAAAGAAAGAGATTTAGAATTTATTGTTACTGATATTCATAGATATGTAGTTGATTTGAACCGTTCTTCCGAAGATATCGAAAGTTTAAGTGTGGAGGGAGTGGAAAAGGAATTAAATAAGTTTCACAAAATGGGCTTGCATTGGGTGGAGACAACTCAAGGAGAGCCTCTTTTGACTTCTCCAATGAGTAAAAGTCTACATCTGGATCTTGTTCAAAAGTATTGGAAGCCATTTTACTCAAAAGTACAAAAAGCTCACGATAAAAGGATAGATTCCTTTGGTAAAAGCTTTCAGTTAGATTGTCACAGTATGCCTAGTTTAGCCACTGCAGCGCATACTGATAGTTCTGGATCGAAAAGACCGAGGTTTGTAATTAGTGATTATCATGGTGTCTCTTCCGAGGAGCCTTTTCGTGAATTAGTTCTTCAGGTCTTTAAAAGCTACTTTTCCGACACTTCCTACAACAGCCCTTATGTTGGTGGAAAAATAACCCAACACTTTGGTAATCCCGAAAGGAACCAAAACTGTATTCAAATAGAAATTAGAAGAGATTTGTACATGAACGAAGATTCTAAAATGTTTAAAGTCAAAGAGGGTCAGGAGTTAATTGACCAATTGAATGAAGTCATTGGTCGAATCAAAGAGAAATCAAAGGACCTTCTGAAGTAGGTCCCTCTGATTTACTATACCTCCACTTTTTCTACTAGATCCCTTAGGGTCTGAGCTAGTTCATTTAGGTTAGTACTCGCATCCTTAGCCTCTTTTGCTGCCTGTAGTGTTGCGCCAGACATTTTAACTACCTCTGTAACGTTGATCGTAATCTCATTGGTCGCAGCCGTTGCTTCTGATGCAATTCGAGCCACCTCATTAGTGGTGGCTGCCTGTTCTTCAATGGATGCTGCGATATTTGTGCTTATCTCATCTAAAGCTTCAATTGAGCCCATAACACCACCAATTGCACTTACAGCAAGTGTGGAATCTGATTGTATAGACTCTATTTTATTTGTGATATCGGAGGTAGCATCGGCTGTTTCTTTGGCTAGCTCTTTAACTTCGTTTGCTACTACAGCAAAGCCTTTCCCCGCTTCACCGGCTCTTGCGGCTTCAATAGTTGCATTTAGCGCCAAAAGATTAGTTTGCTTTGCAATACTGGAAATGACTTTTATTACGTTTCCGATTTCGCTAGAGCTTTTTCCTAGCATAGTGATAGTATCATTGGTTTTCGCTACTGTTTGTTGGGCTTCGCTGGATTTATTGCTAGCTTCATTTGTTTTGCCTGTGATTTCTCTTATGGAGCCTGTCATTTCGTCCATACTAGAGGCAACGTTTGTGACACCTGCCGCTATTTCTTCTGATGCAGTGGCTGCTGTATTAGCCTGATTAGTTGTGTTTTCTGCATTTAGAATCATTTGATCGGAGGAGACATTTAACTGCTCAGCCGCTGCTGAAAGCTTTAGAGAGGCCTCGTTCAATGATTCGATGATTCTATATTTATCAGTAACAACATCCCATATAACCATGGGGCCAACGTAATTTCCCAGTTTGTCGTAAAGAGCATTAACATTTAATTTTAGTTTTTCAGGTCCAAGTTCAATATCTGCTACTACTGGTAAATTTTTTGGGTCTTTTAATATTTCTCTCTGTTTTTCAGGGTTCTCATGGAATATATCAATACTTGATCCTAATATCTTGTCAGATTCAATAGGGAGGTATTCGGCAAGCTTTAAAAAAGTGGCCTTGGATTTCGCATTTAGATAAGTGATTTTAAAATCCATATCCGCTCTCATAATATTTACGGGCGATTCATCTAGCATTTGATTGTTAGAAGCCATTTGATTTTCCATTCTTACTGTCTCTGTAACTACATCCCAAGTCACCATAGGTCCTGAGTAGTTTCCTTCGGCATCGTATACAGGGGCAACAAATAGATCTAAAATCTCATCACCCAATAAAATTTGTGTTCGTTGGGGAAGATTTGCAGGATCGCCCAATATTGTTCTCTGGTGGCTAGGGTCTTTATGAAAGATATCATAGCTTTTACCTAGGATTTCATCCGCTTTTACTGGTAGTAGATGTTCAATGGATTTGAGTGTTTCTAGGCTTCGAGGGTTGATTAAATTAATGTTACCATCCAAGTCAGCAACCAAAATATTCAATGGAGCATTTTCAATCAAATTTAGACTTTTTGCGGCTTTGTCTGCTATCGATTTCTTTTCACTGATCTCTTCCCAATTTACAATAAAGCCAGTTGTGTCGCTTCCGTCCTGCATGGGCATAATTTGTAAATCCAAGATAAGCCCCGAAAAGCCAATTTCTGCTCGAATGGGAAATGAATTTGGATCTTTAAGTTTTTTTCGTATTTCCTCTTTTCTATCAGCATGAAATACATCAATATTTGTACCCACTAGCTGGTTCGTATCTACCCCAAAGCTGTCTTTTACTTGTGAGCTAATATCGTCCATTACATCTTGGGCTTTTCTATTTACATAAATAATTTCGTAGTTTTTATTGGCTATGAAGACATTAGTGTCCAAGGTATCGATCGCTTCAAAATAATTTATTTCATTACTTTGAACATTGAAATTCTCTTCTTTTATTTTTTCTCTGCCAAACATCTACGCTCCTTTTCTTTTAGAACATATTATCGGCTATATTTGCCTCTAAGCGGAGAAAATATTTTTTGGATTTAATTAACAGGTTCAAAGGCCATATTGTCATGATTGTACAAGAAAAAGGTATTTTAAAACCCTCCTTAGGTGCTTTAAAAATGCGCACCTTGTGAAGATAAGCTTTATGATCAATTTACTTCCCAACCAACAGGGGGTAATATTCGGATATGATCGCTAGTATAGTTAGTTTTATAATATTGTGTTTGTTTATTTATGGACGGTCTTTGCACGCCAAAAACCGTTCTCAACATATTAAAATAATGAAGACGGTTATTGTTGCTGATACAGCCCTGGTTCTCTACCTCGCTTTAATACAAAGAGTGTTGGTAAAGGTGAATGCCGATATGTCTGTATTGTTGATGGTTCATATCTTTTTTGCACTCAGCACTGTGCTCTTGTATTGGGTGATGATGTATCATGGTATTAGGGCGGTGAAGGGGTTTGAAAGCTCAAGACGTTTAATTAAGCCTTTGGACCGAATCCTTCTTCCTTTTAGAATTTTAACTTTCTTAACATCCAGCCTTTTGGTTTACTTGAGGTAATGAATTTACCTAAGCAGTTGTTTAAAACTTTCAAAATTATAAAAACAATCAAATCATCCAAGGTAGCTGTCGGCGACGAGGGGCGTGAGAATGCGTTAGCTCATATTTCTAATTTACTTTCGAGTGAGGCTGGGATTTTTTCTAAACTTGGGCAACAACTAAATACAAGTAAACTATATACTGAAATAGATGAAAAAAAATTTCATTTTTCTCAGAAAACGGATAAAGAGTGGATAAAAAATAGGTTTTTTGAAGAGTTTGGAGAGCAGTTCTCTGATCATTTTACTTTTTTAAAGGAACATCAGGTAACAGCAAGTCTATCATCTGTTGTAATTGTTAGAGAACTTAGCTCAGGAAAGAATTGGGCTCTAAAACTAGGTCGGAAAAATATTCGAGCCGAACTAAATAGTCAGTTGAAGATTTTAAATTTAATACCACGAATGGGGCCTATAAAAAAATGGGGAATCGATCTGGAGGCTTATAAAAAATTAATTCAGGAGCTTCTAGACAAGGAACTAAATTATCTTCATGAAATTGATTTCTTAATTGAGGTAGGTGTATTGTTCTCCAATCACCAATATATTTCAATACCTAAAGTTCACTCTAAATACCAATCAAAGAATATTTATCTCCAAGAGTATATTTCGGGAAAAGAGCTCCATGAGATAGATTTAAAGAAATTAGAATCTTTAGAAAAGATTAGTATTTCAAATCTTTTTTTAGAATTTTATTCAGATTGTTTCAGCAAATTAGGTGCGCTTCAAACAGATGGAAATTGGGGGAACTTTAAACTTTTTAAGAAAGAAAAACAATGGTGTCTAGTCCCTCTAGATTTTGGGGCATTTCATAAATTTGAAGATGATTTTTGTTTGTCTGTTTTAAAACTGTATTTAGCAATAAAAAAAGGCTCAGACATTGACCCCTTTCCCTATTTAGTACGGATGGGATTTGATACTAAAAAGCTCAATCACATTGGGGATAAGCTACCCAAGTTACTAATTTATTTAATGGAGTTCTTTACTAAGAATTACCCGCAGAAATTAGAATCTTGGGAAGTAAATAAAAATATAGATATGCTGTTAGGCGAAAGCAAATGGTGGTTTCGAAGCAGCGGCCAGAGAGAGTATTTTCTCTTCATGAAATCTATATCAGGACTATTAAATATTCTGAGGGCTCTAGACGTGCCCATCACTTACGCTTCCAAAATAGAGAAATCTTTTTCTCACAGAGCAATGGATATCATTCAGTTTAATTTAGTTAGTGAAAAAGATAGGCGATATAGCTTTCAATCTTTGGCTAAGAGTTTAAAAGTAAAAGTTGCTGAAAACCATAAACAAAAAATTTCCGTAGAGCTACCAATTCGAGCGATTTTGGATTTAGAAGATTATCTCGAACCAGAGATTCAAGACAAGCTTGCTGAGCGAGGCTTAAGCTTAGAGGAAATTCGAAAAGAATTTCTTAACTCCTCCGGACTACCTCAGCTTTTATTTGAACTAAATGAAAACCAGAAGAGTTACCTAGTAGAAGCAGTCTAACGCTGAATTATAGAGCATGTTTTAGTTTCCTCTCGAATATTAGGTTATGCTTTTGTTGACAAAAAATCAGAGCCTGTGGTGTTTAGTGGTATGGCAAAGCAACAAAAACTTACACCACTTATGCAACAATATTGGGCAATAAAGAATCTCCATAAAGATAAGATTCTCCTTTTTCGAATGGGAGATTTCTATGAAATTTTTGCTGATGACGCTATGTTAGCAGCGCCTATTTTAGGTATCGCTTTAACCGTCAGGAATAAAAAATCGGGAGATACCACTAAAATGTGTGGATTTCCCCACCACAGTGTTTCTGGACCGATAAATAAACTTTTAAAACAAGGTTTAAAGGTAGCCATCTGTGATCAGATCGAAGACCCAAGTGAAGCGAAGGGGCTTGTAAAGCGTGCCGTTACTCAAATTCTTAGTCCTGGAATGATATATGACCCTGAAACATTAGATGGTGCTGAAACCAATTATATTGCATTTTGCAGAGATCTTGAGATGTCTGTCATAGATACGAGTACGGGAGAGAATATATTTTTTAAATTCAATAGCTTGGAGGAGCAAAATTCAACCTTGCAGCTATTGGGAGTTAAAGAGTTGGTTTTAACTAAAAAGGACCGATTGCAGTGGTTGAATCAAAAGAAAGATCTATCTGGACCTCATTTAACTGAGTTGTATTTTGAAGACTCTGACTTGGAGTATGTTGTTTCTCGAGGCTTTAATTCCTCACCGAAAGTGGTATTAGATCTTTTGTGTCACCTGCACCATATGTCGGGAGATTCATTGTTTAGCCACCTAAGGGACTTAAAAGAGACTAGTTTAAGTGATAGTATGGAGTTGAGTTATCAGAGCTTGAGGCATTTGGAGATTTTTGAGAATCAATACGGCGAAAAAAATTCTAGCGTATTCCATGCAATCGATAGCTGTTCTACCAGCAGCGGTAGAAGGCTTTTGAAGTCTTATTTAAATTTCCCGAGTGTTAATTTAGAAACTATTCTGTTGAGACAAGATAAAATCTTGTATTGGCGTGAATTTTTATCATTAAACCCCTTAGAATTTGATGAGTTAAAAACTCTTTTTAAAGAGTTAGGCGATATCGAAAGACGACTCGCCAAGATTAGTGGGTCGAACCATTGCCCAAGAGACCTTCAGAGCTTAACTGAGACCTTGGAAGCAGGCTTGAGAATTTGTAGCAAGCTTGATGGGGAGTGGGTTAGTGCTAAAAATGTTATTAAAGTCGATGAACTTGTTTCCCGATCTCGTAGTACTTTGGTGGACGATGTTCCTTTAAAAACAAAGAAGGCAAATATCATTCAGCGCGGAGTAAATGGTGAATTGGATGAATATTTTGAACTGACAGAGAATTCACAAGAGGCACTTAATCAATTAGAGCAGGATCTAAAGGCTAAATATCAAATTGGCTCACTGAAAATTAGGTATAACAATGTTTTTGGTTATTATATCGAAGTAACTAATGCTCATAGAGATAAAGTGCCTGAATATTTCATGCGCAAGCAAACTCTGACCAATTCCGAGCGCTATACAACGGAAGAACTACAAAATTTAGAGAGAAAAATACTAGGTGCTAAAAGTAGAAAAGAAGAATTGGAAGAAGAAATTTATTTAGATTTGAGGACATTCTTTTTAAACAACAATAGCTATATATTGAGTTTATCTCAACAGCTTGCGGAGTTAGATGTTTTTACTTCACATGCGAAGTTCTCTCTGGAGAATAACTATGTTCGACCTACTCTTTCAGAAAAGGGTCCCTTCGATTACGAGTTGCTTCGTCACCCCATTGTAGAAAAAAAATTAGGAAATAATTTTGTGGCAAATAGCTTCAGAATGGAAAAACCCGAATGCCATCTGATCACTGGGCCCAACATGGCCGGTAAATCAACCTATATGAAGCAAATCGCCGTAGCATGTATATTAGCACAGTCTGGTTTAAACGTTCCCGCCTCAAAGTCTCATCAACCTTTAGTCGATAGTATCTATTCAAGGATTGGAGCCTCTGATCAGCTTTCTGAAGGAAATTCTACCTTCATGGTCGAAATGTTGGAAACCGCCGAGATTTTAAACTCCAAGGCAAAAAGGCCACTAATTCTCTTAGATGAAATTGGCAGAGGTACAAGTACCTACGATGGTTTGAGCTTGGCCCAAAGTATTTTGGAGTATATAGCTAAGAAGAATCACTCCTTCTGTCTGTTTTCTTCTCATTACCATGAGCTCACAGAACTTTCCGGCAAGCATACTAACATTCGGAACTATCATATGACAATTCAAGAAAATAATGGACGGGTGCAGTTTCTGCATACGGTAAAAGAGGGCGCGGCAAATAAATCCTATGGTATTCATGTCGCGGAACTTGCTGGTTTGCCAAAGATAGTAATTTCTCGAGCAAAAAAAATTCTAAAGGAAATGGAGCTTCAGTCCACGGGGCAATTCTCCCTTCTGAAATTTGCCGAGAATGATTTTGACGAATTGAAAGACGAGGGGGGCGAAGAGATTTCTGCAGACCCCGAAAAAGATCGCTTACTATCAGAACTATCGAGTATGGAAGTGGCGAGCTTGACTCCTTTGGCTGCATTGATCAAAATAGAGGAATGGCAAAAAAGACTTTCCTAGATTCTAAAAGCTACTACGAAAACCTGCTTGCCCATCGGGACAGCATTGGTTTGAAGAACCCCCTTTTCTGGGAGGAATTTTCACGTAGGAATAGTCAGTTTCTATTAGGAGAGCTAGAAAAGAGCCTAGATAAACAAATCCCAGAAGAATGTCAGTTTTATTATTTTGGCTCCTATGCTGATTACTCGGCCACTTTATATTCTGATTTCGATTTGCTAATCCTCGGCTCAAAGACTGAGGCAGAAAAATGGCTAGGCTCGCAAGAGTATTCTCAGATAAAATTCTCTATTCGACAGGCTGAGAGTTTTGATGAGCTTTCAAAAGATTTGGATCTAATAGGCATTGGTTCTATGTTTAAAATCAAGTCCCTATTTGACGATGATGATGATAGTTTTTTTCAACTGAAAGCCTATACAAGAGAATTATTATCTAAAGAAAAATCTAAAATTCATTCAGAGATGATTAAAGATAATCAAATCAGGGAGCTAAGGTATAGCTCCATATCCAACTACTTAGAGCCAAATTTAAAATTTCAGGCCGGAGGTATTAGAGATGTAGACCAAGTTATTCTATTGGTCTCACTTTTTTATGAAGGAAAAGATAGGAAGGATCTCATAGCTAGATTGTTAAGATCTAAAGCAATACTCAGTTCTATTCGACAAGTTCTTCATTGTTTTCATGATTCCGATGTCCTACTTGGGCAATATCAAAAAGAAATAGCTAATTTCTTTGGCTATGAATCCTTGAGAGACTTTATGAGTAATGTTGAATCCGTTTGCGAGGATAATGATTTTTACTCGAATTGGTCTATGGAAGAAGGTTCCTTTAATACATTTGATTCTTTTGATTTTAGCTCGATGGTTCCAAGGCAGCTGTTAAATAAAAGTATCCAAAAATTATTTAGAGAGAATGTTGTAGAAGGTGGTGTTGAGGGCTCTGCTCTTCTTAAGCACACCCAAAATCAGTTTTGCCGTTGGGTTTTTTCAGGAAATCATGAACAGCTCAATTCTTTATATAATAGTAAATGGTTAGATTGGATGATTCCGGACTTTAAGCGAGTTAGGGGCTTAGTTCAGCACGATCAATACCATCAGTTCACTGTGGACCAACATTTGATACAAGTGATTCAAGCAGTGGAGCTTTTAAGAAATGCCGAGGGAGTGTTTTCTGCAGCCACAGCTCTATGCCAAGAGCTAACGGATGAAGACTTCTTGATTTTAAGAGAAGCCGCTTTTTTTCATGATCTAGGCAAAGGTTTTCACGAGGATCATAGTCTTGTCGGATTGGAATTAGTGGATAAATATGCAAATAAACTAATGATTGCTGGAAGTAGGCGAGAGTGGATAAGATTTCTAGTAAAAAACCATTTGATATACACAAAGTACGCTTTTAGAAAAAACTTAGATGATGAGACAATAAGAGAGGAATTAAATAGCTTGAATCATTCATGGAGGCAAAAGAAATTGCTAATTGCCTTTAGCATGATCGATATCTTTGGAACGAACCCAGAAGCATTAAACATATGGAAAGTTAGTCTTCTAATGAAATTAAAGGATCTTCTAGCTTCTGAAGATACCACCACTGAATTCAAACAATCTGGCAATCAACTAGCAAATGTTCTGCCAAAGCACCTCATGGAGCAACTTGATATTTCTATAGTGAACGGGTTTTCGGTTGATAAAATCGAAGATGCCTTTAGTAATGATAGGATTGAAAGTGACAATTATCTTTTAAGCTATGTACCACATTTAAAAGATAAAAATTTGGGTCTGTTAGTTTTTAAAAGCCGGTTCAACTACTTGGGACTTTTCAATGATCTAGTCTCCTCAATTTCTGGTCTTGGTGTAAAAATTCATGTGGTTAGTGTTACAGGAGGAGAAAACTCTGCTTTGGATTTCTTTTTAATTGATGCCCCGAGAAATACAGGGATATTTCAAAGCTTTAAGCTAGTAAAATCAGACGCTAACTATGAAAGCCTTATATTTAAGCCTAAGCTGTTTGTTGAATCGATGGAGGATGGGGAGTTCTTGCTACGGTTCAACTACAAGCATGACAATAGCATTTACCTAAAAATACTCTTTATGCTGGTTAGATATAAATGTGATATACGCTGGCACCGGAAGAATCTTTGGGGTCGACAAGCGGAATTAGTTTTTCAAGTAGATGCTCAAGCCAATGATATCTTGGCTCTTGAAAAAGAGTTTTAAGCCGATTTGACTTCAGAGTTCTTTGAGTACTTTCTAAAAAATGAAACAATCGTTATAAGAAGTGCATAGTCTAGCTTTTGTGACTGGGTTTGCATGGGGTCGTTCTTCTCATTTAATATTTCGAAGGCGCGACTTGGGGTAACGGCCTCATCTATGGTCTCCCCAATTGAGGTGAGGTGTTGGAATTCCATAGCAATTCGAATAATTTTGGCTTTTGGAGAGATGAGCTGCTGCCTCATGTTTTTAGGAAAACCAGTGCCATCACAATTTTCCATGTGCTGTTCAATAGCTTTGCATATATCCTCTTCTACAGGAACTCTTTTTGCCTTAACCAATAGGAGGCTTTTAGAAGGGTAGCTTTGGTATTCTTTAAGTTCCTCCGCATCCATTTCCTTAGGCAGTTTTCTCGATATTTCCATATTTAGTTTCGACAGGCCAACATTATGGAGTAAAGCCGCCATAGCTATTTTAGGTATATTCTCCGGATCTTGTTTGGTTAGATGAGCAAATAGAGTAGAATACACACAAACGTTAATTGCTGTGTTATAATTTGTTCTTGGTCTTTCTGTTAGCTGGATTATTTTTTCATATATTTCAGCAGGTGGTATCTCTTCAACTATTTCTAAGTCATTGATAATATCCTGACACATATTAAATATGTCTTTGCCTTGATCAAAGTCTTTTGAGTCTGCGTCCAATAGTATACCTAGAAAAGCTTGGATTTGTTTTTTCTGTTTATTAGCTTTTTCAGTCATAGAAACAGTATCTTTAGCGCCCTGTAGCCTTAACTGTTTGGTAGCATAAGCATAGAATAATGGTAACTCTGTTTTTAAAACATAGAGTTGTTGGCCTTTTCCTTTTAAGACTTTATCAATTAGATCTTGCTCCACCAGAGAGCCTTTTCTTCTAAGGCATATAGTTTTTTTGTTGCTAGGCAGGTGAGTAAACAAATCAAAATCTATTTCAGAGCCGATATTTAAATCTCTAACTCTAATAGCTTCAAGTGCGGCAACTGGAATGTTTTTTTCGAACTCAAGCTTAACCAATTGCAGTATTGCATCCATAATGAATTCATCATCATAGGGTCTTTGCAGGGCGCAACTAGCTCCATTTTTGACCAATAATTGAGTTTTTATCTCCATTTCTGGGGAGTAGAGGACCATTATAGGTACATGAGGAAAGCCCATTTTAGCAGTTTGAACCCACTCGGATGTTCCCTCATTGCCATCAATAGCTTCTTGGATCAGGATTTGAGGGTTCGCCTCCTCGTCTTCAGGCTCCAAAAGGCCCTCCATAGATTTCACTGGGATTAGTTTCAAATCATCGATATGGCCCATAAGCTCATCAATTTCATCAAAAAATTTATCGGTTCGATAAGCCACTAGTATATCTGTTTTCATTCTATTCCACCGTTATTTCTATAGAAAACTTTTTGTCATTTTCCATTTCAAAAGGCACAACTAAGGTAGCGCCTTTGTGGAAACTAGTAATTTCATGTGATCCAGTGACTACGGTTGGAATTGCCATTTCAAAGTCGTAGCCCAGCTCGTTTAAAGCTGTTTTAGCAGTACCGTATATCATATTCGTTAACTCGCCTACAGCGTCCCTGACTTCATCATCAATTTCCGAATAGGTCTCATCGAGCATGTTTTCTAATATTTGAAAAATAGCGCCCGAGGAAAAGCTGATAGTGATGGTGCCTTTCATATTTCCAGCGACCATTCCTATCATTCCACTTACCTCACCGTTAGCTTTGAAGTCTTTAGCTACATAGGCTTTTTGGGGGTTGGAATTGGTCATAGCCATTGTGCTTAGTGTTTTTTGAACACCATCTACGAAAGCATTTATTAGGTTTTTATCCAGCAGTGGGTTTTCTATCTTTGCAGCAGCAGACATAGTTTGTTCCTCTATTTGTTAAGTTTAAAAGTACTAAGCTATTAGTTAAGCCGCATTATGAATACGGGCGTAAATAGCTTCAAACTTTGCTTTGATTGTTGCGGCATTAAAAGGCTTTACAACATAATCATTTACCCCAGCCTGTACTGCTTCTACGACGTTTTTTTGCTCTGATTCAGCCGTAACCAGCATGAAAGGAGTTGCTTTTAGGCTGTCGTCTGCTCTTACAGCTCTTAAAAGATCGATCCCAGTCATTCCTGGCATATTCCAATCTGAGACAACAAATTCATATGGTGTACCATTCTTGGCCTCTTCACGTATTTTAGGTAGAGCAGTCTGACCATCATCTGCCTCATCCACATTCTTATAGCCGAGCTCGGCTAATACTTTTTTGATTATCTTTCTCATAGTTGCGAAATCATCTACTACTAAAAATTTAGTTTCTGGTGCGAACATCGTTTTCCCTCTCTTTACCAAAAATTCATTAACTGCTAGGCGTATACCTTAAGTCTAGTCCAGTTGTTCTAGATCAGCCCTCATTATAAACCTTCTCGACAGTTCTTGCTAAGTGCTTGAAACTAACGAGAAAAACCTAAGCTAAGGTCTCGGCAAATGCCTTCTCCGGTAGTCTAATCGGTCCAGTTTTAGGAAAACTCGAGTCCAAATTCTTGCTGTATTATTCTAATACTGTCAGACTTTAATACAGGAAGTCGTAGCTTTTATTAACCTTAAATTGGGAGGAGCAAGGATGCTCAGAGATGTCCTCACTCAAAAAGGCCTATCTAATAGAGAAGCCGAAGTAGCCGAGTTAGTTGTGAAGGGTCTATCAAACAAGGAAGTTGCAAACCAACTTTTTGTTACGGAAAAGACAGTTAAGTTCCATTTAACTAACATTTACAAAAAGATGGGTGTAAAATCCCGTGCACAGTTGATTGTTTGGTGTATGCCATACCAAAGCTTTATGGAAAACAATATCCATCAAGTTCAGCCGATGGCACAGCCGCAGCGACCACAGGCTAGTCCAGTGCATCAAGCGCAGCCACAAACTGCAAATAGTACTAACGATTTTGCGACCAACTTGACTGCTGGTAACGCGAACGTTAACTACGGCATAAACCGTGGGAATGGTAACAATAACGGAAACGGTAACGATATCGGATCTGGAACTTTCTAGTCTTTATAGATTGGAATTTTAAAGTAGGAAAATTATGGGAGAACCAAAAACAGTCGAGGATTCACATGTAATTATGACTGAGATGGTTCTCCCTTCTCATACCAACTCGTTAGGGACTGCCTTCGGCGGGCTAATAATGAGTTGGATAGATATTGCAGCCGCAATTTCAGCTCAAAGACACTCTAATAGACCAGTTGTTACAGCCAGTATTGATGGTTTAGATTTCGTAGCGCCTGTAAAAAAGGGGTGGGTAGTAAATCTAAAGGCCTCAGTCAATCGTGTCTTTAAAACATCCATGGAAGTGGGCGTGAGGGTAGATGCTGAAAATCCCATTACCGGAGAGTATCATCATACAGCGAGTGCTTATCTAACTTTTGTGGCCCTAGATAGCTTCAGTAATCCAGTGAGTAGTGCAGAGGTCTTACCTACCTCAGATTCTGAAAAAAGACGCTATGAGAAAGCACTTGAGCGTAGAAAACTACGTCTCGCGCGCAAAAGGTTGAATCAAGAAATTTAGGTAATACTCTATAGATGCATGAATGATGTCTTTAAATGATACATTTGAATTCACGTTTTAAAATATAAACTATTCTCAATACTAATCCGATAAGAACTATGATGTTTAATCTGAAAAATATTTTAAAAAAAGTAGTGCTTTTCTTTAATCGATGTATGAAGGAACAGTCAGGATTTTCTTTGCCCGAACTTATGATATCAACCGCTATATCTGGGATCGTTGCTATTGGCTCTACAAGCGTTTTCTTATTTACAATTGAAAATTTCAGAGCCTCTGTTGAAAAGAATGCAGCTGAGGAGAGTAATTTATGGGCTCAGTATTTGACTAAAACTTTCTTACAGCAGGGCGTGGAAATTTGTAATGATCTAGGCTCGGCTGGAGCACCTGCTGCCAATCGTTTTGGGGCCTTCTCAATGCATGACCCAGTGGGTGGTGCAATTCTGGACTACGGTTCCGCAGGTGTTACTGGCTCTCAGATATTTTTTGATTCCGTAGCAGCAAGTGATGCTGGCGACGATACCAATTATTTAGCGCTCGGCTTTTATCGAGAAGCCTCCACTGGTAGTACATCTCAAGTAGTTGCATCAGGAATATGGTTTGGCATGACTGATTTTGTATATCAAAATGAAAATTCCTATCTAGGTGGAACATTAGCTTTCTCCTACGGGGTCGTGGGAGGGACGACAAATACAGTGGATGAGAATGTCCCTTCTATATTTGACCGATTTGTTAGATATGATTTAGATATAGATTGCACCAACTTTAGGGCTAGGGCTGATATTACCACTAGATACTATAGAAAAGCCTCACCCTCAGAAATGGGGTTTTGTATAAGCGAGGGCTTAGAAACCAACTTCAATGCTTCTTTAAATGATACCAACTGCGGAGCTCAAGAAAATTACGATTTCGTAGATAAATATACCTCTGTAAATGTTACTTTAAGAAATTCAGGTATAACAGGAGTAGGAGGACCGCATGGTCCGTTGTACTATTTTAACTTTATTCCCCCACCGATGATTATTGGTTTTTAGGAGATGAAAGTGAAAAGTATTTCGAAAATATTAACAAGCGAGAACGGATCCACCCTTTTAATGGTTCTAGTGTTTTCAGCTGTAACAGTGACAACTCTAGGTTTGATGTCAATTTATAGCACCAATCAATCCAATTACCTAAATAGGGTACGTGAAGCTTTTGAGTTGAATGAGGCCACCGAGCAACTAGCTAAACTTACGGCGAATCAAATTTTTCTTGGACAATCGGCCATCCTTCAACGTGGAGATGGGGATGCTGCCAGTTGTCCTGATTTAGATACTAGTGATCAAAAAATTCCAGTATTTCGGCCCATCCCATCAACTGACACGGCCTTCAATGCAGTTAACGGCTTTTGTGAATTAGTGGATACAAACGGAGACCCCATACCTAATTGTGTAACTAGACCAGACACCGGTGAAGAGATTTGCCAACTTTTTGAAGTGAGCAAGTTCAAGAGTAGTGGTAATGGAACAATGATTGCATCTAAGAACTTTATAAGAAGGCAAAATAAGGGTTTTTTAAAGGAATCCATGTCTAAGCTTTTTTCAAAGTCAGTGAGTCCTAGAGAGCTTCTCGCTAAGATAGACAGAACTTTTGGTAGAGACAACTCTGAGCGTATAGAGTTATTAAAAGCTAAAATTGAACCCTTATTGTCTCTTCAGAAGTCTCATGCAGTGATACCAGATGGATTTGTCATTGGAAACCCACATTGTACGATTTCTGACCCATTAAACCCAACTCGGACCGAGTTAGAGTGTGTTGCCAAAGTTACAGGAGGTATTTCGGGATTACCAGCAGCCAACCATAGCATGGTAAGACCAGAGGCTGTCAGTGTTAATAACATTGCACGCTTAGATATGGGTGGAGTTGAGTATGAAATCACCGGTTGTGAGTTGGGAGCAGGTGGTACGAATGCCAATATTGGTGCTGCTAGAAATGCTAGAGTTTTTTGCTCAAATACAATGATTCGTGACGGAATCACTATGAGTGACTTTGATGCTACGGATAATTGGGGTGCTGTTTGGTCGACCGATACAACCAGTAATCGCGCCTACATACAAAATGTATTAATTCTCCAGGATAATCAATAAGCCATATAATTATGAAAAAAATTTTAGCGGGTTTCTTTATTTTATTTCTTTTCCTTTTTCTTTTCTTAGAAAAAAAAGTAGTTTTGGACAATAGTTTTACTGTCGTTACTAAGTTTTCTGAGACCACCTATTTTCTGGACAGAGATGCTGAACCTCAGGGATTTGAATATGAGCTGTTAAAAGACTATACTTCAAAGCTTAATAAGGAATTGAAGATAATTACAGTAGATTCGGCCTCTGAATTATTTACTGCAATTGAAAGCGGTAGGGCTGACATGATTGCGGCAGGTGTAACAAGAACACCGGAGCGGGGCAATAGGTTTGTTTTTGGGCCAGTATATGGCGTAACGAACGAGGTACTAGTTTGTAACAAAGCAAAGATCAGCACCAATTCATCATGGAATACAAAACTAATCAGAGACTCTTCCTACCAACGCAATTGGGAAAATAAGTTAAGAGATTCAGATTTTATTGTAGATCTAATTTCTTCAACCACAGAAGAGGCATTGATCTATGTGAACGATCATCCGGGGACTTGTACTGTTGCTGACCAGCACATTTTAAATATCATGAGTCGTTATCTAGTGAATCTATCAATAAAAGAAAAATCAAAAATAAGTCAGGAGCTTTCTTGGGTATTCCCAAAAAATTCCAATGTTAATTTTAGTCGGCTAAATAAATGGTTTTCTGATTATACAAGGTCGGGCGATTTGGAGCGTCTATATGAAAAGCATTTTGGACATATTAAACGAAAATTCAACCCCTTTGAGTCACAAATTATTATAGCATCATTTAGAGAAAGGTTTCCCCAGTACAAAAAATATTTTATTGAATCGGCTGAAAAAAACCAACTAGATTGGCGCTTGTTAGCTGCCGTTAGCTATCAAGAGAGTCACTGGAAGAAGGATGCTGTTAGTCCAACAGGTGTTAGAGGACTTTTGATGCTAACTAGGAAAACAGCAAAGCTTCTTGGCGTGAATAGGAATATTCCTGAACAGAGTATAGAGGGTGGAGCTAGATATCTCAGAAGGCTTTATAATCAATTGCCAGCAGATATAAAGGCACCTGATCGAATGTGGGTTACCTTGGCTTCCTATAATGTAGGCTTAGGTCATGTGTTAGATGTTCGACAAATTATAAGAGACAAAGGCGGAGATCCATCTAGCTGGAGAGAGATTCGGCGTTATTTACCACTTCTTACTCAGCCCAAATATTATCGTAAAACACGTTTTGGATATGCCAGAGGTTATGAACCGGTGCAATACGTTAAAAACATTCGAAGCTTTTATGATATTCTCAAAAAATTAGATGAGAGTTAAGTTCTTGAAACTTTCATTTACTAGTTTTCGATCTCTAAGGGCTTTATTCAATGGTAGATGCTGGTGTTCGTGAGACAGGGCTTAAATCACCCTGTTGGGAACAGTTCTGAATCTGAAGCACCATACAGGCTGTGAAGAGTAAAATGGCAGATTTAAAGGATTTTATTTGCTTTGGAAAGTAAGTCTTTTGAATCACTATTAAGACGGCAACAAATAATAATAGAAATAAAAATAAGGCTTCCATAGCCTATTCTATCAGACTAGAAAAAAAGAATAGCCATCTTTTACTAATTACCTACCAATGACTTGAAAGTTAGCTAGACTTAATACTAGCTAAAGTGGCTTTTCAGGTCCTGCTCAATTTTCTCGATTTTATCTGTTGTTACCATCCATAGCTCTTCAGCCTCTTCTAAATCAGAACCTAATTCGTGGAGTTGTAGTGCAATGGTTTGAGTGTCTTCAGTTGCAGGTGAGTTTAGAGTGTTAGTAAGAATGGTGATCTCTTTGTTTATTTTTTCAACTTTCTTATCTATCTCTTCTAAGTTTTTTGAAAGGTTTCTTTTTTGTTTTTCTAATTTCTTTTTTTCATCTTTAAAATTACCAGTGTATTTGGGTTTTTTAGCAGAAGACTTTGAGTTTATTTCTAGAGTTAACTCGTTGTTATTGGCCCAACTACCATTTTGCAAACTCCAAATATACTCCTGATAGTTACCAGGATAAACATCTAATTTAGAGTTTTGAATTAAGAATATCTTATTGGCGATTCTCTCTAAAAAACTACGGTCATGACAAACAAACACCATTGCCCCGTCGTATTGAATTAAGCTTTCAGACATACTCTCTACGGTTTCAAAATCAAGATGGTTGGTTGGCTCATCTAGTATCAATAGAGAAGCTGGCTTGAGTAAGCATTTACCAAGAGCTACTCGAGTTTTCTCCCCACCACTAAAGTTCTCAATGGGTTTATAGAATTGCTCAGACCTAAAACCTAGGCTTCCAGCCATATCTAATATTTTTTGATCGGATGAGTTTTTTGGAGCACCCAAGTATAAGTTTTCTACTAGATCCTTTTTAAGGTCTAGAGAGTCAGTCAAGTGTTGAGCAAAATAACTAATTTCTAGGTTTTGGCTATCCTCTTCTGAGCCTGCCAAGGGTTTTAGTTTTCCAGCTAAAAACTTTAAAAGCGTAGATTTACCAGCACCGTTAATTCCTAAAATTCCAATCTTCTCACCGCGACTAATTTGCAAATCTACATTTTTTAAAATTACTTTTTCGTCATAACCCAACTCCACTGACTTTGAAGTTTTTAAAAGTTTTCCCGACGATATTGTCGGTGCTACAGGAATTTTTACGATGGGGCCAATCGACATATTAGAAATCGAGGGTAGTTTATCCAACCTCTTTAAGCGACTC
Organism: Bdellovibrionales bacterium; assembly: GCA_045110695.1. Lineage (GTDB taxonomy): Bacteria > Bdellovibrionota > Bdellovibrionia > Bdellovibrionales > UBA840 > JBGCGH01. The sequence goes on along the minus strand of JBGCGH010000032.1, from coordinate 4,257 downwards.
TGTACTTGTTTTGCCTTTGATGCCTTTGCTCTAAATCGATTGGCAAAATCCATAATTTGGCTTTGTTCTCTTAATACTTTTTCTTGATTTTTCTGTTTAAGAATTTCCACCTCTTGTTTCCAAGCAAAGTACTCATCAATTTTTAGTTTTTGTGTGGATATTTTTTGTTGATCAATCTCCATGATATAGTCACAGGTGTTCTTTAAAAACTCCCGGTCATGGGAAATGAGAATAAAGGAGCCTTTGTAGTCTATCAGGAACTTTTCCAATATTATTATACTCTCGATATCTAGATAGTTAGTTGGTTCATCTAGTAAAAGTAGATCCGGTTTTTTGAGAATTTCATTTAATAAGAAAACTCTCATTCTATAACCCCCACTTAGATCACTTAGAAGGGTTTCAAAGTGTGCTTCATTGAGACCTAGCTTAGTGCCTTCAGATTTAGCTGTCCAAATTTCTTCATGGATTTGGCTAAGATATTGCTCGGGTGTGAAGCCTAGAATTTCATCCCTTGTTTCTTGTTTGAGATAGCCTACGAGAAGATTTTTTTTTCGATGTAAAACACCTTCGGTTATTTCAGACTCGTTTTCAATACAGCGAAAAAGCGAGGTCTTACCAGTACCGTTTTTTCCTATCAGAGCAATTTTTTGATCGCTAGATAGAGAGAAATTTACTTGATCGAAAAGTACACGGGCACCAAATTTTTTCGTTAGGCCATCAGCTTGGAGTAAAATCATCTCAGGATCTTACCTTTTCGCACTTGGATTGGCCAGTGCTGAGATTTTCTGCGTTGGTTTAAATAGGTATGTAGGCACAAATTCTCGTAGCTTACTCGAGATGCTGGCTATCCATTTTATTATCAAAACGAATAATTTGCGGATTTTGTTTAATGGGTCATCAAGACTGTGTTTTTCTTGCTTGTTAGTGTTTGCAGATTTTCGAGTTATTCACCGCATTAAGTGTTTGAGAAAAATCTAAGTAGATTCTCTATAAAAACTACATAAAATTGTCCAGACAAACCAGATAAGCCTTATATTAGTTGAAAAATTTTTAACAAGCAAAGGCTGTAACATTAAATTATGTTTGGTTTAAGGAATAATAAGCTCTTTAAAGGTGTCTAATCTACTATTTTATAATAATAGCTTATGGACTCCATTTGAATTTTCATTTTTACATTTCGACCATTTTTACATATAAAACCTACAGCCCGATAAATATTGAATCGGGTTTCTCTGGGGGGAGATTATGTTCAAGTATGGGGGGGGAGCCTTTTTAGCAGTTGCATTGCTTTCAGCATGTGGCTCCAATGAGCCAAATTTAGTTGATTCGACCGTAAAATCAGAGCCTGAAGTGAACAGAGAATTGACGGACACCGAAACTAAGGAGTCTGTGTCGGTTGTATCTAAAGACGTTCTTGGTCCTTTGAAAAAATCAGAGGTTGGTGAAAGCTTGGTTGTAGGAATTCCCACTCAATGGCTAGGAAAAGAGTATTATTTTGGTGGTGTGATTACCAAAATTGGATTAGGCACAGATCCCAAGCTGGGGATTTTGAAGTTTGCTTCAAGTCGCAACTTCAGAATTAAACTAAGTTTGAGCTCAGGAAAACTATCCATTGATAGTCCCAAGTTTGGTAAATCCCTAATTAGCCTTCCAATAATAAAGACAGAAAATAACAGACTGTTTGTTTCCTTCGAGGAGCTAGGAAAAGGCTTAAACTTATTTAATCAAATGGATCCATCAGGAAGAAGAACTGGATATTTTTCTCCAAAAAGTAAAACGTCGCAAGTTAGACTTTTTTCAGGTGCACTGAAGTTCGATGTTAAGTCTGATATTATGAATATGTTTGATCCTTCAATAAAGTCCTCAATAACAACCTCATGGTACCTAAAAAAGGTAAAAGGAAAGAGGCTTGAGGAGAGAAAAAACGTAGAAGGTTTACGTTTTTTCACCTCTAACCGCAATCCAGATGCTACGATACAGAGGTTTGATATCTCTAAGCCTGTATTGTACTACGCTAAAAATTTCCCTGAAGACTTGAAGCCTAGTGTGACCAAAGCAATCGAGCAATGGAATAACGCCTTTGAAAAGAATGTCGGAAAAAGACCCTTCAAACTAAGATTTGCTGATGCTGGAACTCAACTTTACAAAATGGTTAAAACTGGAGATATCGGTTTAAATGTCATTGAATGGGATAATACGGTTGTGGCACCATATCTCGGTTTTGGACCTTGTGTAAAAGCTGATGATGGTAAGAACCTTGCCTGTGGCGCATTGATCCAAGGGCCAAAGTTAGTTGCAGCTGTCAGTAGAGCCTTTGAAAGAAAAACATTTGAAGATAGCCTAGGAATGGTGCCTATGAGGGATCAACATCTACATTTTGATACTTCCAATATGAAAGTAAACATAGCGGGGCTAGATTTCACTTTAAACGCGCTCAATGAGGAGATATCAGATCACGCTCACGGCGATGATTGGTTTGAGACTTTAGGCGTCAAGAACTCTGGTAAAACCCCCTTGCAGTATCTAAAAGACCTTGTCACTGGTGTCATTGCCCATGAGGTTGGACATAATATAGGTCTTAGGCACAATTTTAAGGGTAGTATCTTTGCCAATGAAAATAGAAAAAGTTCTTCAGTGATGGACTACCTGTTTTCCTCAGACGCCTCAAATATGAAAGTAGAAGAGCATGACGAAATGGCGATTGCTTACGGATATAAGGGAATAGCTCCTTACAGAACAGATATGTTTTGCACAGATGGTCAAAACTACTCCCTTTCGAATACTAAAAACTCTATCGAGTGCCAAGTATTTGATAGTGGTAGTGATCCCTATGTGTTTTACAGAGATTCTCTAATGGATGCCATGATAAAAGCAGATGATTCCACCAGGCTTGGCGAGGATGGAGTTAGGATACATTTTGGGAAATTACAGTTTGCAGTCAATGGCTTGGCCGGTTACTTAAATAATTTTCTTCATGGCTTAAGTGTTACTAACTTTAATTCAATAGAGTCTTTAAGTTCAAAGAAAAGAGCTGAGTTTGTCCAAGAGGAATTAAGACAAGCCTACTGCTTAATGTCTGAGAGCATTCAGTCTGCTGAGGAAAGTTCACCAAGTTCCACAGAGCAAAAAAGATGGGACTCACTATATAAGTACGTAGTTCTAGGCTCTGGGCTTACAAGTCCCTCTGAGTTTAATTGTCCTATGCTAGCAGGAATTGGTTTAAATTCTAAATTACTAGTAGGTTCCAGCTTCTAAAAAACTGCCACCCTTAATTGCGGGTAACACTTTTTTATTAAGTTTTGAACTGCTCAATAGAAAATAAATCCGAACCTGAGATAAGTAATCTACTCTTGTCGAGTGACCTTGGCGCGAGGAAAATCCTCGCATCTCCAATATCCTGATATTGAGACTTACACTGGATCGTTTCATTGGTAATGGAAAATATGGCCCCATTTAGATCTAAGCTCATGAATTTTAACTCAGGATCGAAAAAATACCCAGACTATGCCAGTTTTCGGCAAGGCTAGAACACCCAGGCACCTAAGGCTTGTATTTCACTTAGGAACCTTTTCATATTAATACCTCAGGAATAATATGAAAAAATTATCAAAAACTCATGCGAGCATCTTTTCAGTGGTAAGCTGCGCCTCGAGGTTAATTTCGATGGGTGATTTGTCGCGCATTGTTTAAGAAGGAGATTAGAATGTTAAAAGTTTTTTTAGTTGCCATGTTGTTAGTGTCTAATAGTCTCATGGCTGTCGTGGTTGTCGATAGTGAGCCTAAAACCGTGTCTGACGGCTACCCAGTCCATAGTGTTGAAAACAGTGGTGGTATTGTCACCGTAATTCCACATAAAAAACAACCCCAACATGAATGTAAAATTCCTGTGGAGCTTGTTCTGAGGGCTGGTTTTGTAAGTGTAATTGAGTTTTCTGATAGCATAAGTAGAAATGATATAAACTTACAGTGTTTCAAAAGCGAAGTAGAGACTTTGAAAGATTTTTCTGTGGAATACAGATTATTTCAATACTAGAGTCATTGCTAGTCTCTAAATATTCATTATGCTCGAAATAGGGCTCCTAATGATGGAGCCCTATTTTTATTGTTATTTTTAAGGCTCGTTACTAGTAAATCAAAAGATATTTCTCTTGTTCTAGTGGTTTGAGGTCACCGAGTGGTGCTTCACTTGAAAATTTTAAAAAATAATAGCCGGTGGTAGTTTAGCTCCAGCCCGTAGTTTCTGAACAAAGAAAAAGG
>JBGCGH010000031.1:0-20185 GCA_045110695.1 Bdellovibrionales bacterium | reverse complement strand
TACTAGTTGAGATCTTGTCTTTCCAGGAAGACGTTTACTATCTAGCATTCGTTGCCAGCTTCCAATACCATAACATCTACAAAGCTCCTCTAGAGCAATAGTTTCTTTTTTAGTCCACTTTCGGCTTCTACTAAAATGACTTTCATACCTCTACTAGCAGCATCTCTAGCGATGCCTGCACCATTGATTCCACCGCCAACAATCGCGAGATCAAATTCTTTTCCAGGAATTTCTTTTAGATTTTTTTCTCTAGTATATTTTGAAAACTCGTTCATCTAGGTTCCTTTTGTAGTTTTACGGGCAAGATACACGCTATCCTCTGACTTGAATTGAAAAACATCAAAACTATCAGCGTCGTCCAAGGCTTGATCTGTAACTACTCGTTGAAGATGTTTTTCACGAGCAAATCTATAATTCATTTCAATCAAGGTCGTTAGATTTTCTTTGTTTGTATATTGAAATCTCTCTACCCAAAGAGTTTGGGTATTTCCTTTGTAGTAAATTAATACCTGGCCAAGGGAATAAGCATGCAACTTTTGATCTTTATCAAAAAGACCAAAAGACCAGCCGGTAGGTAAATAATGGTTTAACTGTTCCGTTCGCCACCTCGCAGACCATTCTTGCATGGATAGCTCTAGCTCATCTAGCTGTCCATCTTTGGCCAACAGAGCTCTTTCCAGTTCTAAAATTTTATCCAAATCATCAAGTCTTAGGATTTTAGCTTCTAATTGCATTCTGGAACCTCTTTTCTTAGAAATCTAACATGAGCCTATTCATTCGAGTAGCAGGAAGCAATGTATTGGCACTGTATTTGGTCTTCGATCCTTTATTTCTTAAATATTGAGGCTTGTTTTTTGTACTCTTTTCAAACAAGTCTAGCCCTATGGGAGACATTCGTTTATTTTGGGGGCATGACATACAATAACTATAGTTCAGAAACATGGACAGAAATCACAACAAGAATATTAAATTTTATAAATAACAATCCCGGTCCCTATTATGCCGCCTTTGATGCCGATGGGACACTCTGGGATTTAGATATTGGTGAAATCGTTTTTGATCATCATATAGAAAATTGCAATTTAGATTTACCTGCCAAACCTTGGGACCACTATAGGAAACTGAAGGCTAAACACCCTCCCACGGCCTATTTGTGGCTTGCTCAAATTCTCGCTGGTAAAACAATTGAAGAGGTTAGAGGCTACACAGAGGCGGCTTACAGAAACTACGAATTGAAAAATAAAACCATCCCCATTTTTCCTCAACAACAAAAACTATTTTCTTGGTTGCACGAAATTGGAGTTAAAGTTTTCATAGTTACCGCCTCGATAAAGTGGGCCGTCGAGGAGGGGGGAAAATTTTTTAATATTCCCCAAGAAAGAGTACTAGGAGTGAAGACTAAATTGATCGAGGGAAAGGTGTCCCTTGAACAAGATGGCCCAATCACTTACCGAGAGGGTAAAGCCGAAGCAATACTTGAGGCCACAGGCGGTATTGCGCCCATTTTTTGTGCGGGGAATACTCTTGGCGACGAACACCTTTTAAAATGCTCCCAATTAGTTCGACTAGCCGTAAGTAGTCATTCCATGCATGAGGAACTTTTTAAAACCGAAAGCCAACTTAAAGAAATGGCAGCAACCATGGCTTGGTTGACACATAAGTTTAGATAATAAATAAACATTTGGATTGATGCTTCATGGCAAGAATCAAAATAGCAGACATTAAGGTAGCTAACTAAAACTACCTCTTCAAATCATTCGACCGGATAAATAAGCGAAAGACTTACTTCTTTTTTCCGAAGATTATAAAATCTAGTGAAATCCTACCAGGTCCTGTGAAAAATAATGCAACAAATGGAACTAAGTACAAAAGAGCAAACTCCATTTTTCTAAATGGATCATCACCATGAACTATAAATGCTGCTACATACATGGTGAAGGCCAGTGGAATTGTAACCAATCTAGTTGCAAATCCAACAGCAAGAAGTAGAGCTAAAACGAACTCGGTAGTTGCCGCTAAATATAGAGAAAGCTCCATACCAAGGCCTATTGGGTCGGCAAATTTTATCTCCCCTCCAGCTACCATCTTCTGAAACTTACCCCACCCATGAGCAAATGCCATTAGTCCACCAAAAGAAAGTCTAATGATCAGCAAACCGAGATCTGTAAAAAGATCGGTTTGTTTGGGAGTTAGCAAATCAGTTACTAGCTTGGTCATCGCACGCATAAATGCTCCTTGCAGAAGTAGTTTTAGTAATCATGTAGATCATAGCGATGAAGCCTTCTAAATAGAAACTATAAATTTTAATATGAAGGCTTTTTAATCAATTAAAGTGAACTAAATATTTAGAAAGCTCTTCTCTTCCATTAGACTTTCTATTTCAGAGATTTCAGAAGGTACATCCTTGGTAAGGTTCTCGAATCCATTATCGGTCACCAAAATATCGTCCTCAATCCTAACCCCCGTACCACGGAAATACTCTGGGGCATCCATGTCATCTTTGGGTACATAAATCCCAGGCTCAATCGTTAGAACCATTCCAGCCTCCAAAGGACGCGTCTGACCCTCAATCATATAACGACCACGGTCATGCACATCAAGACCAAGCCAGTGTCCGATATTATGAGGGTAATACTTTCTATATAGTTTTTTATCTATTATTTCCGATACAGACTGATCAAAGAGCTCTAAATCCTTCAAGTGTTGGGAGATAACCTCTATCGCTTTATCTTGAACCTCAACAAAGGTAATACCAGGCTTAATAATATCAATCGTAGCTTTTTGAGCATTTAAGACGGCTTGATAGAGATCCTTCTGAGCTGCGGTAAACTTACCGTTTACAGGAAAGGTCCTAGTAATGTCGGAGGCGTAATAGTCATATTCACAACCGGCATCAATCAACAAAAGGTCTCCATCTTTGCACTCTTGATTATTATCTTTGTAGTGAAGAACAGTTGCGTTGCTTCCAGTAGCCACAATCGGTGGGTAGGCATAGTCACCGGCATTTTCTTTTAAAAACATATAGCTTAAAACACCTTGAACTTGTTTCTCTGTTAGCCCGGGCCTGATAAACCTCATAGCTTCTTTTTGGGCTTCAGCAGCAATCTTTCCAGAGCGCCTCATTAAATCTATTTCCTCGGAGGACTTAATTACTCTTATGTCTCCCATTACTTCGGTAGAATCATAGAGGGGCAACAAACCTAAGCCAGTACGGCCTTTTGATTTTCTAACGCCCTCTAAGATATTTAATATTATTGAATCCAATTCTGGATTCAAATGCATTTGATAAAATAACTTTGAAGATTCGTTTAAATATTTTGGCAAAAACTCTTCGAGCTCATAAAAACTATGCGCTTCATCGGCACCAAAGTGCTTTTTAGCACCCTCAACTCCAAAGCGAACACCATCCCAAAGCTCTGCTACTGCGTCCCTAGGGGGAACAAAGAGAATAAATTCTGGGACCTTTCCAGGTCTGAACAAAGCCATGCTTTCCGCCTCTTCAAAGCCCGTTAAATAATAGAGACTGCTCTCTTGGCGGTATGGAAACATATTATCGCTGTTTCTTGCATGAGATGGATAGCAAGGTAAAAGTAAGGCATCCCCCTCTGACAGGCAGGTCCTAAGCTTGCTTCTTCTCTGTAAAAATTGCTCTTGGTTCATTTAATCTAACTCCGTAAATTGATTTAAAAAATCTTTAGCTGAACGCTGTCCCTTTGAGATCAACTTTCGCTTTGAACTACTATCATCCAGTCTCATGCCTGAGGTCCCTACGGAAACGTAGAAATCTACAAGCTGTGATATTTTTTTCTCTTCGGAAATTTGTAAGGCCATTAAATACTGCTCCCCACTACTACCTAAATTATTTTTATTCTTTTTAAAATCTTGAGCATCTAAAACACTGACATAGACGACTCTGATGCCTAAGTCCTTTAGCTCCTTTATCTTAGCATACCGACCCACCTTTGCCGACTGCCAACCCTTATAGCTGGTCATGAAGGGAGACTCTGAAGAGCAACGCTTGATATTATCGATACTAGAACCGTCTTCAAAGAGTCGGTTGCCATATTCAAACTCGTTGACTGCTTCACACGCGAAAGGAAGTTTGAAGTCGCTCGTACTTTTGTATCTCGAAAACAATTTTTCCAAAATCTCACTCCAATCCTGGATACTCTTTTGTTTCTTTCCAAACCAAGAGCTCTTCTCCAATGCCGATGAGGGCAGTTTTGATAGCTGCCACTCAAGATCACCAGCTTTGGAGTTTCTGGCATAGGCTCCAGCCATTACACTCGATAAACCACTAGCCATGATAAAATCAGGCTCCCAACCCTCTTTGGAAATCTCATTTAAAAATCCAACGTGCGCGAAAGATTTTAAGTAACCAGGACCTAAATAGAGCAGCCATTTAGTTTCTGGCCTTGGCTGTTGATCATTAACATTCGAGCCTTGTTGATCTACTTGCTCCTCGTCACTAACCGAATCAGAACCACCGATTTTTTCAACGATTGATGTACATGCAAGGTTTAAACTAAGAATCATACCTAGCATAAATAAAAAACTCTTCATTGCCATCGCCTCCCTTTATACCACTAGAAACATAATCAATAACGACGTAGTTTAGACTCGCTACTGTATCACAAACATTATTTTTTACATCTAAATATTGGTCTTGATCCTTTACGATTCCTTGCTTATTGAGATCTTTTTTACTTAGCTCAAATTGTGGCTTCACAAGACTCAAAAGATGAGACCCTGCCAATAAAAAATTTTTTAAATTAGGTATTACCTTTAGAATGGAAATAAATGAGACATCCATTACAACTATATCAAATTTTCCATCTTTCAAAGCCTCATTTAAATCCAAGGGATCTTTAGCATTTACTTTTTCGTGAAAACTTACTCTGGGATCCGCCACTAGGCTATCCACTAGCTGGCCCTGCCCGACGTCAATACCGACTACAGAAACAGCCCCTGATTGCAAAACAAAGTCAGTAAAGCCTCCCGTACTCTGCCCAATATCTAAAACTGTTTTTCCCTCGAACGAAACACCTAGTCTGTCACTAGCGTTCTTTAATTTTATTCCCGCCCGAGAAACATAGTCCGTTAGCCCATTTTCTTTCAACTGGATTAATGAATCTAAAGCAACTTTTGTACTTGCCTTGTGAACTACTTCACCATTTACCGAGACCAGGCCATTAAAGATTAATTCCTTAGCTTGGCCCCTTGACCTTGCAAGCTTTCGATCAACTAAAAGCTGATCCAATCTCACTATTTATCTCTCTTACGATTAAATTCAACCATAGCTCTCAATCTGTCTGCAGAAGAATCAAAATGCTCTAGGTTCCTTAGCGCATTGTCAGACACCTCCGTAAGTACTCGATTTGCTGCAACAACTCCAATGATACCAGGATAGGAACCCTTCTCCACCTTACCCTCTTCAACTTCAAGAAGATCATCCTTTACCTGAAAGGCCAAGCCTAGCTGCTCACCATACTCTCGCAAGCTCTCTCTTTGAATACCCGTGGCCCCAGCTAAAATCGCTGGTCCATCAACAGCAGCCCTAATCAATGCGCCTGTTTTATGTAAATGAACCTGTTCAATTTCTGCGATCTCTAGTTTTTCTTTTTGAGCATGTAAATCAATAACTTGTCCTGCGATCATTCCCATTGAACCTGAGGCTTCCATAAGGCTTCCAATAAGCTCTAGGGCAATTTTAGGTTCTTCAAAATAGTGATTTTTAATAATCTCTACTGCTTCAAAAACAAGTCCATCTCCGGCAAGTAAAGCAATAGCCTCACCAAATTTCTTATGGTTAGACAATTTCCCTCTTCTATAATCATCGTCATCCATACATGGTAAGTCGTCGTGAATTAAAGAAAAACTATGAATCATTTCAACAGCGGCAGCATAGGCTAGTATTTTTTTCTTTTCGACCCCTAAAGCCTCGCCAGCATAAAGGGCCAGAATAGGTCTAAATCTTTTTCCTCCCGCCAGAGTGGAGTATTTTATGGAGTCTTTGTACTCCGAGGTACCCTCAAGTAAAAACTCAAAGCGCTCCTCCCAATAGGTAATAAAATAGCTATCAACCTCTTCGGCTAACTCAAACCAATCTCTTTTAAAATCAGTTAAATTTAACATTACTATCCTTTAAAATCTTCTGTGCGCATATCTCCTTGTGATGACTTACCCACAAGCATTTGAACTTTTTGCTCAGCACTCTCCAGCTCCTTATTACAATCCTTGGATAACTTCACACCCTCTTCAAAATGCTTTAAAGATTTATCTAAACTCAACTCAGAGTTTTCCATTTCCTCGACTATTTCTTCTAACCTTTTTAGGTTCTTTTCAAAACTCATATCAGTCTCCTTCAACAGCCAAAATTTCCGCGCTAACACGGCCTCGTGACAGTCTTATATTAATAACATCTTTAATCTTAACATCCCTAGCTGACTTAATAACTTCTGAATCTAGTTCAACTATGGAGTAGCCCCTGTCCAATACCTTCAATGGACTCAAGGATTCTAACTTCCCGACACTCAAGCCAAAGTCATGCTTCTTTTTTTGAATTTGTCGTTTCACTACCACTTCTAATCTAGCCAACAGTGGCTCCACGGCACGCCCATCATCCTTCAATTTTAGATTCACCAAACTTCTAAGTTTTTCCATGGAACCATAAAGCCGCAGTCTATCTTTTTCAATCCCCTGCTCTGGGCTTATAAGCTTAGCTGACAAAACACGAACACTGCTTTTAAGCTTATCAATCCTTCGCAACTCCAAAGACTCTAACTTTGACATCAGCTCATCCACTCGCTGCTGCTTTGCCTCGATCTTACGGATTGGGCTACCCAAGCCTCGCTCCAATCCTTTCAAAAAACTACCCTCAAGTTCAATCTTTGAACGAATACTCCTCCAAAGACGTTTTTTATTATCATTTAATTTCTGGAGCAACTCCTCTCCATTCTTAACAACCAACTCTGCTGCCGCAGATGGTGTTGGGGCACGAACATCGGCAACAAAATCCGCTATCGTAAAATCAATTTCATGCCCTACGGCAGAGATCACCGGTATTGGACTTGAAAATATAGACCTTGCTACTAGCTCATCATTGAAGCACCACAAGTCTTCAATCGAACCTCCTCCTCGTCCAACAATCATTGCATCAAAACTACTAGAAAATTCTTTGACTAGCTCAATAGCTTTTACAATTTCTTTTATGGCCTGATCCCCCTGCACCTTACATGGAACCACGAAAACCTCTACACCTTTATAGCGGCGATTTAAAACATTCAGAATGTCCTTAATAGCTGCACCCGTCGGTGAGGTTACAACGGCAATTCTCTTAGGGTACTGCGGAAGCTTTTTCTTATTTGTTGGGTCAAATAAACCCTCATCACTGAGCTTTTTCTTAAGTTGCTCAAACTCTTTTTGGAGGGCGCCGGCGCCAACAGGCTCCATAAGTTCACACGCAAGCTGATAAGATCCTCTAGGCTCATAAACACTTATGCGAGCCCGAACGATAACCTCATCACCGGCCTTTGGTTCAAACTTCAATCTAGAGTTATGTCCCTTAAACATTACGGCACTAATTTGTGAGCCCGAATCTTTAAGTGAAAAATACCAATGGCCTGACCTATGAGAAGTAAAGTTGGAAAGCTCGCCCTTTACCCACACTAAAGGAAATTCACTTTCAAGGTTTTGTTTAATCTGGCGATTTAAATCACTAACACTTAGAGTCTCCTCTTCGTCTGATATAGGTTGATTTAAAAAGTTCATTCCCTGCTCTCTAGTCATCAGAATGTCATACCTAAATCTTCATACAATTTCAAAAGTTGACGCAAACCAAAGCTTTAAATTAACGATAAGAGCGATGATTTAGAGCAATATTTCAATCTTTTCTCTTCCTGGTACTCAAACAAAATAATTACTAGCTATTTTTACCAAAAAGGCAGGCGGAGAAAGATGTAAAATGAATTACAGGGCATCGACATTTTTGGTCTTATGAGACTAAAAAAGCCCTCAAATCGAAGACAGCGGTGAGTGAGCGGTACAGAACTTGAACTATGAAGTATTGTAATAAAGGAGATGTATGTTTTTACGAATGGCACTAATAGTAGTTTTTGGAACGATAACTTATACCACTTCCAGCTTTGCCCATGAGGGCAACGAGGACTTGCGAACCTATGATCAATACATGGAATCAATTAGCAAGCAATCTCAGCATCCAGACGATAGCTTTAGAAGCTGGCCAGAAAAACGGTCGAACTATTTGGAATCAGGTTTCCCCGATGTAGTTAATTTGAAATTGAAGATGGAATCTGCAGCTAGAAATTTTGAAATTGAATTAGGTGAATTACGAGAAATAATGAGTAAGCCAATCAACAATAGATTTGAATTAATTTACAAGGTGGAAGCTGTAGAAAAAAATGAGGCGAAGTGGAGAGCAAATGCTAATCTTCTCAAACATCTAGGGCTCGTTGAGCGAGATATAGAGCTTATAACCCCACAGGCTATGACTTATATCGAATCCTGCAGGTTGAGATTCCAACAGTTAGATATCGATTTTAAATCTAATCTTAGCGAGTAATCAACTTAAATCCTTTGCGTATTAGAAGCTGGGTCTATGACCTGGCTTTTTTTATACAACAATATTTTGCAAACTCCATAGTCCGCCAATGTAAACACATACCAAAGCCAAAACTCTGTGAGCCTTAAACTGCTCCAAGAGGTTAGTAGGAAGTCTTTCTTCGGCAATCTTCATAAGCTTTTCCGAGCATAACGGTATACTCACCATCACCCCATAAAGAAAAACGAAAAAAGGAAAGAAAAAATCAAAGGTCTGTAAGTCCATTTATGCCTCCTATAAGTAATCTATCGGTAGTTTCAATTTGAGATTTAACTCGACGGAAGAAGTGTTTTTTACGAGGCCATAAGATTTTTTTTCGGTTTATTAAATACCTGAAAATAGTGGGTTTTTGCGTGTACACAATGAATCATTTGAGCTTTCTATTACGATCTGTATTGATAAATCAAAAGAGGCTTGTTACACTAGTTGTAAGGTTTCTGAGGTTTGACTCAGGGGTAATTTTTAAACCTTACAAGTATATTTAATGGGAGTTGTCCCTGGTTGTGGTGAGCAAGCTCAACGTGTATTGAGAAGCCTAAAGCGACTATCATAACACCCACCTTAACCCCGAGGTTTAAAAAAGCATGAGTCAGACTATCACCGGAAACCCTTTTTTTTCTCCTTTTTTGATTCCACTTACAGTTTTCTAGGAATCCATCCACTGACTTAAAGTTTATTATTTTTCTCAGCTCCACAACAGCATTCAAATGTTCTACTTTATTCCCTGGCAAAACTTTGGTGTACCCTTTTACCTATCACGTACTCTGACCCCTAAAGCAATATAAGAAAACCTAATGGTTGTTAACGATTCAGCTTTATGAACCTATGAATAAGTTTTCATAAGCCACTGATTTTCAAAGGGAAAATGGGTACTTCCGAGTTAATGTGAGAAAAATTTTCCTTATTTTGTATTACTGTTTTTAATAGAAGGGCTTCCCTGATAACAATAGGGCACCGGAGGGGTATATGAAAAATTATGTAGCGTTAATTCTAATTACTGGTTTAGTTTCCATTTCATCTCAAGCACAGATGGGCTTTGTTAATGATATTTTCAGAGCCCCTTTACCTGACAAAATCGCAAGTAAAGTCGCTGTATCGGAAATCGCTAAATGGGAGCTTTTCTCAGCCCTGAGAAACGGTAAAAAACTTATGCCATTATCACAATACAAAACAACAGTAACCCCAGATGGCTGCTACGGTGAAATGCGAAATTCACAACTCATTGCCACCTCTAAAGCTGAACTCGCCTACGGTGCAGATCTGACCAATTCAAATGCCTGTAAGAAAGCCGTCTTGAATATTAACGACAATAAAAACTGTAGGGCAAAAATGGAAGAAATCAGCGAGCCTACAGTTGGTCAGTTATCCCTTTCTGATCCCGAGGGCAATCAAGGTCCAGAAAATAAGCTGACTATTTCCTACCATAGACAAATTGATGAAACCTGTAGCTGCTATTTTGTTAAAAAAATAGATTCTAAAAACTTAATTGGTTATCAAAGCTCTTTAATGAAAGATTCATTTTGCAAGTAATATCACAGGAGGGTTCGGGGGAATCTTCAAAGGGAAGCTCACAGGAGCTTCCCTTATTTTTTAATCGCAACGAAACTCTAAAGTCGTCTTAATGTCTTTACTGTATACGATTCCACCAATTACGGCTTCACCTGCTGTATAGCCATTGAAGCTAACTGGGTGTTTCGTCGACTTTTCCTGTAGAAAAACTACGGTGTAGCCTTTTCCGAAAGAAATAAAACCAGAGAATATCTCGTTATCAAACGGTGTAATGCTATGTCCATTACCCTCATCAACATGTGTGAGCATTACCTTGTGATCAATCTCGCCTTTTGTGATGAATGCGCAATCTACTTGACTGGCCATTGCTAGGCTTGTGAAAAGACTTATCGTTAAGCTTAGGATTATTGATTTCATTTTTCCCCCTTTTTGTGAGTGGTAGTAGAAAGGGGTTTGGGAGGGATGGCAAGGGTTTGGGGTTTTTCTTTGCTTGGGATGGGGCGTGTTGTCAGTTGAAATTAGTCCTCTCCGTGCTCACACAGTCCTCCTCGCTTTGCTCGTGCGGAACTGCGCGCGGAGAGGACTAATTCCAACTGACAACACCCTATCATTCTGGGGGTGGATCGAGAAAAACCTAGGGGGAGGGAAAGAAAAAAGGTAAATAAAAAAACCGGGCTTTGCCGGTTTGGGGTGGGTGAAAAAAAGAGGGGGGGATTAGAAGTTGAAGTTGTTTAGGTAGGCTTTTTCGAATTTGTAGGAGGCTACTTCTTCGGGGCTGATTTTGGATTCTAGGTTGCCAAGGTAGCGGGTCTCTAGTTCGCAGTCTTTGATTTTTGAGATGTAGTTGTAGTCCATGTTGGAGCCTATTTTTGCGTTTTTCATTAGGTTTTTTGTTCCAGCGGCAAATTGTTGGAAAGCTATTTTTGCTGTGCATGCACCTCTTGTTACTACGATGGCAGAGATTCCAGTTCCGTTGATTTTTACTTTTTGGTGAAGTTTTTCTTCGGTACTTAATTGTTGAGAAAGGCTGTTGTTAATCTCTATCGTTTGGGCAAGAGTTTTAAAAGCATCATTCATCTTTGAGCTGTTGGCAAAAAGTCCATCTACATAAGTAGATAGGGGCTTTCCTGCACAATTGATTTTGGTGTTAAAACCTTTTTCTAGAGCTGCTGTGTAGTAGTTTTTAGCATCGGCCACTACGGACTCAATAGAAAAATCCATATCGCTGATAGAAGCTAAAGTAGATAAACCGTTACCTAGCTTATTTCCTCTGTTTTTATTGAAACGTTGAAACTGTTTTGCTTCTTCGATTCTATCTGGAATACTGGAGAAGTAATCACAAAGCACTCTTTCCGAATTCTTTTTGGCAATTTTACTGTAACCTAATCTATCTATTAGATCTTTGTTATCTACATAAACCTTCTCTACTACCTCACTACTTAAAATATTAGTGGATATATAAGACAGCTCTTCTTTTACAACCTGAGGATATCTCGTAGAGGCAAAATCCATCATCTTTCTCCACTCATTTTGGTAGAATTTTGAGTTGGAACCATCTACACCGATTTCTTCTAATATGTTCCATCGTTGTTCGTTTGTAGCTTTAATAGATGTAACCTGAGCGTTTTCTGAAATGGATTCTACTTGAGAAGCGTCAAATAAAGCAACTGGCTCCAAAGCCATTAAACTACCACTGAAAACTAATGTAATTGTTGATAGTAAAATTCTGTTTTTCATCATCCACCCCTTGGCCTTCTCAATCGACCAGATAGTATACATAAGTAGCAATAAGAATGCCGAATCAGTGTCTAAAAGTTATCTACCTATACTTGTGAATAGTTACGAACACTTAGGCTAAAAAGCACCATAGTAAAGCTTTTCCGTACACTAACACAATCGTCAGCTTTCTGCTAACTGACTAAAACTTTAACGGTGAAAATAGGCTGATCTCAAAATAAGAAATTTTCGAGAAAAGACTAATGTTTGTATCAAAAGGAGCCGAAAAATTGAGTATGAAAAGTTTGGTAATAAAAACAAATGAATCAATCTTAGTTCTAATGGTATTGATCCTGTCCTCCGGCCTAATAGCAGAGAATGAAGACAAATCCCCTACTACCGCTGAACAACTTACTGATTGCAATGATAAGTTCAAAAACGAAGCAGCACTAAGAAATTTATGTATTAAAGCAGTTGCTGGGGAAACGGATGATTCTCGGCGAGCAGAAGAGAAGAGAGATAGCTGCAAGGAAGCCATTAACGATATCAAAGATATTAAAACTGACGGCGCTAAATCATGTAACAAACTTCAAACCGGTGAAGAGGATGGGTCTTATGCATCCTGTGTTGATGCTTTTACGGAATGTGCAGACAAGAAAAAAAGTGCCTCTTGTCGTTGGCTTACATTGACCAAAGATGAAGCTGAAGAATCTAGAGAAGATATTGAAGAAGCTAAATTAAAAATATTAGAGACGACTAAAGAGGCTCAAGACGATGAACTGGAAAAGGAAAGAAGAACAAAAGAACAAGTAGCAGAAATAGAAACTGAAATTGGGAAACTCAGAAATGAGCTGATGAACACCGGGCCAAACTTTGAAAATGTAAAATCTAAGGCCGAACAGGATGCAACACTAGTGATTCAGGAATTAGATGCTAAGCTTCAAAATGTAGCTCTTCAACTAGTAAACCTCAAAACAACAACTTTGAAAGAAATCCAACTATCTTATACTACCAAAAAGCAGGCAGCTATAACTAGGTGTAACGGAAAAATAGAAGCTGAAGTATCTGCCTACAAGGCGGAACGAAATGGATTGATTGGCGCTAAAAAATTCAAACAGGTAACTGGACAAAATGCATTGACTATTGCCCAAGTTCGGAAAATTCATAAAGACAGTTGTTTTAATGGAGAAGACTACTTATTCGAACTCCAAAGAATAGAAAAAGACAAAGAAATAAGCCTTTCAAAAGCGACAAATAGTGAGCTATCACTAAATACGGAACGCCAAAACATAATAAATAGAATCAATGAAACCAGAGCGAATCTGAGTGAGTTTAATAATAGGGCCTATCAACAGATGGAAGTAGCTAGAAAATCTATAATAGAACAAATCGGTATGTATCAAAATCAGCTGCAAAAACTGATGGAGCCAAGCGCCTTAGGACAAACTGATTTTATGATGACTCAAATGACAGCCGCTAGGAAATACAAAGAGCTAAGCGCTCTAGAAAAATCAACATCAGCCTCAACTGGGTTACTAGAAAAAGATGAGCTAGATGACTTTTATGATTTCATCGATAACTACAGTAAGGCTGAATCATTGACGGAGCTCGCAGAAGAAATATGCTGTAATAAAGATAAAGATAAAGATTTTCCCAGTCTTTGTACTAAAGCAAAAAAAGCTTCTCCTTTTTACAGAGCAAATCAATAGCCCAAAGTACAGGACATTCTTGTAAGTGATTTAAGCCCTAGCTCTGTGAGTTAGGGTTTGATTCTTTCTAGAGGGCCAAGCATAATGAAGGCATGAAAAAGAAGAAAATCCTTAGTTATTTCATTGGTTTATCGGTCGTAGGTCTAGTTGCTGTTGGTGGCTATCTTAGTTATATTCTTAGCGATCTACCAGAGATCATAACTGTTAAAGACTACAAGCCACTGGTAGTTTCAAAAGTTTACGACATTGATGGTTTGGAAATTGGTGAGTTCTTTAGAGAGAAACGAATCATTGTACCTTTTGAGAAAATCCCTAAACATCTGGTTGAAGCCTTTATCAGTGCCGAGGATTCTAGTTTTTTTGAACATAGTGGGATTAACTTAACTGCCATCACTCGTGCGATGATTGCTAACATAAAAGCGGGTCGTAAAGTGCAGGGTGGATCTACCATCACACAACAGGTAGCTAAGTCCCTATTACTTACCCCTGAAAAAACCTATACTCGAAAAATTAAAGAAGCGCGCCTTGCCTTACAAATGGAACAAAACCTCAGCAAAGAGGAAATTATCTTTTTGTATCTTAACCAGATCTTTTTAGGTCAGGGCTATGGAGTACAGGCAGCCTCTGAAAATTATTTTAGAAAAGATGTTAGTGAAATCACAATTCCTGAAGCGGCGATACTTGCGGGACTTCCGCAAGCACCAAGTCGTTACTCCCCGATTCGTCATCCGCAACGAGCAAAAAAAAGACAAGTTTATGTTTTAGGAAGAATGAAGGATGAGGGTTTTATCACAGAAGAGCAATACAAAGAGTTTGTAGAAGCACCGGTAAAAGTATACCGCATGAAGAACTACAAAGAGATTGCACCATATATGGTAGAGACAATAAGACAATACTTGGTTGAGGAAATTGGTGAGAAAACAGTTCTTGATGAAGGCATAAAAATCTATACAGGTATCAGAACAAAAGATCAACTGGCAGCAAATGAAGCTATAAAAAGTGGTTTGAGGGTAATAGACAAGAGACAGGGTTTCAGAGGTCCAACTCAAAACTTACAGGATCCTGAAAAGATTATGGAGTTTTTAAAAATAACTCGCAAAACTGCTATCCGAAATAAAAAAGAGTATCTTGTAATACTTGCCGATGGCTCTACTGAAAAAGAACCTGACTTTCTTTTGGATAGGGAAAAAGAAGATCCGAAAGAGCCAAACCTACCTAGTTACTATTCCATCAATGACTTAACCAAAGGTATCGTTACAAAAGTCGATGATAAATGGGGTTTAGTTTATGTTAGGTTTTCTGAAAATGAAGGAATCATAACTTTTGACTCTATGAAGTGGGCTCGAAAACCAGATCCCACTATCAGAAGCTGGCAGGGCGAAATTAAGAAGCCGAGTGAAGCTCTAAGCCTTGGTGATGTAGTTCAAATCAGAATAGCTAACGATAAATTCAGATACAACGAAGTAGATAAGAAGCTACAGGATCTTAAGAAAAAGCAGAAAGAGAACTATGAGCGGCCAGAGGATTTACCAGAATTTGATAAATATGTACAAGTTACTTTGGAACAAGAACCAGTCATTGAAGCCGGCTTAATTAGTTTTGATATCAATACCCATGACATCGTTGCAATGGTGGGAGGGTATGATTTTAAGAGATCCCAGTTCAATAGAACAATTCAGGCGGCCAGACAAACTGGCTCCTCATTTAAATCTATTGTTTTTGCCTCTGCCCTAGATAAAGGCTACACACCCGCGACAACCATTGTTGATTCCCCAATTGTTTACGAAGAGACAGTGGTAACAGAAAATGATGAGGGAGAAACTATTGAGGAAACTCGAAAGTGGAAACCTCATAATTACTCAGAAAAATTTAGTGGCGATATCCTTTTCAGAAAAGCCCTCATTAAATCAATGAATATTCCCACTGTTAAAATTTTAGATGAAGTTGGAGTGGATTGGGTAGCAGAATACTCTAGAAGATTGGGAATATTTAGCCCTCTTAATTTGGATTTAAGTTTGGGTTTAGGATCGTCTAGTTTAACTCTTTATGAAATCACCAAGGTATTTGCAACCTTTGGGAAAAACGGGCTGAGAATCCGACCGAGAATGCTCTATAGAGTTGAAGACACTAACGGAGAAATTTTGTTAGAAGATACCTCTTTAGATAATCGATTTAAAGACGAAATAGCCCAGCTTGACCTAGAGTTTGAAGAAAAAAGACAAGCCCACTTTGACGCTATCAAGGCAGAGGAAGAAGCAAAACTTCAGGCTGAGGCTAATGGAGAGTTTTCTAACTCTCAAGAACCTGAGTCCAATCTTGGTGAAGAATTAGAATTAAGTGAAGATGAAAAAAGACAGAAGCTGTTGGCTGATTTAAAAAAGCAAAAGAGTCCAAATTTCTATTTTGAAAACGAAGAACAACTCGTGGATCCGCGCACGGCCTATCTAACAACAACTCTACTTAAAGCCGTGGTAGATGAGGGTACCGGAAGACGTTCCAGAGCTTTAGGGCGTCCAACGGCTGCCAAAACCGGTACAACCAATGGTTTTTTCGATGCTTGGTTCGTAGGTTACACGGCCAACATCGCAACAGGAGTTTGGGTTGGGTTTGATAACGAAAAATCATTGGGCAAATCAGAATCTGGCGGCCTTGCGGCTCAACCAATTTGGTTGGAGTTTATGAAGATCGCCCACGAAAATTTGCCTGTGAAAAGCTTTCCAGTTCCAGAAGGAATTGTTTTTGCTAATATTGATGCCGATACCGGCTCTTTAGGCTCAGCTCAATCTAATTCCGTTGTGAGACAAGCTTTTAGAGGTGGAACGGAGCCGCGCCAAAGCGCCTCCACAATTGATAGTGAAGATGAAAAAGAGCTACTCAAAGAAGATCTAGTCAACTAAGATCCACCCCATGGATACACATATTAGACTCCGTGGGGTTAAACAAAATAACCTTAAAAACATAGACGTAGATATCGAGCTAGGAAGTTTCACAGTCATTTGTGGTCCTAGTGGTTCGGGTAAAAGCTCCCTAGCTTTTGAAACTTTGTACGCCGAGGGCCAACGAAGATATATAGATAGTTTGTCCAACTACACCAAACAGTTTTTAAATAAAGCACCTAAACCTGATATAGAAGAAGTATTAAACATTCCACCGGCCATCGCATTAGAACAAAAAAATCATGTTAGAAATTCGCGAAGTACGGTGGGTACAACAACTGAAATTTCTGACTATCTTAGAGTGCTCTTCGCAAGAATTGGAAAATCCTACTGCCCCAATGATAAAAGCTTAATTAAAATTGATACTTTACAAGATGCTCTAAAACAAACTTATAAAGAAATGGAGAACGCTAGAGGCTATATCGTCTTTAAAATGGATAATCAAAAAAGAGCCCTAAAAGATAAGGCTCTTCTAAAAAGCCTCATCCAAGATGGTTATCTAAGGTATTTGGAATCTTTTGAAGAAGGCGTTCGGCCAAGTGTTCTTGATCTAAATGCAAAATCAAAACTTCCCGATTCAGATTTTTATATTGTTGTAGATAGATTAGCCTTTACCAAAAAAGACAAGGGAAGAATTCTAGATAGTTTTCGTACGGCCTATAAAAGTAGTCTTTTGTACAATCACTTTCTCGGTGGAAGAATGATGGTCATAGATACAGATGGCAATCATATTAAATTCTCAGAAGACCTAGCTTGCTCGATCTGTGATTTTAGTCTCCCACCGATAGATACTAACCTTTTTGATTTTAGTAGCCCCGTAGGAGCCTGTAAAAGCTGTAATGGCTTTGGCAATCTATTGCAGGTGGATGAAGAAAAAGTAATTCCTAACCCAAAAATTGGACTGGGTAAAGGAGCCATCTACCCCTTCACAATGCCTTCTATGTCTAAGTACAAAACTCAGTTGAACAAATTTTGTAAAGATCAAGATATTGACATGAAAACCCCTTGGGAGAAGCTATCTAAAAAAACACAAGACTTGGTAATGCACGGGGATAAAAAATTTGGCGGCGTTCATGGCTTATTTAAAAAATTAGAAGAGAAAAAATATAAAATGCATGTACGCATATTTTTAGCTCGTTTTAAATCTCCAAGTAAATGCCCTAACTGTTTGGGTAGCAGAACCTCAGAGGCTACACGCTGTGTAGAAATAGATAAAAAAACCTTTGGCGATCTTCACACTATGGATCTAGGAGAGCTCTTTGAGTTTCTAAGTAAAGTTAAACTGAGTAAAGCAGATAAAGAGGTTGCAGCAGAAATACTTCTACAGACTAAGAGTAGATTATCCTTTCTTCTTGATGTGGGCTTAGAGTACCTAAGCCTAATTCGTGAAACTAAAACATTGAGTGGTGGAGAATACCAAAGAATTAAGCTCGCAAACCAATTGGGCATGGGACTATCTCAAACTTTATATGTATTAGACGAGCCAACGATAGGCCTCCACCCTAGAGACAACCATAGATTGATTAAAATTTTAAAGGATCTCCGGGAGTCTGGGAATACTCTTGTAGTGGTGGAACATGATCGAGACGTAATTGAAAAGAGTAGCCATATCATAGAGATAGGCCCTCAATCCGGTATGTATGGCGGAGAACTTGTTTTTAGCGGTGGGACTAAGAAATTTTATAGCTCTAAAGCCTCCCCTACCGTTAAGTACCTAAAAAAAGAATATAAATATGAAGAACTTAAGTTGGCAAAAGTACCAAAGGCCAAACATTACCTGGAGCTAAAGGGTGCCAAGGGGCACAACTTACAAAATGTAGATTTAAAAATCCCAGTGAACCAGTTTTCTGTTATCACAGGTGTCAGTGGATCAGGGAAATCCAGCTTGATACAGGGAACGATGTATCCAGCTATTGCCCGAGAACTAGAAAAAGAGTTTCCGCCTTGCTTGGCTTACTCTGGAATCACTGGCATAGACTACTTTCAAGACGTGATCATGATCGACCAAAAAGCAGTGGGAAGATCAGGAAGAAGTAATCCCGCCAGTTACTTAGGAATTTTCGACGAAATCAGAAAACTATTTTCATCCACTGACATTGCAAAACAGCGTGGTCTCAAGCCAGGTTATTTTTCTTTAAATGTGGACGGAGGAAGATGCCCAGAGTGCTCCGGCGATGGTTTTCTGGTTGTGGATATGCAATTCATCGATGATGTGATCATGCGCTGTGATGACTGCCGTGGTAGAAGATATAAAAAAGACACTCTTGAACTCACTTATAAAGGTAAGAATATCGCCGAAGTTTTAGAAATGACGGTGAAGCAAGCTCAAGACTATTTCATTAATGAAAAGAAGATCCGTCGCGGCCTAGAGTATTTAGATCAAGTTGGTTTAGGTTATATTCAACTTGGACAACCCGCTAATACATTAAGTGGAGGAGAGTCTCAAAGACTAAAGATAGCCAAAGAACTGTCTAAATCTAAGAAAGCCACCAGTCTTTATATTTTAGATGAACCAACTACCGGCCTCCATTTTGAAGAAGTAAGCCTATTAGTTGGGGTATTAAGAAAGTTGGTGGACTCTGGTAACACCGTTGTGGTGATAGAGCATAATTTAGATCTAGTTAGAAAAGCCGACTACATTGTTGATCTCGGGCCGGATGGTGGAAAAGACGGTGGAGAAATTGTTTATCAAGGTCCATTGGCTGGTCTGTTAAAGTCCAAAAAAAGCATAACCGCTCAGTTTTTATAGGATTCTTGAAGCATGCGTTTATATAACTTGTGAGATTAGATTTAAATCCTTAACTACCGAACTCACCCTTGAGGGTGATATCCCTAGTTCCTTCGCAATTTTAAAGGGAACTGTTTCACCTCTCTCGATTAATGTTATAATCTCACTTCTCCAGTTGGTTCCGTATCGGAATCTATTGGCATATTGAGGATTTATTTCAATTAGTTCCTTTTTTGAAAGTACATCCTTGGGGCGAATTCTTATAAATTTTTTGGGTATCATGATGTTAAGCTTCAACAAATGTTCAATACCGCCATCCATTTTTAAAGCCGTTCGCTGAATATTGCCGCCAATCCAAGTCTCATTATCTAAGGGTTTGATTAATTTTTTAAAGCGATGATCTTTTAGTTCCAACATTTGAGAAGAAAAAGCTATAACCCAGGGTGATGTACCTCGATATTTAGTTCCAATACTATAGTACTTAATAAATTTATCGGCGATCAAATGACTCCCATGAACTTGAGCCCATGAAAATATAAGGCTTAGTAGTCTGGAGTCTTCATCGACAAAATAAAGAGCATCCACTAAGGTCTTCTCAATATCAACATGGTCCTTAGATTTATCCTCATTTGTAGTTACCCTAAAACCTATTTTTTGTAGGTCTGAATATAGATCCACCATTTTAGTATCCCAGCCTATTCTTTAAATTACGTATCATCTCCTGTACCCGGCTAGGCCAAAGCTCATTCGTATCTCTATCTAGTATTCAAGAAATTGTATTGTCGACCTCTCCGAGAAACCTATCAAAATCTATAATTACTTTTTCCAATTACCACCTCTCTTTTATATATATTATTATATTATAATATATGATATTAACAACGAATCGCCCAAGTATCTGTTTTTACTGAATTTTACTTAAATGGGACGCTTAAGAAAAACCAAACCCTTTGCCAATTATTGAATC
>JBGCGH010000030.1:0-33196 GCA_045110695.1 Bdellovibrionales bacterium | reverse complement strand
AAGGGCTTACTGGATGACGATTCACCAAGTAAATTCCATGCTACTTACGGGCAGCTTGGCTATCTGTTATGAATTCCTTAGTTTTAATTCGAAGAGCTCTATTTTTAAAATTAAAAAACAGCTCCTAAGAGTAGTGCTATTATCATTAGCTTTTATGCTTGTGGCTGGATTTGGTGCTCTAGCAGCCCTCAGTGGAACTTTGTTTCCTACGGAGGATCTAATTACTGGAATTTTTAAGGACTTTTCAGCTGATAGTCATATATTCATTCGTCTTAGAGTGAGCCATCCGCTTTTGGCATGTATTTTTGGTTTTACAATGATTTACATTACTTTAAATACTGAAGGAAACTTACTGCTTAGAGAAAGGTCCAAGAACCTTCTATGGTTGTTTGTAGTTGCCCTATGTGTTGGATTTGCGACACTCTTTCTATTGTCTCCCACCTACCTGAAGCTTAGTCATTTGGCCATGGCCCATATTCTTTGGATGTACTTTTTGCTTTGGGTTCAGTCCTTTGTTCCCAAAAATAGGATTACTCTAGCCTAAGCGAGCCTATTTAATTAAGCCCACATATCAACTCACGTGCTAATTTAGTCAGCATTAAGTGGCGGACTTTTTCCAGCATTTGACAGGTGGTTCAATATCCCGCATGGTGTCTCTACTCTCAAGGTGGCGTGGTAGAGAGGCTATACAGCGGTCTGCAAAACCGTTTACGTCGGTTCGAACCCGGCCGCCACCTCCATTCTTTTCATCTCATAGACAATAAGCCTCGTTTAAATAGCACTGGAGTGGATCGCTATGCCTTTTTGAGGCCGGATTTTTTTACAATTCAAAGCCTCAATGAGTCACCTAGGCATTAAAATCTTTCGAAATCTCTGATTAGATGTTTTAACTAAGCGCATCAGAAATACTTAGCCTACTTGGAGTTAATATGAGAATTCTGTCTTTTATTATTTTGTTCGCACTAATTCCTGTACTAGGTTCTGCAAAAGAATCCAGAAACTGCATTCGAATGAGCGAGGCCCTTGAGGGTAGCTATCAAGCGGAAATCATATTTGAGAATAGTTCCCAGTTTTTTGTCTATGAATATGAAAAGGTCAACGACTTCTCTTTTAGTCATAGAATTGCTACGATGGACAATCAGACTTTGAACCTTTCAGTGAAGGTAGATCTAGAAACGCGAGCTAGCTCTTGCTTTATTGTAAGTAGTTTTCCCGACGGATCCGTCACTGAGTTTAAAGTAAATGCTATACAAACTGATATTCATGTAAAAGAAGTTATAGAGGCTTTACTCTATGACGATAGGGGTACAAGATTGATTCTAAGAAACCCTGAGTATCTCATAGAAATATAAGCGCGAAAGATCCAATCCGCTCATAGCCAATGGAATCATATAGTTTTTGAGCGGGTAAGTCTTTTTCTCCCGTAAATAATATACTTTTTCTGTGGTTGAGATCATCACGACAGTCTTTTAGCATATGCAGCATCGTGGATCTAGATAGTCCTTTTCGCCTAAATTCTTTAATTGTAAACACACCATTTACTTGTCCAACGTCACTAGTGTTGGAATTTAAACCACAGGTAGAGATAAGCTTATTGTCATCAAAGTAGCCCCAAATACCGTTATTTTGGGTTCTTAATAAATAGTCTTCTCTAATCTGTTCTTTGCTTAATTGGTTTGGTAGGTGGAGTTCCTCGTTGTAAGAAAGGTGGCAATTGAACCAAGCTTCAAAGTCTGATTCAAGTAAGTGTCTTACAGATCTGCAATGAACAAATTCAGAGGTCTTCATTTTAAGATTTATTTTAAATAGGAACTCTTTCGATTTTAGCAAGGTGTCAAATCCTGGATTTTTCTCTTTAAAAGCCTCAAAAATAGGGTGGACGGACTTCCAGTCTCCGATAAAACCTTTGATTGGTATATTTTCTTGTTCGCAGGAATCTAAAACCTCTTGGATTTTAAAATTAAAACTATCGAACTGAGCTAAGAGATTCCCTCTTCTGGTTAGGCAAAAGACACCTTTTATTTGGTTTTTCTCTACCAGTATCTTAAAGTTTCCGCTGTTGGGATGCTCCGTAAAATTCGGACCGAATGCGTTTAGGTTGTTAATTAGAAACTGTGAGCTGTCTTCGTTTTCTTTTAGATAACTTTTAAGATTTTCCAGGTCCCCGAGGCTTAAATTGCTACGGATCATAGGCTTTCATCTGCTGATTTCATTTGGCTACCTGAATCTGAGAATACATTCTTAATACTTTCTTTATCATAGTTAAAAATACTTGTACCGAGAAAGGCCTTCAGCTTTTTTCCATCTCTCTTAAAGAGCATAGACGGCCCGGAAGCCTCTACAACTCTACCGGATTTTGGTTCGATTTTCATTACCAATGGATCGGCTATCCATCGAACTAAAAAATTACTTGGTTCAAAAATTAGCTCATTGGGTTTTTTTGGATTGTAGCGAAAGCTAAATCTGAAATAGGTCAGCATATGTGGAATAATGAGTTTTACTTCATGATCCATATCGTTTTTGATTTTCTGCCAATTGTCTTGAATATAAGTGAGGAGCATTGGTGGTATGATCATGTTGCTCTCATTATTTAACTCTTCTTTTTTTGTTTCTCCATTTTTTGTATATTCCATAAAAACGGTTTCAGTTGTAATTTTAAAAAAGGCTCTTTCATTGGTTTGGTATTGCTGTAATTTGTAAAGACTAGGCTGGCCGTTCTCATTTAGAGTGATTGTTTCTACAGCAGCAGGCTTTCCGTTAGGATAGGCAAATTTAGAAGTGAATTTATTTTCTGAGTACAATCTGACAAAAACGAAATCTGGTGACGCAGTGGGTTTCCCTAAGGGATGGATCGTTGCGCTAAAAGACTGAGATGCTAACATTTGGAACGGACTTAGTGTCACGAGGAAGTAAGAGATAGATTTAGTTAGTAGATTCATTTTTAAATTCCAAGTGCTTCGGGCACTTCATACCGTTTCCAAAAGGAAATGTTTGGATTGTATGTTAAAATTTATCAATCTTTCAGCCTGTAGTCAAAACTTGAAGGAATCAGGCGCGCCACTATTTTTGATTCCGGGAAGAATCACAGATATGAATAAAATATTTAACAAAAAATGGTTTTGTAATGCTCAATAAATCTAATCTTTTACATCTTAGAATTCCTTTTTCGTTCTATTTGATGCCAATCTTCCTTTTAGCACTTACTCAGATAGAGAATTGGGATACTTATATTTTGGTAACTTCCTTTTTGGCTATCCATTTATTTCTCTACCCTGCAAGCCAGGCCTATAATAGTTTTTATGATAGAGATGAGGGGAGTATTGGTGGTTTGGAAAACCCCCCAAAGGTTGAGGAGAGTCTTCTTACATTAAGTTTACTTTTTGATATAGTTGCTGTCGGATTGGCGGCTACTATATCTTTAGACTTTGCACTATGCTTATTTCTTCTAGGTTTATTGTCAAAGGCATATTCCCACCCAGCTATTCGCTTAAAAGCTAAGCCTGTACTTGGTTGGTTAACAGTTGCTATTTTTCAAGGTGCAGGAGTCTATATTTCTGTTTTGGTGGCTTTTGATGCCTTCGATATTATACTACAGTTCGAAACCCTGTTTTTAGGTCTTGTGACCTGCTTGTTTTTCGGCGGTGCTTATCCTTTGACTCAAATTTACCAGCATGAGGAAGACGAAGAAAGAGGGGATCTAACTATCTCTAGGCTTCTTGGTTTAAAAGGCACCTGTGTTTTTGCGTTAACCGTTAGCTCACTTGGAGTATTAGGATTCTTTTACTATTTTTGGATGTTAAATCAATTGGATCTTTTTATAATTTTTCAATTGTTCATGGCCCCAAGTGTTTCATTTTTAGTTTATTGGATTTACAAAATTTATGGAGATCCATCCTTTGCAAATTTTAAACAAACTATGAGAATGAACCAACTTAGTGCTATATCTATGATTTTATTTTGCTTAGTTTGGATTCGTTATTAATGAGGAGTTTAATATGTTAAAAATATTTTTAGTTATTTTGTTTCTACCTTTGATTTCGTTAGCTGATTTTTCTTCAAGAGATTCATGGAAATTTGGAATGGGACTAGGTGTTCATCGAACAGGGGATTTTGCTACAATAGACTTTTCTAGTCCCACATTTTTTGAATTTACTTTAATTAATTTGAATCAAAAATCTGGCTTGTTCTTTTCAACGGGCTTCCATAACAGCTACAATGCATTTATCGAGGACTCTAAATTTCAAGCTGCCCAAAGCTGGATAAATGTAGTTGGTATTGAGAACCGTACGGCAGCGGTAGGAAATCAAATGAGTGCATTTTCGCGCTTAGGTTTGGTTCACGTTAACCGAAATGGAAGTATTTACTCCGAGCCAAAAGCTTTTGCCTACCTTATTGGTGCTGGTATGGACTTTGTCTTAGTGCAAGAACGGCAAGACTTAGTAGGGGGAAGTAGCTCCGCTAGTTTGTACGTGGCTTTTCAAGGCTTTTTTGGGCTTGGGCGCGCTGATCTTGTTAGTAACTCTCCCGATCTCTTTAATGGATTAACGATGTTGGTAGGGATTAGGAATCATTTTTAATTTTTACCGTTTTTTCCTCCAAATAAATGCCAAAAAAGCTATCACTGTTATCGACAAAGTTGAGTTTAAACTAACAATTAAAACTATATTTGCTATGCTTAACCGATGAAGAAAATAGCAGTTGTTGGAGCAGGGCTAAGTGGATTGGCTTGTGCTTTAGAGTTGAAGAAAAATGGCCACTCTGTTGAGGTATTCGAGAAAACAGACAGGGTAGGTGGTAGAGTTAAAACCGATATCAAAGATGGTTTTAAGTTGGATCATGGGTTTCAAGTGTTTTTAGATTCCTATAGTCTCGGTGAGTATTTTTTAGATTATTCTGATTTAAAGTTTGGAAAATTTGCTCCTGGCGCAAAAATCAAATATCAATCCGGTTTTCAGGAAATTTCCGACCCTTTTCGTCGACCGCTAGGCTTACTAAAGGTGTTATTTTCGCCTTTAGCTAGCTTGAAAGATAAGTGGCTTACATTAAAACTAGTCCTAGAAACAAAAGGTGTAGCGAAAGTGCGTTTGCAGAACGCATCTACTTTGGAATATCTAAGGAGTTACGGCTTTTCAGATAAATATATTAATAGTTTTTTTATTCCTTTTTTTAGCGGAGTCTTTCTTGAACGAGATTTAAGTACTAATATGGGTTTCTTTCGCTATTTATACGGTAGGTTTTCTACAGGTAGTGCTAGTCTCCCAATGGGTGGTATGGAGGCTGTACCAAAGCAGATGGCTGCAAAGATTGGCCCTGAAAATATTCATTTAAATCAAGATATTACTAGGCTAAGTTCATCAGCCTTAAAGTTTGCCGACGGAAAAGAGTTATCCTTCGATGCTGTTGTCCTAGCCACTGGGAAAGCTATTGGTAGTCAGTTATTAGGCACCTCCAATCCAGAAGAGGATGAGTGGAATGCAGTAACAACCTATTATTATGAGACTAAGTCTAAAGATTTTAGCTCAAAGTTTTTGTACTTAAACACAGACTCATCGAGCTTGGTCAATCATGTGGCCTGTTTAACTGCAGCTCAAGCTAGCTATGCTCCGAAGGGAAAGCAGCTTTTTTCTGTGAACGTATTGTCGAAAGAAAATCAGTTTGATTCAGAAAACTTAAATGTACGTTCTTCTTTGGAAAAATTATTTGGTCAAACTGAAGTCCAAAAATGGAATTGGCTCGCAACTTATTCTGTTGAAAAGAGTCTACCTACAAATTGTTTGTATGGTGCTGGAAGTAATGAAAATAATGGAGTATTTCTTGCTGGAGATTATTTAGAAAGCCCCTCAATTCAAGGTGCTCTCTTGTCTGGTAAGAATGCGGCGAAAAGCTTAGAAGGCTAGGGTAAGATGGATGAATATCAGTTACTTGTAAGGTTAGATGCGACTCAAGGCTTTAATAATATTTCTGATGTTTTGGATATAGTAAACGAAATGGCAGGAAGTGGAATTAGTGCCATTGCTGAGAGTGCCCCTGGATCTCCTCTAGAGGGAGCACATGTCTATTATATTAAAGTACGGGCAGATCAAATCGAAAAAGCTGCTAACCTTCTTCGTGAAATCTTATCAAGATGAGCAATCGACAATAGTTTGTCTTTAAACTAGACCAGTTCTTTAATGTTGGTTTGATATTAACATTTTGTAATGAATAATATCCAAGTGAAACCAAGTCTTTTTTTATTTTTATTACTTACCTACCAGTCCGCTTTTAGCTTAGATCTGGGCTTAGGATTTAACTCGGCTGCAAGTGGTAGGAAAGTGCCCTCATTAAATCTTGCCACTTCACCAGTGGGAAGCGTCAGCACTAGTCTTACAAGCTTTGGAGAATCTAATAGTTACTATTATAGCTCACACTTTATGTGGAACCTATATTTGGATGAACAAGTAGGGCAGCTATTTGGGGCCCCTGTCTTTTCTGGATTTGGCTTAGGAGCTTACTACTTTGAGTATGAATTTTCACCAGACGCTTCTAGTGCAAGTGCGCTGAGTGATTCGGACTTTTCTGGTGGATTGAGTTTTTTTGTAGCTTATTACCCTTTGGATTGGTTCCATATTCGTTTGGATGCCCTGTTCGGTTGGAGTGATTTGGAGACTCATTTAGGTTTAAATTTTCAAGATGCGGCTAGTTTCAGTATGGGAGTTAGCTTTTGAAAAAGAGTTTCATTTTTTCTTTATTAATTTTTTTTACTAGTTTTGCAGATGCAGGAAAAATCTATTTAGCCGCAGGGCCAAACCTAGCTTTTCCTGTTTCAGCTAGAATTCAGCTCGGTGAATTAGAGTATGGTTTGTTGACTTGGAACACAGGAGGATTTGCTAAGACTTTTCAAAGTGATTACCGCTATACAAGTATCGGTATAGGGAGTGATGGTAGAGGTTTTGGTCTTTTTGGAGCCTGGGGTGTGATTAGCCCTAGGTTGTTTGGCTTTGCGGTAAGGGCAGAGTTAAACGCTGTAGTTCAATTTAATTCCTCCGGCACTGGTATTGGATTAGTGGGTATTGACTGGGAGTATTGATGAGGTATTTGGGATTTATTTTAATTATAAGTTTCTGTTTAGGATTTAGGGTCTTTACTGGAATACGTTTTTGGCAAATTACTCCAGGCGATAATAAGGTCTATGTAAACTTCTGCGAGCGCCCGAACATAACTTTCAATGACCTTCCAGAGGGGGATCCACTCTATAGTTCTGCAGTGAACTTCAACAACCTGACTAATGCAATCTTTGACGATTTTAATAATATAGCATCCAGCTATTTTGTTTTTAGCGATGCCTCAACAGATACTGACTATGATCCAAATATTCATAGTGATCGGACCATAGATGTTTGCTTCACTGACCCTCGAGATCCGCTTGCAGGAGGTGACGCAAGTTTGGAAACAAATAATGATTTTCAGCTTATAGGTTGTAGAATCAGGATCAGTGATCGTTTTTTAGATACGGCAAAAGAGTTTTCCATTGTACTCACCCATGAGCTTGGTCACTGTGCAGGACTCAATCATCCCCAAGAGCACTCATTAAGTATAATGTCTTACTACAGAGAATCAGATGTAGTTCGTTTACAAGCAGATGATAAAATGGGTATCACCTTTTTATATCCAATAAACAGAGAGCTCGCTAGATCAGACAATACTTTTGGAATGCAATGCAGTAGGAAATAATAAAGCGTTTTAGTCTAATTGTTTGCGAAAAGCTTGCAAATATCTTTAGGAATAGATCAAATGTAGAAGACCGATTTCAAAGGAGGAATCATGAAATTTGCAATGATTGCAGCATTATCACTTTTTTTAGTGTCTTGTGTAGATATTGAAGGGGAACTTAAAGTAGACTCTCCTATAAGCTTTAAGGTTTCAGATGACGAGACCATCGAATTAAATGAAGGAACTTATCAGGCAGAAGTTGAGTTCAAAAGAAGAAATAGAGTTAGGTTTACGATTAAAGATGTTAATGGTGAGGAGGAGAGAGTTACTATTCGTTTTCCAAAAGACATTGATATTCCCTCTGACAATGGCGAGTTTTTTGTAGAAGGGGAGCGAATAGATCAAAACTTTGATGTCCAAGGCTACGTTCAAACTGAAATAGAAAGAGGAGAGAGGCGAACAGAAACTCAGCGTTGCGAATATAGGCGTTGGTATAGAGAGTGTCGTCGTACTCGAAGAGGTACAATTTGCAGAGATGTACAACGTACTTTTTATGGCAGGCAGTGGGTAGATTTTAGATTGGATCGAATCAATAAAGATGTAGAAATTCTTTTTCAATCTGGTGTTTCAGTACAAGCAGACTTTACTGCTGAATCTACCAGAACTAGAAGAGTAACTTTACATGAAGGTAGATGCCAATAACTTCAAGCAGAGTTTTTTTAGGCGGCGGTAGTTCTATGAACTACCGCTTTCATATTTTTAAATATACTCTCTACTTTTTGGTTTTCTTTTGCTTTCATCGCATGAGCCATCGGTAGGACATAATTTTCAAAAACACAGTTAGCAAATTGAGCATCTGAGGATTGAAGATCCTTTATCAATAAAAGACTAGAGTCATAATAAGAATCTAAAAAGCTCACCGGTTTGAATGCAAGATAAGTCTCAAAATATTCTTGAACGTAATCCCATTCCGCGGAATCTGTTTCATCTAGAATTTTAAACATCCATTCAATGACAGAGTCTGTTCTTCCTGGATAGATCGATCTAACGTGCTTGCTTCTATTTCCATTATTCATGCCTTATCCCTTTGTTATGCCCTACACCTAGTGTATCGGTATATATAGTTTAGGGAACAGTCTGGATCGTAGAGGGCTAGTTAATGTAATTTTAAAAAATCTAGTTATTTTCACGGCTTAGACTTTAAATTTATAGCTGATGCTACAAGATGTTCTGAGAACAAAAAAATAGAACCACTGTATGTAGTGGTTCCAGTCTTAAGTATAGTAATGATATCGGCTGCGATAAAACTAAACTTTTCTACTAAGACAGAAGTCGTTTTAGTTAACTCCAACCATTCGAAAAAAATCATTTCCTTTGTCATCTACAATTATAAAAGCGGGAAAGTCTTTCACTTCAATTCTCCAGACAGCTTCCATACCAAGTTCTTTGTATTCTTCTACTTCGACTTTTGTGATACATTCTTTTCCCAGTCGGGCTGCGGGTCCACCGATACTGCCCAAGTAAAAGCCTCCGTTGGCTGCGCAACTATCTGTGACGTCTTTGGATCTGTTTCCTTTTCCTAGCATTACCATAGAGCCACCCAGGTTTTGAAACTCAGATACATATGGATCCATTCTCTGAGAGGTTGTGGGACCGAAAGAGCCACTCGGATGACCCTCGGGTGTTTTAGCAGGGCCGGCATAGTAGACAGGATAGTCTTTAAAGTACTGTGGTAATTCTTTACCAGAATCAACAAGCTCTTTGAGTTTAGCATGAGCGATGTCTCGTGCAACAATCATGGTTCCAGAGAGATTGACTTGAGTGGCCACCTTCAATTGCGAAAGTTGTTCTAGAACTTTAGACATCCCCTGATTAAGATCAATGTTTATGGCCTTGCTGCCTTCTTCAGTAAAGTTTTGAGGGAGATACTTTGCTGGTTCAGTTTCAAGCTGTTCTAAAAAAAGTCCTTCTTTGGTTATTTTTGCTTTGGCCTGTCTATCTGCGGAGCAGCTAACTCCGACGCCTACAGGGCAACTGGCGCCGTGGCGAGGAAGTCGAATAACACGCACATCGTGGACAAAATATTTTCCACCAAACTGTGCACCTATTCCGCTCTCTCTAGCCCAAATTTCAATTTTATTTTCCATTTCTATATCGCGGTAAGCTCTTCCACCGAGATTGCCTTCGGTGGGAAGGTTGTCGTAGTAATGTGTACTTGCAAGCTTTACAGTTTTAAGTGTTTGTTCTGCACTTGTGCCACCTATAACAAATGCTAAATGGTAGGGCGGGCAGGCGGCAGTTCCTATTTGTTTAAAGGTATCTCTAACAAAGGATTCCATGGATTTTTCATTTAATAATGCTTTTGTCTTTTGATAAAGATAGGTCTTATTTGCGCTTCCCCCACCTTTGGCAATAAACATAAATTCATACTCTGATCCTGGTTTCGATAGCATATCAATTTGTGCAGGGAGATTACTTCCAGTGTTTTTTTCTTCATACATATTTATAGGTGCTACCTGTGAGTAACGAAGGTTTTTTTTCTGATAAGTATTAAAAACCCCCCTGCTAAGCGCTTCCTCTTCATCAAAGCCAGTAATTACTTGGTGTCCTCTTTTTGCCATTATGATGGCAGTACCGGTATCTTGACAGGAAGGGAAGACTCTATCAGCTGCAATAATTGCATTTCTTAAAAGATCCAAGGCTACAAATTTATCATTTTCTGATGCATCAGGGTCTTTGAGTATTTTAGATAATCCCTCTAAGTGTGACGGGCGAAGTAAATGTGAAATATCATCAAAAGCTTCTTCGGAAAGAATTTCTAGAGCCTTACTATCTATTTTTAAATACTCTTTACCTTCCAATTCAATGGTAGAGACATATTGGTCTGACACTTTTCGATATTGGGCTGTGTCTTTAGTCTTCTCAAATATTGGTTGGAAATTAAAATCTGCCATTTTGTCTCCTTAAAAGTTTTGCAATATTGCGGCAATAAAGATGGATACAAACATAATTAAATATCCAGATAGTTTAGCGAGGACCCAAAAAAAGTTATTCCACTTTTTTGCAGCAATGAAGCAAATAATAGAATGCAGAATCAGCCCGATACCTGTTACCAAAGTACATAAATCCAAGAGCCTAGTTAGGCTAGGCATTTGGTAGAAGCTTAGCATTTGATCTCTTTGCAAGCCCTCTGTCATTCCAAGTAAGACATCTTTATATTTGATCATATAATGAGTTAATAGGGATTTATCCAATAAGTAGCTCACGATCAAAGCAGTAGCAAAAACAGCACTAAACACTGCCGGTTGCATTCGAATGCCAGCACTAGATTGATTGCGCCAAGAGATTCCAGCGTAGATTGCTAATAAAACTAGATTGGCAAAGGTAATCCAATCTAGCTCGCCGAACAAATAAATGGAGTAAGCCGCCTCAAGAAGAATAATGGCTAGGGCTCCTAGGATGGCCGTTTTTAATCCAGAAAAGCTATCTAGGATGGCAAAAACTATGAGTGGTAAAATTCCTATAAGTAACTGATTTGACATGCTTTAGGGTCTCAAAAGTGTCCATTCTTGTAAAGCTTAATGGATCTATCTTTATTACAAACAGACTTGTAATAGTCGAGGATTTACCAGATTGTAGGCAATGGGAGTTTTTGAGTTTTATGTGTAGAGTTTTTGGATTCAAATCAGTTATAGATTCACAAGTACATAACAGCCTTTTAAATGCTGAGAATGCCCTTTTGCAACAAAGTAAACATCATCCACATGGTTGGGGTGTGGCTTATTATATTGCTGGAAGCCCTCATATAATTAAAAATGTAGACTCAGCAGTAGATGATAGACTTTTTCAGCGAGTCTCTGGGGTTGTCTCCAGCCAAACCGTAATCGCTCACCTTCGAAAAGCTACCTTGGGTGAACATAGTATAGTGAATACCCATCCTTTCCAATTTGGTCCCTGGGTGTTCGCTCATAACGGACATATTCACGAATTTCAAAAATATAGAAAAAGCTTAATAGAGCTTGTGCATCCAGAGCTAGAAAAGTTTATTCTTGGTGAAACGGACTCAGAGCTAATTTTTTATATTATTATGACAGAAGTAATGCGCTCGCGTTCCTTTCACTCACCACTAAATATATCAGAGCTCGGTCAAAGAGTGAAATCTGCATTGGACAGGGTTGTCGATGTGATTGGTCCCATGTCAGAAACAGACACAGAAAATTTAGAGTGTAACTATCTTAGCTTTGTTATTTCAAATGGAAAACTTCTACTTGGTCACAATGGAGGGAAAAATATGTTCTACTCCACCTATAAAACAAAATGTGGAGACAGAGAAACTTGTTCTAGTTTTGGTCAAAGCTGTGAAGCTCCAACTCTTTCTGGAAAGGTAAAGCATCTTATTTTTTCTTCAGAGCCCTTAAGTGGTGAGAATGTATGGGAGCCAGTACGACTCAGACAAATGATTGGTTTAGATCAAGACATGACACTTTGGATAGAGCCAAAATAAAAAGCCCCATCCAAGCTTGGATAGGGCTTTAGGTCTTTGTACTCTATTAAGATCTACCTTCTTTTTACTATAAAAGTAGGTCTGAGGTAACGATCAAAATTCTTGATTGATCTTTGATCTAGGAAATCTTCCATCGTTTCTTCATTCATTTGGTAAGAGTCTCCATCAATGTCTTTAGCATCACTTGCAACTTTTAGTGCTTTACTCAGGTTTAGTGGAAGCCTCTTTTTTCTCTTTTTGGATGAATCGATAGTGACACTCATTCTTTCCATGTCCGTCGTCACAATTTTCTCCATCAACTCAACAGTTTCGTTTTGAAAATCGTACTTAATCAAGATCGCAAGGACCTCTCCTAAGGCTGTTCTTACCACTTTTTGATCCATATCTAATTTAGTTAAAAGTCTACCTAGGCGTTCGATACTTTCCATATCCTTTCTAACTTCGCGTTTTCTCACATCACTTGGTTTAAAGTAGGCAAGATAGTAGTATCTAGCGGTTTCAGCTAGATCAACATAAGTAAGAGGATCAATAGATGGCTTAGATATAATTTCTCTAGACACAGCAACCGGTACATCAATTATGTTTCTGCTTTTAACAGATAGGCTAACTGAACGTGTCCACTTTATGTATGTAGTTTTAGTGGTGGTTGATTGGACCTCAGAGTTAAGAGTATCAACGAAGATCTGTGGGTGGTTTACCGCGATACATCGAGCTGCAAGTTGTAGGTTTGGATTATCAAGATCATTAGTTCTAATGATTTGTTCCATCATTTGCTCGGCATCTTTTTCATCACATTCAATTCGATCAAAATTATTAATACTTAGTTGATCAGGGACGTTTACATTCATCGGAATCTGTATGTTTCTGATGGGCGCATCAGCTTTTTGCGCAGCCGAAGTTTGTGTTTTTAGAGGAACCTGGATGTCACCAAATATTTCATCAGTAATGTTTGCAGCCCTACTGGCCTCTGTTTTAGCGATTGCTGTTCTTTCCGACTCAGCCATTTTGGAGTAGTCGTCCAGTTGTTGATTTAATGCAGTTATGTTTTTGTTTCTAACTGAGCTGTCTTGACTGGCAATTTCTTCTATTACAGAAACAGGCTCTCCAAATTCATTCAATGGAAGTGCCACATCAATTAAAAAGTCATCTTGAGCCACTCCAACTGTTGTACCTGGATCTAATAGATATTCATGAGCTCTACCAGAATTGTCAGTCTCAATGATAAGTTTCATTTCTTTTTTCGCAGTAATTACATATTTAAGTTGTTTCATACTGTCATTAAACTTTTGATCATCATCAAAAGCATCTAAGCCAACAAGTAGATCCACTTCGGTCCCTGCTGCTGGATTGTAGGCCTTTACGTCAATGGTCTCTAAATCTACGTCTCTAAGTTTAATTTTTGTTTGGGGGAGTAGTTTTAAAACCAATTGATGGCCATCACCATTTTTATCTTCCATTTGTGTTTGTGCATCTTCTAAACCAGGTGCTGGCTTTGGTGGGCTCTGGTTCGGAGCTTCTCGTTTGGCCGATCTATCACCTTTAGGTGTAGGTGCGCTAGTGTCGTCTGAGTTTGAACACGCTATCAAAACGCTCATACTAATTACAGTACTCATTATCAATTTAAAGTTCATTTAAACCTCCGTCAGCCACTGAAATTGCAAGCTGTATACCAATCTAGGCCTATTAGATTTGACCTGAGACACATGTATTGGAGATATGACAAAAATTGTTAGTCATTGTAAAATAGTCAGGCTGTTTGCTTTTTATGGCTTCACCATTATAAGAGTAGATTTTGTAAATAGAACGCTTTAGCGAATTATCTATCGTAAAAGACGATTGGGCATAACTCCTAATTTTATAGATAGTTACAACTATATCAAATAATTAGACTTGCTCTAGCTATGCGAAAGCCTATTTTTTTTAGTTGAGTTGTTTTTTAAGTTCAAATAATTATTGCAGACTCAAAAAACATAAGAAGCATTAAAATACTAACCAGTAGGCCTAAAGCGGCACTCCAACAAGACTGTGATTTAGTTTCCATAGATATTTCCTCGCTCATGCTTAGTTGTTTGCATTGAACATGCCAATAAGAAATAAAACTATGTCTCCCAACCTGGAAGAAATTCAGTCTTTTCGGGATTTAAATAATGTCTAAGATTATAGTCTGAAGAGTTTAAGCTCTCCAATGGGAGAAATTTTAATTTACTAGTTGTATCAAAAATATATATTTTATTATTCAGAGGAATTTCTATCCAAAGGTGCCTCCTCCTATTTTGTGGAGTGCCCGGTGAAAGATAAACCTTATGTTGGATCCCAAGTTCTTTCAAAACAATACTTGCAATGGTATTTGATGATCTACAAACACCGAGGCAGTGTTTAATACTCAAACCTATGGAACTAGGATTAGCCTCAGGCTCAATCTGACGAGCTTGTTTTAAAGCCTCAATATGAATTTTAGGGGTTGTAAATTTATTGTTAAAATCAAAATATGAGCTTATTAAATTTCCAATAAAAATTAGTCTTAATTTTGTCAGCACATCAAACTTTGACGCCTGATATAGTTTTTGGTTGAGTATTGCTTCCATGGAACTGAGTCGATGAACAAGATGAAAAAATGTCTGACCAATAGCATCCCTTTTTGAAAAGGGGCCATTAAATCGACTAGGGAGTGATAAGCTTTCTTTTTTAATGGATATAGGCTCGTAGCCCCAGCTTTTATATACTTTATCAGCTGGGACAATTGAAAATTTGTCCTTCCCAAATTCTAGTACTTTTGTCTTATTACCCTTTTGTTGTAAAAAGGTTCCGGAAACCATGTCTCCTTTTTCGTTTCTGAATCTTACCAGCTCATAAATCTTAAAAGATAGTTCAATAGAGCGAGCAATAAAACTAAATTTTTGCATAAATTGATTGGTGCTTGAGTTTGCCATCGGACTCAAGTCTGAGCGTTCAAGTTGTAACGTTTTTGGGGAACCAAACTTATTAGAGTCCGTTTCTTTGAATGCTCGAACGCTAATCTTATTGGATGTAGCATCAATCCTTGAAAGCATCGCAAAGTAGCTTTCTCCATGATGGTTAACTCTGTAGAATTCTCCCAAAGTTGACTCCAAAATAGGTGAGCTTTTAATTTTTTCAATAATCTCTTGAGGCTTTCCTTTTTTCACAGCCGAATACGCTTTACGGCACCATTCTTGGTAGGCAGACTTTGTAGTCTCAGCCTTTATGCTACACAGAGCAAATAGAGATATTAAAAAAACCAAAAGACTTCTCATACAACTTATTTCAGCAATCTCAGTGCCATGAGTTTTGGGATAAAAAAAGGCCTGGACGAACCAGACCTTTTTTTTGTTACTTGGATGAATTGATTTTACATATTTGCAGATACGAAATCCCAATTAGCTAAGTTCCAAAATGCCTCGATGTATTTTGGTCGGGCGTTTCTGTAATCAACATAGTAGGCGTGCTCCCAAACGTCGATAGTCATCAATGCCGTAACATTTTCAGTAAGTGGGCAACCAGCATTGGATGTGTCCATGATGTCCAAGCTTCCATCGCTATTTTTTACAAGCCATGTCCATCCTGATCCAAAGTTTCCTGCTGCTCTATTAGAGAACTCTTCTTTAAAAGAAGAAAAACTACCCCATTTAGCATTAATAGCATCCGCTAAAGCTCCAGTAGGTTCGCCACCGCCATTAGGGCTTAAACAGTTCCAGTAAAAAGTATGGTTCCAAACCTGAGCTGCATTGTTAAACATTCCGCCTTTTGATTTTTTTATGATGTCTTCCAAGCTAAGCTCGGCAAATTCAGTACCTTCAATAGCTGCATTTAATTTTGTCGCATAGGCATTGTGGTGTTTACCATAATGAAAATCTAAAGTTTCAGCTGAGATATGGGGTTGCAAAGCATCCTTGGAATAAGGTAATTCTGGTAGAGTGATAGCCATTTAGGCCTCCTTTTATATGAATAGATTCGTTAATAATCATTTAGCTTTCAGTTATATTGGGTGTAGATTTGAAAAATGGCAAGGTCTATCGGACGTTTTAAATAAACTTTAAATAGGTAATTAATCTGTGAGGAGTCACAAAATGAGAAGTATTTTAAATATAAGCAGTACGGGGAAAGGTCTGTATGAGTTCACTTCAGATCTGCGCAAGGAGTTGGCAGCTTGGCCCAGCTTTGATGGTCTACTTCATATATTCCTGCTACATACCAGTGCAAGTTTACTGATACAGGAAAACGCAGATCCTACTGCAAAATCTGATTTAGAAGAGTTTTTCGATAGGTTAGCGCCAGAACATCAAGCTTGGCATAAGCACACCCTTGAGGGACCAGACGATACAACCAGTCACCTAAAGTCAGCATTAACCAATAGTAGCCTCACCATACCAGTTGCTATGGGGGAGATATTGATTGGGCAATGGCAAGGTATTTATCTTTTTGAGCACAGAGAGGATAGTCATGTGAGAAAAGTTGTGCTTACAGGAATTAAAAGCTCATGAATGGGTTTGTTTTTATTTTATTGGGTTTGAGAAAAAAAATGATTCAACAGAGAATGTGTACTATTATTGTTTTCGAAAACTGAATGAACAAGGGGAGTAAAATGTCTAAAAAAATCGTAGAAGTGGGAAAGAAAGTTCCCGCTTGGAAAATTGAATCAAGCTCAGGCTCTTTCGTAAAGTCATCAGACTTAAAAGGCAAAAAAGTTGTACTCTATTTTTATCCAAGAGATTCGACGCCTGGATGTACAACGGAGGGTTTAGGTTTCAATGCCGCATTAACAAAGTTTAAAAGACAAAACACAGTCGTATTCGGAGTTTCGAGAGATAGTATTGCTAGTCATCTAAAGTTTATTGAGAAACAAGGCTTTAAATTTGAGCTTTTATCTGATTCCGACGAAACCCTTTGTGGTGTTTTTGATGTAATAAAAATGAAGAATATGTACGGTAAAAAAGTTCGAGGAATAGAGCGCTCAACCTTCGTTGTAGATGAGACTGGGAAGCTGTTGAGGGAATGGCGAAAAGTAAAAGTCAAAGAGCATGTTGACGAAGTTTTAGAATATGTAAAATCATTAAAAGATTAAAAGATTAAAAGATTAAAAGATTAAAAGATTAAAAGATTAAAAGTTTAAAAGATTAAAAGATTAAAAGATTAAAAGATTAAAAGATTAAAAGATTAAAAGATTAAAAAAACAGGGCTTCGATACTAAGCTCTGTTTTCTTTTTCAAACTGGAATGAAATTCCAAAATGCGCTAAAAAACTTGATATTAAAATTACCCCAACCGCAGAGTAGATAGGGGTTTTAATACTCACTCCTTGATCTAAAGCAAAACCAAAAAGTACAGGGCTAATAGCGGTAGATAGGACAAGGAGTAGAGAAATATTACTTCGTATGTTCCCAAGGTTTTCAGTCCCATACATTTCAGGCCAAAAGGCATTTTTAATGTTCGATGCCAAGCCAATGCAGACACCGGCTAAGCCAAGATATAAGTAACTAGCCACTGGATGTTCTGAATAGGCTAAAAAGAAAATTCCTAAAGCCAGTGGTAAACAATGGGTAGAATAAAGTTTTTTGGCAGTGAACCGGTCTACCAATTCACCAGCTAAAATTCCAAAAATAAACCTACATACTGCAAAGGCTAAAAACGCTTTTATTAATTGATCCGAGCCCCAAGCTTTAAGCTTAGATATCTCGGCCTGGTGAAATAGTAAGCCTGTTAATAAAAATGGAGGTAATACACTTAAAGGTATTATTGTATAGAAACTGATTGAGCGTACAATTTCACGGTAGGTTCGTTCTTGGGGGAGCTTTATCTTGTTTGGAGTTTTCGCAAGGGATTCTTTTCCCTCTCCCTTACTTCGCGGGTAAAGATATAGAGCTGCAGGTAGAAATACCAAAAACAGAAAGGCGAAGCTTAAAAGCCACGATGTCCGCCAGTTCATTGTTTGCAGTAGAATAACGTATAGAAGTGGCCAGATGGCCTCACCAATGCTTCTCCCAAGACCGGATATAGCCAAAGCTCTTCCTCTATTGAGAAAAAAGTTTTTTGCAATGCTAGTATTGGCAATGATAACCATCATTCCTTGTCCGAACAGCCTCAATAGCAACAGTCCTAAAAATAAGCCGAACAAAGATCCGGAGAAACTAAGAAGCAAAAAAGAAACTCCCAATCCCAAGCAAGTTAGAATACTGATATGCATGGGTTTTCTAGTATCCAACTTGGAACCGATGAAAGGAATTAAAAAAGCTCCGCAAAGCGTGGCAAAGCCGTAAAGACTTCCAAATTCCGTAGAGCCCAGGCTGTAGTCGGTCTGAAAATAAACAACAAACAAGGATATAAAGTAAGTTTGCCCGTACCCACTAAACACATTGTGTAGTAGGGCATTTAAAATAGAGGGCCAATAATCTTTAATCAGCTTTATATAACTTTTCATTACCTTATATACTAGCCTCTGATCTAGAAAGGGTCATGTCTTTTGGTTAGACCAGAGATTTTTTGCCTAGCATAAGGTCCCTTAACGAATGTTGGAACGGGACCTTCATGACCTTCGTTCTACTTACACTTAACATATAGTTATGAATCGAATTCACCTAATACAGCATCCCATTGTAACCCATCATCTAAGTCGGATGAGAGACCAAAGTTCTAGCGGTCAGCAGTA
This sequence comes from Bdellovibrionales bacterium, assembly GCA_045110695.1. Lineage (GTDB taxonomy): Bacteria > Bdellovibrionota > Bdellovibrionia > Bdellovibrionales > UBA840 > JBGCGH01. The sequence goes on along the minus strand of JBGCGH010000030.1, from coordinate 14,343 downwards.
TAGGAATAGTTTGGAAGTCCTTAGTTATTTTCTTGCAGTGGAAATTTCAAAAACAATGCGATTAAGTAAGTCTTCTATTGAAACTCATTTTGGAGACAGAAACCTTCCCTTGCTATCTGAAGAGCTAAATCTGGTCTCCGTTTTAAGAGCCGGTGAGGGGATGTTAAGAAGTTTTTTAAACTTTTTACCGAAAGTATCAATAGGTCATATAGGTGTTCACCATGATCATCTTGAGAAAACTACTGTAGAGTACTACCACAAACTTCCAAGTAAGATAGAGGGTAAAAAAGTAGTGATTGTAGATCCAGTCATTGCAACAGGAAATACAATGATTCAAATTTTAAATCGGATAAAAAGCTACGAGGTGGGTCCGATCAGTTTGGCGATGATAGCTTGTTCAAAAGAGGGCTCTGACAAAATTTTACTAGCGCACCCAGATATTAGTATCTATACCTGTTCCTATGATGAAGATGAATTGAACAGTGAGGGTTTTTTAGTTCCAGGAATCGGTGACCCGGGAGACCGAGTGTTCGACACAAACTTATAGAATATGGCAAAGCAAAAAAGAAAACCTAAAAAGAAATCGATATTTAAAAAGCTAAAGCTTTGGACGGCTCTAATTACAACTCTAGTCATCGGAAAAATATCTTATCAGATATATCAAGCTCCAAGTGTTATGTTTAAGCCTCTGGAGCAATATTTTATGAAAACACCAAAGCAAACTGTGAGTTCTTATATGAAGGATTTTACTAGAGCTGAGAACCGTAAGATTGAAGCTGAGTTTTTGGCAGCTGTAGTTCAACAGGAATCCAGTGGTAATCCCTTAGCAACAACAGATTGGGGGTTTCGATGGAGCTTGAACCCAGTAAACTGGTATAGGCCTTTCAGTAGTGCGACAGGAGCCTTTCAAATTACGCGACCAACGTGGCAAACCTACCTAAGGGCCTGCAAAAACCTTTGTGATCCACCAAGGTGGGCGACTAGATTGTCCGTAGGAGACAGTTCAGCATTGGTATCAAATTGGTATTTTAAAAAGCTTCTTGAAAATAGACTCATCGGAACCAGGAGTAAGCGTTCAAGAACCTTCTTAAGCATCCTGCATTTATGTGGGCAAAGAAGAGCAGAGAGATGGCTACGAAATGGACATTCACTCAAGAAAATGAGATGTGGGTACCATCGTGTGTCCAAATATATCAATTCTCTTGAAAGACACTACCAAGGCTTCAAAAAAATTACCCAAACCAATCCGTCATTTATTGCTAAGAGATAAGGCAGGGTTGTTTCGTTGTAACCGAAACACTCAAAGCCTAAGCGATAGTCTTTTTCTATACTTCTTTCCTCTAAATTAAGTTCAATTTTCCGATTGAAGAGAGTTTTTGGTAGGTTAGTCAGCAGGTTGTTTTAGTAAATCGAATTAGTATGTCTCAATTCTTGACTTACTACGCCGCCTTGCGAGAAGATGATCGAAACAGAGTTTATATTCTATTAGCTTGGGAGAGTTATGGCTGATAAAAAAGAACGCTTTGAGGTGTTGGGAGACTTTTTGAAGTTTCACAGAAAGTCTAAGGGTTTCACACAATGGGATGTAGCAAAAGAGTTAGGATATACTTCCTCTCAGTTCATTTCAAATTTCGAGCGTGGTTTGTGTGCTCCTTCTTTTGAAACACTTCCCAAGTTAATTGAGATGTATAGTATTCCTGAAAAAGAAATTTTAGATCTACTTCTTCAGCAGCAGGAAAAGTTTCTTCGTGAAAAATTATTTGGAGATGCCCAGGATAGAGAAGGCGTAGGCCAATCTGTAATTGCTTAATAATTTCTAAATTATTGCGACATTCATTTGATTAAGGCCCTGTTACTGGGGCCTTTTTGTTTTGGGCTAGTATCTTTATGGCACTACTAGTTTTACGTTATTAATAATCTTTATGCGCAGTATTAGTTCCCAGTTTAGCAGGCTTTGAAAATGTTCCGCTAAAGCACCAATTGAAACCAATAAATAATACAAAATCCATGTAGTTTCTTGTGATTTCACTCACTTAGAAAGTAATCTGTCGATTCCTTCAGCTAGGCCAAGGTCTTGGCATCCGGTTTGTAATGTTAAGTGAAGGTGATGCTAGGGGTGGTGTCAAAATTCTCAATGATGAGGTAAAGGGGAGAGCGAAATGCTAAAGAGTTTTTGTAAAAAATTGGTCCCAGTTGTTGGCTTATTAGTTTTTAGTAGCCTTGCAAAAGCTCAAGAAGGTTCTAATACAGCAGACCTTGAGAAAAAAAAGGACTTCAATCTTTCCACAAGTGTATCCGTGACTGCTGGAGATTCAGTAAATACAGAAAACGAACCGAATACCTCCATCTCTTACAATCTAAATTTGGTTGGTCGATTTGAAAACGGCTATACAATAACCTTGGATACTTATTTAGATCAACAGGCTAACAAGGAAAATTCGAATAACAATTCTTCTGAAGTTAGAGATCTATGGATGCAAGTGGGAAAATGCTTTGCTGACGTCAAAGCAGTAGATTGTTTAGGTTACGACATAGTAGGGACCATAGGCAATTCGACCGGCTCTCAAAAATCCGAAAAAGTTGGTTCTCTAGGAGCTAAATTAAAATACTCAAAGAAGTTTTCAAATTTCAATATCTCACAATACGTTAGGTACACTAGAAACTTTTATAATGCAGAGATAACCAAAGACGGAAGAGTGAATAACTCAGATATTTTTAGATTACTAAACGTTCTGCAAATTCCTTTTGGAGATAAATTAAGGTTTTCTGGCGCAATTGTATATGACTACGCTCTTAGTTTTCAAAATGTCGGGAAAGCTTTTTTCCACTCTGATTTTAGTCTCGGTTATAACATTTCAAAAATGTACAACTTCACGCTTGGGGTAGAAACCTTAAGTCAGTCAACAAAAGCCGCCGACGGTGTAACAGACCAAGTAAAATTATTAAGCGCTAGGGGCTCTACGGGTTATGTACGTCTCGGTGCTAGTTTTTAAATAGAATTTTACCCAAGGGATTGGGTTGATATATAAGGGGAATTATAATGAAGGATACAAAAATGAAAAACTTAAAATTAGGGATGTTGAGCGCTTTGCTTGCCATGGTCACAGCTTGTGCCGACAGTAAAAACATCGATGAGCAAGATGTTCAGACAGTTGCCAAAGACGGTATTGCTGCTGACAAAATGCTGAAGACGGACCTTACCGGGTGTGAGCTTAGCGTAATGAACAAGGGCCGATGTATCAACCCTAAAACCTATTTGATCGTTCGAACCATCGAGGAATCAAATGGTAATTTCCCATTTTGGTCTGTTCCTGGTTTTTCTCAGAACTACGGAGCAGCAAGAATTGAACTAACCAAAGATAGACTGAGGTTTATGCCTGTTAATGAATTCGTTTTTCATTCCATGGAATATGGTCTACGAAGTCCCCAAATCGTAGATATGGATGAGCCTCTAGTTGAGTTTCCAATTTCTAAACACTTTGATGTAGATTTCAAGAGAAATGACTTTGGTGAAACGACCAATAAAAAAGCCGAGCTAGAGGAAGGTGATTTTGAAGATCGTCAATGGATCCGTGTAGATTGGACAAAGCCAATTACAAGGGGCTTTGCTCTTCCTAATCAAATTTTACCTAGTATGTATGTAGCAGCTCTTGGAGTTAGTTCTCAAGCGCAGCAAACTGAGCTTGTAAATATGAAGGAAGACGGTAGTTTTTCCTTTCAATCTCAAGAATTGATCACCAGCCCAATGGTTGGAGGAAACTCTTACACAATTACAACTAGAACCAACATGGTTTTACTCAAAGATTCAGACTTTTCGCCTAGGGAGTACTCAGACAAAGAGCAGTCCATAGCGGGATATTTTAGAAGTGTAAGATATAATCCATCTTCAGAGAGATCTCCGACTTTCTCTGATCTAAAAAAATATGCAACGGTTTATAATGTATGCTCTCCTGGTAGTGGAAAATCATGTTCTACTAACCAGATAGAAATGGCGCTTTCTGAGGATATGCCAGAGCCTTACTTCTCCCTTTCTCTTCAGGCCATAGAGGCTTGGAATAATGTATTTAAAAATGCATTGGATAGGGAAGATGATGTGGTCGTTGTTGCGAAGAACCCTTCAGGTGAGGTTAAGCAAGTTAAGATAGGTGACTCCTCAGTGAACCAGATCGCCTTGGTTCAGGAAGACTTCACCAACGGTGGACTTCTTGGAGTAGCCCAGTTTGTAGTTCACCCTTTGACTGGAGAGGCATTAACTACCAGGTCCACTGTATTTACAGACGGAATTGACGGTACTGCTGGAGCTGTAGACTACATCCTAGATGTTTTAGCTACAGAGCCGGGGATGATTTATGAGTTTCTAACGAATGGAAGCAGTATAAAGAATCTTATTCCTAAAACTGCAAGTTCCGCCGATGGAAAAGACTATAATTCAAAGCATAGAGAGCTTGCACATGAAATGTTAGAGCATGCCGCTGAGCTTGGATCAAAGTCTTCGCTTTTTGCAGATATCGAAGTTATGAAAAACCAAGCCGATATTAAAGCGGTGAATGACAGGATTAAGAGGTTTCCAACTAATGTACAAAAAGTGGCAGGCTTAAAAGGGATTAATTCCTCTAGAAAAAATAGCCATCAAGCTATTGCTGTAGATTCTGCTTTTAAAGTGAATCGTACTGGCTTGTATATTGATAAGTGGAATGAAGCTTTCAATGAAGCAAATGTTGAGGGTTCCTTAAAAAGAACATTATCTACTCTAGAAAATGAGTCTGCCGGCGATAGCGCTTACACAGAGGTGGGTCAAAACATGAATGGATTTGAAAGCTACCTAACGGAAGAGCAAATTGCTGCTGTTCAAGGGGAGAACTTTCAATCTAAGTATCTGACTTTGGGATCCAAAGTAGGTAAAGAAATTTCTGATTTCACTAGTTTAGGAAATGGTAGCACTTTGGTTCATATGGCTGAAAAACGCCAGGTATTGGAGGCTCAGCATGGACTACACGGCATGGAAATGGTTTCCGAAAGTGTAGTTCGATTCGTTCAGAAAAAAGTTTACGAGATTCTCGTTGAGTCTATGGGCTTAGATCCAAAAGATCCTGCTACTATAATAATTATTAAAGAGCTTTCTCCAGAAAAACTTAGAGAAGTATTAGTTAAGGATTTTGGAAATGGTTCACCGATCAGACAGGAAATAAAAGAGGAAGTTAAAGGAAGAGTGTTCTACACGACACTTCTTCATGAAATGGGACACTCGTTTGGCCTGAGACATAACTTTATCGCGAGTACTGACGTACAAAATTTCCATCCTAAATATTTTGAGACTCTACAGAAAGTAGTTTCTGGTGAGCCGAATGTTAGTATTTTTGATGCCGATGAATACGCCTTTACCTCCGTAATGGATTACAATGCTGGTTTTCATTCGGATCTAATGGAGTTGGGTAGTTACGACAAGGCGGCAATTCAATTTGCTTATAATCCTGAAAAACCTGTAGAGAAAATGCCAAAATTTTGTACCGACGATCATGTTGCGGACAATCTATTGTGTAATAGACATGATAAGGGGATCAACTTATCGCAAATCACTCAACATCGAGTAGATTCGTTCAATCAGAGATACTTCTCCAGGTATTTTAGACGAGACAAATTTTTCTTTGGCAATCCAGCATACGGAATGGCTATGAACTTCATGATGCCGGTTAGAACTGTAATGGATGAATATATCTACCAGGTTATATTTGCACCAAAGGCTGACCCGGGTTTTAGAGGCTTAGGTTGTAGAGATATGCCAACGCTAATCTCTGTAGCTACAGGAGAGTTCAAAGTTAACGTTTGTAAGTTAGCCGAAGTCGAAGAGTACTTAAAAGATAACAAGATTGCTAAAGGTCCTCTAGATATGGATGCTTTAGAAGATATTTTGGCAGATCCAAACCCTCTTCGTGGGTATTACCCAATGGGTAAAGCCGATATGGTTAATGCACAGAAAATTGCTAAAGAGTTTTTCTTAAGCGTTTTAGGTAGTCCGGAGCCGGGAGCCTATATTGCCGAGCCTAAACTGGATCAAGATGGTAAGGCAACAGAGGAAGCTAAGCTTACTAAGATTCCAAACGTGGAGCCAAAAAGTGAGTATGCTGGAAATGAAGAGCAATGGACAAATGCTGTAAGGGCTGGCCTTGCAGAGATAGCTCAAGAGAGAAGACTTAATGCTAATTCATTTGTAACTAGTATGATGAGATTTGTAACCAACCTGGATTATGGTTCTGGTAAGCCTCTAAAGAATATAGTTGAGAATGATGAAGGTAGGCAGGTAACAAAAATCGTGGGTAATTTGTATGATAAATACTACGCGATGTTAATACTTGGTTCTCGTTACGTTGGGGTTCCTAAGTACGTTTCAGCCAGCTTAAATGGTAACGCCTACCTATGGCCACAAACTCAAGGTTTCGCGAAAGACATCGCTAAAAAGATGATTCAGCAGGAGCCTTTGATGGCCGAACAAGTGGTTGAGCTTCCAATGCTACAGGCAAGGATTAAAGCACAAGTACCTGCATCAATGGATAAAAACACTCAGTACCTAGCTTCAGTGATTTCTATGATCAACTACATAAATGAAAGTGATAGATCATTTGCGAGATCGGTTTCTGTTTCAAACTGGCATACAGAATGTGATAAAGCCAAAAAGGCTGGCTATGATTTTGCCAAAGTGGAAGAACAAGGTAGGATCTACTGTGCAGCCGAGACGGATAGAGAAGAAGCTGGAAGCCATATTGTAATTCCTATGATTCGATCAGTAAAAGAAAAGAAAGCGGAGTTGGAAAAGCAGTTGGCATTAGTGGAAAAAATGGATGAGATTCTCAGCCAAGCAACCACTAGCATTGTTGATTTTTATGGTCCATCGCTGGAGCAATCCCCACTTAGAATGGGATTAAAAACAAGCGCGGAAGCCATGGAGGTTCCAAAGTTTAGTGAAACCATTAAGCTTTTAACTGCTGAGGATGCGCAGTTAGACAATTTCTTTTTAAAGCTTAGAGCTTTCCCTGAATATGAGTTGTTCAAACAACTAGAGCAACAGGATCAATTGGTAGCTAAGTACATTAGCCCAGTAGGGGAGTTGTTTAGCCAGATTGTTAGAGATTCTTTAGAAGGTGGAAGTCAGGAGCTGAATGCTGCGATCCAAAAGCTAAAAGCCGATCAAGCAAAGAAAGCAGCACAAGGAGGTACTGGTTTGGATACTGATAAGCCAAAAACTCCAGTGGAGCGTCTGGCTCAGACATTCGTAAGAATGGAAGAAATCTACGCATTAACCACCGCTAAAAGAGTATCAACAATTGGTGGAGATATGTTTCTACCGGTTTCCAATTCCATTTTCAGTGGAAGTGATGAATTGATGGCTTCCGAGAGGATAGCAGCCGTACAGAGTATGGATAGTCAATTTGTTAATGAGGATCAAAGCTCTTCAGCAAATGTGATTTTTAGCTCTGGCGAGACAGAGGTAAAAGTGACTGAGAATCTTTACCCTAACGGTAAACCTTCTATGGAACAGTTAATCGCTTTTAACATTGCCTTTGAAGCCTATATGGGAAGAGTTCAATCTATCCTAGGAAGTTTAGTAGAAGTAAAAGCGGCTCCAATCTATGCAGATAGAGCCAACAGTGCAATCGATGCAGAAATGCATCCATTAGTAGAAGTGAACCGTCTGTATAAAAGATATGGGCTTTAAAAATTAAGTAGTTTTAAAATTTAAAGAGGAACAGAAATGTTCCTCTTTTTTTATCTAAAAAGTGGCATCCAGCGTTCTATTCTTTCCTGTTTAAGAAATAGGTAGCTTAAGTATCCACGATTTTGTGTGTAGAAGGCGGCAAACTCAGCTTTATCATCTTCTCCCCAAAATATATCTGCTCTACTAGAGCCTTTGATAGCTCCTCCGGTATCATGATCTATAACGAATCGGGAGAATTCTTCCGTTATAATTTGGTTGTCTTCATTGTACCTATCAGGTCGTTGCCCTTGAATAAAAGCTAAAATTCCTTTGTATTTATATAGCTTTCTATCCGTTGCTATAGCCCTTGCGTTGGTTAAGGATACTCCGTCGTTCCCATGGGGTGGCTCATCTGTCGCGCTAAAATAGATATAGCCAGGAGAGTAACTATAAATCTCCTCCCATCTTTGTGGGTTAGCATCTAAATATCGCCGTTGGGATTTGATACTTAGATCATCTATGTATCCTTTTTCTATCATATACTTGGAGATAAAGCGGAAGGTCCTTTTGTTGGTATTGTTATAATTTAAATACTTGAAACTTCTTTGCCCATCAGAATTTAAGTAGCTTACTCTCCCGCCACCCTCAACATGAGTCAGGTACAGCTTGAAAAGATCGTCGGTATAAAAAATGTCATAACCTGACTCCACAAGCTTGTCCTGAAAGTCGATCTGTTTTCTTGTAGATTTCGCAAGCTTTTCGTTTTCTGGTCTCTTGTAAATACCCCACGGAAAAGCTTCTGTTCGATCTAAGGAGGCATTCATGGTTGGAGTATAGTACCCGGTAAAAAAGGCTCCTTGGTTTTGTTCTAAATCTTTTGGGGTATAAAGATTGAAATTATCTAGTAGCTCTTGTTTTAAGGCTTCTTTAAATTCTACTTTACTTAGGTTTCTAGAGTTTAAATCTTTTAATATCTCTCGTATGGCGACCAATCCCAGTGGAACCACTTGGCTAGGAAATCTCTCGCTACCAATTTTAAAAGTGGATTCAAAGGTAAATCTTCTAAATTTTTTTAATTGCCGTTCAATAGCTACGTCTAAATCTTTAAAGTTTAAGTCATCCCAAATTTCAGGCCATTCATTTTGAGCCACTTTTTTAAGAGGGGGTTTAAAGAGTTTTTTCCTATAAGGCTCGGAAACAGGAGGTTTAGGTAAAAGGATATCACCTTGTCGGTTTTCAGTTGGATTAAATGGATCATTCAAGGAACAGGCCGAAGCTATTAATACAACGGACATAACTTTTAACATCATACGCCCTCCGTGGCTTATAGAAGCTAAAGTAGGCCTGCTCCTTTAAAAGCAGGCTATTGAGCTCTTATTGATTCACATCCTTGTGAATCTAGGGGCTCAATTTCAGTACAGAAATTTATGCGAGTTTTTTCCCCATAAATAAAAGTTTAAAGTCCTTAAATGGTCTTTGCAATTGAAAATCTAATCCGGCTTTTTTGTAGAAATTAACATTTTCTGATTGGGGAGAAGTTATTATGTGGAAGCCAAGGACATTCACTGCCCCTAAGTCGGTCTCTAAGGCGGAAATTAGAAGAGAGCCAAGACCTTTGCCTCGATATTTTGGGTGTGTATTCATGTGTAGGTGGGCAGGAAAGTCCCCAAACTGATCTTCAAAAAGATCGTAAGAAAGGAAGTCTTCGAAAAGTTCTTCCGCATTCCCAGACTGAGGGCAAGCCATGAGATAAGAGGTAACATCTGATTGATCATTTAAAGTTAGATATATCCATTCTGGATTGTTATCTAAATAGTAATCCGTCCACTTTTTAAAAGCTTTTCTTTTCTCATCCTCTGTATCTAAATTTAAGGAACTAGATTTTATGAAGATATCTTTTATCTGTTGTTTATGGTGAAGCTTCTGATTCGATTGGATATATTTTATAACTTTGGCCATAATAAATGTTCGCAAACTAAAGTGACTGTAGCAAAGACTTTTGTTTTGTCATTAGGGGAGCTGAGGGGCGTTCATAAGCTAGGGTTATTTTGCACTAAAAACAGGATTATCAAATCCATTCAACTATGCTGGTGGTGCCCGTAAGAAATAAGAGATGAGTAGACCTATCTGAATAAGATAGGCGTCGAGAAGATAAGAAGCATACAAATAAAAGAAAAAAATAATTAGGAAGTAAGGTTTTTCTTGTGCTGATCGAGACTTTTGTTGTTTTACTTTTTTTTTAAATCACTAACACCCTTTTGAAAAAAACAAACCGATACTATTCAACAAACACAACAACTTGATAATTGGCTCTTTTAAGTTCTTTAAGAAGTACAGGCACCAGTTCGGTAGTTTGACTATGAATATCGTGAAAGAGAATAATTCCTCTTTGCGATTTATTAATGAGTCGAATGGACCTTTCGTATAGAGCTACAGGATCTTTAATTTTCCAATCGAGAGTATCAATATTCCAGAAAAAAGTAGAGATTTGGTTTTCTTTAACATAAGATTTCAATTTTTTGTTCCATGCTCCATAGGGGAATCTAAAGAAAGAAGATTCTTTTTGTATGGTATTACCTACAAGTGTTTTTGCCTCTTGGATTTCATCAATGGCTTTTTTAAAGCTGATCTTTGCAAGGTTCGGATGAGTCATTGTGTGAGATGAGTAGGTGTGGCCATCTGTGTGGGCTCTAATGGCTACTTCGGGAAACTGTTTTACTAGGCGGCCAATTGCAAAGAATGTCGCTTTTATTCCTTCCTTTTCTAGAGCATTTAATATTTTGTTGGTCTTACTTGGAATAGGGCCATCATCAAAGGTAAGAGCCACTACTCCCTTTGGTAGATCAGCATGAAATAGTACCGGTGATTTTGTACTATCAATTGGGAATGCCTCATCAATTAGTGGTACTTGGTCTAATGGTATGGATGTAAGCTTTGGAAGTTTATCTGTTAGATACAGTTCCTGGAGACTCTTCTTAGACCCTCTATCCATCATCCAAAAGTTTTCCTGCTCGATGATCTTTAAAGCGGATAGACAACTTTTGACATCCTTTCTATCAGGAAAGGCTAACATGAAATCTTCGATATATTTTATTTCACCGGCACGTAAGCCATTAAAGGAACTACATTCCTCCTCATCAATACGATTATTTGAAATGTAGCTTAATGGAGAGTACTCGTGATTTGTAAGATCGTTACTAGTTTTTGAGGCATGGATTGAATCGAGCATATTTTCAATTACATTGGCTGATAAGGCTTGAGATAGGCAGAAAAGTAATCCGATAATTTTTAACATATTTCACGTCCTTATGGGTGGAAAAATTAACGCCTGTCTAGCGTAAATGCTATTGAATTGTGTTATTCAATTTTTTACACCAAAGTTTTTATGTAAAAAATCAAAATAGATTTTTAAAGTCTCTAAAGCCATTGCCTGGGTATAGCCGTTTTTAGAATTTTCCAGGAATACATCGTGACCGGCATTTTTAATGTCATGGTATTCAATATTATCGTGCTTCGAGGCTAACTTTCGAAAAAACCTTCTTTCAGCCTTGCTCATTTCGCCGTCCCTAGAGCCGGTAAAAATTATGACTGGTTTTCCACCAAAATTATAATTTAAATCCCAATAGCTTTCCTCTGCTATTTTGTTGGTCCATCGAAAGCCCTCCCAGTTTAGGAGAAGGCTATTTTCCGGATCTGCATGTTGCCGCATTAGCTTATTGTTTGCTCTTCGATTCCATTTTGCTACGGGAGGCGGAGGGCTCATAAGTGCTAAGCCATCCACTAGGTGTGCAGCCGTTTCCATTAATGAAAGCATAAGGTGCCCGCCGGAGCTACTTCTACCAAAATACACAAACTTCAAATCAGGGTGCTCTGATTTGCTAAAGCTCACATAATCAGCCAGATATTTCCCAGTTTTAATTTTACCAGCAGCGGATGTCGCCTTTATACCAACCCCATGGGCAGGTAGATCAATGGATTCCGCAATACCTTCCAATAGATGACCATATTTATCCATTTGATACTGTCTTATTTTTTTTAAGGCCGATCTTTTTGAAACCTTTGCAGGTCCGTGGCCTACATAGCGATTCAATCGAACCATGGAATCCAATTGACTGTAGCGAGCCACGTTACCGTGGGCGCTGAAGTGAATTATGCTAGGAGTTGCGATCTCTCTATTTTTTTCGGGAAAAGCTCTTATTGTGTCAAAGGCTGGCAGCAACTCTGCTTTCACACCTAAATTTTTTGTCGGCGTATAGTTATTGGAGTTTATAGCATTAACTTTGGAATTTCTCGCTTGCTCTAATTGAGCCTCTGTTTCTTGACCAGTTCTTTCAAACTGAGGCATTGTTTGATCCGTTCGATATTGATCTTCACAGCCACCGGTAGCAAATAAGCTAGAGCCTACAAAAATAGAAGCCGTCAAAAAAACAAAATATTTTATAATCCCCAAGTGAATTCCCCCTGTAGCTAAATACCTAGCAGAGCAATCAATTAGTTGGAATAGAGAATTAGGGAATCTGTAGTTTATTCAGTTACTTAGGAGGCTTCTATAGAAAAGTGTTTTGGAAGAGATAAGTAATGGTTAGCTTGAGTGTTTTTATGACAATTTTCCTTAGGTATGCCGAACAAGGCCAGGAAGGGAAACCCCCACCAAATAAGAGTTTCATCTATGGGGTTCCCGAGACGAGGGTGCAATTGTTTCATGTGTTCACAATGGATCGGCATGAAATATTACTAGGATAAAGGCAGTTACGGCAGCTCGATTGCGCTTTAAGGTTTATTCCAGTAAGTTTGAGGAGATCTGGGGGGATTATGTTCAAGCTATTACTTCTACTTTCTATTTTAGGGTTTACCTCTCCGGTCGTTTCCTCGGAGAACCGATTTCTTAGCTCTATTTCTTTCAATCTAGAGGGTGCGAATCTCTGCGAGTTTGAAAGCGCCTTCTCTAAGACTCGATCTGAACATATGAGAGAAATGGTTTTTCTGGCTGAGCGCTTATTGTACGCAGGAGATTTCTCTCCAGTTAAAACTTTAAGAAAGTTTCAAAAAATGTATGAAGAAAATTTGATCTACGCAAAACGTGGCCTCGGGGTAACCTTAGAGGAGAGTTTTAAATCCTTCATGGATAGAAATTATAGAAGTACTCGCCCTAAAAATAAAAAACTTAAATTTGTAAGTGTGAATTCTCTTCTTCAAGAGGCCAAGCCAGAAATTGATTTGGTCGCTATTGGCTCCTATAGCTTTTCTCCAGATTGCAACGGGCAAGTTTTTGTTAGTTTAAGGATTATAGAAAAAAATGGAATAACAGAAAGTTTCTCATCACAGGGTCGAGCACATCAGGTGATGGGACTCATAGCCAAGCAAGTTTTTAAGCACTATCAACGTACCAAATTTCCAGCTGTATTGCCTCTGAGAAATAAAACATTTACGATTTTTGGTGGTCCAAATGGAGATATTGATCAAGTGAGTAACGTAAGAGATGCAGAACTTGCCTGCGAGAGTATGGGATTGCGCCTACCAAAGGCCGAGGAGTATAGAACTATGAATGTGTACACTAGTTGGTCTGGTGGTATTAGTTTAAAGCCACACGTTTGGGCTATGAAGTCATTCCAAGCTTACAATTCAAATTATAAAACGGCCCACGTTGTTCCAGCTCACCACACCCATGCTAGATCTTTTTATTATGTTTGTGTTAAGTGATTCAAAAACTGGAAACCTACTGAGCAAGAAAGAAAAATAAATATGGATGAAAAGTCAAAAATAGCAGTATTTGGGGGCACGGGACTCATTGGATACGGAGTTTTACAAGGACTTGCAGAAGATGCCAAGGCTTCGATAGTGTCCTTTCAGAGAGCAAGCACAGGTAAACAGCCCTTAGCTTATGATGTTTCAGTTTTGTCAAATTTTACACCTGAAACAATCGAAAATTTACCTGGGAGCTTTTCCACTGTTATTTGCTGTTTAGGTACTACGATTAAAAAAGCGGGGAGTAAGGAAAAGTTCCGCTATGTGGATTTCGATCTATCCTTGGCAACCGCAAAATTGGCACAAAAGAATAATGCAAAATACATTTTAGTTAGTGCAACAGGTGCGGATCCAAACTCAAAAGTGTTTTATAATCGAGTGAAAGGAGACTTAGAAAAAGCTGTCCAAGAAATGGATATGACATCAGTCACGATTTTCCAACCCTCTCTCCTTATCGGTAATAGAGAGGAATTTAGGCTTTTAGAAAATATCGGTGAGAATGCATATAGGTTTTTTAAACTATTTTTACCGAAAAAAACACTTCGAGCTGTAGGGACAGAAACTGAGAATTTGATCAGCCATATCTTGAAAGAGGTGGCTTCAAAAGATTCTGGTCTGGTGCGTTTAAGCCCAAAAGAGATTGTTAATCAAACTTTTTGAAAAAAATATTTTTAGTAGCAGAGTAAAATCTTCGAATCCAATGTTTATTTGATATTAAAACCGGTTTGCAGCTAAGTTTAAACTTTCCTGGGGGGGATCAATGAACTGGATTTTTCTAACTTTAGCCACAGTTTTTTCAATATCAGCCTTAAGTGGTAAAGTGAGATATTATAACGAAAAACAGACTTTTAAAAAAATTAAGGACTGTAAATCTAAGAGGTCTTGCAAGAAAATAGAAGTTGGTTTGG
>JBGCGH010000029.1:0-18204 GCA_045110695.1 Bdellovibrionales bacterium | reverse complement strand
TGCTAAATTACAGAGTGCCTCATCTCTATCAGCAATAGCTAGTATTTGCTCCACCAGATTTGGTAAATCGGATATGAATGTATCCCCAGTTAATCTCTTATTTAGTTCTTCCAAATATAGTTTTTGAATAGATTCATATCTATTAAAAAAATTGTCGTCGTTCTGGGCTAAAAACTCTAATTCTTCTGCACTTTGGTTTGTTTCAATAATTACCGGCGCACTAAAGTCTCTGTTAATGGAAAGATATAGGTCTTCAGTGTTCTCTAGTTCAATATTAAGTTTTTCCCCAGTTAATAATACATAATCATCACCTTCGGAGTTTTTTGATATACTATAATGTTTCATTTCAGTGCGTTGACCTGAGCTTTTATGAAAGAATGCAATTTTTAGAGGAATTGGTAAGTAAGAAGCTGACTCATCTTTTAGGTTTTTTTTTTTTTTTTCTAAACTATACTTCTGTTCCTCATTGCTATAGGAAATTTCAATTTTTACAAGGGGAGTCCCTCTAGTGGAATACCATTTTCTAAACTCACTAAAATCAAATGAACTGTTTCTTTCCATGCAATCTACAAAATCATCACAGGTTACAGCTTGTCCGTCAAAGCGTGAAAAGTAATCTTTAAGACCTTTTTGAAACTCGTGTTCTCCGATTAGAGTATGAATCATTCTAATGACTTCTGAGCCTTTTTCGTAAACGGTCGGCGTGTAAAAGTTGGCCATATTGATTACTTCTTCAGGTCTAATGGGGTGAGAGTTTGGCCCTAGGTCCTCGGGAAACTGAGCGGTCCTCAGAGTGACTACATCTTCTATTCTTTTTACTGTTCTAGAATTTAAATCAGACGTAAATTCTTGATCTCTATAAACTGTGAGGCCTTCTTTTAAGCTGAGTTGGAACCAGTTTTTACAAGTGACTCTATTTCCACTCCAATTGTGAAAGTACTCATGACCCACTACGGACTGTATGGTGTAAAGGTTATTCTCTGTTGCTGTGTTTTGGTCAGCGAGCAACAAGCGAGTATTAAAGATATTTAGCCCTTTGTTCTCCATCGCTCCCGCATTAAAATTGTCAGCCGCTACTATCATGTAGGTATTTAAATCATACTCAAGATTGTAGCGATCTTGATCCCACTTCATACTCTGTTTTAAATATTCCATTGAATAGGCGAGACGTTCCTTGTATTGATTTTCAGAATAAATCTCGAGGGCAACATCTTTTCCAGAGCTTGTTACAAATTTATCTTTAATCGATGATAATTTTCCTGCAACAATGGCAAATAAGTAACAAGGCTTCGGAGAGGGGTCTTTCCAGATAGAATAATGTCGGCCGCCTTCTAAAGCTCCCTCTTCTGACTTATCGCCATTGGCTAAAAGCGTAGGAAACCTTTCTTTAGAAGCTAGTAGTTTGACCTCATAAATACTTAATACATCTGGACGATCCATAAAATAACAGAATCTTCTGAAGCCCTCTGCTTCCATTTGTGTGACGAATAGGTCACTCGACTTATACAGTCCCTCTAGCTCTTTGTTTTCATGAGGTTTATTTCTTACTTTTATTTCCAGTTGATGAGTTGGTTTCGTCAGTTTCAAGGAAATTCCCTGATCCGTTTTTTTGAAAGAATCAGCAGGTAAAACCGCATCGTCTAATTGGATACTAATCAGCTCTAAATTTATTCCGTGAAGAAATATTTCTGATTCGGATGTGTTTGGGTTATTCTCCAGTTGAAACCTTCCAGTGACTTCCGTAAAACTGTCTTGGATATCGACTTCAAGGTATACATTGGGAATTAAATAGTTCGGCTCTTTGTAGTCTGCTAATTTTAAGCTTTTGATCATATTAATGTCCTGAAAATTCAATCATCGAATAGAATTTATGATTTAAAGTTTGTACTTTCTTGCTTCCACCAAGATCAGGTAGATCAATTACGCAAAAGGTTTCAACAATATTACCTTCAAGGCTCTCAACTAAATGAATAGCAGCGCCCATAGTTCCACCGGTAGCCATGAGATCGTCAATAATAAGGACTTTATCATTTTCTTTTATTGAGTCCCTATGGATTTCTAAAAAATCGGAGCCATATTCCAATTGGTATTCTACCGAAATAGTTTCCGCAGGGAGTTTCCCTTTTTTTCTAATGGGAACAAAGCTGATTCCCATTTTATAGGCGAGTGCAGAGCCAAAAATAAAACCCCTGCTATCTATACCTGCAATTACATCCAGTTTTTGATCCGAATATCTTTTTTCTAACTGGTCCACCACAAACTGGAAGGCTACAGGGTTTTGCAAAAGTGTGGTGATGTCTTTAAATTGGATACCCTTTTTAGGGTAGTCCGGAACGTTTCTTATAAACTGGGATAAGTCCATTGTAGCTCCTTGCTCTTGAGAATTCTCAGTTTAACTAAAATAGAGATTATTGGCAAAGCAAAGCTCTCAGAATTTACTCCACATAATCTGGGCGTAAAAAAGACGTATTTTGTAAAGAATGTGAACAAAATTCAGAACGCTTCCGTTGAGTACCCCCTAAATATTCCAACGCTCTTAAAAACTAGCCAAATTGCAATCAGGAGAATACCAATCAATTTATGAGGTCTTTTGTTTTTATCACATCCTTTCTTTTACTAGTTTCTTGTTTACCAGAAGACGAGGGGCGGGTTTTCAATGAACAATTTGGAGGGGCTATTGCCGCTGTAGATATTATAGGTGGAAAAAAAGACTCTAGTAACAGCTATCCCTACGTGTTGTCTTTGAATCATTGTTCTGGTTTCATAGTTGCAGAGAACCTTTTTGTGACAGCCGCTCATTGTGTGGTTAAAGACAATTTTAATTTTTCTAAACGAAGAGTATCTTTATCAAATAAAGTAACTCCCACTTCAAGCTCTAGAAAAGCCTTAAATTATAGAAATATATACAAACATAAATTATATCAAAACGGGGGATCGATTTTAGCTGATATTGCATTTATTGAAATACAGTCCTCATTTTCCAAAATATTTTCAATTAAAAAAATACCAAGAATTTTTCTTCCCCAATTAACTCAACCGCCCGGTACTCTTTTTACTAAACAAAATATTTTGGCCATCGGCTACGGCAACGTTAAGGAGCGTCCGCGTGAAGATACACCTAGCTCCAGCAGGCGCTTTGTTGATCTATCACTGATTAAAATATTTGAAGAATTTAAAAACACTAGTGGGCAGTGGATGCTAAGAAGATTGAGTTTTGATAAGTTATCTAGATATTTCCCACAAGTAATTACCCTCAGTAGTTATAAAAAAGACACTTGTAGAGGCGACAGTGGTGGCCCTGTAATGCTTCGAGTGAATGGGAATCTATTTTATTTAGGTTCTACTGTTGGTGGTGAAAAACGATGTGGAAAGGGAAAAACGGCGGGTTACTACCGATTGGTTGGAACAGCAATTTGTGAGGTAGATAAAAGAGTTTTAGAGTTACTACAAATAGATCAAAGTGTATGCGATAAAAAAAATATTTTGTCTGTGTTTGATTTAGATTTTACGGTTGATGAAATAGAAGAAATTAAGATGTTCAAAAGGTGAAGTCGGTTTCCCGATTCTTAATTTAAGGTGGTCGTTTTACAGTTTTTTTCATCTTTCAATTCCTTTTTTATATAGTTATCCATCTGCATTCCAAATTATGAAATGCACTTTTTAAAATCATATTTTTAATTTAAAATTTTCTAATTAATCCAACCACAAGGCCTTTTATTTCCACATCTTTTGGATGAAAAAACATGCTCTCCATGAAGGAGTTTGCAGGTCTCAGTTCTATGGTTCTACCTTTTTTTATTGCGCTCAATTGATGGTCTTTTAATCTACGTGTGTTGAGTTCTTTTCTATGGTCGAAGAAATGTTTTACCGTAGCTTCATTGTCAACCATAGCAACTACTGTGCTGCCTTGATTACTATTTTGTTGTTCTTGAATCACCAAGTAGTCACCTTCAAAGATACCATCTTCAACCATGGAGTCTCCATCCACTTCTAAAACAAAACTTTTTGAAGGGGCTCTAACTAAATAACTAGGGACAGGAATATGCTCATCATGTTTGATGTGTTCTAGTGGAATACCGGCGGCCACCTTCCCTAAAAGGGGAAGAGAGAGGGTGTCTGAGGATGCTTGGATGTTAGACACCCGCTCTCTGCTTGGCTCGAGTGAGGATGCTTTAGCCTGGTCTTCCACAAAATCAGAACTACTATTTAATAATTCTATGGAGCGCTTTTGATTATTACCAGCCACACGGATGTATTTTTTCTCAGACAATTGCTTGATATAGCGCTGTACGGAGAAAAAGGATTTAAAACCAAAGTGGTCTTTAATCTCTTGATAACTGGGAGAAATCTCCTGTTTGGATAGGAAGTCCTCTATAAACTCTAAAACCGTTTTTTCTTTAGGTGTTAGGGATTTAAGGGGTTTCTTTTTACCCATTTGGGGGCTCCTTTTTTGTGTAAGTTAGGTATAAGTTTATGTGTAAGAAGTGTGTAGGTCAAGTGTGGGGTCTAGTGTAGGGGTGGGGTGTGTCATCTTTCAATTTCTTTTATTTTAATTTGTTTCTTTCCAGAGCCCACCACGCTCGGCCGGCCCATCCGTGTGCCTCGACAAAGCTTCGTGCTAGTCGAGCGCTCGCTTTGGTGGGCTCTGGAAAGAAACAAATTAAAATAAAAGAAATTGAAAGATGCTTTTGACTGTTGGTTGGGGGTGAGGGAGGGTTCAGGGTATGAAGAGTTATATTACGAAGAATGGGTTTGAGGGATTGCGGGCAGATGTTCGGGAGTTGATTAGGGTGGAGAGGCCTAAGGTGGTGGAGATTGTTTCTTGGGCTGCGGGGAACGGGGATAGGTCGGAGAATGGTGACTATATCTATGGTAAGCGAAGGCTTCGAGAGATTGATCGGCGGGTGGAGTATTTGGTTAAGAAATTGGAGCGAGTGGAGGTAGTGGATCCATTGGAAATTGAATCTAAAAAGATTGTCTTTGGAGCTACCGTCTCTTTAGTGAAGGAAGATGGACGCAAAGTGACTTATCAAATTGTTGGTGAAGATGAGACTGATGTAGATAAGTTGCAAATTTCATGGAAATCTCCAATGGCAAAGGCTCTTTTGGGGAAACAAGTAGGTGACGAGGTTGAGCTTCGTTCGCCAAGGGATGTAGAGTATCTCGAAATATTAGCAATTCGTTATATTTGAAACCGGATACCTGGTATCTTTCAGTGAATAACTAAGCCAAAGACTTTTCAGATAGAGTTTATCAGTATAGAATGTTGCCATGAGTGACAAAAAACAGAAGTGGTTTCTAATTACAGCATTAATATTTGTGGTAGTCTTTGGAACTGTCGGCTATATGATCATTGAAGGTTGGGATGTTCATGAGTCTTTTTATATGACGATGATCACTCTCACTACAACTGGCTTTCAAGAGACAAAACGTCTTTCCTTTGAGGGGCGATATTTCACGGTATTTTTATTGATTTTTGGAATGGGGACAGTCGCTTATAGTATCTCTTATTTCATGAATAATATTTTTGCTTCCAATTTTGGTGCTGGTAGGAGAAAACGGATGTTGAAAAAAATAACGAACCTAGAAGGTCACATCATTATTTGTGGTTTTGGAAGAATGGGTAAAGTGATCGCTAGGGAGCTTCCGACTTACAAAGATAAATTGGTAATCATTGAATCAGATCCTGAGTGTATTAAAGAGATTGAGAATTTGGGTTACTACTATGTAGAGGGAGACGCCACATTAGATGAGGTCCTCGTCGAGGCCGGAGTTGCTAAAGCTAAAACGATTACCACAATGCTGAGATCGGATTCTGATAATTTATATGTTGCCTTGGCTTCTAAAGATATGAATCCAAATCTTGTAGTAATTGCTCGGGCTAATGATGAAGAGGCCAAGCCAAAGTTGATTCGAGCTGGAGCGGATAGAGTGGTTCTTCCACTTGCGGTAAGTGCCTTAAAGGTAGCAAATACGATTATAAACCCAGAGATTGAAGACTTTTTAGATATTGGTGGTGTGAACATCTCTAAAGAAGACCGAATCCAAGTTGCAGATGTTCACGTGGATGAAAAATCAAAACTAGCAGGGGAGTCCCTACAAACATGCGGGTTTCGAAGAGAGGGAATGATAGTGATAGGTGTTAAGATGAACTCAGGGGAGTTTAAATTTGCCCCTTCTGCTGATTATGTTTTTCAAAGGGGAGATACCTTGATTACTTTAAGTACCTCAGATAATTAGAAAGAAATTGTAGAAACCATGTGAGGCTAAAAGTGTCTACCTATAGTGATGTTCGTTCCTATACAAAACAAATTGTAGAAGGTCTTGCCAAGGAAGATATGGTGATATCCTGCGCAGACTTCGTCTCACCTATTAAATGGCATCTTGGTCATACAACTTGGTTCTTTGAGGAATTTATTTGTAAAAAAGATCCTAGTTATAAAGTATATAATGATAAGTATTCCTTAGTATTTAATTCTTATTATAAAAGCCTGGGTTCTCACTGGGATCATGATAAACGTTCTCAGCTTTCTAAGCCTTATGTTGACGAGATCTTTGCTTATCGCGAACACGTAGATCAATTTATTGAGAATAAGTTGGATAAAACATTGGTTGCTAATTTTAAGGGTTTAATGGAAATAGGTATTCATCACGAGCAGCAACATCAGGAAATTATATTTCAAGATATCAAATACAACTTTTCTCAGAGTCCGTTTGAATCGCAGTTTAGCTCTCAACAGAGAGTTGGATCAGTAAAGATTGAGTCTGGTTATCACGAGTACGATGAGAGAACCATCAAAATGGGTAAAAATTACGGAGACTTATTCTGCTTTGATAACGAAACACCTGAACATAAAAAATTATTACTGCCCTTCTCTTTAATGAACAGACCCGTCACAAATGGCGATTACTTAGATTTTATAGAAAGTGGTAGTATAGATAAATCAGAATATTGGTTGAGTGATGCTTGGGATATCGTGGGAGATCTTAACGATAAAAGCCCTCTCTATTGGCGAAAAGCAAATGGTGGTTATGAGCAGTTCACATTTAATGGTTGGCTTCCTTTAGATCTAAATGCGCCACTGGAACACATTAACTTTTACGAGGCGAAAGCATTTGCAAGCTATAAAAAAGCCAGGCTCCCAAAAGAAGAAGAACTCGAGTTTATATTAGCTACAGAAAGCATGAAAGGAACTTTTTGTGATCAACAAGGGATTTTGCACAACGAAATAACTGACACAAATGAAAGGTTCTACAATTTACATGGTGGACTTTGGGAATGGACAGAGAGCGCCTACCTTGCTTATCCTTCTTATAAAGCTCCTTCATCAGCGCTTGGAGAATATAATGCTAAGTTTATGGTAAATCAGTTTGTTCTCAGAGGTGGGTCCTTGTTTACCCCTAAGAGTCACTACCGTAACACTTATCGAAATTTCTATCACCCTCATCAAGCCTGGCAGTTTAGCGGCTTACGTTTAGCAAAGGATATATAAAAAATGAGCTACCAAATTCTCGACAGCATAAGAAACCAAAACGAAGATAGTTTAAAAGAACAATTTGCGGTGGATGTTTTAAACGGCTTTAGTAGAAGTCCAAAATTTTTAAACAGCAAGTATTTTTACGATGATAAGGGCAGTCTTCTTTTTGAGAAAATTACCGATTTAGAAGAATACTATCCTACAAAATGCGAGTTTGACGTCTTCACAGAGAATAAGACTCAGATCATAGATTCCTTCGGTGAAGATTTTAATCTGATAGAGTTGGGTGCGGGCGATGGAAGAAAAACTAGAGTTTTGTTAGAGGAACTTATAAAAAGAAACACAAAGTTCACCTACAAGCCTATTGATATCAGTGAATCGGCCGTTGAAAAAATGGAGCTAAATTTTAAGGAGAGTTACCCAGAACTAGAGTTTTCTGGGGTTGTGGGAGAATATGTAGAAGCCTTAAGCCACCTAACCGATAATTCGAAAAGAAAAAACGTAGTTTTATTTTTAGGTTCTAATATTGGTAATTTCGATTGGGAAGGTTCCCAGGTATTTTTAAGAATTCTGTGGAAGCATTTAAATCCAAATGATCTATTACTTGTTGGCTTCGATCTCAAAAAGAATATTCAAACATTATTGTCAGCTTATAACGACAGTAAAGGTGTGACGAGCGAGTTCAACTTAAATATTCTCCATAGAATCAATAAAGATTTAGGAGGAGAATTTGATGTGGATCAATTTTTTCATTTTGGAACTTACAATCCTTTAAAAGGTGCGATGGAGTCATTTTTAATCTCCAAGATTGATCAAGAGGTTTATATTTCTGATTTAGGAAAAAAGTTTCACTTTGGTGAATATGAAAGTATTCATATGGAATATTCTAGTAAATACACAACCAAGCAAATAGAGTCCCTTGGACAAGATACCGGATATAAGATGTTAAAAAGCTTCATGGATCAAAAGAAGTTTTTTACAGATACTCTTTTTGAGGTCGAAAAAATTTAATTAGCGATAGCTTAATGATGTGTTTTACTTTAGTTATTTGGGTTGAGGCTGCATCACCGGAGATGGTTTAACTAATAAAATAGGGCCTTAAATCTTCTATGTCGATGGTTTCCAGGCTGGCAGCATGAGTTGCTACTGGATCAATAGGTGGTGCAAAACCGTCTTTTCTTGCCTCATTCCATCGACTTGCACATACACACCACCGGTCTCCTGGTTTTAAGCCAGGAAAACCCCAGGCAGGCATGGGAGTACTTAAGTCGTTACCTTTCTTTTTGGTATATTCTAAAAAGTCCTCAGTCACTACAGCGCATACGGTATGTTTTCCGCGGTCTCCAGGTATATATTCACAAGATCCCGTTCTGGTAAAGCCGGTCATTGGGTCTGTTCCACATAAGGCTAAATCAGAGCCTAATATGTTTTTTTGATCAAATTTTTTCATAGGACCTCAATGACTTTTTTAGGGGAGATGTCGTAAAGACACTTTTTATAAATTTTATTTTTACATTCTCCGCGACCATCTTTACTACAAGGTTGGCAGCTAAGTTGAGAGTTTAATACATGAGTTGTGCTGTGAGCCGGATGACTAAATGCTGCCGCACCAATTAGGCATATGGTCTTAATCTTAAAAGAGTCACCTACATGGGTGAGGCCACTATCTCCACCAATTATAGTTTTTGCCCCTTCAATGACGGAGCAACTCTCTGAGTAAGTTGTTTTACCGGCTAAATTAAGGATTCGATTCTCATCCTCTTTTGTTTCAATGGCGGCCTGTCTTATCTCTTCAATAAAATCATCCTGTGGTCCCCCTAGTAAGACAAAGTTTTCTTCAGGTTTTAACTTTATTAGCTGAGTCCAATATTCTATCGGCCATCTTTTTAGTTCCCATGCAGCACTTGGTGCTAAGACGATGTATTCGCTAAAAATAGAGCACAGCTCTTTTGCTTTATCTTTACTCGAAGAGTCGAGATACAAATGTTTAGACATGGGTAGTTCTTTAGATACTCCCAATGGCGCTAAAGGAGCTAAATAAGATTTCATAAGTACAAAGGGCCAGGGAAAGCGATTAATTTTAAAATTAAAAAGTAAGAATCTTTTCCACCTATTCTTAGGTCGTTGGATCCACCGAGTTCCCTGAATACATCTATTTATGAATCCAAGTGCCCACAATAGATTAGATCTAGTATTGTTATGAGCATCATAAATATGAGTATACTTTTTAGATTTTATCCATTTATTTAATTCTAGGAGTCCCCTAAAACCTGATTTTTTATCAAAACAATAGGTGTTACTGAGAAGAGGATTGTTTTTAACTAGTGAGTAGTAGTCATTACGGGTAACAAAATCTATTTCCGCTTCTGGATAATTTGATTTTATGGCTTCAATAGCTACCATACTTTGTACGACATCTCCAAAGCTCGAAAACCGAACAATTAACACCTTTTTCACCGCTTCAGACATGAGACCACCCAATTTGATTCTAAAAGTAGCCAATCTATACTGAGCTGTCTCTCTATTTTTAGATTTTAAGAATTTGTTGGCCAAAAACAGGTCAAAATGTTATAGAAAAAGCCTAAGAATTTTAATTATTTGGGTACTTTATTGATCTGTATACCGAGGTGCAAATGACCAGAAAAACTGCCAGCGATATTGCTGCAATGGAAAAAGTGGGAAAGCTAGCAGCCGAGACCTTAAACTACGGCTGTGATTTTATTAAGCCCGGTATAAGTACAGCAGAGATTGATAGAATCGTACACGAAAGAACACTTTCTAAGGGCGCTATCCCTGCTCCTTTAAATTATCACGGATTTCCCAAGGCCTGTTGCACATCTGTTAACGAAGTGGTTTGTCATGGTGTTCCTAACGACTACATTTTGAAAGATGGAGACATCGTAAATCTTGATGTGACTTGTATACTAAATGGATTTCATGGGGATACGTCTAGAACTATTTTTGTAGGAGATGTTTCTGAGTCTGCCCGAGATATCACCGATGCCGCAGAGCAAGCAATGCACAAAGGGATTGAGCAAGTTAAGGCCGGTAACACAACGGGTGATATTGGTTTCGCGATAAATAAGTACACTACACGTAGAGGTTATCATGTGGTTAGAGAAATTGGCGGCCATGGTATTGGCAAAAAATTCCACGAGGACCCCTTTGTTCCTAGTTACGGTAAAAAAGGTAAAGGAGCGAGGTTGATTAAATGGGGATGCTTAACGGTAGAGCCTATGCTGAATCAGACTAGTGCAAGAATCATTGAACACGATATCGAAGATTCCACAATAAAATGGTACACCACGGAAGACAATTGTTTAAGTGCACAGTTCGAACACACCGTGCTGGTTACTGACGCAGGTTTTCAGATTTTAACCCAGTGTTAATTTAAATTTTCTTAAACTAGCATTGACAGTGTGATGGTCTAAGGTAAGCTCTTAGAGTCAAAAAAAAGTACAATTCATCTAGTGAAAGCTAGAGCAAATAAAAAGGATAGAACTTATGAACACAACAACAGTAACAACCACTCAATACAATACCGGAGTAACCACTATGCCTGAAACTAGAGATTTTTGTGTAGCTAAAGAAGCTATGGACAACCCGGCACGTTTTGAAGAGCTAGCTAAGTTTGGTAGAAAAGAAATCGAAATCGCTGAAACTGAGATGCCAGGTCTGATGGCGTTAAGAAGAGAATATGGTGAGACGCAACCACTAAAGGGTGCTCGCATCACTGGTTGTCTTCACATGACAATTCAAACTGCTGTTTTGATAGAGACATTAACAGCTCTTGGTGCGGAGATCAGATGGTCTTCATGCAATATATTTTCCACTCAGGATCACGCAGCTTGTGCTATTGCTGCTACTGGAGTTCCGGTTTTTGCTTGGAAAGGTGAGACGGACGAAGAGTATGACTGGTGTATCGCTCAAACTATCGAAGGATGGGGTGAAGGCGGATACGATATTATTCTTGATGATGGTGGAGACCTGACAAACATGATGCATACTGATAAGTACATGCACATGTTAGAAAGAATCGTTGGTGTTTCAGAGGAAACTACAACGGGTGTTCATAACTTAGAGAAAATGGCTGAAGTAGGCGAACTAAAAATCCCTGCTATTAACGTAAATGATTCTGTAACTAAATCTAAGTTTGATAACCTATACGGCTGTAGAGAGTCTTTGGCTGACGGTATCAAGCGAGCAACAGATGTAATGCTTGCTGGTAAGGTTTGTGTAGTGGCTGGTTTTGGTGACGTTGGTAAGGGTTCTGCTGCATCTTTACGTCAGTATGGTGCAAGAGTTCTAATTACTGAAATCGATCCAATTTGTGCGCTTCAAGCGGCGATGGAAGGTTATCAGGTAGTAACTATGGAAGAGGCTGTTGAGGAAGCAGATATCTTTGTTACAGCTACTGGTTGTAAAGACATCATTAACCAAACACATTTCGAGAAAATGAAAGCAAATGCTATTGTTTGTAATATTGGTCACTTTGATAACGAGATTGATATGGCTTGGCTAAATGCAAACTCTATTAGAGACAACATCAAGCCGCAGGTTGATATGCACACAGTAAAAGCTACTGGTCATAAAATCATCGTGCTTGCAGAAGGTAGATTAGTAAACCTTGGTTGCGCTACTGGCCACCCAAGTTTTGTAATGTCTAATAGCTTCACAAACCAAACATTGGCTCAGATTGAACTTTTCCAAAACAGAGACAAGTACGCTGATAATGTTGTTTATCGTTTACCAAAATACCTAGACGAAAAAGTAGCAGCACTACACTTGGATCAAATTGGTGTTCACCTTACAAAGCTAACTGATGATCAAGCTAGTTACTTAGGAGTTGAGCAAACAGGACCATTTAAGCCTGAGCATTATAGATACTAAAATTGTCGATTACATTACCACATTAGAAATACTTAAAAACGACCTTTTCAAGGTCGTTTTTTTTATTGTGTAGCCCGATTGTCTCTATCGTACTTAGGTGTCGAGTTGTTCTTTTTGAACTCAGAACAGAACCTTGAGTGTTTTGACGAAACAGTAAGACTGAAACATTGTTTAGCATTAATCTTTGAACAGCTTACTTCCCTTTTCTCAGTTCGGCTCAATAGTTCAGACTGGACTGGGCCACATAATTCCATTGATATCAGGTTCCCATCTTCGTCAAGGACCCTGGAGTGTTGTTCACCGTCTACAATTTTTTCACATTTAAATGCTGCGGAAGAAGAATTAGTGCCACGCTCGAAGATATCTATAGATCTGTCTTTGAGCTGTAGAGAGATATTTCTTGTTCTAGATAAATTTATCGGATGGGGATTTGTTGTTAGTTTACCGCAAAACTTTGAGTTTGAGTTGACACTATTGAATCCGAGAGCTTCTATTGGACAGGAAGATAAGTTCTGGTGCTTTGGTTTTTTTGAAGACAAAATTGGAAAAGTGCCGGGCTTTTGTAGATTACATATTTTCAAAACTTTTGGGAGTGCAAGATTGTTAAACTCAAAATTTTTATCGCAACCTCTCTTAACATACTCCTCAGCAGCCATAGCTAAATGCCATTTTTTTTGATTTTGATTACCTTTAAATAGTTCGTCACAAAAAGAGCTGTCATTAGAACCATTGGTTATTAGCTCACATCTAATATCTCTCTTACATATTTCTTTAAAACTTGGAATCATAGATTCGATATCGGTTGACCCTCGATAAAGAGTGTCTAGTAACTTTTCTTTAAATACAGAGAGTCGATCATCGGAATCTTCGTCATTTGGTGGGCAAAATTTTCTGAATTTTCTATAGTTTTCGATACTACAATGTTCTTCGATTAACCCTTTTATGTTTACGTCTGTTAAAAAATTAAACATGACCTTATCTACATGCTTTTTGTATTGCTTTTTCTTTTCAACAGTTAGAGATGCTATTCTACCTGAGCTATTACAAGTTAAATCTTTTTGATCCAATTGTTCTGCTTTGGTTAAATTCAGTGATTTGTTTTCTGCATTCATTTCTAAAATTTTTTGGTTTGAGTTATGATATTCATTGAAAAGCGTTTTCGCTTTTTGTAACTCATGACAACTCATGCTATCAGGCCTTGTCTTGTAAAACGTAGCATTAGCCGGATCGATAAAGACTAGAGAGGAAAGGAGCATGATTGTGTGTAGGCTAATTTTGTAGTAATACCCAATATTTTTTATGGAGGTTTTTTTAAAAGATGCATATTCAACCCTTTTAGCAAGATCATTTATTAAGACTTGTACTATTTCGGCACATTAAATCGTTTACTTTATAGCAAGTTTTTAATATGAACCCTTAATAGACAACGAGCTTAGTTTTCCCTCTCAAGTTTAAGTTACTACTTAGGTTGTAGGCAGCTGATCTCTGTCATTGATGAAGTTACCAAAAAGACAAATAATTGGAAAAAAAATGAGTATTTTTCCATACATAAGTCTTGAGTGTAGATACAGATTTAACTCTAATTCTCCGATAAACTCTCCATGAGTGGCCAATCTTTATCAACGTTATATCAATCAAAATTAAAAGACAGGTCGAGCCTTAGCTTTTGTTATTTAATTCCACTTATTTTTGGGAGCCTATTTTTTAACTCCCTGGTTTATGCTGAAGTATCTATAATGTCAAAAATGTCAGAGTCCTACCATAAAATATTTTTTGAAGACTGTGAAAGCCTTCAATCTCATTCATCAATAGAGAAAAATCAAACTGAGGGCATTTTTTGTCGTGACTGCTATTCCAATAAAATCACTAGAAAAAATCAAAATATTAAAAACATAGAAGATATATTAGACCAAAGTTTCTTCCAAAAGGCGGCCGAGAGTCAAAAAAGTAAACTCTCGTGCGATTTAGATTCGTTGTCCGATCTAGTAGACCTATCAGGTACTGAAATTCAGTATTTAGAAAAAATAGATATTAATAAAAATAGATTATACTCAATGAAGCTAAAAAAGAGCCAAAGCCTAAGGTCTGCCGATGAAAGAAAAAGAAGCCTTGAGCCAATTGCCTCACAAATTCAGTCAAAGCTCCCAAGACTGAAAAGTATGTATAGTGCTCTATCCAAAGTACCAAGGAGCAATCGTTCGAATAATGAATTTCAATCTAATTCAAACAAATGTATTACGGGTGATCTCGCCAAATTGAAAGTGGTGACTAAAAAGTATGATAGCAGTCAGGATTGTATTTCCAGAGAGTCCATTGCCAAAGCCTACGAACTAACTAGACGATCACTTTGGCGAGGTGGTGATCCTGTGATGTCTGACTACGTAGATGAGCTCATCAAAAAAGCTCCAGAGAATATTGATTTAGAAAAGCTCACTAATTCAAACAGTCCCTTTGCTATAAACTCTGTTATTCGTAGTATGCAAAATAGTAGGCTTCAAACATTGTATCAGTTGAAGAAACAGGGAAGTGAGTTTGAAGATAGCTTTAAAGTGGGTTTTGTAAGGAGTCCCAACTTTGCGGACTTGATCAAGGATATGCAGGAAGAGTCTCCAGGAACAGACTATGCCGGCTTAAACTGTAGTCTGCAAGGTAGGTACGGTAGGGCGAGAGAGCATGTGTTTTGGGCAGGCCAAGCCGCATTGACGGTCGGTAGTTTTGGTGTGGGTGCTGGTGTTGGTGTTCTAAGTGCGGGACTACGTTTGGGTAAAATTACAAAAAATGCTGCTCGAGTTTTAGCATTAGCGTCGGTAGATTTAACCTCCGCCTATTATTCTGATTGTGTAGGGCAATCGCCAGTTACTTCTTCTATTCTAACTTGCGAAGAAACAAATGCCTCAGTCTTACAGGAAATTGATAATTCTAACTGTGCTTTAAATTTAGCTATAACGACCATTGGTCTTGGTGCAGGCGAATTAGCGGGTGGCTTTAAGCTAGCTAAATCTAAAACTAATAGTTTAAAAGGAACGGGAAAAAACAGTTATGTAACTTATATGGGTAAGGATTCTAAGTTAATTACGATAGGTGATACGCACTACGTAGCTCCACTTGTGGGTGATGGCGAGCATAGAAGGCTTATTACAAAGTTATCGAAGGAAAAGTACGAAGAGCTACTTAAGAAAAGTAAAGCTGAAGCCCTAGTGGACTCTACGACCAATACAACTCGGAGGTTGAAGTCTCTTGAATCAGTATCGGATTTTGAAAAGCTAAGTAGCCAAAGGTACTCTGTTCTTGATCCAAAATCCAAACCAAAGAAAGGAGATATTGTTCCTGTAAAATCGATCACTCAGAGAGATGATTTTTCTATGCTTATAAGGCCAAGAAATGAAATGTTGATTCAAAAGGACTTCAAGAAGATGGATGATGGTACACAGTATTATAAAATGCTCAGTCCTATTGGTGAGAGGATTTACCTTAGGTGGGATTCTGGCTCTGATGTTATGCGAGTCGTCCAAAGATCAGAGACTCCTTTCCCTGTGGAAAGAAGTCTTGGTACAACCGCGAGCTTGGATAGTTTGAGAAAAGAGGCCCGGAATAGAGCCAGGCGTCTTAATAAAAAAAGCTTACCAAAAATTGCTAGTGAACTTACAAGAAATCAAACAAATAGTTATGGGATGCTAAAACAGGCAAGAGAAGGTATCAAACTACAAAAAGCTAACGAGCATATGTTAGAGCTCATTAGCCAGGGGAAAGCCTTAACTGTAGAAGACTTAAAAGAAGTGAATAAGCTCTCTCAGGGGCCCGATGGTCTATACCCAGGAACTGTTAGGGGAGAGTATGTAAGAGACATTCCTTTGGGAGAGACTCGAGGTTTCAACGAGGTCGATGTAACTGGAGGTACAAATTTTTTATACTCTCCTCATCAATCCGTTCCCAATGAGTTAGGTAACTTAGTTGAAACGATAAATGATTTGGGTCCGGATAGTACGGTTACCGATATAGCCAATATCTATCAGCGCTTTATTGTAATTCACCCCTTCGCCGATGGAAATGGTAGAACATCAAGAGTATTATTAGATTATATGTTTCAAAGAACTGGCGTCCGGCCTCCGAGGCATTCGGAATTTAGTAATATTCTCTACCAAACTCCCGCCGAACTTGGGGAGTCTTTGTTGGAAAGATTTAACAACTAG
Organism: Bdellovibrionales bacterium; assembly: GCA_045110695.1. Taxonomy (GTDB): domain Bacteria; phylum Bdellovibrionota; class Bdellovibrionia; order Bdellovibrionales; family UBA840; genus JBGCGH01. The sequence continues at coordinate 1,646 of JBGCGH010000029.1, read as the reverse complement.
TTGAATAAATTATGTATAGATATGACAAGCGGTAAAGTGACCTTCTGCAACCTCTTGCCACTTTGGAGTTTCCTTATGACATTGCTCAGTAGCATGAGGACATCTCCCAGAAAACCTACAGCCTTCACCGATATTTATAGGGGAAGGAATTTCACCCTTTATTGGCGTTGATGCTCTTTGTCTTTCATTCTCAGGGTCTGGCTCTGGATTGGATTGGACTAAAAGTTGAGTGTAGGGATGTTTCGGTCTGAAGTAGACATCATTAGTTGGACCTAGTTCGACCATAGCTCCTAAGTACATCACCGCCATTCTATCGCTAACATATCTAACCATAGACAAATCATGGGCAATAAATAGTAAAGTTAGGCCAAGAGAGTTTTTAATCTCCTCAAGTAAATTTATCACCTGCGCTTGGACTGATACATCTAAAGCCGAAATTGGCTCATCACAAACAACAAACTTTGGTTCCATGATAAGGGCTCTAGCAATACCAATTCTCTGTCTCTGGCCACCGGAGAATTCATGGGGGTAACGAGACATATGATCCGGCTCCAAACCAACACGTCTTAACCAATCCGACACTCTCTCTGTGACTTGCTTGTCGTTTAATCCCTCGTGAAGCTTTAAACCTTCTCCAATGATCTCTTTAACAGTCATTCTAGGGTTAAGGCTTGAGTAAGGATCTTGGAAGATCATTTGAATTTGCTTAGAAAACTTTTTGTAGTCCTTAGCGCTATAATTGTTGGGGAGTTTTTCTCCATCAAAAAACACTTCGCCATCGGTTTTATCCCAAAGGCCACAAAGGGTTCGCCCAAAGGTAGATTTTCCACTTCCAGATTCGCCCACAAGACCGATGATCTCACCCTCTTCTATACTTAGGCTGATATCGTCCACTGCGTGAACGTTTTGATTCTTTCCAATATTAAAATACTTTTTTAGATTCTTAGCTTCTAAAAGTGCCATTTTTAAACCTCCACATGTGCTTGATAAAGATCTGCTTTTTTAGGTGCTCTAGTATCTTGTAACCAGCAACGAGATCCGTGATTTCCATCTAAGGAGTTCAAGCTAGGATTTGTATCTTTACATACTTTCATCGCGTAGGGACAACGGGCATAATATCCACAGCCTTTTGGCGGAGAAAAAAGATCAGGCGGAGAGCCATCAATAGGGACTAACTTCACTGAGTTTTGTTCATCATTTACTGGCATGGCTGATTTTAACCCAAGAGTGTAGGGGTGTGAGCTTTTATAGAAAATAGAATCTACATCTCCTTCCTCTACAACTTGTCCAGCATACATTACAGCAACATTATCAGCCATTCGTGCTACTACACCCAAATCATGGGTGATCAAAATAATAGACATATTGTCTTCTTTTTGTAGCTCCTGCATTAGATCTAAAATCTGCTCTTGAATCGTAACGTCGAGTGCCGTCGTCGGTTCATCTGCGATTAAAACCTTTGGTTTGCAGGCAATTCCCATCGCGATTATGGCCCGTTGTAACATTCCACCGGAATATTCAAAAGGATACTGTCTTGCTCTTTTGCTGGCCTCAGGGATTTTGGTTTTATCTAAAAGATTTGCCGCTTCTTTGAGGGCCTGATCCTTTGAAATTCCTTTATGTATGATTAGAGTCTCAGCGATTTG
>JBGCGH010000028.1:0-25127 GCA_045110695.1 Bdellovibrionales bacterium | reverse complement strand
GGAAGAATATGGCCAGATAGTGGATCGTATTATGGGTGGTGCTAAATCAGTCGCTATGGCAGTTGATTCCCCGATGCCAAGTCAAATTGGTTCCTATGCAGAGCTTTGCAAAATTGTAGGATACAAAGGTTCCCAAATTAGCAACGATGATTCCTTTTACATTGTTGTAGTTGCTTTCTTACAGGACGCAACAGAGATGTTAGAGGAAATGGTTAAAGTCACTGGAACAGAAAAAGAAGCAGGGATTGCAGAAATTCTGTCTTCGACTTTCTTGGATCGCTTGAAGTGGATATCTGAGAGATTTGAGGAAGGGCTTAGGGCCTCTGTTGCTACTAAAACGGATGACTCCGGAGTAAAGAAAGAAAACGAGCAAGGTGATATCGACGCAATTTTAAAACAACTAGGCTTAGGATAAAATCTAAGCTTTTTTTGTCTTCAAAAGAGAAATATAATTATGCGAACGATGAAAGAGTCTCCTCTATGGGACAAAGCACTTTTTATATGTAATACCCTTCAAGAGAAAGGTTTTACAGCCTATATTGCAGGTGGTGCGGTTAGGGATTCACTCTTGGGAGTATCACCTAAAGACTTTGATATCGCAACAGACGCAAATACCGATGATATTGAAAGACTTTTTGATGATACCTACGCAGTTGGTAAGGCCTTTGGTACAATAGTTGTAAATATTGATAGAAGCTCTTTTGAGGTTACTCGGTTTAGAAAGGACGGCGAGTATAAAGACGGAAGGCGCCCGGAGACAGTAGAGTTTTCTGTTCCAGAAGAAGACGCTAAAAGAAGAGACTTTACCATCAATGCACTGTTCTTCGATTCAAAAACGGATCAACTCATAGATTTCGTAGGTGGGCAAAAAGATTTAAACGATGGAGTTTTAAGGTTTGTTGGGGATGCTTTTTCTAGAATTAAAGAAGACAAATTAAGGATTATGAGAGGCATTCGCTTTGTTGGTCAGTTAGGTTTTTTGATTGATGAACAGGGGTTCTCTGCAATCAAAGAATACTCCTATGCTTTGCCACAAGTTTCTACGGAAAGAATAACGACAGAATTTAAAAAAATACTTTCTTCGAAGTACTCCATCGCAGCTCTGAGTGACTTTGAAGCAGCGGGTTTATTGCAGGTTGTATACCCGGAGCTTTATATGATTTGGGAAAAATCTGTCACCGGTGGTTTTGAAACAGAATTTAGAGACCCGTGGACCATGGCTAAGCTTATGCTGCAAAAGGCTAAAGTTTATAATAACCAAATTTTTAGTATTGCCAGCTTTTTCGCTCCCTTTTCTTATTGGGTAACGGAAACAGGTAGTTTTCAAAACTGGCATAGCTTCTTAATTTCCAAGAAATATTCAAAAATTGAGTCTGCGCGAATTGAAAATTTTATGAGGCACCTAAACTCCATGGTTGAGCCCTTAGATCTTGCAACCATAAAAAGAATGTACTCGGAAAGTGGTGGGGAGTTGAGCAGGCTTAGTACCCATTCACATATGGGCCTTTTTCCTATTCATAAGGAGAGTCAGTTATTGGCTCAAACCTACGAAGAGGCCCATCCACCCGGACTAATAGAGCTCCCGAGAGCATATATTACTGGTAAAGATATGCTCGCATTGGGTGCTGTTAAAGGGAAGCTACTTGGCGAAATATTAGATGAGGCCTTTGATCTACAACTAAATGGTAGAATTACAAATAGAAATGAGGCTTTAGAATGGGTCGAGAATAAAATCGAAGAATTAAGAGAAAAAGAAGAGATCGAGTACAATAAAGAAGATCTTTAGTTTCCATCCTGTCTTTTGACAAATTCAAAAGTTTTCTCATCAACAATCAATGAAACTTCTGTTTCCTCAGCCTCTTCTCCAACGGTGGGAGATTTTTTTCGTTCAATTTTGTGAAAGCTAATTCTTACAGAGAGCTCTCCGACGGTAAAGGATTGGGCGGTGTCTATAACGGTAGTTGTGATTTTTTCACCGTTACTGAAAACTCCATTAGAAGATTTTAAATCAGTGACTCTTACTTTGGTTCCAACTCGATTGATTTCAATATGATTTCGACTTAAAAAATCAACTTTTTGAAGTGGAATGTCGTTTGATTCATCTCTACCGATAGTAATGGGAAATTCTTTTACGATGCCTTTAAATACAGACTGCTTGTTGAGCTTTACTTCAATTAGTATCTCAGTATGAATATCCATTATTTATTTTACCACCAAAAACCAAGATGACCAAAGCCTGAGAAAGCTTTGGTCCAGCTCTTAAAGGAGAAGCTTCTTGAGTTCTTCCTGACTATAAATGTAGTCGGCATAGATCATCGTGTTGGCAATGTTTCTGTGACCTAAAGCAAATTGAACTAGTCGAATGTCTTTTGTTTTTTTATATAAGCGTATGGCAAAAGTATGTCTTAGTGAATGGAGCTTTTTATGTACCGGTCTGTAGTGTTGCCATATTTGCCGAAAACGATTGTAAGAAATAGGAAAAACAAGCTGGTCCATTTTTTCAGCGAGATTGGTGTTTTTGTTGATCCCTAAATGTCTTAGTAGGTTTTTGAATGTCTTAGTGGGGATGGGAATTTCTCTGTCGTTGGAGTTTTTGATTCCATGGATAAGTATGCTTTCATCATATAAATTTAGGTCTTTAATTTTGATGTTTAAAATCTCCTTCGCTCGAGCCCCAGTAAAAAGAGCGAGTTGTAAAATCAAACAATTCCTAGGATCTGTAAGTTCGTACTGACTCAAAATTTTCATTAAGTAATCGTACTCCTGATCAATCAGATATTTATTTTTGTTTAACTGGTAATTTGAGCTACTCAATTAACGCTCCGCATATACCTGACTAGCGATATACTTTTTTTATATAGTCTATGTGCATTAAGCATTCTAGCCGTAAAAAATAGGTTTTTAAGATAGCTATTGCACTTAATAAGTTAATAAAATCAGATATTTAGCCCTATAACTTATAACTATAAGTTATAAGGCATTTCAAAAAGTAGCATATTTATGCCCTATTGGCGAAGTTTTTAATATAACTTTAATAAAAACCACTACTTAACGCGTATAGCCAAACCTTAATAATGATGTAAATCAATGTTTCAATGGATATATTCAATTAAATATATAAATAAACAACTAAGTTGGTGGCTAATAAGGGTGGTTAAAATGGAAAAAGATAAAGGTGGATCTTCAACGAAGCCTGACTTCGCTAGTGCTGTTGATAGCTATGAGAACTCAGTGGTTCAAAGCGTACTCGGTGATGAAAAGCTATATAACTCTGACGACATTGAGCTCTTCAATAATGAGCTGAAAGAGCTTTTTGTTGATGAGGAAAATCTGGAAATAGACAAAAATATGCATCAAAAAGGGGGTATAATTGAGCCTAAAAATACACCCACCACAGATCAATTGCTCGATCTAAAAAACTCCCCAACGAAAAAAACAAGTAGTCCAAAAAGTAGTTATAAAATGCTAGTAGACTCTGAGCTTGCTAGTATTAAGGTAAGGACTGGAGACATAGAAACGATACGCAAAAACCTAGGCTTAAGTAGAAGAAAAATATCTCAATTGCTCTTAGTTGATCCCAGTGCCTGGACTAGATGGTGTAGTAAAGATAAGGATGCACCTGCATATATATACAGATCCTTGGAGTGGTACCTTTTAGTTCAAAAAAAGCACCCTCAATTGTCTCATGGGTTTTGGATGAATTTTGACTCCACTCATGATTTTTCAAAACAGTTCAATGATTTAGATGCAAAACTGAATGCGAAGATGGATTCTAAGCTAAGTCTTTTAACCAATAAAGCATCAAAAACTATTTTTATAGCTTTGGGTATTCAGGCCGTAATTTTTATCGGATTGTATCTTGTGACTCTCTAGCCCCCCTCAATCTGCTTTAAAATATTTTATATGAGCAATGCTAAAACTGCTCAGGTTTGTTGCGTAAAAAGCACAGTCAGAGGGGCTCTAAATTGTGTTTTTCCGTCTCAGTTTCAAACAATTGACTGTTTGCTTAGAGTAATGCTTCGTCGGGGAGGTTATAATTAGTAGAGTCTTCACCGGGAGTCATATGATGTTTTTAAAAGTCTTTCTTATTTTAATGCTTTTTTCACCAAGCCTTCTGTCTGAGGAGACGAACGTTTATGTCGTGGTTCAGAAAAAGCTTGAAGAAAAGAAGCGATCAAGGTGGAGCTTGTCGGACTGGATAGATCAGCAGCAAAGAGTGAAGTTGATGGATCATTGGTTAGCGATGAACACAACGGAGCTAGGCTCTGAGTTTAGATTTAGGCTCTCACAAAACACTTACAGCGACCAGGCTCTCGTTGAATCTCAAACGAACGATTATGAGTTTCAGTATTTTTATCGATTCATAGGTTTAGAGTATGCTTATTCCTCATCGGATCAGGAAGTGCTCTACGACCTGAAGGCTATAAAATTAAACCTAATAGGAAGTTCTCAGCAAAGTACTCACTTGAACTTAGGTTACGGGATTGTTGAATCTGATTTAATGTCGCAAGGCTCACGAGCTTCGACATATACCGCCGATGGTGATTTGTATTTAGCTAGCTGGCTTGGTTTAAATTTTTCTTATTGGCAATTTAACGAAGATAGTAGTGCTGTCTCGACTTTTACTGGATTCAAAAGAGAAAATGCTCTTTTTATTGAGTCGGGGTTTTTAAGAATCTTTTATTCCGTATTTGGAATGAAGCAAGAGGAGTCGGGAAGTGTGGAAATATTAGATGGTTCTAAAGTGGGCCTCGAATTTCATTTTTAAAATATTCTAACTTGGCCATTTTGGAAAAAACAGTGGGGTTTGATTTACATATTCTTTGTATCCAGGCCTACGCTCTTCAATGTCTTCTTCAAGTAAGCCAGCTCCTGTGAATTTATAAAGAGCAAAACTCATTATTAGTGGGCCAATAGCTGTCCAATAGCCAGATCCAGTACTAATAGCGCAAATATAAATACCCCACCAAACTACGAAGTCTCCAAAGTAATTAGGATGCCTTGAAAGGCTCCATAAGCCTTTGTCCATTACTTTATTTTTGTTTTTATCATTTGCAAGGAATTGACTTAGCTGCCAGTCTGCGACAGTTTCGTATATTGTTCCGGCTATAATAACTGTAAGGCCTATGTAAAAAATTAAGGACGTCTCAGGCAATCCAGAATAGAAAAAGTGAGCGATTGGTAAACCAATGACAAGACTTAGGAATCCTTGAAATAGAAATATAGTGAAAAAAGACTTCCACCAAAAGCTCGGCCCAGTATTCTTACGAATTTTAACGTACCTTCTGTCTTCAGGCTTCCCATAGTTTCTGAAAGCAAGGTAGAGACTGAGTCTTGTGGCCCACATAAAGATTGCCCCAAGAAAGAAAAGCTGCGAAGGGCCTAACGGGCTAGATTGATACATGTAGCTAAGAGCTGCCACACTAAAACTTGAACCCCAAAAAATATCAACGATACTTACGTTTTTTAAGATTACACTAAGAAGCCATAGCAAAGCCATACTTGAAAAAACGACAAAGCTTGTTTGAAAAACTAAAGACCAAAATTCCATTTAATTATACTCTATCAATAAAGTAAAAAAGCCAAGGGGCAAGTTTACCAGCTAAATTAATCTTTTTGAATGGCCACAATATATACCCAGCTTAGCTGAATCGAGACGATTTATATGCTTGATTTTTTAACAAAATAAAGTGTGATTATTGATTATAGCGCAATAATGATTTCTTACTTAGGCTTATCTATATTAGTATGAACTATGCTAAATACATCTCAAAAAATACATTCTGAAATCATATATTTAGAAAAGCTTTCCGAAGCGCAAATAGATATAGAGAATAGTATTTTGTTTTATGATGAAGTGCTTTTAGAAAATAAAAAAATAAAAAATTTCATTGAGAACTTTCCCTATAAAATATCCCTAACGGCTGGAGAAGAGCAGAAAAATTTTGAGGCGATAGCGAGGCTTGCAAGTAAGTTGGTGGAGTTGACCCAAGTGATGCAAAATAGTAAGCCCCAGTTTGTGTGCATTGGTGGTGGAAGCCTAGGGGACAGTGTTGGGTTTCTGGCTAGTATTTATAGAAGGGGTTGTGATCTAGTTCAAGTGCCTTCCACTTGGTTGGCGGCTATTGACTCCAGCCACGGCGGAAAGACAGCTATCAACTTTGGTGCATCAAAGAATCAGTTTGGTAGTTTTCATTTCCCGAAAGCTGTTTATCTTATAAAGGAGCTTCTGCTCGAAAATCCACCAGTTCTTTTGAAAGATGCCTATTCGGAAATTTTAAAGATTTTTCTATTAAAAGGGGAGATGCCAGCGGGTCATGTACATGGACAGAGTCTTTCCGCTGACGATCTATTTTTTAACCTCCCAGAAGCTGTTGCTGGCAAGTATAGTTTCGTTGAGAAAGATCCCTTTGAGAAAACGAATATTAGAAAAGCTCTTAACCTTGGTCATAGTTTTGGTCACGCGGTTGAATCGCATTATGGCTTTAGTCATGGTACTTCTGTGGGGATTGGTTTGGTTTTTTGTTTGAGGTTTTCTAGGAATCTAAACGAGGCTTTATTAAATCATTTGTCTTGTTTGTATTTAACCGAGCTTACCCAAATTAGAGAAAAACCCCTGGACTCAGAGAAACTTAAAATATTATTCCAAAAAGACAAAAAAAGCTTCAACAAGGACAATATTGATTTCGTATCTCTCCCTGAAATAGGTTCCTATGAGGTGGGAAGTGTGCCGATTAGTTCGCTGGTGAACTATTTTAATACAGACTTTTTAGAGTTTCTGGAAACGCTATGAGGCTAGCTATTGTCGGACATAGAGGAGCTGGAAAGAGCTCCCTTCTAAAACGCTTAAAAGGATACTATTCCGATTATGTGTGTGTAGACCTTGACGAATATATAGAGAGGGCTGAATCCAGAACTATTATTGATATTTTTAAAAAGGAAGGGGAGTCTTTTTTTAGATCCTTAGAGACTAAATATTTCAATCAACTCCTTCTAGAGCAAAAAGATAATCTTATAGTTTCTTTAGGGGCAGGTTTCGAAGCTAGGATCCCAAAAGACCTGGATTGTGTTTGGTTAAAGAGAAAAACCGACCCTTTTGGAAGGAGCTTTTTTGATAGGCCAAACCTAAGCGGTAATTTATCACCATTGGACGATTACCTAGCCAGGTTTGAATCTAGAGAAAAAAAGTATAGAGAGCAATGCAATTCTATCTACCAAGCCCCTGAGGGTAAGCTCGATGATTTCTGGCCAGAAAAATATTTCTTTGATCAGAAGATCGTACTGTCTAAATCTATTCTAACGATTCGACCTTTTCATTTATGTAGTCTAGAAAAAGAGTTTAATTTTTTAAATTGGGAATTAAAATATTATGAGCTGAGAGATGATCTTCTCTCTGAAAAAGAAATGGAAAAGTGTGTTTCCATTCTACCTAAAACTAAAATATTGCTTAGCTTTAGGGACCCTGAAAGAAGTCCCCACAGTATGTCTTTGATGAGCCAATGCTCCCGGACGGATTGGGCCTATGAACTAGGGGAATCACCGTTTGAATTGGATATACTATCCTTACATCCTAACAATTTAGACATGGAAGAGATTGAAAAAATAGAGTCTAGATTTGTTTTTGGTCATTTAAAACTGTCTCCTATCTTGGAGTCTATTTCGGAACTTGAAAAATTATATCTTTGGCAAAAACAGCAAGCCACCAAAAGAAGTATTCTCCCTAGATCCTCTGGTGATTTAGACTTTTCCTGGTTTAGATTGTTGCAATCTAATATCCAGCAGTTAAATTTTGTAGAGGATGGTACAAGTGATGTAAGTTCGCAAGCCAATATTATGGAAATTCTCGCTTTTGATGGAAACTTCAAAAGCTTTGGAGCTGTTTTGGGTGACCCCGTCCTTCATTCTCAATCTCCGATGGAGCATTTTAAAGAATTTAGTAAGCATAGAGAGAATTTTCTCGCGATCCAAATGCCAGAAGATCAATTTACTATGGAATCTCTAAGATTTCTAAAGATGTTAGGAATGGATAAAGCTGCTATAACATCGCCTTTAAAAATAAAAGCTGCGCATTATTCCGATAACGTAAATAAAGAAGAAGCCGTTAATACTTTAAAGAATACTGAAACATTTTTTGAATCTATAAATACCGATCAGGCTGGACTTAGGGTGCTCTTAAAAGGTATCGAAGGGGAAACAGTGATTTGGGGCGGAGGAGGAACTTTGGCAGCGATTCAAAATCTAATTCCTGATGCTATTCCTTACTCTGCGCGAAAATCTGAACCTCGAGATAAGAGGATCGCTATTGCTCCCAAAAATTTAATTTGGGCTGCCGGAAGTAGGGAAGTGAATATACCAGAAAAATGGGAATTAAAAAAAATCATAGATCTAAGTTACACATGGAATAGTCCAGCGAGGGAGTACGCTGTAATCCAAAAAATAGAATATGTCTCTGGAATAGAAATGTTTGAAGTTCAAGCGAGTGAGCAAAGGAAGTATTGGTATGGGCGGGAATAGTTTTGGAAAACACTTTGTAGTGACTAGTTTTGGCGAGAGCCACGGGCCAGCGATGGGTGTAGTAATTGATGGCTGTCCAGCAGGCCTTGAGATTGATATGGACATACTTAAGGCGGACTTAAGCAGGAGGCGCCCTGGACAGAGTGAGTTAGTGACTGCTCGCAATGAACTAGACGAACCCGAGATTTTGAGTGGTGTCTTTCAAGGAAAAACCATTGGAAGTCCCATAACAGTTGTGATTCGAAATAAAGATCAAAAATCAGAAGACTATGAACAAATAAAATCCTCACCACGCAGGGGACATGCGGATGATATTTGGCTCAATAAATATGGACATAGTGATTACAGAGGCGGAGGTAGGGCTTCAGGCAGAGAAACAGTTTCTAGAGTGATCGCAGGGAGCTTTGCCAAAATGCTCCTAAAAAAACTTTATCCCAATCTTTCCATTTATGCCTTTAGCAAACAGATATTTGAATACGAATTAAATCAAAATGAACTTTCAAGTATAAGCCCAGATACTAAAATCGATAACTTTCCAGCAAGGTTTCCCGAGCTAAGTAAGGCAAAAAAAATTGAAGAACTACTTCTTGATGCCAAAAAAGAGGGTAAGAGTTATGGCGGTATTGTGGAGTTTCGTGTTGAAAATATGATAGAAAACTTAGGCCAGGCCGTATTTCATAAATTAAAATCTGAATTGAGTAGTGCCCTACTGTCTATTGGGGCAACAACAGGTGTCAGCTTTGGGGACGCAGAAAATGCAGCTAATACTGAAGGTGTTGAGTTTCATAATCAATCTATCAGCCCTTATGGTGGACTTCGTGGAGGAATGAGTACGGGAGAAACCATTCTAGGATCACTGACCTTTAAGCCTACGAGTACTGTTTTAGACAATGCAAAAAAGGGTCGTCACGATCCTTGCATTCTCCCCAGAGCTATCCCAGTGGTAGAGGCTATGATTGCACTTACAATTATAGATCATTTACTTTGGTCCAAACTAGACCGTTTGGATGGACTTTGATGGCTTACTTCAAATACAAAGGTACAGTGGAGGCTTCCAAATCTATAATGAATCGACTGGCAATTATTCAAGCCTTCAACCCAGCTATTAAGATAAAAGGTGAAAGCCATTGTGATGATGTGGTTCAACTTAAAAAAGCGCTCAGCGATTTCTCTTCAGGAAAAAGTATTTTTGATATAGGGGCCGCTGGAACTAGTCTACGATTCCTGGCCTATTTTTTATCAAAACAGAAGGGGGAGTGGGAAATTGGAGGAACATCACGCTTATTTTCTAGGCCTCAGCAGGAGTTGGTTGCAAGCTTGCAGCAACTCGGAGTGGAGGCAAGCCTATCCGATTCAGCTTTGCATATTAAAAGCTCGGGTAAATGGATCTATGAAGGTTCCTTATTAGTAGATCGATCGATCAGTAGTCAGTTTTTATCTGGAATCGCCTTGAGTTCCTGGGAGCTAGAAAAAGATTTGCGATTAGAATGGGATAACGATGTTGTGTCAGATTCTTATTTTAAAATTACCTTACGCTTACTTGAATACTTTGGAATGAAGTTTCACATTGGGGACAATCATTTGGAGCTATATGCTGGCCAGGCTCCTGAAGCCAATAGCATTGAAGCAGAGCCAGATATGAGTAGCAGCTTCGCTCTGGCAACTTTTGCTGGCCTTAATGGGGAGCTATTAATTGAGGATTTTCCAGCTGAGAGCCTTCAACCTGATGTCAGATTTATTGAAATCTTAGAAAATATGGGTGCAAAGATATCCATGAATGGCAGTACTTTAAGTGTTGCTAGCTCCAACAAATTATTACCGATAGAGGTGAATTTACTAGATTGCCCTGATCTTTTTCCAGTTCTAGCTGTCTTGGCCACAAAGGCGAATGGGCAAAGTAAACTGTATGGCGCGCGCCAACTCATTTTTAAAGAATCAAACCGTATTCAAAAAATTAGCGAGCTACTCTCAAAATTAGAAATACAACATAATATTAGATCAGATGGGATGGATATATTTGGCTCCAACATAACTCATGATAAGGCCATCTCCTTTGATTGCGATGAAGATCATAGGTTGGTCTTTGCCGCCTATTTAGCTATTCATATGGGATACAATCTAGAGGTTAAGGGAACCCAATTTGTTAATAAAAGCTTCCCCGGGTTTGTACAGCTATATCACAGCTCGGTATCTTAATATTAGAAGTTTGGAGAGCATTTAACAAAAGAGAGTATACCGGGTGAGGTTTTAGTATTATGACTTCTTAAGTGTTTCTTTATCTAACGTAAACCCACCTAGTCTATGTAACAAAAACAATTGCTACCACTTTGTTCGACTAACTCCAGCACATTAACTATAACGGGAAAAAATCTTTCTGGAGGTCCCTGTGAAAAAATGTCTGAGCCTAATATGCGTTATATTTTGTATTCAAATTCAAGCTAAGGTGAGCACCTCTTTAGAAGTGGATTCAGAGCCTACTAGAAGTGATGTTAAGAAGGCTATTAAAAGTTTAGATGCCGCATTAAACAAAGGATACTACGCAAAAAATTTAAAAAAATCGAGAGAGCTAATTTCAATTAAAAAGGTTTCCAAAAGAATCGATGCCGCTGTTTATGCAAATGGTATTAAGCAATTCAATGGGCAAGGAGACGAGTCACTACCAAGGAATTTTAAAAACGTCTGCTTTAAAGGTGGCATGAATGCAGCAGTACAACTCATCAATTTAGCTATTAGCTTGGATTATTGGAATGCTGATAGTGAATGGGTGGATTCAGCAAAGAAAAAAAACTATAAAATAGAACTTAAATTTATAGATGGTCCAAATGAAGAGGTATGGTTTGAGTTAATATCAAAATGTAAGTAAACCAATAAACATACGTCAAAGCATGTCTCTTCCCTTTCTTTTTATACATTGCTAAAATAAAACTAGTTCTCCTAAAAAACTTAGATTATCGAACTATTTGGCTCGACGTTAAAATGGCGGCTTAGTTTTTGGATGGTCCAAGCTGGTTTTGAAAGCTCTTTCTATGGTTTGATTTGGCTGGGCTTCAAATATAAGTATAATAAATAAAAGAACTTGAAAAAAAAGGGGATAATTTACAATCCTATGTGAATTGCGCGCAATGTCGGGCATAGTAACGGGCTACCACAAAGGAAGTCGCATGCAATTTGATAAGTTTCCAATCAGTTCAGAAATATTAAAAAACCTAAAAGAAATGGGTTTTCATAGAACTACGGACATACAATACAAATCTATTCCACCTATTCTAAATGGGGAAGACGTGTTGGCGATTGCTCAAACGGGTACCGGTAAAACAGCAGCTTTTGCTATTCCAATTATTCATAAAATTCATGAATTCAAAACCAGTAAAAAAACTTACGGTATCAAATGTATCGTTCTGACTCCTACTAGAGAGCTAGCAAAACAAGTAGGTCAGGTATTTGCTAGGCTTTCAAGGGGCACGAAAACTACTACTTATGCCTTATATGGCGGTGTTGAGCAAGATCCTCAAAAACACATGATAGAAGGTGGAATCGACATTTTAATAGCAACTCCAGGGAGGATGTTTGACCTAGTAGCACAGAAGGCAATCGATATAAGAACAGCCTCTACCTTTGTGATAGATGAAGCAGATCAAATGTTAGACTTAGGATTTGCCGATGACATCAAATCTATTAAGAAAATACTTGGTAACAAAAGACACCAGACTCTCTTTTTCTCGGCCACTATAAACCCCAAAATTAAAAAATTGGCCTATAGCCAGATTCAAAGTAGCGCGATGAGAATCCAGGTTTCTCCAGAACAGATTGTGGCAAAAAATGTGAGTCACTATATCACTAAAGTGCCTATGGATGAAAAGAGACATCTCTTAACTAATTTTATCCAACATAGTCCTGAGACGAAAACAATCGTATTTGTCAGAACACAGGTTAGAGCGGAGAGGGTCCAAAAACATCTTGCAAAGAACGGTATCGATGCTTTAAGCCTCCACGGCGGAATGTCTCAGGAAGATAGAATGAATACCATTGATGTCTTTTCAAAAATGAATTCCGGAATCGTCATAGCTACTGATTTGTCAGCCAGAGGGATCGATTTTTCTAAAATTACTCATGTTTTAAACTATGACCTGCCTGATGTTCCAGAGAATTATGTACATAGAGTCGGTAGAACTGGACGTGGAATGGATTTAGGTGAGGCTATTAGTTTTTGTAGTGAAGAGGAGTTGGTAAAGCTTAAGGCTATTGAAAGCTTCTTAAGTTATCCCATCGAGGAAGTAGTTGCTGAGGAATATAACTTTTCAGATGAAGGCCCTCAAGGGATTGAGGCTATGGATATTTCAGAGATTTTGGCCATGGAAGAAGAGAATTTCTCAAACAAGAAAAAGAAAACTAAGAATAAAAGAGGATAGATCCCCAACATGAGTATTCACGATACGGTAGACACAGCTTTTGATCTTTCTTATTTAGGCAAAGTGGAATTCCCCAAGACTGACTATAGTTCTGTTTGTATTTTAGGGGGAGGGACTGCGGGCTTCCTAACAGCCTTAGGACTAAAAAAAAGTCACCCAGAGCTTTCCATAAAAGTAGTCGCCTCATCAAAGGTACCGGTCATTGGAGTCGGGGAGTCTACCACTACTGAAATAATACCCTTTCTTCACAGCTTTTTAGGTTTTGATCCGGTAGAGTTTTTCAAAGAGGTTCAACCAACTCTTAAGCTTGGTATAGAGTTTGATTGGGGGCAAAAAGGCAAAGATCCTTTTCAGTTCAATTTTTTTGCTGGACATCTTTATGAAAACTTTTACTACAACCAGCATACTGGTAGTTTTAACTGGCCGTCTGATCTTATGAAGGAGAATAAAATTCCGGTCATAAATACTGAAGATAGCGGCATACATTCCTTTTTAAACAGTATCCCTTTTGCCTATCATATTGATAACAAATCTCTGATTACGTACCTTCAGAAAAAAGTAATCAAGGAAGGTATCGAGATTATTGATGAGAAGGTAACATCCATTAGCAGAGGCGATAATGGTGTTGTAACAGCTTTTGTTTGTGATTCTGGTAGTAAGTTAGAATCTGATTTTTTTATTGATTGCAGTGGCTTTACGTCCTTTCTTTTAGGAAAAGAGCTAGGAGAGGAATTTGTTAGTTTTGAGAGCACTCTACTTTGCGATGGGGCTCTAACATTCTGCAGACCAAACTTTAGTGAGCCAAGTCCTTACACGGGCGCTATTACTATGGAGTCTGGCTGGTGTTGGAAAATTCCAATGCGAGATGAAGATCATTTTGGTTACGTTCACGCTTCCAGCTTTGCGACTATTGATGATTTAAAAAAAGAGATCCATGAGCGCTTTGGTGAGGTAACTAGATTTAAGTATATACCTTTTAAATCTGGCAGGCATAAGCGATGCCTAATTGAAAATGTATTTGCTCTTGGCAATAGCTACGCCTTTATAGAGCCTTTAGAATCCACAGCGATACAAACCCTTATTCAATCCTTGATGATTCTCTGCAGGCAATTCCCAAAAGACGCCAGAGATAATATTTCTAGAGAATCCATCAACGCCGAGGTTGCAGAGAACTGGGATTCTTTTCGAGCTTTCCTTGCGATACACTACAAATTCAATCATGCATCAGACTCAAAATTCTGGAAATTTGCACGAGAAAACGTTGAGCTAGGTAGGGCTAAAAAGATCCTAGATTTATACAAAAAACGAGCTCCATTGTCTTATTCTCATTTTGGTAGTGATTCTCTTTTCGTTGCCTTACCTGATCTTGTTTTTAATAATTATAGTTATGACAGTTTACTTATGGGTCAAGGGGTGGGGCCTGAGTTCTTGCCCAAACCGAGCTTTTCAAAACAGGAACTCGAGGATAGACTCAAATCTTATGAAGAACTTAGCCAAATAGCTCTAACCCAGAAAGAGTTATTTTCTGAGCAAGAAAGATTCATTGAAATGGTGTTAGCGCCTCTTTTCGATACCGATGACAGTTGGATTTTAGAAACTAGTGTTTGATACCAACAGGCAATGCGGTTTTTAATTTTCAGTTAAATATCGAATTCGATATTTGGGTTAAAGAAATCATCATGATTTCATGGCTCCCATAACACTTTAGTTCAAATGTCTTACCCCTAGTTGGGCAACGAAATTGTATCATTTTGATAAAATTAAGTAATTTCTAAAGCTAGATTCTCCTGAAACCGATAAGGTTATCGAGGAGAATACTATGGAACGTTATTTGAAATTATTTCTCGTGCTAATCGTAATGAGTTTCGTTGGAGGCTGTAATGTACCAACCCCCGAGGTTGCCGGTACCAGTTCTTCAGATGTTGATGCTAATACTAGTTTATTCATTTCGAAATCTGATTCTGACCCTGATATGTATACAACATCAGAGGTGATAACCATCGGAGAGTCCATAGAGGTCTATTCTATGGAAGACTCCTCGGGTGCTCCTAAGGGAACCTCGGTAAGCTGGGTGTTAACTGGTGATATTGGTAACTTAACTGTTTTATCAGGTGGGAAAAAAGCAAGATTTATTGCAAACAAAATAGGTGTAGGTTCTATTGAGGCTCAAAAGTTTGGTAAACAGATCAGTCTATCCATTGAGGTAGCAGGCAATCCAGTCCCGGTCGCTATTCCTGAAGTGGTTGATGTATTAAACTCCGGAGCCGCAGTCGATATTAACTTAATTTCTAATGATACAGACGCAAATGGTGATGATTTAACTATTCATAGTATCGATGCTGCCGTGAATGGGTCTATTACCAATAATGGCGATGGAACTGTGAAATATACTCCTGCAGTAGGTTATTTCGGCAAAGAGGTTATTAATTACTCCATCACTGATGGATTTAATTCCCCAGTAAGCACAAGTCTAACTATCAATTCTATGGGTAATTTTTCATGGACCGGAAGAGGTGGAGATTTGAACTGGTCAAATCAATCCAACTGGTGTGGTTCAATTTCCGATGGACAATGCCAAGGAGATCAAAGTATCACTCCTGATGATGTTGCGAGCTTTTCTTCCGTTTGTAGTGATTGTGATGTTAGTATCAATGAAGCGATCAATATAGATGGAATATCCATTTCAAGCGATTATGATGCTACTATTAGCCAAAATTCGAATGTGATTCAGATTGGTAATAGTGGATTTATACAAAGTGGTGGGACCTTTCTGGGTTCAAGTTCCAATATCACAATCGATGGAGATCTTCGACTCTTAGGTGGCTCCTTTACATCTAGTTCTGGAGTTTTAAGGTTAAGCCAGGGGCCATCAATACTTTATAATAGATCACCTGCTGTATTTATTCATAATTCAGGAACCATATCTATTGACCCGAATGAAAGTGCTGGTTGTGAAACGCTTGCTATGGATATAGATAGTGATGTGGAATTAGTATTAAATGAATTAAGTGTGAGGGTCCGTGATACCTCAGGTTGTAATGGGTCTGAGCAAGGTCGTTTAAGAAACTTGGGCTCTGCACCAGTTGTAGTTGAAGCAGATTTAAATGTTATTTCTGGAGCATTGCATAGTGGTACCTATCATTTAAAGAGCAATGCTAGCTTTGGTTATACATCCTGGTCGACCAAGTCGGGGATTGGTACTTCAAGATTAATTTTTAATGGGCTTAAAAACCAGGAATATGATATTCAAGCTTCGGCTAAAGCTCCGATTTTTGAGATTAACAATCCAGGTTTTAGTGTTAGTCCAAAAAGTGGAATGGGTAACATGACTTTAAATAGTGTATTTCTAGTAGATGGCATTTTTAATACTGTCGCTTCAACGAATATTTATTTACGTAACTATTATTATAGCTCAGTTAATATAGTTCAAACTGGTGGAACTCTTGATTTAAGCTCAAATAACGTATTTGTATATGGCACCGCAACTTGCGGAAATGTAAACTCCTACCTTAGCTCAAGTTCTGGAGAACTAGTATTGAACTCCTTGGATGTGATCTCATCTGATATTGGGTGTAATGGGAATTTAAATGCTGTTCTGAATATTGGGCCCAGTGGAGTTAGGACTAAGGGGAACCTGAACCTAGTGGATGGTTATTTAAAATCAGGGATAATTTCAGTGGAGGGTGATATTAGCCTTTCCTGCGCAAGCCCAGGGGGTTCTAATTGTTTCCATGGTGGTACAACGAGTATTGAGCTTGATGGCACAGGAGCACAGGCGATTTCAATGGCAAGTGGTTCTGCTCTTCCGACAGGCGAGTTCCTAGTGGATAAGGCTAGTGGCGATCTCCAACTAAATTCAAATATAGCATTTAGCGGGTCGGGTTCGGGACACAACTTAAATTTAAAAAGCTCTACGATTAATTTGAACAATTTCAATCTAGAAGATATTGATGGGTTTAGCCAGACTAGTGGAACAACAATTACAAAGGGTACGGGACTATTTAAATATGAGATTTGCTCAGCAGGACCCTGTATTGCCTCCGACTAGAGATTTTCGTTTTTAAAGGTGTTGTTTAAAAAAGACTACTGAACTACTCAGTAGTCTTTTTTATAGATAAGGAACAAAAAAGAATTTATAACTTGTCTTAGTCAATGCAAATCAGTTTTCTGTGATACAACAAATCCAATATTCATTTCTCTTAATACTTAGTCTGTATGTGATAGGTCTTCAAGGGAGCTTTGAGAGCGTTTCGCAGCCAAGCGCTAGAAAGTTACTTTTGGCCGATTACGGGCAGTAGCAAATTTTGCAGATATTTAGGCAGTAAGGGCTACATTAGTAAACGTGACTCTGAATATGCCCAGTCAGGTATCTATTTACACAGTAGCTTTTGCGGCGCTGTGAGGCTCAATTGAGAACATGCCAGCCTACCATCTTAGGTAGGTAATACTTTCAACAATGTATTTTGTTTTCCGCAAAAACTCACTTTTAAGTTAGGGTCTGAATATAACTGACGATTAAAAGGGGAGTCTCAATGTTAACAGTACGAATTTTATTTTTGGCCACATTATTAATAGCTCTGGGCTCTCATGCCTCTAACCAGTCAAATAGTGATGAAATTATTGGCTCAGCCCATTATTTTCATTCTAAAGAAACCTCCGATATTAACTCTAAGTAACTCTGTCACCCTTAGCTCTACTTTAATCTGTCCCTTTCAGTTCGAAGGTATTGCTCCTAGAAAAATTGAGAAGTGTTATATTTTAGACAGTCCTTTCTTTTTTGCTAAGCTCTTACTTTAATCACCGTCGTTGGAGATCTTCGAGTATAGTTGGGTTGCCAACCACTAATTTAACAAAAAGGACAAGAAATGAAAAATCTCGTTTTAGGAACACTTTTAATTTTGTTCACAATATCAGTATTTGGAAATGATTACGCTTCATTTGATGGTGGCTGGGACCCAGAAAAGCCAGAAGAATGCGAATTTGTTGATTGCAATGGTGGACTAATATTAATTGAACTGGACGGGTCGTCTTCTACTGATTTGTACTATACGATCTTTGATAAGGCGAGTCAGGTTTTGTCGTATGTCTCGTACTCTAAGCGTCCTGACTATAGTGTAGAGTTTGACGGTCCTTTTCCGGTGAGTAGTTCTATACCTGCCGGAAGCACATTCACACAAGTTGAGAAATGTGTAGAAGGTACTACTGGCTATGTTTGTGTTGGCATCAATGGTCTTGCTGTTGGTATATCGAAAAAGGAAATAGATAAGAAGTTAGTGCAACCATATTTAAACTAAGCCGCTAAGCGCATGAGCGAAACATAGTCAATAAAGCTCAGATCCTCTAAGCGATCTTTTTCGGTTGCTTAATTTTTAACAGCCTCCCGCTCATAAACGGAAAGGATAACTAAGCTTGCCTTTAAGATCAGTTCTTATTACGGCCTCATAGCGCGCTAGGTTCATACTTTGGCCTTCTAAGAGTAATTTCTCACTGCCATAGGCGATCGTTTGATCTGAACCTATTACCCGGGTCTCCTCAATACAGAGAATCTTGTCTAACTCTAGATAAGGATCAAGAGGTGAGTAGGCTGATTCTTCGTTTACTGGAGCCACTACGTTTCTTACGTTCCAGTACTTACTTAGAAACTCTTCTTTCAAATACCTGTTAGCCTCTTTCATGGATTTAATCTTGTTAAGCCTAAGCTCAGGAATAAGTCTATCTTGAACCGTCCTAAACGACCGCTCAACACGTCCTTTAGCTTGAGGCGAGTTAGCGTATATGATTTGTATTCCAAGCCTCTCACAAGCCCTCTGGAACTGGCAGAACTCGGTTCTTTTATTGCCACCAGCCCAACCAGCTTTATCGGTATATATGGCTTTAGGCACACCAACGGACTTAATAACTTTTTCAAGTACAGTCATGCAGTTAATAGTTGTTTCCCCACCAAAGAACTCCGCGTGGGGGACAGCGCTAGTAGCATCATCGATCATCGAGATCAGTACCCAGTCATCTTTGCCGTTAAACTTGTGGTGACAGCCATCCATCTGAAGCAAAAGACCTTCTTGGGGCATCCTGGTGCGGTATACATGCTTTTTACGACGCTTCCTGCGAGGTGCTTTTGTTAGATGTTCCGCTCTAAGCCACTTCCAAACAGTAACGTAGGATAATTCAAAACCAAACTTAGATACTAAGATTTCATGAAAGTGAGCTGAGTTGAAATCGTAGTATTCTTCTTTTTTAAGTCTTAAAACTTCGCTCTTGATGTCTTTTGATATAGCGCGGTTCGAAGCTCTACCGAAGTTGCCATGTTTTACTCCAAGAAAACCTTGCTCCTTAATACGCTTAGCAAGCCTGGTGACAGTTCTCTCGGATTGTTTAATAAGTATTGCAGCCTCATCTCGGTAGATCTTCCCCGATATGTACCTTTGAACAATTTGGTATTTAAAACTTTCAGAATCACTCATCGAAACAACCCCTTTAACCATAGGAAACCCTCCAAAAACTATATTTGGAGATGATCATACCCAGGCTCTACAAAAGGGACAGTTCTAAGTAAATATTAGTGCGGGACATAATCATGTAAAGATATTAATTTCCAATTAGCTCAGTCATATTTCTGATAAGTTATATTATGTTACAATTAGTCCTTGGAGCTATTCCTTTTTGTGATTACCCGACTAGTCTGTCTCGTTAAATAACTTTTTAATATGTCACTCTAATAACAATAGCCATTTATAAGCTTTCGTTGAAAGATATTTTTCACTTAGGGATTTAGATGCGGACATCCATATGAAGCTTGAAATGATTCTTCCAATAGGACTTAAATGTTCTTATTTTTTTGGCCAAAGTCCTATTAAATTGTACCATTGGTGAATTTCATCCCAGTCGCTTAGATAAAGAATAAATTCTTCATCAGATAGGTCTACATTTTCATTAAAATTTGAATATTCAGCTTTAGTAAATAATCGCTTACCTCGTTTCATTGCTTCTTCTCTTTTTATATTATCGAGGTGGCTGTTCAAGGAAAATGAATCAATTACTGCAATCTCTTGTCCTATTTTAAAATGCTCAGGGCGTCCTTTAGAGTCGGTATGCTTTCTATCTGACAAAAATGATGTGCTAATAATTTCGCTTTCGTCAGAGGAATGATTAATTATTTCTTTGATTTTAAAATGATACAGACTCGTACTCCATTCTTTAGTGTTTTCAACACGGCCATAGTCACTTCGCTCAGGTAGAGTATTGCCCGAACTGACTTGGCGAGCTTGGAAAAAAGTCAATTTTTCTTCAAAATTCGCTGCTTTACTTACTCGCAAAACAGTTTCTTGGCTATTCTTAAGATGTTTATTCGCTTTCACTGCGTTCCCCTTTTGAGTTAGCACTAAAAAAAGTAGAATTATCGTAAGTTTGATCGACCTCATTTATTCCTCTTTTGTTAATCAATATTTTTGCAGAACTCATCTATTCTCCTACTATATTTAGCATAGTTTATTTCAGGGAAAAAGCTATTAGCTATAAGTTGCCAAACAAGAAATTGGAGAGGATTTTTTTATAACTCTCTACAAAGCCAAGCTTTGGTAATGCATTTAAGCCGCCTTGAAACTTTCTTAAAAAAAATCGAAGCCTATTATGGGCTTCGATTCCTACTTATTTAGGGAGTAAATGTTGAATTCTTAGTAGGATTCACTCTCATAATTCAGTGAGAAGCTGTATTCAACTTCAATCTCTACGCCGGAATGTTTACAATCAGACCCATCGTTATCACCAATGATGCTTAATCTCATTTCAACACCATTTGAGTTATCGATTTGCGATGCAAGGCTTTGTCCTTGTTGGCTGGACATATCAAAGATCAAGTCGCCCGTCTTGTCGTGTTTAGGAATTTCGCATCCATCAGTCGCTCTACTACCTATACAGTAAGGCTTTGCTGTTCCCCATCGGTTACCTACAACCTTGGAGAAATCAAATTCAGCCAACCCGCTAGACTTGTCTATCAAAGAATCGTCGTTGGTTGCGATTACTTTGGAGTTCACTGCCAAAACCATATGGTCATCGAAACGTAGTTCTTGGTTAGAGCTTAATTGAAGATTACAAAGATCAGCTCCAGCTGGTATTTTAAGAACTTCAGTTTGAAGATTTCTAGCTTGTACGTATACATTACGAGGATTTAAGTTCTCCCCTTGATTCCATGCGCATGTATTATTTGATGGAGCAAACCTAACTACCTGTGTTCTTTTAATTACGTTATCAGGATCACACGCTGTATAGCTTGGCTCTCTAATTACCCAGTTATAATGAATTTTATTAGAAACTCCATTCGTAGAAATTGTGATTACTGTAAATTTGTGGATTCCTGGGGCTAGGTTTTCAAAAGCGAAGTCTTGGCCCACGTCACACATTTCTAAATTACTGTTATCGTCTTCTAGGTCGATGGCGCACATCACTTTATCAAGATTTGCGATATCTTCTATATTGAATACAAACACTCCAGATCTTTCATTAGTAATGCTATCCGGCGTACTGATGAATGTTAGCTCTAGAGGAGTTAAATCATCACTCTTATCTAGAGGGTTAGTTCCCGCTAAGACTTCTTGGCCATCGTTAATTCCACCCAAGTCAGAGTCAGGTAATAAAGGACTGGTGTGGTGAGTATTTACTTCATCACCGTCTTTTAAGCCGTCTTCATCTGTGTCTGGCTCTAATGGGTCAGTTCCCAATAGTCCCTCTTCTTGGTCTGTAAGTCCGTCTCCATCGGTGTCAATCGCTACCATAATTATATCATCGGAAGCATCGTTAGGATCATGACCTAAGCTAACTTCCATTCCATCCAATACACCGCCAAAGTCTGTGTCTGGTAAAAGTGGATCAGACCTATGTGTGTTTACCTCGGCACCATCAGATAAACCGTCTTTATCCGTGTCAAAAACATCAGGATCAGTTCCCAATTCTTGCTCTGCAAAATCTGATAAGCCATCGCCATCAGTGTCTTTGTTCACATCCAATTGTTTGTTAAAATCGGTTTTGTATTTGGTTACGGATTTATTAGTGATTCCGCAAGCGCTAGTCATTAATAGTGATAGTAGTAAAATGATAGATTTGTTCATACAGTTTCTCCCCATGCCTACTATCAGTGCAAGGAAGGTGCCGATACCTTAGCTCAATAATTCCGGGGGCATAAATTAAATCAATAGGGTCGTTAATTTGACGGAATTAGACTAAATTATATACAATATACAATGTATCAAAAGGCAACTAGCTAAAGGAAATGAATTCTATTTTTAAAAAGGTCCTGCTTTTCTTTCGATTATAGCCAAGGCCCAGCACTGACTATAAATTAGAATTAGATATGTCTCACCGCAGGAGTTTCAACTTGAAGAACTTATTACTCTACTTTTCTGTACTACTTATAGCAACACCCTCCTTGGCCTCAAAAAAGGAAATACCAAAGGACTCAGACTGGCTCCTATTGGGTCTTGAGCTGGGCTCTCAAGACAAAACAGATGTGACGCTCCCTGAAGTAGAGAACGAAGGGACCCAAATAGGAATATATGGAGCCTATTCAAAATATAGAACTGACTATGTTTGGGATTTAGGACTAGGCTTTAGGTATGACAAAATGGAGGATAATTCTGTTACAGTTGAGACAAAGGCTTTTACCGCCAACCTAGGCGTAAGATACCGATTGAATTCTAGCTGGAACCTGGGACCAGAGCTGCAGTGGCTATTTGGTCAAGACGTAAGCTTTTCCGACACTGGAACTAATTCCGATGATAGAAACCAAGTTTTATTTGGTGGTCTAAGACTAATGTACGATATCTACCAAGTTGAGGATCGAGACGAAAACATACTTCGGCTAGGCTTAAGAGCTATGCAAGATCTAAATATTGGCGAAAGAGATATGAGCATTGTTCAGTTTCTAGTTGAGTATAACTGGGCTCTAAGACGGGCTAGAAAAGTTATAGGGTTACAGAAAGCGCCTTTCCTTAAATTAGATCTTAAAAAAGCCAATATACGCTTCCAGGTCGGCAAAAAAGAGCTCGAACCAAACTCCATAGTTATTGTTCACCAGATAGGTGATATTTTGGCTAAATACAAAAGCGAGTGGGAATTTATTGATATTTTTGGTCATACTGACAGCACAGGCGACTATGATAAAAACGTGAAGTTAAGTTGGGATCGTGCAGACTTTGTTAAAAATGAACTGGTATCGAGAGGGGTTCCTGCCTCTCGTGTAGATACAAAAGGATTTGGGCCTGATAAGCCAATTGATTCTGCCAAAACTCCTGAGGCCTATAGCAAGAACCGTAGGGTTGAGTTTTCCATAGAGGGTGACAAGGCTAGTAAGAAGTTTATTGATGAACTAAAACTACTTTTCTCTAAGATGTAGAATTAAAATAGGGGAGCAATTTTTATACTCCCCTTCTTTTTCCTATCAGAGACGACTATTTATTTTCCGATTTGAACTCTACTTCCCATTCAAAAAAGCTTTTTACAAAATCGCTTTCAGTAATAATACCTATCAATTCGCCACTATCACATACAGGTAAGCAGCCATACTTATTCTCAAACATAATCTTAGATGCGTCTTCAAGGCTTGTGGCAGGAGAAACGAAGCTAGGTTCCTTGGTCATAATTTCTTTTACCTGTAAACGCCCATAGAGCTCTGATTTTTCGCTGGGCTCAATTTCTGCTAAATCACTGATCGCAACTCTTAAAAAATCCCTTTGAGTCATCAAACCTTTGAGCTTGTTTTCAGTATCTACCACCGGAACGTGACGAATTTTCTGCCATGCCATGGCCTCGTCTAAAAAACCCAGGTCATCATTTTCATTTAATACGAACACATCTGTCGTCATTAAATCTCGTACTACTGGCTGGTCTATTTTCGTCATTGCGATCCTCTCCTATCGATGATGGCTTTTTATCTTTTTAGATTCTTCATTTAAGTTTTTAACAAAAATCTTTCTTACGTTGGTAATCAGTTTATATAGATCTGATCCGGTGCCAGTTGCGAGCAATTCTTTCTTGAACAAATGGGTCTTAAAAAGAACTTTAAACTCTTTTTTAACTGGCTCAGTGATATAGATATGTACAAATAATTCTTTACTTACCGCACTTCTGATAAAATCTAAGTTTTCTTCTACAGAAGATTTAATGGATGAACTTAGTTTAAAGTCTTCGCAAATCAATTCATGTGTCATTGGAGCCTCCCCTGCTTTGTTACATCGCAAGTACTGTGCCATACTCGTTAGGCATCAACTGGCTATAGACTCAAAGAATTGAGAGGTCTGAGGCAAATGGTCCCCTTTTAATGGGAACTAATGCCTCTTTCGTTTTTAGTCAGCTCTTTCAGCAGACTCAATAATCACGGGTTCTTTTGGAACATCTTGATGAAATTCGGTGTATCCAGTCTCTACTGACTTAATTTTTTCTACTACGCTCATACCCTCAACAACTTCACCAAAAACACAATATCCAAATCCCTGTGGTGTTGGTGCTTGAAAGTCTAAAAACCCGTTATCTTTAACATTAATGAAAAACTGACTGCTCGCACTGTGGGGCTCAGGCGTTCTAGCCATCGCCAGGGTTCCATTTCGGTTGGAAAGACCATTATCGGCCTCATTTTGAATATTTTCTTTAGTTTGCTTTTGCTCTAAATCAGGAGTGAAACCACCACCTTGAATCATAAAATTATTTATCACTCGATGAAAAACGGTTCCGTTGTAAAAACCTTCATCTACATATTTTAAAAAGTTTTCGACCGTCTTTGGAGCTTTATCAGAATAGAGCTTAATTTTAATGACTCCGTGGTTTGTTTTGATTTTTACCATTTGGGATCCTTCCAGTTTATTTTATAAGTAGCTTCTACCAAATTTGCTACCATCTGTTAATTCATATGTTGCCAATTTAGCAAGAAAATGTAGGTTTCAATAATAGGTTTTAGCTAAAGAAATCAGCTATTTAGTTGGCGCTGCGTGTAAGTCTTCGGAAACATCTTGATATATATTTTGAGTATAACTATTTGTGAACTTACCAAATTAACGAGCAGATAGAGAGCAGAATTGGTTAACAAAAGACTCAACCTATATTTATGAGACAAAAGACGCGAGTTGGGCTTTAAGCAAAGGGATGTGGCTCAAAACCTAGGTCTAAGCTCCCCGCAGTTTGTCTCTAATTTTGAGAGAAATTTGTCCAACATCCCCTATG
>JBGCGH010000027.1:0-90862 GCA_045110695.1 Bdellovibrionales bacterium | reverse complement strand
CTCGGGTTATCAATTATTTCGTTCTGTATTCGACGGAGCAGGATTCGATCTTTTTCCAAGCCTATTTTCTTCGTAAAAAAGGATGATTCTACAAATAGTGTCTTCATGTTGCATGTCCCTTTGTATGCTATATCATAGCATACTACCATGTAGTATGCAAGTTTTTATTTACTGTCGAGAAACATTTGCTGATAAATATGAGGAGACACATTCGCTTATCTATCATGAATAACCAGGGGCTTTTAATACTAACCAGGGGATATTGTAATTAACCATCTATAATGTCTCCCTTTTTCTGATTTTCTAATATGTCTCTCTGGGTCTTGTCAGCAGATGTGTCTCCTAAATAGAATCTCTTCCTTAAAAGGGAGGGGATATGGAGATAGTATTGAAACACTCTGAGAGCATTAGATTCCAGGTCATATCTGAGTTTATAGTGGGGAAATTACACCGCTTTGAGGCTGCTGAGCTGTTATCTTGCTCTGAAAGGTCAATCACCAGATGGGCCACTAAAGTTCGATTACAGGGGCTTTCAGGGATCAAAGACGGCAATTATGGTAAGGCTCCAAAGAATAAAATTTGCGATACTGTTAGGAAAGAAGTTCTAGGCTTAGTTAAAAAAGAATACTTTGACTTTAACACCTGCCATTTACTTGAGAAGCTAGAAGAAAATCATAGCATTAAGGTTTCATATTCGACTCTGCATAGGTGGTGTAAGGCTGCCAATATGGTTAAAAACCCTAGGAGGGGCAAGAGATTGGTTAGAAAACCTCGCCCTAGAATGCGTCGGGAAGGCTACATTTTACAAATGGATGGTTGTCATCATAAGTTCAACGGCAACGAACAATGGTGTTTAATCTCAGCTATCGACGATGCAACTAGCGAGATAATTCATGCGGAGTTTTTTGAAGGAGAAACAACTAGAAACTGCCTTAAATTCTTAATGGATTTAGTTCGTAAAAAAGGAATCCCTAGAGCTATTTATACTGACCGCGCAGACTGGGTTAGTGTGGGGAAAAGAGATCACTTTTCACACTTTGTAACGGCCTTTGAGAGACTTGGAATTAAGGTACTATTCGCGAATAGCCCCCAAGCTAAAAGACGCGTAGAAAGGTCTTTTAGAACCATACAAGATCGATTAATACCTGAGCCAGAGATAAATAGGGAGCTTAGTGAGTTCTATCGGAAAACAGTGAATCCGGTGTATTGCGAAATGGTTAATCATAAGGTTACCGGCGGGCCGATAGACTTAAGGTCCATTCGAAAGAAGTTAGTTTCCTAGGAGAGCTAAAGAGTGGGATATTTAGAATCCAATTTCGAAGCAGATTCTTTCAACTAATTTCACATTGCAACTCTCTAATTAAATCTCTAGCACTTCGTAAATATCTGAAGTCAGACCCCAAAGCAATATTTATATGATTAGAATGAGGATTTGAGTGCCTTAATTATCGTTAAAAAATATCTGTTTGATAACTCATTTTTTAAAGCCTAACTATCCTTTTCTCATGCGCCAGAATTTCAAAATCATAGCGCTCTTTTAAAGACTCTAAGCTTTTTGAGTCCTCATTGAATTGACCATGAACGCTTTGGCCAAATTACTTAAACATAATATCAGTAGCTATACTATAGTGACCAAGTCCTCTGTACTCAGGGATAGTATTTGCACCCCAGCAATTTAGGAGGCCTTCAGTTTGAATGATAGCAATGGAATGTGTGGGCACACCTTTAAAGTGAAGTAAGAAGTAGTCTTGTGGGTTTGCGCTAAAGTGCTCATGAAATCGGTCATATATTGGCTGAAGTTTTGCTGGCTCTGTAAACTCAGAGTGAATGTTCCACCAAACATCTAAATCAGTTTTTTCGCAGCATCTTAACGAGAAGCCTTCGGGAGCGCCTTTGTTTTCTTTCTCTACTCTTTGCCAGTACTTTAAATGCACTAGAGGGGTTCCAGCCTGTTCAAAACCGTTTGGAATATCTGCTTTGATATCTGCCCGAATGGATGGCTTCTTATTCATCGACTCCAAGCTATCTAAATTTTTGTTGATCCAATCCATTTTTTTATCATCTAAATTTATAGATCCGTCTTTACAGTCTAAAGAGAAATGAGGCCTTAAAAAATTATACTTCGGCCAAGCTCCTCCTTCCTTCCAGGAGTAGATTTCACCTAGTTCTGTTACTTTTTTGTTTCCAAATATTTTAAGAAAAGAATCTTCTGCTATTTTGAAATCCAAGTTAATTCCTTCCTGTGAATTTTAAAATTATGAAACTGTTTCGAATTCTCTAAGTTGGTGAAAATACTTGATCAATAATTTATTCTGACCAGGCCAAGGCGTAGTTTATAAATAGCGCGTTGGTACTTGTGGTTAAAGAGTAGCTGATTTCCCAGCGTTGGCTCAGAGGCTTATCAATGATGTTCTCTATTCCAATGCTCCCGTGAAAACCATAGTTTTTGTAATTGATAAAGCTCCCAAATCCCTCATCTGGTTCTAGGTGCAATGCAAAGCCGTAGTTGGTATAAGCCTGCCAGCTACGTAACCAATCTTGAGGATCCCATTTAGCCAGACTTATAATTCCATTTCCATTGTTAAATATATCAAAAGAAAGAGTGTAGGGGGTTTTTGCAATATAGTTTGTGTAACTGGTACCAAATCCAAATAAGTTTGAACCTTCTCCTCTTCCTATTCCAAGCTTAGTAGATACCGTGTATCTAGAAACTTTATGAATAGGTTTTTGAATTAGGCTTTTAGGTTTTGGTACGGACTTTAGTTCAGTGATATCAAAATCGTATTTTGATCCATGGGTTTTTTTGGGGTTTGTCTTGGTCTCGGGTATGGCAGTGGGGTCCTGGCCGCTATTTGTGGTAGCACTATAGGCAGTTAAGTAGCATAAACCTAAGACCATTGTCGTAAAAAAACCAAGAAGACGAGTTCGCATAGATTAAAGATACATGATCTTTTGGTTCTTCGCTAGAATTTTACAATAACAATTCATATTCGGGGGCAGAATGAAGATTTTCATGTTGGTACTATTAACACTTTTAACGCAAAATGCGTTTTCTCAAATTTCAGAGACTAAAGAGGTTCGTAGAAGTTTTATTACCTTAAGAAGTGTAGCCATGGGTGGCGCTATAGTGTCTGCATCAGATGATTTTTCTGCTGTAATGTATAATCCCGCAAATTTAGCAGCTCTTAAAGAGTCAGAGCTTAATATGGGTTTTGGAGGAGCCTTAGATACCTCTTTCACTAACTTTCTAAGCGATATTAGTGATGCAGCCTCTCAAACAGGACCTGCGCAAGATATTGCCATTGCTCAAGTTCTTTTAAATAATCAGGATGAAACATTCTATTTTAATGCCCCTATGGTTTCCGGTATCACGGCTAAACCTAACTGGGGATTCGCTTTCATTCCAATAAACTCTGCTCTTAGCCTGACTCCAAGACAAACAGGGGGGGGAGCAACAGATTATGCCATAGAGATCGAGGGCTATTTGGATGCCTTAGCACAATTTAGTTATGGTCGTAAATATAATGAAAAAATCGATTGGGGAGTAGCCGTCAAATCTATTTTTAGAACTTATGTAGCTAGCACAACGAATGCTACTGATATTAATGGCGATGATTTTTTTGGAGATTCAACACAAAATGCAGGAATTACTTTTGATGTAGATTTAGCCATGAACTACAAGTTTGGCGAGTTTAAAGGGATTCAACCAAAAGCCTCTGTCGTAATAAGAAACTTGCTGGATTGGGGTTACACAGCTATTTCAGAAGATGACGGGAATGTGATACCAAAATTAGCTAGAACTCTTGATCTGGGATCAGAATTTGAGTTAAAAAAGTTTTGGGTATTTACTCCAAGAATTACGTTTGATATCCGAGATATCGGTGTGAAAAACTGGGATATTGCTCATGGCTATCACATCGGTGCAGAATTAGATTGGAAAGCCTATGATTGGTTACAAGGGGCTTACCGAATTGGTATTAATAAAGGTTACTTTTCCGCTGGTATAACGGCTCAGTTTGCTTGGTTTCGTTTGGACTTAGCTAGCTGGGGTGAGGAGATTGGTTTGGTTGAAAATGATCAAAAGAAGGAGTCGCGTAGGGTGGCTTTGAATATGAGTTTGGATTTTTAGGATTATTATTTTTTTGTGTGAGGGGCTCCGGTGGGAGCCTTTTTTTTCGTTCGTTCCATTTCTATTTCTATTTCTAAATTTTATAAAGCCTTACTTCTGGGGACACTCAAGCCCGTCCTTGGGACGTTTTGCGTTGTGCTATCCTGCACAACGAAACCCCAGAAGTAAGGCTTTATAAAATCCAGAAATAGAAACAGAACTCTTTCTTATTACCCGCAATTTATTTCGGATGAGGTGGGCATTTGGAGTAAAATCTTGTGATTTTTTAAACCAGTGTTTCAGCTTGGTTCGTTTTTGTTTTGGGATTCTCAAAAGGTTACGGGTTTGAGTGGATTTGTGGAATATTTCTTGGACCTTGGTTATAATGGAGGTGTTGTACGATTGTGGTGTATTGTTCATGTAAGTTGACCATCTTGATAAGGAGTTAGAGTAATTCGTCTCTAGTCCTACTCGTACCCTATTTTTGGGAGAGGTTTATGCTTACTAGATTAAAACTTATAACAATACTACTATCCGTTTGGATTTCAGCCTGTGAATTAACAGACTTGGAACAAGATTCCCTTACTGATGCTACCGATGGAATTTCTCAGCCAGGTGGTGACTTTGATCAAGGTCCCTTGGAGCCGAATTGTTATGCGCAGAAATACAGACAACCAGAGGCTGAGTTTTCTAAAAAAGTAGACCTACTCTTTATGTTAGATACTTCAGGCTCTATTAATGGAGAAAGACAACAAATTGGTGAGGGCGTAGATGCTTTCCTAGCAGCACTGCCACAAGATGTAGATGCCAACATTGCTGTGAGTATGGGGCATATCGGTAATACTTGGACGGGAAAGCTTTACCGTAAAAAATCAGATAGACCCTATGTTTTTAAAAGTAGTGAAATGAGTACAGCTGATATTAAAGACCAATTAGGTTACCGAATGCGCTATACAAAGAGTGAAGGCTTAAGTGATGGTGGTGAGGCTGGTTTATATTCTTTAGATCAAATGTTAAATGCAGAAAAGCTCCAAGATGTTAAAGACCTTGGATTTATGAGAGATGATGCAGCCTTAGTAGTAGTTTTTGTAGCCGATGAGAATGCCATTTGTGCTAGATACCCAGAGGGTGTAACAAGGGTTTATGATTCCAACAGAAAAGAGCTGCCAGCCTTTGACAACTATTGTGAAAATGTAACTCCAGAGTCTGTATTACAAAAACTAAAATTAACAATGGGTGATAAACCTTTTGTTGTTTCCGGTATTTTGTATAATCAATTTTCCACTGTCCCTAATGGTGGAGAAAATGAAATCGGTTATGGTTACATTGAGATGATTGAACAGGCCAATGGTGCGCAAGTAGATCTATCTGGTGGTCGCTTTCATATTGGTTTGGAGCAAATCGCAAATCTTGCTGTGAAAAAACTGAATTTAAAGACAGAGTTTCAAATTTCTACAAGCTTAGTAGATACAGAAACTTTAGATATTAGAGTAGACAACTCAGCAGTTCCCTTTAGCTACGTGGAGTCTAGTTCAACGATTCTTTTAACAAACTACGCAGGAATTGAAAACTCTGAAATCTATATTGGATACTGTGAGCCTCAGCCAGAGCCAGAACTTCCGGCTCCGGTAATCGCGGGTGCGAGATTGGGTTCAGTAGATGCCGGTAGCGCACTAGTGTTGTGGGAGACTGATATCTCCTCGACGAGTCAGCTTGAAATTACAAAGCTAGCAACAGGTGAAGTACTCTTAACAGATTTGGATGTTAATGAAGTGAAAGACCATAGTGTTTTTGTCACCGGTTTAACACCTAATTCTCTATATCAGGTGGTTGCAATATCTATTGCTAATGAAAAAGAGACTAGAAGTGAACCTATTGTTTTTAGAACAAGTAGAACTTTAAATTAAAATCTAAATACAAATTTAGAAATATAACGACGGTCATTGATGGAGCCTGCTCCATCGGTGCCTACGTCTTCTGCGTAGGTAGATATTTGGAATTGGGCTCTTTCCATCGCGAATTCTAAACCTGCGGTCCATGAATTTTGATGCCATCCCGCTCTTATGAAAAATAGATCGCCTAAGTTTAGTTCCCATCCACTATGAAGTCTTCGAGATAGATCTGTTTCATCATATGCGTTTAAAATATCTCGGTATTCAAAAGTAAACGAAGATCTGACATGATT
Organism: Bdellovibrionales bacterium; assembly: GCA_045110695.1. Taxonomy (GTDB): domain Bacteria; phylum Bdellovibrionota; class Bdellovibrionia; order Bdellovibrionales; family UBA840; genus JBGCGH01. The sequence continues at coordinate 84,569 of JBGCGH010000027.1, read as the reverse complement.
GGAATGAATAGGGAAAAACGAAATCGCCGCATCTATCGTTTGTGGAGTGCTTGGTACTGCCGTTCCAGAACTTGAAATTGTATAGTTTGTGTCTCCAAAATCTCTCAAGACTACAGATAAAGATGGCAATGACGCCCAGGGAGCACTAAAAATGATCCCTGAATCAATCGCAAGGCCGGTACCGGTTCCCTCATTGGTGGCAAAATCATAACTTCCTCCTGTTGCTGTATCAATCTCTGAAAGAGTTCTGGTGACATATCTACCGTTGAAGCCAACTTTCAATCGACCATCTAAAAATGTCAGATTATATCCAAGAACAACAGCAACATCACTTCGCTTGCGTAAAAATACATTGGCTCCGGTGGAGTCCGTTTGTCCATCCCAAAAGGAGCTGGCAAGCATGCCGATACCAAAGTTAGGTAAAACAAAAGAAGGGAACACCTGATAACCAAAGTGAGTGCTTTTATCTGCGGTGGTACCAAGAGTATCCGCCATTCCTTGGGCATCGTTTAGAGTAGAAAGAGAACCGCCTGTTAAAAGAGTTTGAGAGGCGGGGCCAGATACATGGATCTCTGGATCTACCAAGGTGACAAAGGCATTTCTTAATTTCCCCATTCCAGCAGGGTTTAGAAGAACCGCTGTTTCATCATTTACAACTCCAATGCTTGCGCCTCCCATTCCAAGTTGACGAGCACCATTGTAAAACTCAAAACGTTCCCCCGCTTTAATTGAAACATTAAACGTAAATGCGATATAGAAAATTATAAATTTAGTCATTCTCGCCGCCTTCCTTAGCCATGCCCTTTCTCTTTCGGAGTTTGACGCTTTATTGTTGATACAAAATGAGACTTTTTAGACCTAAGGTTGGTTTCTATTAATGGTATTGTGGGGCTTAGTTTCTGAGGCAAGCCAACCAAAAGTCTTGGTGGCTATCTGATATCAATTGCAAATGTTTGAACGGAGAATTGGTTTTAAATGTGTGGAGTTTTTTTCCCTATTCTTAGGGAGGGGCTTGGGCTGGCTACCTTACACATAGATATATCTAGGCTAAACTAGAAGTATGGACAGAACTTTTTTAAAAATAGGTCTTATCAGTATCGCACTTTCACTTTTAGTTTCCTGTGGTGGGGAATTTAATTTATTCAGTGCCTCCGCGGATAAAAATAGCGACAAAGCTCTTCTCTATGATGCCAACCGAGCTCTAGAGGCCAAGGACTTTGAAACGGCTATTTCTAAAATCCAAAGTATGAGCACTGCTGCTCAAGCAGAGGACGATACTCTTAGGCTTCTTGGTTCAGCTTATGGGGGGCAATGTGGTTTGGAATTCGTTCCATTTCAAACTGGTTTTTCTGATAGTTCAGATACCCTATCAAATTTTTTGCTTACTCATTTTGAGGACGCAGATGTTGACTCCCAAACAGCTTGTAAAAATGCAGAAACAGCCTTTGATGGTATTTCCGCCGATGGGCTTACGCAGTCGGATTACATTGCTAGAGTTTACTTAGCGATGTCAAAAATTGGTTCTATCGTAAATACTGAGGGAGCCCTAGTGGATAATACCCTAGATCCTGGCTTTGATCCTTGCTCTGATATTCCCAGCTCTTTCAACGCAGAGACAGGGGATCAGGCAAAGGAGCTGTTTACTGCCTTGGTAAGATTGTTTACCAATCTAGCAAGTGCTGGTTTGGATACCGCAGTATCGGCTTTACCTCCAGCGATAGAGGCTTTACTTACGGATACAGATATTGCAGATGTTGATAGTAGTGAAGAAAAGCTAGCACTAACTGTAATTAATGCGAATGAAATTGGTTTGGATGTTTGTGGTGCAGACTCCTCTGATGTTGGATGTGTATGTCCATAAACTCTATAATTTTATCCTTCACTCTAGTTTTTCTGACTCAAAATTTGAGTTCGGCTGAGCTTTATGAGCCTGGACAATCTGTTCGAGCTTTAGCGATGGGTGGTGCTTATAGTGCAGTGGTAAGAGATAGGGATGCTCTGTTTTATAACCCGGCCGGCTTAAATCAGGTAGAGGGATTTTATGTCAGTCTTTTTGACTTAGATATTGGTTTGAATGGAGAATCTGCTGTTGAGACTGTTAATAATTTAAGTGATGCCGCAGATTTGTCGGAGCAACTAGATGCTCTTTATGGAAACCCCATTTGGCTAGGCTTCGGTGCTCAAGCTGCATTTTATATGAAAAATTTTGGTTTTACTTACTATGACGCAGGTTATGTGAATCTAGCTCTAGAGAACCCCACATTTCCCACCTTTAACGTGACCTACTTTAATGATCTAGGCTACGCCTTTGGTTTGTCTTTTAATATGACTCCAGCTTTTGCTTTAGGAATAACAGCTCGGAGACTAACACGATCCGGAGGTATGGTTCCTGTTGGGATTGAGACTTTGCAGTCATTAAATTCTAATGATGTCACCGACTCTATAAACCAGAACGGAACGGGCTTAGGTTTAGATGTGGGAATGTTGTGGTACCTTCCCACTGGAATCCCATCTCGCTTAGCTTTAGTTTACCGAAATGTGGGAGATACCAGCTTTCAATCTACAACGGATGGGGGAACAGATCCTGCGGGAATTAAGTCAGAGTTAATGTTGGGGTGGGCAATGGATATTGAAGCACCTGGTTTAATCATACGACCCGCCTTTGACTATAAACACATCAATAAAACATCTGAGCCTTTAGGTAAAAAACTACATTTTGGTGTGGAGGTAGATCTTCCGTTGATTACCGTTAGGGGTGGGTTTAGTCAGGGCTATTATACCTGGGGTGCTGGTCTTGGGTTGGGACCTTTGGATATTGAGTTTGCTACTTATGGTGTAGAGCTAGGTGAATACCCTGGGCAAGATGAAGATAGGCGCTATATGCTTCAAATTGCTATGGAGTTGGGCTTTGATATGGACTTCAACTTTTCGGATTTTGGCTCCGTCAACCGGCGTAAACTAAAGCAACGAAGATAGACACATTTCTTTTTAAGCTTACAAAAAAATTGCTAGTGACAGTCTTTATTGCTAACTTGTTTTCGTGCTTAAAATCAGACCAGTATACAGTATTTCAGAAAAAAGAAAAATATTAGAGGCTGTAGACCCCGGCTCTGAAACGATTCTTGTGGCTGATTTGCGCTCTAAGTTTGAATGGCAAAATCACGCCCTTAAAAAGCAAAAACTAATTCAAGAGGAAGCCGTTTTTCGGCCCAATGATTTTTGGTCCTTTCTATCAAAAACTCTTTTACCAGATTATAGAGTTGTTGGCCGCGATTTCATGCTTAGTTTTTTGAAAAAAAGATTAAAAGATAGAGATGAGGATTGGGCTAAAACCAAAACCGCTTCACAATCTGTTATTGGCTACATTCAACAGTTTGTTTGTGTCTTCTCCCATCCCAACGGAAATGAAATGATGCGGGAATGGTTTTTAGAAAATACTGAAGCCTTTCAAAGGTGGGGGCATTGGTATTTGCTTGCTCAAGAGATTTGGGAATACTGTTTAGAGGAAAAAATACTTCTACCTAATTGGATTAGCGGTTTACTCGTTGATAGGGCAGGAGATGTGCAAATAGATCACTGGGATCGTAAGATCTATATTGATTTAGGATTAAATATTGAGTTTCAAGAGGCGGAGTTTTTCGCTCAGCTCTCCGATTTTATCGATATAGAGGTGTTAGTACCTGTTCTTTCGGAAAAAACGGATTTAAGTTTATATTTTGAAGTCTACAGACCTTTTCTATCCAAAGACCCAAGCCCTATTCTACAACAACTCATGGATAGCCCAGATAGGATTGAGCGCCGAGCGCAGGGGCTTGCGGAGCTTGTCTCAGTGGAAAAATACTCCAACACGGTTATGGAGCTAAAATCGATTTTGTCTAAAGTCAGAAAGTCCTATGAACAAGGGATTGCTTTAAACCAAATGGGAATCGTTGCCGCTGATATTGGAGATTATTGGGGAGTATTAAAACTCATGCTAGAGCGTGAGGGAATTCCTGCTCAAAGACCTAGTGTGGGAAAAATACTTTCCTTACCAAGTATGCAAGTTTGGTTGGCGGAAATGCAAATTGGAGTACGCAACTGGCTTGCTAGTGATTTGGAGCTAAGTTTATTTTCTAGTTCAAACCCAGAATTTTCTTTTACCGATTTCAAAAGATTGTACAACAAAGTTTATTCCCATAGAGATATAAGTCGATCAGGGGCTGTGGAGAAAATGTTTCAGTCCATTCAGGTTTCAAAGCCAAGTCTTTCACGGGATGAGTTTCTATTGTGGTCACTAAGTCTATGGAACTCAGAGGAAAACTTAAATGCATTGGAGCAGCTATTAAAAGCGGTCCTAGCAGAAGTTCCCTCGAAAATGAGTTTTAGTCCCTCTGAGTGGACGAACTATTTTAAAGCCAAGCTTGGGCGGATGGAACAAATTCAAAGCATAGGTAGTTCTGAAGGATTAGTTTGTATCGATCTCAGCTCAACAGAATACGTAAACTTTAAAGAAGTGTTCTTCATTGGTATTGAGGATAGCTGTTTTCAAACCGGCTCCTCAAGTTTACAAATAAGTCTCGGTGAAGTCGCTTCTATTCGTAGCCAAACTGGATTTCCTATCTCACCGGTGGAGAATCAAAGCTTAGAGTATGAGTTTTACTGGAGCCTAACTAAAGACTTTAAGTACCACTTGAGCTTTTCTGCCTCAAATTTATCGGCAGAGATTAAAGGACCTAGCTTAATTTGGTTAAAGGAAAAAACGCTTCGAGAAGAAGATGTCGAAGAATTAAATATTGCTCCCGAGATTTTTCAAGATCAAAACCAACTCACAAAATCTTTATCGGTAGAGAAAACAAGTATGAGCTCACTGGCTCTAGAAAGAGATATTGGGCGTTACGATTCGGACAATAACTCTTACATAGATTATAAAAGGTTCTCTGCCTCCAAATTAGAAGAGTATCTAAAATGTCCATTTAAGTTTGCTGCCAGAAGCCTTTTTGGCTTGCAAGAATTACCAGATTTAGATCTCGACATTGATAGAATGAAGAATGGTTCAATTATCCATCGCTTGTTTGAGCTTATACTAAAAGATCAGGACCATCTTGGTGATCTTGATTTAGCTGCTATAGTGGATCAAGTTTGTCAGGAAAACAAATCAGAGCTGGGAGATCAGCGGCGCTGGAGCTCTTTAAAGACCTACTACTTAAAACTTGCTCAGAAATTTCAAAAATTTGAAATTGAGTGGCGTAATGAATTTCCCAAGACAAATACTATTTCAAGAGAAAAAAGGTTTGAAGCTTTTTTTGATTTAGCTACGGAGGAATTCTCAACCAATGAAACCGAAAGCTGTATTTTGATCACTGGAGTGATTGACCGGATTGACGGAGATGGAAGCCACCAGGTAGTGATAGATTATAAGAGTTCTAAAGGGGATAAGAAAAATCACCCTAAGTGGAAAGAGGAAGGTGATCTCCAACTAAGTCTATATACAGCTTATCTAGAGTTCTTCGAAAACACTAAAGTGAATGCCGCAGCTTACTATAGTTTGAAGCCCTGGCTTAGAAGCACAGGATTTCAGCTTAAATCTGCAAGCCAAGAATTTTTACCGGCTATTGGTAGGAAAACAAATGGAATTACGGAAGAGGAAAAAGAAGACTTAATTGTGGATGCAAAAACACAGATTCAGGCCATCGCCAGCTCGATCCAGTCTGGAGACATTCTTCCTCAGCCAAGAGATATAGATTTAAACTGTAAAGATTGCGATTGGAGGCGTCTGTGTCGGGCCCCACATTTTATCCAATAAAAGATACTCTCGTCAAAGCAGGCGCTGGAGCTGGTAAAACTACAGGTCTTACCCATCAGGTTTTAGAGGCTGCTAAATACTTTCGGGAAAAAAATGACGGAAGCTTACCTTCTTTTGTTGTTACTACCTTTACTGTAAAGGCCACACAAGAGCTAAAGGAAAGAATGCTTTTAAAGGCCATGGAGAGTGGTGACTCTGAACTTGTGGATTTTGTTAATAATAAAAGTCAGCTTTTTATATCTACCATTCACGGTGTTTTTACAAATTTCTTGAGGAAGTTTGGGTATATTATTGGTTTGGATAGCTCCTTTGATATTTTATCGGAGATGGAGAATCAAAAGCTATTTTTAAAAGAGTTACAAGCCTGTGTTTATGAAGATTCTGATTTTGAAAACCTTCTCTCTGTATATAGTTTTCGTCAACTACACGAGTTGGCCGTTCAAAGTTTTTCTGACTATATTATTTATGATGATCTGGCTCCCTACAGCCAAGTCGAACTGGAGCAAGCACTATTTAAAAGCATAGATTCATTGAGAGCTGATCTAAAAGAGACAGTTTTTGAATTAGAAAATTCTTTAAACATTTTGGAAAAAGAAAGTAAATCTAAAGAGAATTGGATTTTATTGACTGCTGAGTATAAAAATTTAGCTACAGGTGAGTTTAGCAATCTGTCTGAGTTTAGTCGTGCTGTCTCTCAAGCGGTGGAAAGAGTCGGGCGATTTCCACAGAACAGAAATCAATCGATTGTTTCAGCACAATTGAAAGACCGTACTAAGTATTTGTGGGATAAGTTAAAGGCCTCCCTTCAAGAGGAATTGATCGAGCTAGAGAATCAATCTCTTTTTGTGGAATGTAACATAAAACTTCATCATTTACTTAAAGCGGTAAGTTCGAGAGTGTTTTTGGAAAAAACAAGAGATTCAAAGATTTCCATGTCTGATATAGAATCTCTCTCCTTTAAGATATTAAATGAACAGCCAGAAATCGCTTTTGCTTTCAGTGAGGATTGGGATTATTGGTTGATCGATGAATTTCAAGATACTAGTCCTCTCCAGTTAGGAGTGCTCAATCAGCTCATTGCTGATCGTCCTCGTTTTGTTGTGGGCGACCCTCAGCAAAGTATATATTTATTTCGAGGAGCCGATAAAAACCTTTTTGTTGAAGAAGAGGCAAGGATTAAAAGAGAAACTGCAAGTATTGGGTTTTTAAAGAAGAACTTCAGATCAAAACCGAGTACCTTAGTTTTTATTAATGAGTTTATGAGTCAATTTGGCTTTGATTCCATGGAGCCCAAGGATGAGGTTAGTTTAGGCGAGGAGTCTGACGTTGATTTTTTAGTTGGCGAAGATTTAGAATCAGAAAATCAAATGGTGGGTGCCAGAATTAGTGAGTTAGTAGCTCAGGGGATTCCCGCGGAGGAAATTTGTGTACTTGCCAGAACAAATAAGGCTCTAAAACAAATTGCTAGAATTTTGGATGATCGAGAAATTCCCAACTTTGTACATTCTAGTGGGAGCTTTTTTGATCAAAATGAAATCAGTGACGCTTTGATTCAGCTCCGATTTCTAGCAAACCCCTATGACGATAAAAATCTATTGTCTCTATTTAGAAGTCCATTCTTTTTCATAGATGATTTTTCCTTGGTTCAACTGACAAACTCAAAGCCTAAGGACTCAAGTTTTTGGGCCTACTTTAAAAACTCTGAGGAACACAAAGATCTATTTGGCCGACTTAGCCATTTTCTAGATTTGTCTAAACAAGAAGGTTTTGTTTATGCTTTTGAGCGGATGCTATTGTCATCGGGTATATTTGATTCTTTGTTACATTATGATAGCAGTGGAAAACGTGAGGCGAACCTTTGGAAGCTAGTTCACCAGATAAAGAGCATGGAGCTAGCCGGAAAATTTAATCCAGTGGAATATTTGCGTGAGTGTGAATCTAAAATGGGAGCCAGTTCTGAAGGGGAGTCCGAGGCTGTTGCTAGTCTTGAGCCGAACCGTGTTCAATTGATGACGGTTCACGCCTCAAAGGGTTTACAGTTTTCCTATGTTTTTGTGGTTCAAATGGGTGCAAAATCTAGATTGGGTAGGGTTCCGATTCATTATGTTAAAGAGGGTAAAATTCAATTTTACGTTCCTATGGGTGAGGAAGACAAAAGGGTTTATGGCCTGGAGGCTAGAGAGTTTAATGAGGAACAAAAAGAAAAGGAGAGGCAGGAGGCCTTAAGGGTTCTCTATGTTGCTTTAACACGTGTTAAAACAAAACTATTTTTAAGCTGGAATGAAGCTAAGGCAAAGTCCTCTTGGGCGGATCTTTTAGACTGGAAATTAACAGTAGGGGAGCATACCACTGATAACTACCGCTACAGAGTTTTATCTGAGGTAAAGGGAGCTCAATGGTCAAAAGACAGCTTGGCTCAGGATTCAGAATCCCTAACACTTTTGGTAGACAATCAGATAGAAGACAAAGAAGAAGCATCCAGCGTGAGCGGAATTTTAGATGAGCGATCTGAGTTTGGAAAAAAGACCAAGTCCTCTACAGAGTCTTGGGAGGGTAAAACTCAGTTTTGGAATAAAATTACAAGTGCTCATCGTGGCACACAGATTCACCTACTTTTGGAGCTTTTGAAGTACCATAGTATGGAACAAGTATCTGAAATAGCAGATGTGATTGTCGAGCAAACGGACTCGAATATTATTGAGATGTTAAACTATGTTATGGATCTCGATGAGCCACCTATGGAAGCGCTTTATAAAAATGCTTTTTTGGAATGGGGTTTCGTTCTAAGCACTCATAACAGAACAATAGAAGGACAAATAGATTTTTGGTCAGAGGATGAAGATACTATTTGGCTTGTTGACTTTAAAACGGGGAGCTCCAAATATAAAGACAAGGCTTTTGATCAATTGAAGCTTTACAGCCTTGCTCTCTATGAGCACATTAGCGATAAGCCTATTCAACAGGCGGTCATCTATCTAACAGAGAAAAAGGTGTTTACTCAGGATGCTCCAACAAAGTTAGAAATTGAAAACGACCTTTTTGCCAAAAACTGACCTTTAGTTTAGTGCATTAGACTTCAATGGTCTTGAAGCAAGGCCTCGGGAAAGGTACTATTGGATATGATCCGTGTACTACTTTTCTTATCACTACTGTTACCTACCGCTTCCTTTGCCCAACAAGATGACAACGAAGCCCTTTATGGATGGGCCTACTCCCTACACACGGGACCTTTTTTACCAAATCAGATAGAAAATGTTACTGAGATTCAGCCCACATGGGGTCTACGCTTTACTTTTCCAACGGGAAATAATTCTGCCTCTGAATATTCTTTTACAAATTCCAATGCAGAGGGTGTTACTTATTGGATGCTGTCTTATTCAGGTAAGACGGAGTTTGATGTAAACGATCTCATAGCTCAAATATATTTAGGTATAGATGCTCATACATATAAAGTGGATGAGGGTTCTTACAGATCTATTGCAGGTGGCCATTTTGGGCTGGCAATGATCAGTCACTTAGGCGGCTTTACTCACTTCAGGGCTGACATGAAATTCAATGTAAATCCTGGCACCTCACTTTACCTTGGTTTTGGTTTGGAGATGCGTTATCCTCCCGGTGATGATAGTGGCGAGGATGATAAATAATGGAACAAATTCGTAAAGAAGGTTTTTTTACCGCTCATAGAGGGAATGAATTATTTTATCAAAGCTGGAGAGTAAAAAAATCTGATGCTGATAAAATAGTAGTTGTTACTCATGGGATTAGTGAGCATTCAGAGGCCTACTCCCATTTTGCTAAGGGAATGTTAAGTAAGAACTTAGATATCTATGCCTGGGATCTCCGGGGCCATGGTAGATCGGAAGGTAAAAGGGGCGTTGTGGCTTCTTTTGATGATTATGTAGAAGATCTTGAGATTTTTGTTAAATATCTAAAAGCCACTTATCCAAATAAAAAAATATTTTTGCTGGGCCACTCCATGGGTGGTTTAGTGGTGACGAAGGCAGTTTTGTTGAGACCCAATCTCCCAGTAGATGGGCTTGTATTGAGTTCTCCTTTGATGGGAATTAAAATGGATGTGTCTCCGGTTAAAGATTTTGCAGCTCGAGCTTTGGTTCGGTTTTTACCAAGCATGACCCTGTTTAATGAGATTAAATTTGAGGACTTGAGCCATGATTCTGAGATAGTTTCTACTTACTCTAAAGATCCCTTACGTCACGATCAAATTTGCCCAAGACTTTATTTAGATTTCCTAAGTAGCTTTGAGTATATTTTTGAGCAAAACGTCAATTGGAAGTTTCCTGTACTAATGCAATTAGCTGGAAATGATAAAGTAGTTAGTACGGATGCCTCGATAAAGTTTTTTGAAGAGCTAGACCACTTTGAAGATAGACAGAAAATAGTTTACGATGGTTTATATCATGAGATCTACAATGAAGTAGATCGAGAAAAAGTTTTTGGAGACCTGACTAAATGGTTAAGTTCGCGCTAGTCTTAGTTTTTCCTTTTCTACTTAGCTGCTCTTCTCAAATTAAGGCGAGCCATTTAATTCCGGACAGGAACTATATACAAATGGTAAAAAAATATAGTGTGAAGGATGAGTTGTACTCTGGGTTCACCAATGTATTTTATTATAATGCTACTTTAAAAACGGAAGATGTCCAGAGAGCGCAAATCAACTACAACTCTCGAGCCTATCAATGGGAAGAATCTGAAAAGCGTAAAGCTCTTCGAGAGTTAGCGGAGAGTGTATCTAATTATACAGAAGTTTTTGTCAGCTTCTACACACCTGACGTAAGAAATAATGATTTAAATGAGTCCGGTAGTATTTGGAGGATTTTTCTAGAAGTCGGTGGAAAAAAGTATCTTGGAGGAGTAACCAAGATTTCATTGCCTCCCGCTAGGCTCCGGCCTCTCTATCCTGAGCATACAGCTTGGGGCGTACCTTATTTGGTGAAGTTTCCCATTTCAGCACTTGATATTAGGGATCTTGAAACTAAGATTACTTTCACTGGAAACTTGGGTTTCTCTAGTAAAGTATTTCCAAAAGCTAGCCAATAATTGTATTAAAAGCCTCTTCCTTTGAAGTGGAGGGGTAGTCGATGTTGTAGTGAATACCACGAGACTCTTTTCTTTTGATCGCGCATTCCACACTAAGCTTTGCAATTAGGGCCAGGTTTCTTAATTCTAAAATATCTCGATGCATTTTAAAATCCCAATAATACTCTTTTACCTCTTGCTCGATAGATTCAAGTCTAAGCTTTGCTCTATTTAATCTCTTGTTGGAGCGAACAATACCAACATAATTCCACATTAGGCGTCGAATCTCGTCCCACATATGTGAGATTACAATCATCTCATCTCTATCTTCTCTAGAATGATGCTTCCAATCTGCTACATTGATTTCTTCCGTGATTTTATGTCTATGCATTTCTTGGATGGAACTATCAAAAGCTCTTTGAGCAAAAACAATACATTCAAGTAGACTGTTGCTGGCAAGTCGATTAGCTCCGTGCAGGCCAGTGCACGCAGCCTCACCAATAGTATATAGAGCATCAAGATCTGTCTCGCCTACATCATTTACCAAAACCCCACCACAAAGGTAGTGAGCTGCTGGTACTACAGGAATAGGGTCTTTCTCTATATCAATTCCCAATTCTGAGCACTTCTGATAAATAGCTGGGAAGTGCTCCTTAAGGAAGCCAGGTTTTTTACCTTCTAGTTTTAGGTAAACACAATCATGACCTGACTCTTTAAGCTCTTCATCAATACCACGAGCAACTATATCTCTAGGTGCTAGGCTCCCGAGTTTATGTTTTTTACGCATGAAGGGCTCGTCTTTAAAATTTACAAGCTCAGCTCCTTCTCCACGGAGCGCTTCGGTAATTAAAAAACTTCCCGCTTTTGGGTGATAGAGGCAGGTGGGATGAAACTGCATAAACTCCAGGTTGGCTACCCGGGCTCCTGCTCTATAGGCCATGGCAATACCGTCTCCGGTAGCGCCTTCCCAGTTAGAGGTGTAAAGGTAAGTTTTCCCCGCTCCACCTGTAGCAAGAATAGTGTAGTTGGCCGTGACCGAAAATACCTTTGAGCTTTCGTTATCTAGTATGTAGGCTCCAAAGCAGCGATTTGAACCTCTGGGATTAAGAAATAATTTTTTGGAACTTAAAAGATCTACAACACAACAGTTTTCTAGAATCTTAATGTTGGGGTGGGCGACGGCAGCACTCAGAAGACTTTGATGTATCGCTTGGCCGGTTTCATCTTTTACATGGAGAACTCTTCTCTCCGAGTGAGCGGCTTCTTTTGCTAAGGCAAACTTACCGTTTTCTTTATCGAATTCCACACCAAACTCGATGAGGTCTTTGATTCGGTCGGGACCATTTTCTACAACAATTTTTACGATTTCTTCATCGCAAAGGCCTGCTCCCGCTTCTAGTGTATCCTTCAAATGAGACTCTACACTATCGCCTTCAGACATGACGGCGGCGATTCCACCTTTGGCCCACTGGGAATTACAATTGGGTAGTTTTGATTTATTAATAAGCAGAACTTTATGTTCTTGTGCAGCTTTCAGGGCGAAAAAAAGGCCTGCCAGTCCGCTCCCAACAACCAAATAGTCTGTATGCATCTTCATGCGACAATTTATAAGTCTTAACAGGCTAAGGTTCTAGCAGTTTGCTTATTTATGCTGCGTGTAAATGAAACTAGACCTCCTTAGGTTGATACAAGTAGTTAAGGCTTCTACAATAATTAGAGGAAACTGCTAAACTCTTAAATTCATTGGTAGAATTTAGTTAAATTAAAGTGGTTTTCCTCGATATTTTACGAGAACAAGGGCAGGGGAGAGAGGTACTAGTCGATGAGATTTCCAATCTTATTAAAACTAGGAGTATTGTTTACGGCTGTGCTAGTTGCGGCCATGATATCTGTACTCTGGAACACAAATAATATTTTTTATAACGATAAAGAGGCTTTTGTTATTGAGCTTTCTTCAAAGTTATCCAACGGAGTATCTCAGGTCCTTCTTGAGAGGACCGGTAATGAAAAATCAAAATTAGCTATTTTTGCCTCTAACTTTGAGAGTCTTACAACCCAGCAAAAAGCAGATAGAAATATTGGCCAGGTTTTGTTTTCACAGTATTCTTCCTATTACGCGATAAGTGCATTGAACAAAAAAACGGGAAAAGTAAGGTGGAGTTTAAGGAATCCAACCAGCAAAGCTAGTTCTTGGAAATCAAAAGATCTTCAGGCTTTGTTTGGGCAGCTCGATTTATCTAAATTTGAGGGGAGCCGGCTTAAGTTTTCTATGTTGCCAGGACCTGACTCAACTGATGTAGTTGCTCTGGGTATTTCTGTAAAATTACAGGAGCTTAAAAAAACGGACGACTACGTAATTGTTGGATTTATGACCAAGGGAGTTTTCTCCTCTGTAGTAGCTCCTTACAAAGCTTCATTAAATACCGCATTTGTTGTTGATACAAATGGGTCCGTTTACGCGCACTCAGTGAATGATGTTGTTGGTAAAAAATTGTTGGAGCATCAAATTGTTTCTGAGGTCGTAAAAACCCAGAGAAAATCAGGTGCCAGTGACGACTATAAGGATTTAAAAAAGCAAGAAATTGCTGGTAGTTTTGAGCAAGTAGAAAGTTCGAATTTATACGCTATAATTACCACACCTAAGAAAGAAGCCTTCAAAGCTGCCAATGAGTTATTTAAATCTCTAATAGTTATTGGTTTTGGGGTGATACTTGTGGCATTAGTATTGAGTTTTTTCTTTGCCAAACTGATTACATCTCCACTAAACAGCTTAAGAAGAATTGCCGCTGAAATTGGGAGTGGTAATTTTGATGTCCCCGTTAAGGTAAAATCAAAAGACGAAGTTGGAGAGCTTGCTAATAGTATCGGCCAAATGGCGCAAAGTTTGATTGAGCGCGATGAGCAATTGGAAAATTCGAAAGTGGCATTGGTTCAATCTGAAAAAATGTCGGCATTTGGACAATTGAGTGCTGGTATCGCTCATGAAGTAAAAAACCCTCTAGCAGGAATTTTAGGACACGCCCAACTAGCAAAGGCGAAAGTACAAGATGAGAAGATGAAAAACCATCTTGATATCATTGAGAGCGAAACAAAGCGAACAAAAGAAATCATTGAGAATCTTATGAAGTTCGCTCGGGCAGAGAAGTTGGAGCTTATACCTACAAATATTTGGGATACAGTGGCTGCGGCTACGGATTTAGTAGATCACCAGTTAGCCTTACAAGAGGTAAAGCTGTTTCGCTATATCAAAAAAGTTCCTTGTGTGATGGCAAATTCAAATCAGATCCAACAGGTACTATTGAATCTAATGATGAACGCCGGCCACGCAATGGAAGAAATGCAAACCAAAGAGCTTCACATATATTTAGATCACATTGAAGAACAAAAAATAGCGAGAATTAGGATTCGAGATACTGGTTGTGGTATGCCGAAGGAAGTTGCTGATAAGATATTCGAACCATTCTTTACAACAAAACCTGCTGGAAAAGGTACGGGGCTTGGTCTTTCTGTTTCTGTCGGAATTGTAAAAGATCATCATGCCAATATCTATGTAGAATCAGAGGTGGATCAAGGAACTACTTTCTTTATCGACTTCCCTATAGCTGAAGACCAATCCTTACCTGAGTCTACTTATGTTCCTAAATTTTCTGATAATGAGGGAGATGAAGTTTCTGATGTAAAGTCTGAAGTTGAAGAGGCTCCGAGGGAAGTGGCGCAAAAGGAAGTAAATGCTCTTAACGAACCCGAGGGAGAGCTGCTAGCTGAGAGTAGTGAAACTAGCTTTACTGATGAGGTGACGGAAGAGAGTGATCTTTCTTTTGCAGAGCCTGCAGCTCAAGAGGAAGTCTCTTTAGATGTGGAAAACCAAAGCTCGGAAGTGCAGTCTGCGAGGGATACTACAGCTATTATAGAAGAAGACGATGAAGAAGATGATTTTGTAGAGCAAAGCTTGTCTGGGGCGGCTGAAGAGATCGAATCTTATTCTGCAGCCGATGCTCTAGCTGGAATGGATCTCGAGCCAGAATCAGACCCTGTGTATAGTTCTAGTTCTCCTGAGCCTACGGCGGAATCAAGTGAAGTAAACGAAGTCACGGCGGATGAGGAAACTGAAATTACTTCCGAAGATACGCAGACAGATTTTAAAGTTAAAATTCGAAGACCTAAGATTAAGAGGTAAAGACATTGGATATTTCGGCAATAAGATCAGAATTTATGGTTTACATCGTTGATGATGAGGCCTCCATTCGCTCCATTCTAAAAGAAACATTGGGTGATGCTGGGTACCAGACTCGAGAGTTTGAGACTGCCGATGACGCTTTTAAAGTAGTGCAAGAAGAGCCACCTCATGTGATTTTAAGTGATATCAGAATGCCAGGAATGAGCGGAATTGATTTACTCGAGGCAGTTAGAAAACTGACCGAAGACATACAGTTTATTATTATGACCTCTCATGCGAGCTTGGATACAGCCTTAACTGCAATTAAGCATGGAGCCTACGACTATCTTCATAAGCCATTTGAAGACCTAGGTGATGTGGTTGTAACTGTAGACAGAACGATTGAGAAGCTCTATCTCCAATATCAAAACGAGCAATTAATGGAAGAGCTAGAGAATAAAAATACAGCCTTAATCTCTTTGAATGAGCGAATATCAAAAGAGAAAGAAGAAGTCGTCAGTTTAAACCATTTGATGGCTGAGCTGAGCCAAGCAAAAGATATCAATCAAGTTGTGGATTGTTTTTTATTGAATGCCAGTAATATTCTCAACGGCAGCCCAGTTTTATTTTTTAAACACATGACCGCCTACCAAAGTTTTGTTGCGGCCAATGCACAAGGGATTCCAAAAGAAACCCTGCGTGGGCTAGGAGTTAGCTTTAAGGAAGTGGATCAGAAAGAGTATTTAAATAGGTTAGCTCGTTTAAATGAGTCCGTCGAAGTTTCTGAGATGGTTCAGCAGGTATTTGGAAAAACCGAATTTCTCTTAAGCTCTGTTTATATTGAGAATCAACTACATGGATTCTTTTTAGTTTTGAATCCCATTCATGATCTGGCCCAGAGAAGACTTTATGACTCTTTTGTAAATGTGATGCAGGCTTTCTATCACAATGCGGAAATGAAAAAAAGAATCCATGATATGGCAATTAAAGATCCATTGACCGGGCTATATAACCGTAGATTTTTTAACCAAAGAATGGAGGAGGAAATCGCTCGCTCCAGAAGAAGTAAATACCCAGTTTCTTTGGTTTATTTAGATATTGATCATTTTAAAAAGTATAACGATCAAAATGGTCACCAGATGGGAGATGTTTTACTAAAGCAAATTTCTGCATTGATGAAGAAGTCTACTCGTAAAAGTGATTTAGTGGCTCGAATGGGTGGAGAAGAGTTTTGCTTTATCCTTCCTCACACCGACGGGCAAGGGGCTGCCATTAAGGCAGAGAAGATTCGTAGAATTGTGGAGAAAACACCTTTTCCGAACGCAGAGAAGCAGCCCATGGGATTTGTTTCAATAAGTTTGGGAGTAAGTGAGTATCCTAGCTCGAGTCATGATGTGGAAAGCCTTGTAAAAGCTGCAGATGATGCTCTTTATCAAGTAAAAGAAACAACTAGAAACAAAGTTTGCTTGGCAGCAGCTCCAGAAGGTTTTACGAAGGACTTTGAACCCCGTCCTATACCTAAAAGAGAAGAAAGTTAATGCACCGACTGGCCACAGCAAAAGTACATCTAGATAGAATAAAAAAGAACATTTTAAATATAAAAGCCTACACCAAAGCAAAAAGTGTTTGTGTGATGGTGAAGGCCAACGCCTACGGCCATGGGGCGGAAGCGGTTGCAAAGGCCGTAGAGAGCATCGGTGTCGATAGCTTAGGTGTGATATCAGTAGAAGAAGCTATTCTTTTGAGAGATAGTGGTGTTAAAGCTCCTATTTGGATGTTTGCAAACCTTTGGGAAAAAACACCTGAGAGCTTAGATAAATATAGTGTTATCCCAATGATTGGATCCTTATGTTCCTTAGAAAACTATCTCAGCTACAATTCAAAGCTTCCATTTCATATTAAAATCAATAGCGGTATGAATCGCTTCGGTTTCAAGTTAGAAGATCTTTCAGAGCTTAAGAGCCTTTTGAGTAAATTCTCTGTGACTCAGATAGATGGAGTCTGTTCTCACTTGTATCGAGGAGAAGATTACGACCAGCCTAATGGAGACTCCAAGAGGCAAAAAGCCTATACTCTGGAGTTCATTGAAAAGCTGGATTTGCCTTTTAAGCATTTACATTTTCACAAATCTGCAAGCAGTCTTCGATTAGACCCCGCTGAAGAACCGGAGCAGTTCATTCGATTAGGTATTGCGAGTTATGGGATTCGCCCTGAAAAGAGCTTTGAGATTTCGGATTTGAATCTATTGCCGGCCATGGAGCTATGTTCAGTGATTTCTGGTATACAATCTATCAAAAAAGGGGAGGGGGTTTCTTACTCAAGTACCTTTGTGGCTCAGAGAGATAGTCTGATTGGTGTTGTTCAATTGGGATATGCCGATGGATTGCATAGAAGGCTATCTAATTTAGCAAAGTTCTTGGTTCATGGGCAGTTTGTAAAGCAAATTGGGAATATATGTATGGATTATTGTATGGTAGATTTAACTGATTTAAATAAAAAGGTCGAGCTAGGAGACGAAGTTGTGATCTTTGGCCAGCAAGATGATAAAATAAACTCGGTAGAAGAGTTGGCGCAGCTTGCCGGGACGATTCCTTACGAGTTGCTCACCTCCATAGGTAGTCGGGTACAACGAAAGTATATAGATGGCGAGTCTCAGTCGGAGCAACAACTTTCTTAACTATTTAGTGGGTAAGATTTCAGATCTTGGCTACTACTTTATTTTCGTCCGCGACTCACTGAGTTGGATGTTTAAAGCTCCTTACCGGACTTCTGAATTCATCAAGCATATGGAGTTTATTGGCAACAAATCAGTTTTGATTATTTGCCTTACCGGCTTTTTTACTGGAATGGTTTTGTCCTTTCAAATCTATCTTGGATTTAATTTAATCAACGCAGAAAACTTAGTTGGACCTACAGTAGGATTGGGAATTTTTAGAGAGCTGGGCCCTGTCCTTACCGGACTTATTGTCTCTGCGAGAGCCGGTGGTGCAATGGCTGCACGTATCGGTACTATGAGGGTTACTGAACAGATCGATGCCTTAGATGTTATGGGGATAAACCCGAAACAATATTTAGTAGCGCCAAGAATTCTTGCTGCAACGATTTGTGCCCCTATGTTAACGGCCGTATTTGATTTTGTTGCAATGCTTGGGTCCTACTTTATCTGTATTCATTTACTCTACTTAGATGAAGCCATTTTTATTGATAAAGTAAATAGTATGATTGATCCTTCTCATATTAATGAGGGCTTGTTTAAGGCAATGTGTTTTGGGTTTTTGTTTGGAACTATTTGTACCTATAAGGGATATAACACAAAAGGTGGTGCTAAAGGGGTTGGTGAGGCTACCAATTCTGGAGTCGTCATAAGTATGGTTTGTATCATTGTTTCAGACTTTTTCCTGACAAAGATTGTTAGAATTTTTATTGGATGGACATCATGAATGCAATAGAAATCAAAGATCTTAAAAAAACTTTTGATGGTAAAGAATATATTTTAAAGGGCTTAGATCTAGATATTCCAAAAGGAAAGATTACTGTAATCATTGGTTTCTCTGGAACGGGTAAAAGTGTTTTGTTAAAGCATCTCCTGGGTCTTTATAAAAAAACCTCAGGCTCCATAAAAGTTCTTGATACAGAAATCGATTCATTAGATGAAGAAGCCATAGCTAGATTTCGTTGTAGGTTTGGGGTGTTGTTTCAAGATGCTGCGCTCTTTGATGATCTAACAACGCTTCAAAATGTTCAATTTCCATTGGACGAATACAGGAATGATTTAGATAAAAAAGATAGATACGCTCTGGCTGCAAAGAAATTGGATCAAGTTGGTTTGGGGAAAGAGCATTTTGGAAAACTTCCTTCTCAGGTATCAGGCGGGATGAGGAAGAGAGTTGGTCTTGCGAGGGCACTGGCCTTAGATCCAGATATCATTCTTTATGATGAACCTACTACAGGTCTCGATCCAATAATGACAGAAATGGTTGATGATTTAATACTCAAAACGCACAGCGCACGACCAGGCTTAACAAGTATTGTGATCACACATGATCTATATGCGGCTTTTCGTCTAGCTGATCAAATTGCCATGTTGTATGAAGGTAAGGTACTATTAAAGGGTACTGCAGAAGATTTCTATAGTACCGATATAGATATTGTAAAACGCTTTGTAGATAAGGGAGTGAATAAGAAGTGATCGCTCTGAAAACAGCTGAATTTAAGGTTGGCGCACTGATATTAACAGTGATCGCTTTGGTTGCAGTGATGTCTATGCAGGTGTCTGAAGATCCATCTTATCTAGGCTCGAGTAAAACAATATGGTTCCAACTTAATGATGCAAATGGGTTACTTAAAAACTCCGCTGTGAAGATGGCAGGTATTAATGTTGGTGTAATAAAAGATATTAAATTGAGAAACGGCAAAGCTTACATAGAATTGAACCTAGGTGGAGATATTCCTGTAAATGCTAAAACGGAAGTTCGTCTTAGAGACAATGGTATATTGGGTGACAAGTACATAGAACTCGTGACCGGAGATCCTGGTGCGCCTTCTTTAGAAACTGGCTCACAGATCTTAAGAGTGGAAGAGGCCGGTTCCATTTCTGATCTCATGAATAGCATAGGTAAAATAACAGGAAGCTTACAGGTTGTTGCCGACTCCTTAGAGAAAGCTAGCACCGGAGAAGGTGATCGAAGCACTCCATTGGGTCGAATAGTTGATAACATCGAAAATTTCACAAAGGATCTATCTGAAATTTCTACGGCAAATCGAGAAAAGTTGAATGAGTCCATAGACTCGGCTACTAAAATCCTTTCTACTTTAGATGAATTAGTAAATGATGAAAGTGAAGATGGTTTTAGAGTGGCTTGGTATAGAGCCACTCGTGCGATAAATAGAGTAGATAGCTCAATGCAAAACATCGAAGAAATTACCGATAAAGTGAATAACGGTGAAGGAACGATAGGTAGACTTATCAATGATGATGAAACCGTTAAAGAGTTAAATAGTGCTATTAGAAATGTTAATCAGTTTATTGGTGTCTCGAGTGTTATGCAGACTACAGTTGATTTTCATACTAACTATTTAAGTGAGCAAGCCGCTACTAGAAACACCTTAAGTATCTTAGTGCAACCAGGTTTGGATCGATATTATCAGTTTGGTTTAGTTGATGATCCAAATGGTGTTACTGAGGTTACTGAAACAACAGAAGTTCCTGGTGGTAGTGTTGAGAAAACAGAAACCTTTAAAAATGAATTTAAATTTACCGCTCTTTATGCAAAGAAGTTTTATAACCTAACTTTAAAAGGTGGGATTATAGAAAACTCTGGTGGTATTGCCCTAGATTATAGTTTGTTCTCAGACAATTTGCGATTCAGTGTTGAGGCCTTTGATTTTCAGGACGCAGCAAATATTAGAAGTCACGTTAGATGGATTCCAACAAAAGGTATCTATGTTATGGGTGGCGGAGAAAATATTGGTAATTCAGCAGCAGACGCTTATTTAGGCGCAGGTATATACTTAACAAATGATGACCTCCGATTATTTTTGGCGGGACTATCTTTTTAAACTAAGGATCCAATATGGCTAAGGCCTGCGCCACTTGTGGCCGAAATATTGAAACTTACATTGAGGCATCGGCTGGTAGCAATTGTCTACTTTGCCTCAGTCAAAGAGAGCCGGTTCTACCTTATTTTTTAAGTATGAGTCCTGGAGGGTCCAGTCCTTGTGATCATCAAGTGGATTGTGGAATCTGTAGCCGCAAAGTGAATCCTGGAGAATATGCATCCAAATCAGATTATGGACATGTTTGCCACTCTTGCATTGAAGTAGTTCAAGCTAACATTGGTGGTCCACTAAGAGAGGCGATTGGACCAAAATCACCAAAGTGGCTCTTAAAATCCTCCTTATCTGTTGAGGGGCCTCTTAGTTCTGATCAGATTTCCACAGGGCTACGGTCAAGGACCTATAGTCCGATTGATGAAATTATTGCGCCGAGATCCCATTGGGGTTACATCCGCGAAGAAGATAATTTTGAAAAAATATTAGATGAGTTCGGAGACTCAGATCTTATGCCGACCCGAACCGTGGATGTAACAAAATCTATCACATCCAGTGTTACTCTTGGTGGAAGCGCCATGCATAGTAGCAAGACTCAATCTAATGATGTTGCTGGTTATACATCTAACAACTCTCAGCCCGTTTCAAAGTCCATCATGCAACTTGTGATTGCGGTATTAGTTTTGATCATAGGCTTTTATTTTGTCACCAAAAACAAGATGCTAGAATCAAAAGATTTACGGGGTCTGGAGTTAGCTAGGGTATACTATGAGATCGGTGATTTTGAAAGCTCTCTAAATTCTTATAAAACGATTTACTCTGTTGAGAAAGAGACATTAAATTCAAAAGATCTTAGCAAAATGGTACTAATGCTTCCAGAAAGGGGCGAGTCAAATTTAGCTCAGGTCATTTTGGATACATTAACTATGATTCCTGATAGTGATAGGAAAGTGCTACAGGCAAAAATTGAGTTTTTAAATGGTAATTTGCTAACTGCAACACAATATTTAAAAACAGCTCTTCAGATTTCTCCACAAAACTCTGCCGCTAGGCTAAACTTTGCCTATCTGAGCGCTGAGATTGGGGACTATAAAAATGCAAATCAAGCAATCAATTGGAAGTTCAATACTAGGGAGCAGATCAGGGCGCAGCTGTTTATTCAATGGAAGCTGATGGTTCAGAGCAATTTAAGTTTTTCTTTTAATGAAAAAAAGCGTTTAAGACAGGAGCTTATAAGAAACTTAGACGATCTCCAGCTATCAAGCTTTATGGTGGCTTTGTTGGCGGAAGATTCCTCCAAGGAATCCGTTACAAAAGTATTTCTCCAGGGGGCTAATCTTCCATTGAAATATTACGAAAACTTTCGTTATGAGCCTAAACTACTTTGGCATTTAGATCGATGGAAAACAGTCAAAGAGGTTTTGGGTAAAAGGACGGAAATGGACAGTCGGGTCTTCTCCGCGTTGATGGCAATCCTTGCAAATAATGTCGATGACAGTTTTTCAGCGAAAGAGTGGGTGGACAAAGCCTATGCTATTGATAATGATTCGGATTTTATAAATACATTGCGGTCTTTGATCCGCAATGGCTTTGTGGATCAAGCGGATCTTGAGCCCTTAACTGCCAAACTACCATCGTCGGTTTCTAATCTTAAAGCCTATCAGGTGCTAGATTTCTGTGTTTCTGAAAAAGATTTAAAATGTATAAATAATGTTGGTATGAAGCTTCTCCGGTTCGATAGAAAACACCTGTTTGTCAGCTACTATTTAGCAAGAGATGTTTATGAAAATGATCCTAGTAAGAGCAGTGAAACCGTGGCCGAAGCCCTCGGAGAAGGACCAAGTTTTGTTCCACTTCTGAGACTAGAGAGGGAGTTACTCACTGGTGAAGAACTTTAAGTTACTCTGTTCCATTCTCCTCCTTGTGATTTTGTCTTCGTGCATTGAGGAAGATGAGATTTCTGACTCTAAATACCGTACTATTAGTTTAAAGTCATCGGTATCAAATACTGATGTACCAAGCCAGCTTTGGGATAAATTAGAAGAAACCTTTTTTGAAAAGGCTACCAATGACGAATATTCTGAGGGAATGGACTATAAAACCTCAAAAATAGCTATCCCCAAGAAAGTCATGGATATAACTATGCTGCTCACAGAGAAGACTACTCTTAGCTTAGGTGGCTACAATTATCGCTTAGAGTTTGGATCTAGTGGTAATAGAATTGATTTAAAAGATTACATCAATAATGATAAGTCTGGGACTTTTTACCTGAAATTTATTTTGAACCCAGAACCCATCGGGCAAAAGTTTAGAGTCTTTCATGTATCCAACTCCAAGGTATTAAAGTTAAACTCAAAAACATTGAATTCTGGTTGTATGCAGTACAGAGATATAACGGACTATTTTAAGAAAATGAACAACGATAAAGGCTTTTTAATTAGCTCGGCACAGGCAAGGCATATCGCCTTATTGGGCGGAACTTTTGTGTTTGTCACGGTTCAAGATAATGTACTATATTTTGCGCATATTGATGTAACGGATTCTCGTTACCCAGATTATTTTTGTAGGAAATAGATAGATGAAAGAATTGGTGTCGGTCAACGGACTTATTTCTGCGCCACAAGATGCGATGGTGTCAGTTTACGATAGAGGTTTTTTATTTGGGGATGCAATCTATGAGGTAACTCGAACTTATGGAGACGTATTGTTTGGACTTGAGCCTCATATTGACAGACTATTTAGGTCTGCCGATAGTATCGGAATGGATATTGGTCGGACTAAGGAAGAACTAATCGAAGAAATGTATGAGCTTGTCGCTGAAGGTGGAGAGTCTGATATTTATATTCGGGTTCAGGTCAGTCGAGGAACTTGTGCATTTGAGCAGGTAAGTTTAAAACCTAAAAATACTGGGCCTGCAAATATAGTGATGTACCTTCATAAGCTGCAAGCATGGGACCCCATCTACTATTCAAGAGGAATCAGGCTTAGTAGTTCTTCAATCATCCGAAACTCAAAGTCTGCAATGGATCCAAATATTAAATCGGGAAATTATTTGAATAATATTTTGAGTCTACTGAATTCTACAGAAAATTCAGATTTTGATGATGTGATTCTTTTAAATAGCGATAACAAAATAACGGAAGGGACAACTTTTAACATTTTTATGGTGAAAGACTCAAAGGTTATTACTAATAGTGACGATTCTGATATTCTACAGGGGATAACCAGAAGTATTGTCTTTGATTGTATTAGAAAAGAAGGTATGGATTTAGAAATCAAAGATTTTAATCTTCAGGATTTAAAGTCAGCCGATGAAGCATTTATAACCTCCAGTACAAAGGAAGTAATGCCGGTTTTTTCTGTAGATGGAAAAAACATTGCAAATAGTCCCGGAGCATTGACACTACAACTTGCAAAAAGCTATAGCTCTTATGTAGAGTCCTATTGTAAAAAAGCTCTTGTGGAGCATCCAATTAAAGTAGGAAAATGATAGATTTTATTCGAGCTTATTTAAAGTATGATCCAGCTGCAAAATCTTTTATGGAGGTTCTCCTTCTTTATCCAGGTCCCAAAGCGGTGCTTAGCCATCGTTTTGCTCATTTCTTTTGGAATCTGAATTTGTTTTTCTTTGCCCGGTTTTTCTCTGAATTGGGGAGATTTTTGACTGGAATAGAAATTCATCCAGGTGCAAAGATTGGTAAGAGATTCGTAATCGATCATGGCATGGGTGTTGTGATTGGAGAAACAGCCACCATAGGTGACGATTGTATTATATTTCATGGAGTTACTTTGGGAGGCTTGAAGTTTGATCCCATTAAAAGGCATCCTGATATTGGGAATGGTGTTTTAATTGGTACGGGCGCTAAGGTACTTGGGCCGATTCAAATCGGAGAAAAAGCAAAAATTGCTGCAAATGCCATTGTTTTCAAAGATGTTCCTGAAGGTACTATTGTTTCTGGAATTTATCGTTAAGGATTCATCCAACGGTGATCCATTAAGTGGCTCGGCTCAACCTTGGTCATACTAGTAAGTAGAGATTTTCGAATGTCGGGAATATAAGATTCCATCACTCCTAAAAGATTTTTAATATACTTTCTTTTAGAATCCACCGCTTCTGCATCACCACACATCAAAGGGCAGTTGCAACAGATGATGGGGAACCCTAAGTGTGTTGCAAGCCGTCTGATTTCAGCCTCAAAAACATAGCTCATTGGTCGTATTACAATATTTTTTTTGTCGTCTGAGATAAGTTTGGGGGCCATACTCGCAGTTTTTCCAATAAAGAACTGATTCAGCAATAAAGTTTCAATAAGATCGTCAGCATGGTGACCGAGGGCAATTTTATTACAATTGTATTTTTCAGCAAATCCATAAAGGCTCCCTCGTCTTAGTCGGGCACATAGGGAGCAAGGTGATTTGTTTTGGTTTTTTTCCTCGACGATACCGGCTATGTCAAAGGCCTCAGATTTATACTCAAAGCCACTATCTTCCATCCACTCCTCAATGATATCTTGGCGAAAACCACGATAACCTTGGTCAATATTAAGGGCCACAAAGTCAAAGTGAATAGGCGCGCGCTTTTTTAGTTCCTTTAAAAGATACAGAAGTACCCAAGAATCTTTACCGCCGCTTATAGCCACCAGGATTTTGTCTCCATCCTCGATCATATTAAAGTCTTGAATGGCTTGTCCAGTAGATCTAAAAATACGTTTCTCAATTTTATCAATATCCATTTCTGAGATGCGTTTATTCAAACCTGGTGCTTTACTAGGTGAGGTATTAGCAATGTTCTGTAAACTATTGATATTTTTGAGATTTTCTATTGAATCCATCAACGTGACCCTCCGTGATATTAATGACAATATAACGGCTAGGTACTAGACTGCAAGCCATGGCTAAGCATTGGAAAATTTTAGATACTAAAGAACTCATTAAAACCCCATTTTTTACTATGGTTTCTGAGCGCTGTGAACTTCCAGATGGCCGTTTAATGTCAGACTACTACCGGTTTGAGTTATCAGATTGGGTGCAAATCGTACCAATTACAAAAGGCTCTAAGGTTCAACTTATTCGACAGTACCGTCATGGGAACAGAGAGTTTCACTGGGAAATACCAGGCGGTGTGGTAGACGAGGGTGAGAGTGCTGATCAAGCGGCAGCCAGAGAGCTATTAGAAGAGACTGGTTCTAGTTTTGAGAAAATGGACTTAATTATTTCTCATAACCCTAATCCCGCTCTTCAAAAGAACTTTATCCATTGTTTTTTAGCAATGGGAGTTGAGGTTCGTTGTGAACAATCATTGGATGAATTTGAAGACATTGAGGTTAAAGAGTTTAGCTTATCAGAATTGAAAGCACTAATTCAAAATAAAGAAATTAAACACTCCCTAGTATTAGCTTCTTTATTGTTTTGTCTTCCAACTATAGAGGAAAAAATAAATGGCTATTAAAAATTTATATAAAGAGATTATCCAGCAAATAGCATCAGAGCCGATGACTCTTATAATACTTGATTTGGATTCAACTATTTATGATCTAACGGAAAGGCAGCTAAAAATTTTCCGTGAGTTTTCAGAGGTTGAAAGATTTCTAAACCAATTCCCTAAAGAATGCGAAGCCCTCTCACAGTTAGATGAAGATCATATGACATTTTATCCGGTGGATTGCATAAAAAATTATGGCGTTAAAGAGATTGATTCTGATTTTGAAGATGTTTTCTACCCCTACTGGGCAGAGCGTTTTTTCTCAAATGACTACCTAAAGTATGATCTTGTGGAAGATATGGCTGTAGACTTTGTTCACGATCTTTTTGAGCGAGGGGCTTACATTCGCTATCTTACGGGGAGAGATGTAGCTAGAATGGGCGAAGGAACCCATGATACTTTGAAGAAGCATGACTTTTTTCCTTCCGGTGATCCCTGTGAAAAAGTAAGTCTTGTTTTAAAGCCCGAGAAATCAATGAACGATGCAGAATTCAAACGGGACTATATACAATCTTGCTATGATGAGGGCTTTAAAAAGATTATTTTTATTGATAATGAGCCTAAAAATCTAGTGCTAGCCGAAACTTTCGGAGAAAAAATGCACATAGTTCATTTTGATACTTACCATATGGGAGATACAGAAGTCCCTGAATCTGCTACGGTGATAGATTCTTTCCAGTTTAAATAATTCTTGTCACAACAAACTATTCTTAAATAATTGATTTACCTACTTGGTTCATATTGATTTCCTTGGATCTAAATATGAACCTAGTAAAATTGAGAACTAGTTTCACAATGATACATATCCAGATTTAGTTTTTCGTAAAGAAATGTAGTTTTAATTGTTCAAATCATTTTTAATCTTGATTTGCGCTAGTATCATAATATTACATCTTATAGATATGGCCCTAATATTATCTCAAAAATGTCCAACTTCTTTACGGGCCATCAATTTGTTGTCGCTCTACTGCAAAATATGCTTTAAGAACGTTCTAAACTAGCCGATAGTTCAATATACAAAAGTCTATTCTTTTCACACGCCTGTAAGCTCCGGAATAGAACTCATGATCTCCGTAGGGAGAAAATTTTTAATGAGGTGGAGTAATGCAGGAACAATTTAACATTAGTAAAAATGGAGAAAACCAGGGGCCGTTCAGCTTGAACGAAGTAGTTGCTATGCTTAAGGAAAAACAGTTAGACCCTACTGATTTTGTTTTTAATGATGTAGAACAAGACTGGCAAATGCTTATGGAAATGACACAGATCATGTCTGCTTACAAAGCTGCAAATAAGCCTAAGATACCGGCTCCTAGTAAAAAAACAACTCCGAAAGCGGAATCTAAGCCATCAGAGCAAGGCTTTTCAGAAAATGTTGAGCCTCGAAAAGATGCTACTGAAACCAATTATTCATTGAACACTCAAGAGTCTTCTCTAAAAACTTTAACGGGTGATGGGAATTGGTATATTTTAAAAAATGGTGAAAGGTTTGGACCATTTGAAACAACGGCCATCGTTCAATTGATGCAAAGTAACCAGCTACAAAGTTTTGACTATATATGGAAGCAAGGTTTTTCAGATTGGGCTAGATTGACTGAGATTGACGATTTTCAAGAGTCTTCTATTAAAAAGCTATTTTCTGATGAAAAAAGCATTTCAAATTTCCAAATCAGAAAACACTCTAGGAAGTCTTATAAGTCTGAGGTGATCGTTCATGACAACCATAGAATGTGGTTGGGTGATTGTTATCAAATAGGTACAGGCGGTGCTGGTATTTCTATGAAAAATGCGATGCTGAAGCCCGGTCAGGAACTGTGGCTTCATTTTAAGGGTGGTAACTATCAACCTGCCTTTAATGTTAAGGCTAAGATAGTTTCAAAGAAATTTATTGGAAAAGTAAATTCAATGAGTACTAAAATTCCGTATGGTTTGGAATTCATGAGTACAGACGAAGACTTAAAAAGGAAATTAAACCAAATAGTTAATAATTTATAGAAGGTATTTTGGAGAATACCGCTCTTGTTGTATGTAGATCGTTTAGAGAGCTTAGAATTAACAGAACAGAGGATGCAGAAATGAGCTTTATTAAACTTAGCCTACTTGTGCTTATAACAATGAATCTAGGGTGTCAGGGAATCGCATTTGATTTCTCAGATGTAAATGATACTTTTGATGCAGTAAAATATAACGATAAAGTAGACATCCTATGGGTTGTTGATGCCAATGCGTCCATGGATTCCGACAGGGAAATACTAAGTCAAAATATTCAGAGATTATTTCAGCAACTAGAGTCAAAAGATCTCGACTACAATATGGCGACCATCACTATGGATATGTCAGCACGATCTCGTAATGAAATTAGTGGTGGAAGATTTGTAGGTAACACTAAGGTGATCAATACTTCGACTCCCAACAAGCTCGCCGCCTTTAAATCTATGTTCAGCGATGTAAGAATGGATAGTGATACGGAAAGAGCTTTTGAAGCTGTTATCAGAGCTCTTCAGCCTGACCGATTAGGAAACGAGAATTCTGGTTTTCTAAGAGAGGATTCACTATTAGTAATCAACTTTGTTTCTGACGAAAGAGACTCTAGCACCGAATCTGTAGAGGACTTAGCAAACTTTTTAGATATAGCCAGACCAAATTTAAAAACTGGCAATAGAGGTTGGGTGGCCAACTTTGTCGGAGTAATCGATGATAGCTGCGAATCAAGATTTGGATTACCACTAAAAGGTATAAAATACCCTCAGATTGCAGATCTATCAGAAGGTACTAACAACAGTATTTGCCAGGAAGATTTAAGCCTAGCAATACAGAACATTAATCAGCGGCTTGTTACTATTATCACAGATCGAAAATTAGATAGAAAACCAGATATAAGTACAATTGTAGTGAAAATGAACAACGTAATAGTAGCTCAAAGTACTGATAACGGTTGGAGCTATATAGAAGAATTGAACACGATTCGCTTCCATGGTGATGCGATTCCACGTTCCACAACATTAGTAGAAATAGATTTTAAACCTATTGAATTATAAGAAAAAACTAAAAACTTAAGGAGTTATTTTTATGGAAGGTTTTATTAAAATTGTTACAGAAGGTGGAGTTGCTATTTGGGCAATCCTTGCTTTAGGTGGATTTGGACTGGTTGTTACGGCTGAGCGAGTGAAAGCTTTATACTTCACCTTCTCGATGAATAGTCATGAATTTTTGAATAAGATTGGTGGCTATATAAAATCTGACAATATAGAAGAGGCAATAAGTTTTGCTGCTGCTCATGAAAAAGCTCCAATGGGACACATTACTAAATCTGTTCTATCAAGAGCTAATAGAGACGATCAGTCAATTCAGCAAGCTCTAGATATTTCCTTTTCTGAGGTGATTCCGAAAATCACAAAAAGAATGGGCTACTTAACAATGGTTTCAAATGTGGCAACCCTAATTGGTCTTCTTGGTACAATCCAAGGTTTGATTATGTCCTTCGAGGCTGTGAGTTTTGCCGATCCGTCGCAAAAACAAACTCTTCTTGCTCAAGGTATCTCGACTTCAATGAATACAACTGCCTTTGGACTTGCTGTAGCGATTCCAATTATGGTCATCTACTCGTTCTTACACTCTAAGCAGTCCAGTATTATGGAAGATGTTACGGAGAGTTCTAGCAAGTTGATTGATTTACTTTCCCACAGATCCTATCAGGGTTTTGATGCGGATGCAGTTTATCACCCACAGGCCAACAGTGCTCCAGAGAGTTCTGGTGATGTAAATACTCCACCGACTAATAAAGTATCCTAAAAGGGGAACTATATAATGAAAGTACGATCTATGCGACAAAGAATTGATGATGCCAGTTTTGATTTAAACCTGGCTCCTATGCTGGACATGATGGTGGCATTGGTTCCTTTTCTATTACTATCTATAGCATTTGTAAGGCTAGTAGTGATTGAAACTAAAGTACCACAGGTTGTTGCTGAGGCGGTTGAGCAAGATAAAAACAATAAAGACAAGAAGATGCGACTGATCGCACATATTGATACTGATAAATTAAAGCTAAAATATATGAAAAACGGTAAGACGGTGAAAAATTTTAGTTTCAAAAAAGATAATACTAAGAATTATTTAGGCAAATTTAGAAAAGAGCTAGTTGGAATTAAAAAAATAAATCCAATGCATTTTAGCTTAGAGATAAGGCCTGCGGATGCGGTTGCATACAATGAAATCGTGGAAGTAATAGATGAAGCCAGATACTTAAAAAACGAAGATCCGGTAATAGAAATTTTAGACAAAAAAACAAATACAAAAGTTCCAACAAAACTACTACTACCCAATGTGTTTTTTGCCAATGTGGTGGAGGGATAAATGGTTAAAGTAAGAAGACGATGGAGAAATAGAGAAGCTCCTTACGGTTTACAGTTAACGGCAATGGTGGACATGTTTACCATATTGTTAGTATTTCTTTTGAAATCCTACACAACCAGCTCCGTGGCTTTGAGTCAGGTAGATAATTTGGATATTCCCATTTCGTCAGCTGTAATTGAGCCAAGAGAAGCAGTAAAAATGGTAATTAGTAGAGAGGCAATATTTCTTGAAGATGAAAAGTTAGTTAATTTGAATCAGGGGATGCTTGCAAGTTCTGACATCGAAAACAAGAAGGTTATTACAGAATTATTCGATAGATTAAAGAAAGAAGAACAAAAATCTAAATCAATCGCCGAGCAAAACTCAGCCTATAAATTCAGAGGTGAAATAATTGTTCAGGCAGATAAGACTATACCATACAAAACCCTGAAGTCAGTGATGTATACATCCATGCTTTCAGGTTTTCCAAATGTCAAATTTGGACTGGTAGGGATGGAATAAGATGAAGCTTTGGATCTTAGTACTTACTTTAATAAGCTTAAATTTACAGGCTTCTGATTTTGTAGACAAAATCAAATCCGTAGGTGGATTTAATGCATCAGAAGCAAATACTAAGAAAATTGAAAGTTTAATTTATTTAAATGAAAAAAAGGCTATGTCACAAATAGACAAGCTATTGAGAAAATATCGCGGTACAGGAATGGAGGCGGGCTTACTTTTTAGAAAAGCAGAACTTTACATGAGAGCCGCAAAGGTCGAACGATTTTTTGAATTCCAGGCCGGAAATGCTAAGAAAATGAAAATGGATCGTAGTTCTAAGCAAAGTGTTAAAAAAGCCATTAAAATTTACACTGGTATTGCCAAAAAATATAAAGATTTTCACTCGCTAGATATGGTTCACTTTAATATGGCCTTTGCCTACCAGCGGCTTGGAAAAGAGAAAACAGCCCTCAGCAATTATAAAAAGGT
Source organism: Bdellovibrionales bacterium (assembly GCA_045110695.1). Classification (GTDB taxonomy): domain Bacteria; phylum Bdellovibrionota; class Bdellovibrionia; order Bdellovibrionales; family UBA840; genus JBGCGH01. The sequence goes on along the minus strand of JBGCGH010000027.1, from coordinate 53,240 downwards.
AACCAATAATTTTCCAGATTCACCTGTGGTCCCTGAGGCTTACTTGGCCACAGGAGAAATTTATTTTAATCTTAAAAAATTCAATTCCTCGGCTGAGAGTTTTGAGGCAATTAAAAATTACAAAAATTCTCCAGTTTTACTTTACGGAAAGTACAAGCTTGCTTGGGCAAGATATAACCTAAACACAACCAAAATTGCCATTAATGAGCTAGTTGAAGTTGTGAATATGTCTAGGCTTCTTGAAGGAGATCGTAAAAGACTGGATCTTTCCTCTGAGGCTCTTACCGATTTAGTTCTTTTTTATGGTGATATATATCCACCAGAATCGGCTGTCGCTTTTTTCAAGCCATTAGCTAAAGAAAAGACTGGTGAGTTTGTCTATAGGCTTTCTAGGCTTTATAATCGACATAGTAAGCTAGAGGACGAACAGAAGTTATACTACTCCGTTTACAAAGAACTTCCTCTAGATCCTAAGCTCCCAAATTTCTCGAACTCGATCTTTAAGACTTTTGAGGACACCAAACAAACTGGAAAAACTATAAGTGCATTAAATAGATTGGATGACTTATGTCTTTTGGATTCAAGCTGGGGAAAAAAGAATGCCGGTACATTAGACGATTGTAGTGAAATAATTTCTGCATGGACAACTAGGTTATCAAATAAATGGCATAAAAAGTGGAGTAAACTTAAGACACCGAAAGTGTTTGAACAAGCTCGGGTTGCATATTCTATTCGGGAAAGACGTTTTCCTAAGGACTTTAAGTCTTTGAATAACTACGCAAACCTACTATTTCAAAACAAAATGTTTAGAGATGCTAGTGATATGTATTTTAAATCAGCACTTGTTGCTAAAGGAAAGAAGAGTATTCACGATATCAGTTACTCTGCTATATTTTCCTTCCAAAAAAGTATCAATGACAAATGGCAGGAAAAAGACGAGGACCGTTACCTAGAGCTCGCAAATTTATACATCGGTAAGAACCCTAAGGGGAAGTATGTAGAGGATGTAGAGTTTAAAAGAGTATATATTATTTATGAAAGAGGTAGATTTGAAGAAGCGATGCCTTTATTTAAGGAGTTGGGTAGAAAATATGCTCATAAGTCTCAGGGTGTAAAAGCACAGGATGTTTATATGAGTCTTTTGGGCAAATTTGAAAAAGACAAACTTCTTGCGGATTATTCCAAAGATCTTGCTTCTAAAGCTAAACTTAAGAAGAGAAAGCAATATTTAACAAAAATTTATAACGATTCTTACTTTACATATCTTTCAAAGGATAGTGTTTTAGGGCAAAAAACTAAAGCAAAGGCTTATTTAAATTTTGCTAAGACTACGACTGATGTGGAACTAGCAGAGGATTCCTATTGGAATGCATTAGTACTGTTTGAAAAATCAAAAGACTATTCACTGCTATCTAAAAACCTGCCTGAGTACTTTAAGAAACACAATAAAAGACAGAAAGAGGCTCTTCTTTTGGCTTATAGAGTTTATATAGTAAAAGATCAACTTGCTTTGGCTGTGGGAATTGCTAATTCACTTTCTAAAGTAGATAAAGAAAACAGTAAGGCCTGGATTGTCGAGACTGGTGGATTATATAGAGCCTTGGGTAACTCTCAAAAGGCTTTCAAAATCCATATGCGTCTACTAAATAAAATGAAAGATAGAAGCTCAGGTCAACTAGAGCTAGCCCGTCGCCTTAAAGTGGATGCTGGCAAAAACAAAGCTCTACTCAAAGAGATCAATCAGGTGATTTTGGATAAAAACTTAGAACCAATGAGCACGGAAATTTTGTACTCTTGGGCAGCTAATAATTTTAGAAAAAATAAATTCCCCAAGGCTTTTACGCAAGCAGGTAAGGTTTTAAAACAAAAGTTAGAGTCTTCTAAACCATTTAGAGCGAAGGCTAGACTAATTCAAGCGAAAATACTCGCTGATGAGTTTCACAAACAGTCTGTGAAAACTAGAGCATCTAGATTGGAAACCGTTGTTGCAATGAAGTTAGAAAAGTTTGAAAAAGCACAAAAAGCCTTAGAATCTAGTATTCGTTATGGTTACAAAGAAATCGCAATAGATGCCTATATTTCTTTAGTTAAACTATATAATGGTTTAGAGGCAGATTTTGACAAGTTCTCTGTCAAAGATGCAACTCCTGAGGAAGTAGACGGCTTAAAAAAAGAACTAAAAGGCATGATTCAACCTCTTTTAACTAAAAGACTAGAATTCCAAGAGTCACTTGCTGATCTTGTAGTGGAAGGTATTCCAATCGATCTTAGCGAAAGTAATAAAAGCCTTTTATCTAAATGGGGAATGAAATCTAAGACTCAAAAGATTGATTCAAAACCTGAAAAGGGTAAAGACACCGAACTCGGTGTATATTTCCCGGAGGTGGACAATGTTTAAGATCATGCTACTCGGACTTACTGCAATAACAATATCGGCCTGTAATGCTACAAAACAGAAAAAGTCTAAGCAAATAAACTTAGGTGCTGTTCAGTCTAAAAAAGAGATGAGCAAAAGCTGTAAATGGCAAAAAAGTTATGCGGAGCTTACTACTTCTAATTTAGTAGACGAAATTAATAAATGTGTAAATGCAAAAAAACACAAAACCGCAAAAACACAAATTTTAGAACTGTTTAGGCGACCTGGGAGCGCTGGTCTTGGCCACTATTACTATTCTTTGATCAATGAGGCTCAAGGAAACAAAGAAAAATCTAGGTGGCATATAGATAAGGCTCTGGCCGAAAGTCCTGATGAGGCTCTGTATACTTATCAGAACCTACGACTCAGCCAAGGCTTAAACATTGCTGAGAAACGATCTGTTTTGGAAAACGTGATATCGCGAAAACCAAATTTAATAGACGCGAGGGTTTGGTTGGCTAAAGATGCTTACGCACAGGAGAAGCATTCATTAGTTGTAAGTTATTTAGACAAATACACCAACAATGTTCCAAGAACCTTAATTAAAATTTTACTAAAATCTCATATTGAATTAGGAAATTTAGACCGAGCTGGTTTTATTGTGGAACGCTTTTCTATCGAAAAAAGGTTTCCAAAATTCTATAAACAAATTGAACCCATGCTCACACGGTCACAAAAGCTAGGTAATTTAGCTATAGTCCAGGAGGTAAACTAATGCGATTAATAAAGCTAATTTTACTGACAATTAGTTTAACATTTTCTCTTAATCTTGTCGGGAAAACAAAAACCAAATTTAAAAAAGAACAAAGGATTTCTTTTGATGCAGCCGATATAGATGGTGTAGCTAGAAACCCTAACGCCTCGTATTTAATGCAAAAAAGAGGTATTAATTTTCTACCTATGTACAAGGTTAGAGATAAATTTGATGAGAGCATTAAAAGCTCCGTAGATTATTTGAGGTAAAAGAGTGAAAGAACAGTTTTTATATATAGAACATTTCAACAACGATAAGTTTTGTACGGCACGAAAGGTTAATCCTAGGCATAGGCATTTTGTATTAGGATCTTCTAGGGTTGCAGACTTACGATTGCTAGGTGATCAGGTTGGTGGTGTTCAGGCTGTTTTGGAATATAGAAGTCCCAATTGGTATTTGGTTGGTTGCGGTACTGAGAATGATGTTCTCGTGAACAATACACCTGTTTCTGAATTTAAAGTTTTGGGTGGAGAGTATGTGCAAATTGGTAGCCATGGGATCAGGCTTCATTTAGCTGATCCCGCTCGTCAACTTTATGGGGTGGAACAAAAGACTAACCAAGATTGGAACTCTCATCAGGTTTTAGTCGTTAAAAATGGCGATATAATAGATACAAAGTTTTTAGAGAAGAGTGAGACTTTTGAATTCCATTTTGATGGTAAAGCTCATAACATTAATCCACCAAAGAGTTCTGACTGGAAGTTTCATACTTTTGGAGATTTTTTGGTGCAAAGTAGATTAACCTTCAAGCCAGAAGAAGTATTAAGGCAAAAGCCTAGTCTAAAATTGATAACAGGGGACGCCAAGAATCTGGCCGGTGTTAGTTTAGCCATAGCCTTAATTGTGGCAAGTTTTTCATTAATTAAACCAGCGGAAGTAAAGAACCAAAATAGGTTCGTGCAAATGATTTATGATGCTCAATTAAATGAGCAACTTAAAAAAGAAGCTGAAGAGCTCGTTAAAGAAAGGTTTGTTGCCTCAGAGACAGCTCCTACAGAAATAGAACAAAGTTATCAGAATGCAGATATTAAAGAGGCTAGAAAAATAGTTAAGAGAATCAAGGCGAAGGGTATCAGTAAAATGATCGGGCGTCTTACAAAAAGGTCTCTCGCAAACTTAAAATTTAATTCCGTTAACCAAGTTAGAAAAGGGAGCAAGACATCTAATTCTAAGATTAACGTTTCAAAGATTGCTAGAAAAAAATTAGATTTAGCTGATAGTAATAGAAAAGGAAAGTTGAGTAAAAACTTTAAGAGGAAGCTGTCTTCTCTTAAATCTGGTTTAGCAAAAGGGACAGTAGCTGCAACAAATATGGAAATTCAAGAGAAGGAAATTCTTTTGGATGGTGGTCTTGATAGAGAGGTCATCGCAGCGGTGATTCGTAAAAATATCGGTGAAATTCGATATTGTTACGAACGTCAACTTTCGGCGGATAAGGATCTGCAGGGTAAGGTGAAAGTTGAGTTTACAATAGATGCAAAAGGTAGTGTCGCACGACAAACTGTGAAAGACACAACTTTAAAAAGCGCCAAAGTCGAAGGATGTATTTTACGGCGCATAGCAGGTTGGAAATTTCCAAAGCCAAAAGGCGGAACAAAGGTCTTAGTTGCCTATCCGTTCTTGTTTAAATCTATTAACTAGATTTATTTGGCATTCGATTGGGAAGGATCGACTAGAACTCTTAAGGGAAGAGTTCTGTAGGGGTAATTGTACCTTGAGAAGGAGCTATGCCAGTGAAAATACAGATTGCAATTCTATGTACAGTAATGATGTGTGGTGGGTCCATTTTTGCCCAATCGAACCAATATAAACGTAAGGCAGCACCTAAAGCTAGTGCAAATAAAGCTAGTAAAAAGGTTGATATCAAAGCCATCCAAGAAAAGTATTGGGCGACAGATTCAAAAGAATTCAAAGTGGTTCAAAACAGGAAATACAAAAAAGAGAAAAGAATAAATTTTTCTGTTATGGGTGGTGTCTCGATTAATGACTCTTTCAACGACGTGAGTCTATTGAGTCTTTCTGGTGGTTACTACTTTAATGAATACCATGGAATAGAAGGTAGAATCGAAATTTATGATAACTCTCTTTCTGATGCTTCGGACTCAGTGATTGATCAAGGTGGTTTCCCTGATATCAACTATCTAGAGAACTTTGTTGGTGTTTACTACAACTGGATTCCATTTTACGGTAAACTGAGTCTTCTCGATAATAAAATTGTATATTTTGATATGTCGATCAGTCCAGGTATAGGACTCATGCAAGTTGAGCAACAATCGAGTACAACCAATGGTCGTTCTTTAACAGTGCCGGCAATTGGTTTTGATGTAACTCAGCAGTTCTTTTTAAATAACAATTGGTCCATCAGAGTAGATTATAGAAATAAGTTTTATCAAGAAGAAAGAATTTCCTACAGCAGCGGAACCAATTTGGGAACCAAAACAAAATTTAACTCCTATTTATTATTTGGAGTTACTTACTACCACTAAGGGGTAGGTGAAAAATGATGAAAAAGATACTAATCATATACGCAATTTTTGGACTGACTCTACAGGCAATGGCTCAGGCCTTTGATGTGCCTGTTTACCTCCAGTCTAATGATAGTTTTACTCAAAAGTCAGAGCAAGTCTCAGGCTTTCTTCCGAGTCATCTGATAGTTGTTCCCGATAACAAAGCTAAAAGTTATGCGGAGCGAGACGGTGCCGTATCTGAATTTGATCCAATTCGTCCCAATGTACCAGTTGAAAATGAGGGTATCGTAGCGAAAGCAAAAAAGGCGATTGAAAAAATAATTCCAAAAGGGGAAGCACCCAAGGAGTTGAAAGTAGTAGAACAGGAGCCTGCTCCTGAGCCAACGGTTATCCAATTAAATAAAGATATACTCAACAAAAGAGAAAAAGGTGTTACAGAGGCTTTAAAGGCATTGGAAATGCTCGAAAAAGATATCATTACAACTAAGAAAATTTCAAAAAAAGCAATCGCTAAAGATTCAAAAGCCGCAAAGGTAAATAAGAAGTTTTTAAATAAAAATATTCCAACGTTTAGAGAAATGAATGTGGAACCGGAAGAGAGCTTGAGTCTAAAATTCTCCGGAATTGGTGCTTACTCTGATTCAGATTTGAATTTAGAAAGTATGAAAAAACTAGATAGTCCAATTCTACTCACGGAAAAGATAGATGCGGAAAAGAAAAAGAAGATAGCTAAGCTATCAGGAAAGAAACTAAAAGCCTCAAAGAAATTTGTGACTTTAAGTGGTATTGAGAGAAGTACTAAAATTGAAGAGCTGAAATTAGCCAAAGAACAAGCTGTAGCTCTCCAGAAAATTGATGCATTATCAGGGGAAGAAAAATCTTTTCTTAAAGCAGAAGTGTTCTACCACGAGGGTGGTAAATGTCATATTGTCGCGCCAATTTATAATGCGATCAAGACTAAAAATACTTACCGAAAAGAACTTATCTCTTTAAGAATGGTAGATTGTCTTCAGCAAATGGGTTTCTTTCACCTTTCCCACCAATGGGCAGAGAAGTACTTTGCTTGGGGAAGTAATTCTGAAGTTAGAGACGGTATCAAACGTATCTTGATTGAGGAAACTCCTATCAGTTATCATTATGAATTGGGTGGGTTACTTAATAGACAGCCATCGATCATCTCAGGCTTAAAAGATATAAAACTAGCTGACAAAGCAAATTACCTACTTTCTAAATTTTTACTTAAAACGAGCAAATACTCGGGCGCTCTTAAGGCTGCTAATAAAGTTTCCAAAGAATCCCCTGATTATTCAAGGGCCCTATTTGTAGCTGCGAACTCAAGGTATTTAATCGGAAATACAAAGCTAGCAAGGCAAAATTTAAGGGAGCTTGCTGCTTACCTTGAAAAAAATAAAATTAAAAATGAAGTGAAGAGTTTGACCTCAATCGCTTTGGCTCAAATGGAGTTCAGGCAAAGAAAATATAAAGAATCTATTAAAAACTTTGTAAAAATTGGTAGAAACCACCCTCTGTGGATACAAGGTTTAGAGCAACAGGCTTGGGCACAATTAATGGTAAAAGATGAGCCTGGAGCGATTGGAAATATGTTGTCTATACAAACTCCTTATTTTCAAACTGTTTATAAGCCAGAGTCCTATATAATTAGAGCTTTAGGTTTTTTAAGTCTATGTCAGTTTCCAGATGCCTATCGCTCAGTAAGTGAGTTTGAGAAAAAGTATGGTGACCTCTATAAATACATGAGTAGCTTTAATAAGAAAGCAGGTAAGTCTAGTCGGAAATATTATTCCGAAGTTACTTCTTATCTTAAAAGTCCTACTAGTGAAAAATTTAAAAAGAACTCAATGGTTTTAAAGGAAGCTGCTAGGCAGAAGGCTTTCATCAAGGTACAAGAAACAATCAATCAGTACGCAGATGAAGAGTATCAAGCAACTTTCATTAAAGGTCTGATTCGTGATGATTTGAAAAAAAATTGGAGAACAATTACGGCTCTTAAGACTCAGATTAAAGCGACGAAAGAAAAAATAAAAGGTTTAAAAACAACTAAAAAGATTAAAGCTAAAAAAGCTCAGTTGGTTTCCGAGCTTAATGTAAGAAAATTGCAGTTAGCAAAAAACCGCTTTTATCGTCGGGTTATGAAAGACGCACGAACTAAGAACACCAGTTTGAATAGAAGTATAAAACGACAACTAGCATCTAGCATTAAAAACCAACAATTGGTTGCTGGTAGAGTCCTGCGTGGTTCCTACAAAAAAATGGAAAAGGACTTAAGGCTATTCATCGAAAACAATGAACTTCTTAAATATGAAATTTTCTCTGGAGCCGGTTCTCATATTCGCTATAAATTAGCGGGAGGGGCATCGGAGGGAAAAACTGTCAATATCGACAAAGAAGTAAAAAAAGCCGCATTAAACTGGGAGTTTGATGGGGAATTTTGGGAAGATGAGATTGGTCATTACCGTACAGAAGTTAATAATCTTTGTCCGAAGAATACGGCAAAAAGATAATATTTGGAGGATAGAATGAAGTTGTTATTTAAGGTTTTAGTAGTAGGAGTTCTCGCATTACCACTTCAGGCTTCTGAGGCCGAGAAGAATCGGCTATTAGATCAGCTTGAAACTAATGCCACAAACGCGAATGCTAATCTCGAGGCATTTGAGGATAATCTGAAAGTAGTTAAAGACAATCAGAAAAAATTGAAGGCCTACAAAAAAGAACTCGGTGAAAGTACTAAAAAGTTAGCGATTTATAAAAAAGACAACACAGCCACAAAGGCGGCGATACAAGTCCAAATTACAAAAGTGGATAAGTTGAAACAAGAAGAGCAGTTAAAGCTGGATCAAGAACAGCTGCAATTGGGCGAGCTACAAAAACTAATGGCAAGTTTGCAAGCAAATATCGAGAAGAGAAATAGTAATATAGAAACCTATTCCAAACAAAACGAAGATTTGAATACTGAGCTCGCAGAATGGGATCAGAAGAAACAAAAAATTATTAGGATTGGTCAAACTATTGAGAAGAAAAAAATTGAAGCGGCAAAGACTTTAAAGGATTTAAAATCTAAAGAGGCAACCTACTTGTCGGAAACCAAACGCTGGAAGAAGCTTAAAGCGCAAAATGCAGATTTAAGAAAGGCCTATGCAAACTTCGACTAAATTTGTTGAATTCCGGAAACCATAAATAAAACGAGACTCTGTTTTTTTCTTAGAACAGGGTCTTTTTCTTTTTTAATTCTTTCCGACAGGGCAGAAGGGCGATTTTTGGCCATATTAACCAGTTCTTGATCCAAAGCCTTACGTTGTACTAGAAGATCAATCATTCTAAATTGGGCAGCGCTGTCGTAGTTTGCTATTTCCGACAGCTGCTTTCGAATGTCTAGGGCTATCATTTGGTTTCTGTCAGAAAACTGCTCCTGTAGAACCTCTGTTTTTTCGAACAGATCCATTTTGATGGTTGCGGCAGAAAGGCCTAAACTTGAAAGTAGTATTAGTAATAGAATTGTATGTTTCATAGACAAGATTATAGCCTGAAGTCGGCGCATCTTCGGGATTTTGTGGATCTATTGTCTCTTTTACCTAATTGTCAAAAGAGTCTACAATTCTTCAAAATCTAAGGCAATTTCAGTATCTTACAGCTCTTTGGGTATTTTTTGTTTTATTGGCTATGGTGAAACTTTTTTACTTATAAAGAGACATAGTTTAGGCCGCCTCTTTGGCTTTTTCCTGGTCATGTTTTCTTTTTAAAACGGATTGAGAGTTGTAGGGTAGTTCAACAACAAATTTAGTGTTTACTGAGGAGTGATCCAGCCATATCTTTCCAGAGTGTGACTCTATTATTCCTTTGGATATACTCAAGCCAAGGCCAGTACCTTTTCCAATTTCCTTAGAAGTAAAGAAGGGTTGCATAATTTTAGCTGCAACTTTTTTATCAATTCCTTCCCCACTATCCGTTACAGCAATCTTTACTTTATCATTTTCTACGGTTGCGTTTACCACTATCCAAGGCTCTTTTTGATCTAGGTCGGTAATGGCATCGAAGGCATTATTTAGTAGATTAAGTAAAACCTGAGACAATTGCACGCGTTTACACTGGACGAAAATTTCCCGGGACTCTGCGGAAACTCTGAGATCCACGTTTCTGTTTACAAATTTCTGTCGACAGAAATCTAATGTATCATTAATCAAGTCATCAATAGTGCAAATAGAGCTTTTGTCTTTTGACCCATCTCTAGAGAAGTCCCTCAAGCCTCTAATGATTGTTGCGATTCGTTCGGAGGTGGTTGATATTCTGTCTGCGGCTTTTAGAACCTTTGCTAAGGATTCAGCGCTTAGTTCTTCTTTCTCTTTTTCAATGATACCTATCATTCTATCGGCGTAGCCGTTAATTACACTCAACGGGTTATTGATTTCATGGGCGATACCTGCCGCCATTTCTCCCAAGCTAGAGAGTCTAGAGTTTTGTAGGATCTTAACCTGTTGCTCTTGAAGTTTTTTCTCCGTCTCTTTTCTATCAGAAATATCTTGAAATACTCCCGTGATTTTCATAATTTTTCCATTTTGAATTTGAGGTTCACCCTTAGCGCGAACCCATATTTTTTCACCAGTGGCTCTAACAAAAGGGAGTTCTAGGTCCCAGGCTTTTCCTTCTGCCATGGCTCGGTTGAGTGCCTCTTCGATGATGGGTCTGGCCTCTGGGGAATAAAAATTTAGAGCATCCTCAACAGGGATTTCTCCACCCACGGGTAGACCATGAATTTTGAATGTGTAATCACTCCAGCTTGCCTTACCAGTGGTAGTATCAACCTCCCAAGTACCAATTTGTCCAACCTCTTCGGTTTTCTCTAGGAGTAGAGTTTTTTCCACGGCTTCAGAATTATTTCTAGCAATGGAATATATCAAATCTTCCTGTACCCATGCTGACCATTCTAGCCACATAATATCACCATTTTTTTTGATGTATCGGTTCTTAAAATTAACAATGGATTTACCATTGAGAAGCTCTTCAAATACCTTCTGTGTCTGGATGTGATCACTTTTAACTACAAAATTCATGAAAGGTGTCGACTTTAAAATATCTATGCTGTAACCAGTCTCAGAGGACCAAGCATTATTTAGCTCTATAAAGTAGCCATCCATGTTGGATACACTTATTAGATCAAATGCAGATTGAAAGAATAGTTCTGGTCGAAATTTAAAGTTCGGTTTATTTTCCATAAAAACATATCGGTAACACTGAAGCTGGCGTGAAGATTTATTTATTTATTAATATTTTTGTGACAAAAGTCCGCGGCTAAATTTTAGTTTGTTTTTTATAAAAAAAAGGCCCCACAAAATGGAGCCTTTTTACTTACTTAAAGTCTAGAATTGATTATCTCTGCATCAACTGCAAAACATTCAATTTACCGTCACTTGAAGTCTTTCCATTCAGCGTCTGGACTTTAGTCACAGAGCTTAGAAGGGCTTCTTTTATTTCTGTCCAGTCCGCTGTTGGATTAGCAGAAAGATATAAAGCGGCAGCTCCAGCTACATGTGGAGTGGCCATAGAAGTTCCATCCCAGTATACTGTTAGGCCGAACATATCAATTACCGTATCTGCATATTTAGAGTCAGGCACTGTGCTGAATACTTTCACACCAGGTGCGCCAATATCTACGGTTCGCTTACCCCAGTTGGAGAATGGACCTAAATTATCTTCCACATCAATGGCTGCAACACTAACAATGATGTCATGGTCGTAACTTGCAGGATATGCAGGTTGTGAATCAGTATCGTTGTTATATCCTTTTCCTTGCTTACCGTTACCGGCAGCCGCTACAAAAAGAATACCTTTGTCTTGAGCGTATTGGATGGCGTCTCTCAGAGCTTTGTTTTCGTCTTGATCTGAACCTTCACCAACGGAACCCCATGAGTTTGAAAGAATGTGTGCACCATTGTCTACTGCATATTTAATGGATTGGATAGCGCCAGAGGTAGTTCCCTGTCCTTTTTCACTTAGGAAGCGCATTGCCATGATTCTCACATTTGGAGCAACACCAACAACACCTTTACCATTATTTGCTCGAGCTGCAACATTACCAGCGCAATGAGTACCATGTCCTGGGTTACCGCCTCCTAATAATAACTGCAATGGATCCGTGTAGAGATCCCAAGGTTTGTTGTCGTTACTAACAAAGTCCCAACCAACAACATCATCAACAAATCCGTTACCATCATCATCTATATTGTTACCGGCTATTTCGCCTTCGTTTCTCCACATATTATAAACTAAGTCCTCGTGGACGTAATCTACACCGGTATCTATTACAGCGACTACGATTTCATCAGATCCTTTAGTTCCGGATTGATTCCAAGCCTCTTTAACACCGATATCATTCATTCCCCATTGATTGCCAAATTCTGGATCAGCACCATTTCCTGGGTTAGCAGGTCGGGCCGGAATATTTGGATTATCCTGCGCCGCTTCTACTCCATTACTCTGCTTGGAGTTTAAAATTTGTGAAATTGCTACGTTTCCAGCTTCAATGTTCAGTTCTGGAATCGCCATTTTAAAGTTGGGCTGAACGTATTCAATTCTTTCATCTAGCTCCATAGATAAAACTTCGTTTTGACTCATCATTGAATGATCGACATCTACCACATATAAGTTTTCCATCAGTGCTTTTGGAGTATTCTCCATTCCACTAAAAAACTGCATTGGATTTACGTTGTTTTTGAATTTAATGATGTACTCTTCTGCGTTTGCAGAAACGGAAAGAATAACAGATAAGCCTATTAAGGCCACCGATTTCCTCATGCTTCCTCCTTGATCGTTTGAAGGTTCTTCCTAGAACCCTTTGGTCTTTTTAATGTATAAAAGCCTAGCCCTTATTCTAGGGGGGCACAACAAATTAAATTTAATGATTTTGATAAGTGGACTTTATGTTTCATAAGAATTTTAAATTGGCTCCGATTTCTATATTCTAGCCTGAGGCCCTTGAAAGTAATGTTTAAATAAATTCTAGGGATTGAGTTATTAGTAAAGAGCTAGAATTTGAACTTCGAATCCGATTTCTAGTGCATTTCTCATAATAATTGTTTACGATAGCGTGAACAATACTCATTGATTGCTAAAAGAAAGGGCTTATTTTTAACAGCTTGTAACTTTCATTGGCAGATGTGTAGCTCTTGTCGAACAAGGGTTTAATGCAGAAATCTCGGTAGTTTAGGGGATCGACGCAATCAGTTATCACATTTCTAAATGAAAAGATAATGATATAAATGAGAAGAAGTTGAAAATAGAAAATTTTGGTACCTGTACATTCGTTACTAGTTTGGAGTGAATGTTCGTGTCTAAATCTTCTTAGATAAATTTGGGAGTAGTACCTATGAGTGATGCTAAGAGTTTTTCACAACAAGATTTGAATGATCTTTTACATTCGAACGCGATGACCACAAGAGTGGATGATTGGATTAACTGGGGAAAGAAAAACTCCCTTTGGCCTCTTCCTTACGGAACGGCTTGCTGCGGAATTGAACTCATGTCTGTAATGGGTCCCAAATATGATCTCGCGCGCTTCGGTGCGGAAGTAGTGCGATTCTCTCCTCGTCAGGCAGATTTATTAATTGTAGCAGGAACCATTACTGAGAAGATGGCCCCCGTTTTAAGGCATATTTATGATCAAATGCTGGAGCCAAAGTATGTATTGTCCATGGGTGCTTGTGCAAGTTCTGGAGGTTTTTACAGAGCCTACCATGTACTTCAGGGAATCGATAAAGTTTTGCCAGTAGATGTGTTTGTCCCTGGTTGCCCTCCGACTCCCGAAGCGGTTTTGGATGGTGTAATGTTGCTTCAAAAAATGATTGAAAACAATATTCCACGCCCATGGAAAGACAACTGGAAAAGTGAGGCCGTATGAGTAAAATTGATGAGCTTAAACAGGATTTGGGTCAAAAGTTTTCAGTGGAGAGTTTTAAATTCTCCAACGAGTTTGGGAACGATGTTTTGGAAGTTCCCAAGGGCCAAATTATTGATGTCCTCAGGCACTTAAAAGATAGCGGTGCTTTTGATGTTTTAATGGATCTCTCTGCTATAGATTATTTAAAGTGGCATAAAGATATGACTCGGCGTTATGCGGTTATCTATCATTTGTTTAATACTAAAAATATTGATCGCTTGAGAATCAAAGTCTATCTCTCTGATGAAGATGCTGTATTGGATTCAGCTACAGTTGTTTGGAAGTCTGCGAACTGGTTTGAGCGAGAAGCCTACGATATGTTTGGTGTGATTTTTACGGGTCATCCAAACTTAACTAAAATTCTTACTCATCATCATTTTGAGGGTCATCCTCTTAGAAAAGACTACGATCCTAACCACCAACAGAGCTGCAAGGATGTAATGCCTTTGCATTTTAATGATGGTTCTCGTTTTAAGCCAGAGGAAGGGAAGGACTTACTTCCGTTAAATATCGGGCCTTCTCATCCCGCTACTCATGGGACTCTACGTATCATGGCGGCCTTAGAAGGTGAGAAAGTGGCGAAGGCTGGGGTCGAGTTAGGATTTCTTCATCGTTGTTTCGAAAAAATGGCGGAAACTCATCCCTACAACCAGGTGATTCCCTATACGGATCGTTTGAACTACTGTTCTGCACCCATGAATAATATCGGTTACTGTAAAACTGTTGAGAAAATGTTGGGAGTAGAAATCCCTGCTAAAGCGCAAGCAATGAGAATTGTTCTTGCCGAGCTTTCTAGAATTATTGATCACTTAGTTTGTGTTGGGGCTAATGCCGTTGATTTAGGTGCCCTGACAGGGTTCTTTTATCTCTTTAGACTCAGAGAAATGGTCTATAGTCTGTTTGAAAAACTTTGCGGAGCAAGGCTTACAGTTTCAATGACCAGAGTTGGTGGTATGGCTCAGGACGCCCCTGCGGGATGGTTCCAGGATGTACTTGATACAGTAAAAGAAATTCGTAAAGGTGTTGCTGAAATCGAAGCTCTTTTGTCTGAAAACAAAATTTGGATGCAAAGAACTCAAGGTGTTGGAGCTGTAACTCCAGAAGATGCAATTGCATGGGGATATACTGGTCCATGTTTAAGAGCTGCGGGTGTTGGTTTAGATTTACGAAAAGCAGAGCCTTATTATGGGTACGAAACTTTAGATTTTGATGTTCCGGTGGGAACCACGGGCGATGTCTATGATCGCTACCTTGTTCGAATTGAAGAGATGAAACAGTCTTGCAGAATTATCGAACAAGTTGCTAAGAATATCCCTGGTGGTGACTATACCATCAGAGATAAAAGTATCGTCTTGCCAGAGAAAAAAGATGTATATGGAAATATTGAAGGTCTGATGAATCACTTTATGTTGGTGATGAAGGGTATTAAACCACCTGAGGGTGAAATTTATGATGCTACAGAAGCCGCAAACGGTGAGCTTGGTTTCTTCCTGGCCAGTGATGGTGAGGCAAATCCTTATCGTTTAAGAGTTAGACCACCTTGTTTCCCAATCTATCAGAGTTTCCCTGAGCAAATTACTGGTGGCTTGTTGGCAGATGTAATCTCGATTTTAGGAAGTATGAACTTAATCGCCGGTGAATTGGATAGGTAATTGTTATGTTTGAATTAAAAGAAAATTCGGTTCAAGAAATTAAAAAAGAATTAGGCAGATATGAGACTCCTTACTCAGCCATTATCCCAAGTCTTTACGTTGTTCAAAAAGAACACGGGTGGGTGTCTGAAGAGGCCATTGAGTATTTATCTAAATTGATGGATATCCCAGAGGCGGACATCAATGAAGTGAATACCTTCTATACAATGTTTAATAAAAAGCCTACGGGAAAATACCACTTACAAGTTTGCTGTAATATAAGTTGTTCTATGGCTAAGGCCAGAGAGTTGACCGACCACATCTTACAAAAACTAGATTTGAAAGAGGGTGAGGTTACGGATGATGGTTTATTTACTGTTTCCAGAGTGGAATGCTTAGGTTCCTGCGATACCGCCCCTGTGATTCAGGTAGGTATAGACAAATACAACGAAAATATGACCGTGGACAAAACGGACCAATTGATTGCTGACCTAAAGGCAAAAGGGTAGACGATGGAAGCTAAAATTTTATCTGAACACTATAATAACGAAGAGTATATCGGTATTGCTGGCTATAAAAAGCACGGAGGCTACGAGCCTCTAGCTAAAGCTCTAAAGATGGAGCCACAAGCAATCATAGATATGGTTAAAGAATCTGGTTTGCGCGGGCGTGGTGGGGCCGGTTTTCCGACAGGTATGAAGTGGAGTTTTCTACCTAAAAATGATGAAGATAGATATCTACTTTGTAACGCAGATGAAGGTGAGCCAGGAACATTTAAGGATCGTTTGATGATGGAGAGAGCGCCTCATCAGTTGATAGAAGGAATGATTATTTCTGGTTTCGCAACGAATTGTAAGAAAGGCTATATATACCTTCGCGGTGAGTATATGCACATTTATGATTTATATGTAAAAGCCTTAAAGGAAGCCTACGACGATGGTTTACTTGGCAAAAATATTTTAGGCTCTGGTTATGATTTTGAGTTAGATGTATATGCAGGAGCGGGTGCTTATATTTGTGGTGAAGAAACTGGATTGATATCTTCTCTAGAGGGACTAAAGGGACAGCCAAAGCTTAAGCCTCCTTTCCCTGCGGTTCAAGGTTACTTAAAAAAGCCAACTATAGTAAACAACGTAGAAACACTTGCCGCTGTAAAGTATATCATTCGCGATGGCGTGGAAGAGTTTAGAAAGTACGGTACGGAAAAATCTGCTGGAACAAAGTTATTTTCCATCAGCGGTGATGTTCAAAAGCCGGGAACTTACGAAGTTCCCCTAGGCTACTCCCTAAAGGAATTGATAGAAGTGGAGTGTGGTGGTTTGAAGCCAGGAAGAAAGCTAAAGGCTGTGATTCCGGGTGGATCCAGTGCTCCGGTTTTAACTGCGGAGGAAGCCTACAACGTAACTATGGACTACGAAGCCCTTCAAGAAATGGGCTCTATGCTTGGTTCAGGAGCGATAATTATAATTGATGATACTCGCTGTATGGTGGATCTCTTGGGAGTTACGCTGCACTTTTATCATCATGAATCATGTGGTCAGTGCACACCTTGTAGAGAGGGCACTGGTTGGATAAATAAAATTACGCATAAAATTGTTAGCGGCGAGGGTAGTATCAGAGATATCGATCTACTGGAAACGGTGGCGAATAATATGATGGGAAAAACTATTTGTGCTTTATCTGATGCGGCGGCAATGCCAACGATTAGTTTTGTACAAAAATTCAGAGATGAATTTGAGTTTTTCGTAAGAGAAGGTAGATCAAAAGTAAAGGGACAAACGTATGCTCAAATGCACGGTTAATGGAAAAGAGATCGAAGTCAAAGAGGGGACCTCAGTTATTGAGGCCTTCAAGCAAGCCGATGAATCTATCGCTCATTATTGTTGGCATCCTGGGCTTAGTGTTGCTGGAGTCTGCCGACTTTGTATGGTGGAAGTGGAAGGCATGCCTAGGCTAACGATTGCCTGTAATACGCAAGTTACAGAAGGCATGATCGTAAATAACAATAGTGAAAAAGTGAAGGAAGCCGTCAAGTGGGGTTTAGAGTTTCACTTAATCAACCATCCATTAGATTGTCCAATATGTGACCAAGCTGGTGAGTGCGAATTGCAAAATCAGTACATGGAATTTGGTGAGTACAATTCAGAGATGGCTGAAAATAAAGTAAAGAAAAGAAAAGTGGTAAGTCTCGGAGAAAGGGTCGTTCTAGATACAGAACGCTGTATTCTTTGTTCCCGTTGTGTGAGATTTACTGAAGAGGTTACGGAAACTCATGAGTTGGGTATTTTTAATCGAGGTGATAATGCTGAGATTGGTACCCATAAAGACAAGCCATTGAACAACCAGTACTCGGTAAACACTGTGGATATTTGCCCTGTGGGTGCATTAACATCTAAGGACTTTAGGTTCGAGCAGAGGGTTTGGTATCTCGATGATAAAGAATCTACCTGCCCTGGTTGTAGCACTGGTTGTAGCGTAAATGTTTACTATAATGAAAAATCATACTTCAGAGTAAAGCCGGCTTACAACCCAGATAACAACGGTTACTGGATGTGTGATAAAGGTAGAGAAACGTATACCTATGTAAATAAAGACCAAAGACTTTTAAAAGCAATGTTAAGAGAGGATGGCGGGCTAAAATATTTGGACGCTGGAGCTGCTGCAAAAAAAATGGCAGATAAAATTCAAGAAGTTGGTGCTTCCAATGTTTCTGTGCTGGTAACGGCTCAGTACACAAACGAAGAGTATAGTGAGTTTTTCTCTAGCATGAAATCTATGGGAGTCTCCAATGTCTACAGATGGAACCACGACGAAGAGATTGCTGAAGATTTTGATGGACTTTTAATCCGTGGAGATAAAAATCCA
This sequence comes from Bdellovibrionales bacterium, assembly GCA_045110695.1. Taxonomy (GTDB): domain Bacteria; phylum Bdellovibrionota; class Bdellovibrionia; order Bdellovibrionales; family UBA840; genus JBGCGH01. Next base: position 35,158 of record JBGCGH010000027.1, on the reverse strand, counting down.
AATACTGCTGGCTTGAAAAAGGCGATGAGTGATTCTTCCTTTGCAGGAAACTATTCAGATTTGGCAAGTAAACTTGACGCTGGGAATGTGAAAATGTTGATCGTCGCAGGGCCTGAAAATCAAGAGGTATATAAGGACCTTGAGGAAAAAGCGAAAGCGGCCAGAAAGGCAGACTACGTTGTATGGCTAGGTTCTAATCCAAGCTCTGCATTTAAGGAACTAGATTGCTTAATTCCAACGAAAACTTGGGTTGAAAAAGACGGAACTTTTACGAACTACGACGGTAAAGAGCAAAAGCTTAGAGCTATGCGACTTGTTGTCTCCAACGCATTAAACCTTGGTCAATTTGGTTTCCTGGTTTCGGGAAGCGAAATTAAAATAGGAGCTTTAGCATGAGTATAGTTAAAAGGCCTGAGTTAAAAAATAGTTGGTACCTACCTCCAATACTTAGGGGAATGGGTATCACTTTTTCTAACATGATTAAAAATATCTTTAATAAAGATAAGCTTCTTACTCTAAATTACCCAGAAGAAAAATATGAGTATGGACCACGCTTTAAAGGCAGCCATGTTTTAACAGTGAAAAAGGACGGAAGTATTAGATGTACAGCTTGTATGCTATGCGCGACTAATTGTCCTGCCAACTGTATTACTATTTTGGCGGCCGAGCATGATGATCCGAGTGTAGAGAAGTTTCCAATATCTTATGAGATAGATACATTAAGATGTGTTTATTGCGGATTTTGTGAGGAGGCCTGTCCTGTGGACGCGGTTAGAATGGGACCAGAGTGGCAAAACGCTGGTTTAAATGGATCTAGCTTTGTTCATGATATCGCTCATCTCACGAGAAGACCAAATCTTCAAGGAGGAGTTCAGTCTGTATTGGATGAAGATGAGAGGCATAAGGCAGGAATTTAGTTTTTCTTGCTAAACCTAATTTTTCTTTGAAATATGATTTTTTTAAGTAGGCCTACGTAAATATAACTTTCGATTGATACGCCTCCAAATTTTTTGGAGGCTTTTTTATGAATGAATAAGGTGTTTGATTTGTTTTAGCAATCTGGTTTTAAAGCGCTTTTGGAAATCAGGATTAGGCTCTTTGAAAGATCTAAATTTGGGATAGTGCCATTTTAGTTCCGCATACTTCATCAAAAGACTTCCTAGCATAAGTACACTAACCATCGCATCTTCTTGGCTTAATTTAGGATTTAGAATCCTGATTACCTTGGCTATTCTTTCCTCTATTCTCTGACAAACCTTATCGTTTATAGTTTCAGCAAACATCCCTCCATCGAGGTAGTTCCACTGTATTACATGAAAGAAGCTCGCGTCTTTGTGGAACTCTTCCAGACTGCGATCTATAAAGTGGATAAAGTTGTCCATAGAGATGGAGCTTCCCAGTTTTTCAGAGGGTAGAAACATTTGGTCAAAAATCGAGAGCTTTTTTTCTAGAACTGCTCTCATTAAGCCCTCTTTTCCGCCAAAATGATAGCTTATTAATGCCGTATTTACTCCTGATTCAGCGCTTAGATCTTTTAGTGTGGTTTTTTGATAGCCCTTACTGGTGAATAAATAAATAGCAGATTTTAAGATGGCTTCTTTACCATCTCCATATCCTGCTGAACTATTAGATTCACTCGCTTGGCTCATGAGAGAGGCTTAGCAGACCAGCTGCGCCAAAGCAAACAAATTAATTGATTGATTAAATTGGCCGAGATAAAACTACCCATAATCCGGGGGGAATATAATGAGTTTTAAGTTTTTTCATTTTAGTTTGTTTCTTGTTTTTTTTCTCTCTTTGAGTTTGCGAGCTACGAGTTTACTAGATCAAGCCAAAAAAGAATTGGCTTCTAGCGCCTCTGAATCTAATTCTATTATCGATTCGAACACAAAAATTGCGACTGTCCAAGTAGACTCTATTTCTTCCATGAAAAGTATTGTGAATGAAGACGAGCTGGTTTTTTTGATCCAATCCTTTCAGCCCTCAGGAAGTATTTTGTTGGATAGCTCTAGAGCAGAAAAATTTGATAATTTAAATCTATATGGAGTTGAGTTTAGAAGAATATGGTTCGCAAATACGAAATGGAGAGCGGGGCTAAACTATGCTTTTTGGAGAGCTGAACGCGCATTTGGGTCAGAAGATATTGATCGTATAAATATTAATTTTCTGCAGTTCAAAGTGGGGCTAAGTCAGCTACTGTTTTCGCGAGAGCGCCTTCAAATTTTGGGTTCATTAGATATTGGTAGTAGTCAGCAGATACAGGCGAGTGAGTCTGGTCGTTTTGATCAACAATTTAAAAGTATCAATAGCTTCTATGAGATAGAGCTAATGTATGGTCCATTTGCAAAGAACTGGAATACTTATCTAAGACTGAATCATGAGTTAAAAGGTTCTGAATCAATATTAAAAACCCCTGCAACGAATGTTCAGCTGGGAATTGGAAGTATTTGGTAAAACATGAAAAATGTATTTTTAAGCTCTTTAGTCTTATTGGTTAGCTCGATGGCAAATGCATCTTTGCCCTTAAGTCCACAAATAGTGGTAGATATGGTTTTGAAGTCTTCTGATCAGGCGCAAATAATTACTAAACAAAGGGAGAGTCAGTGGGTAGAAAAAGCTAGAATACTAGCTCGCTACGACTATATTTTTGAACTAAGTACGGACTATATGTATACAGAGGCAGAAACTCTCCAGGGATTTCAAAATGAATCGACTCAGGAATTGAGTTACCTTTTAGGCTTTAGAAAGAAGTTTAGTGGTGGAGGAGACTTAGATCTATCCTATAAAGCAATTGGTCAAAACAATGATCTAGCCACTTTTAATTTAAGTCGGGGACAAGCCTCCCGGCAGTTTATGGATGTATTGGAGTTAAATTACGAACAAAACCTAATTAGAAACTCCTTTGGTATCGTTGACCGTTTAGAAATTTTGAATGCTGAGTTAAATCAAAATAAGCACGAGTTTGAAAGATCAGAAGCAACGGAAGAGCTGATTCTCAATACAATGGAGATGTTTTGGCAAAGTTTCACTGCGAAAGAAACTCTGGAAGAATCTTTTGCCTCTCGAAAACGCTATCAAGATTTGAGTCGTATAGTAAGAAATAAGAAAAAAGTGGGCTACGCAGCTCCAGCCGAGCTTCCGCAAACACAAGCAGAGCTTATCATCCAAGAGCAAAAAGTTAAAACCGCCTCATTGGACTATATACGTAAGTCTGAGAACTTAAAAAGACTTTTAAAACTGGATCCAGCTAAGGATTTAGATTTCAGTGTATCTGAGTTGATTCCAGAGCCTCCAAAAATCGAAGAAAAAGTTATCAGTGATCTCAGAAAATTAAAAAGCAAAATGATCGAAATCGAAAGTCTCATTAACCAGGTTAAAATAGCCAAATCAAAAGCAAAGCCTGAATTAAAATTTATAGCCAAGCTTAGTAGTACCGGGGTGGATACTGAGGCGGGCGAAGCTTTTACAGAACTTAGCTCCATCGCTAAACCTACTTATTATGCCGGTTTAAGATTTCGTTTTGCTTTGGGGGATAATTCCCGAGGTGCAGAAGTCAGACATGCCAATGCGAATAAGAAAATTATGGAACTAGAGTTACAAAAACTCAAGGACCAACTTACAGCTGATTTAATGAGTTTTCAAAAAGAGGTTCAGTCGTCCTATTCTGTTGCGAAGAGTGCTGTGGATCTTCTGAAAGCAAGGGAAAGAGCTGCAAAGGAAATTAAGGCAGCCTATCGCCAAGGTAGGTTGGAAGTAAAACAGTTGATTGATGCTTATAACGCATTATCCAGTGCTGAAACAAATAAAATTCAGTCCATTGGACGCTATCATATGAGTTTAAACCAGTACTCAGCTCTGAGAGACGAATTGGTTCAACTAACAAACTAAGGTGGAAAAATGAAAAAATCCCTATTCAGTATTTTGTTTCTTGTTTCGGCTTGTGGCTATGATTTTGGATTAGAAGATAAGAACATCGAAAACTCCGAAATTGAAAGACAGAAAACGAGGTTAGAACGCTTAGGTGTTCAGGTTCAAGGGGTATACTCTGGAAGTCTGGAGCATGTAGACGGAAATAACTATCAAGTAGAAGTCAGGCTTTTCTATGTGAATGAAGTTCAAGGTCAGGATGAGAACGGAGATATTTACACCTTGCCTAGGTTAAAGGGGCAGCTTCGTTATGAAAACCTGTTTTATTCCAATGAAGAAAGAGTGTTTAATGTACGCTATGACGAGAGAGGGGAGTTTAGTATGTTACTTCCTGAGTCTGGAGACACAATAATTGGTAGTTGGGAATCTGCTAGGATTATTGCTGAATGGGATCAAAACGGCTTTGTGGGAAAGTTAGATGTTGAAAGGCTTTCTAAGGTAGTTTCTCAAATTGAAGAGCCTGAAAGAAGATCTAGAATGAGAAGGCAATTCTCTCAAATCAAAGGTGTGTACCAGGGTGAGCTAATAAAAATTGGTGAAACTAAGAAGTTTGATGATGTTAGTATCTCTTTTGATTACTACCCGGGTTTGAAGGATAGTCCTTTGATTGCTTCAATATCTACGATGGAAACAAGCTATTTGTTTGTTGGTTTTTCAAGAGTGCCAGTACAATGGGACCCTAGAACTGGAATATTTGATATTGATTTCACTCCCGATCGACAAGGAAATGAAAGGCGAATTCTAATTTCAGGTGTTTTGAGCAGTGATGGAATGGATGTGGAAAGTTTTCGTTTTGTTAGCCAGGCATTTGATTTTATTTCAAAGGCTAAATAGCTTCATTTTTCTATATCCTGTAGAGGTCCCTTGTTTGGTTTTATATTTTAATAAACCATGAGCTTCGTTTCCTTTATCCCATTCTTGGGAAATGAGATCCGAGCACCTCAAATTTAGAGAGGTAGGGCGTGTTTTTTTAGGTAAGTAAATGTAAATATTTTTTTCAAAGCCTGGGATTTCGCCTATAACACTGAGTGTTCTGGTGGATTTGATCAAGTATTCACCGGGCTTTAAGTCCACCAATATATTGATGAAGTAAGGCCCATTGTCCTCCCTGCCATGGTAGCTTGTTCGTTGCGAAAGTAAGCAAACTTGAGTTTTCTAGGGGGTGGAATGACTATTTTTAAGATTCCTGTGAAAAGCCCTTGAATAAAACCTTTAACCTATTGAAAATAGTGAGATAAATCCTTTTTCAAAACGGGTTTATTGAGGGGGAGTTCTTGCGAAGTTTTTTGCAAAAGTATACGCCAAGTGTTGCTCGACCTTGGGTCTTTCTAACAGGCTGCTGTGGGGAATTATCTCCTGTTTTTCAAAGTTCAATTCATGATTTAGCAAGGCTTGGAGTTTTGGAGATTCCAAATAGCCCAAGTGAAGCCAATCTTCTAATTGTTGGGGGTTGGATCAACCAGGCACTTTCTCAAAAACTGATTCAAGACCATAAACAAATGCCTAAAGATACAAAAGTTATGGCAATTGGAACTTGTGCCATATCCGCCTCTCTTTTTAAAGAGCTTGATAAAGATGTTTATAAAATGGATGAAATTCTTCCCGTTGATATTTATGTGCCCGGTTGTCCACCAAGGGAAGAGACACTTGTGAAAGCTATTTACGAGCTATTAAATAAGAAAAAAGAATTAAAATACGAAGATATTAAAATGGGAAAAGTAGATGAATATTTTTGAGCGACTGAATTCAATAGATCAAAAATCTCGTGACATATTTGGTGATCAAAGAGTCTATAACCTTCTAGAGGAAGACTTTAATACTCATATATTACCTGTGCTTGGAGATAAGTGGAGCTATTCGAATATATATTTCGAAAAAGGAATGGAGCTGTTGTTGCATTTTGTAGATTTAGAAAGTCGAGAAAATGTTTTTATCCATTTACGTCCTAAGGATATTGATTCATTTAAAAAAAAGTGTCAATTGAACTGGGGGCAACATGCTTAGTGGTATTGATCTATCGAGTGACTCAGACTTAAAAAAATATCTCGAATTAGGCTCTATCGATTTTTATAAGCAGTTGGAGTCTATGAGCCCTTTCTTTCAAACACAATGGGCCGCTCGTATAAATGCAAAAGAATCTTTATCTTATCAGCTAGCAGTTGCGAAAGTATATGAACAGATTTCAGAATATGTAGTGGCGAGACGTGGTCAGAGGCTTAGAAAAATTGCTCTAGGTGTTCAAGAGGTCTTATGGAATCTTCAAACTTTAAGATCGCATTTTCAATGCCTAGAAGACCATTCTTTGGTTGCAGCCTTAGATAGTGCAATGGAGTTTCCCTACGATATCTTAGACTATTGGGGAGGGCATAGAAGTCTTGCGCAGCTAATATGTATTGGTGGTGTAACACAAGACTTGAGCTTTGGTGGTCAGAGTAGTTTAAGGTTAAATTTAAAGAAACTAACTGAAGAGATGGAGCAGATATCTAGTTTTATCGTTGGTGATCCTTTTTTAGAATCTATTCTCAAAGACCAATTAGTCATTCCAAATTATGTAGAAAAAACACAATTTCAATCCGGATTTTTTAAATTTTTAGAAAATGATTCTGATCGAGATCAGTTTTTATCTTATTTAAAGACAAAAGAAAAATACAATATTGATTTTAAAAATGATGCCTATGTTAGATTGCTTTTATTGCTTTTTAGGTTAGTTAAGCAGGTGGAGGTATTGTCCCAGGATCTAGTGGATATACCTGAAGGAGACCACAGAGTAGAGGTAGAGCATCTTCATATACCTGGGGAATTATTTGCTTTTTCTAAGGTAGAGGCTCCAAGTGGTGATCTACACTGTTATTTTTATTCTTCGAAGATACGTTTTTCAAGTTTTGGGTCTAGAATTAAGCCTCATCTAAATCGTATTACTAACACTACTAGTTTAGATGTAAAACTGTCCTGTAGTTCTTTTGGTCTTAATCTCAATCAAGGAGCATGGTAGTGTTTTTTCGGTTAGAGACAATTTCATTTTATATTAAAAAGCTACAAAAACTCGTGATTAAAAAGGCAATAACCAAAGAGTTCCCTTTCGTTGAGGCAAAGCATTACTCTAGTTTTCGTCAAAAAATTGAGAATAGATTTCCAGAGTGCACTGTGTGTAGAGACTGTGAAGTTCAATGTCCGACAGGAGCGATCAAAATTAAATCCCGCCCTTTAGAGGCAGATGATAATTTTAAAAGAACTTCAACCGGTGTTGATATCCAGGAGAGACTGTTGGAGTTTGAGTTAGATTATGGTGCATGTATATCTTGCTCTGAATGTATTGATATTTGCCAAACTAAAGCTCTCAGTTATTCAAATAAGAGTATGGACCTATCTAGGTCAAGAAGAGGCTTAACGGAAGACCTAGTTCACAAGGCGAGAAAAAATAATTTGGGGGGCTATATTGCTGACAAATTTGACTAAGCATATGTTTTTAGATCAATATGAGAATGACTTCAAAAGAGATTTCGAAGTTCATGATAAATATAGAATAAGGTTCTATTCTACCGCCTCAATGGGTCTTGCTGAGAGCCTAAGAGGCTTTGAAAAGCTTTTTCCTCATAAAAAGAAAGTGCTCATTGTCACGGGCGGCTCTTCGCTTCTATTGTCTGCAATTGAATATTTGACCGGTGAAGCTTATGAGATAAAAACATTCTCTTGGGTAGAGACTGAGGAGATAAAGACGTTTGTTAGTAAGGAAAAGTCAAATTTAAGCTATTGCCTTTTTTCTGAAGACGATGGTTTTACAGGAGAAATCTTTCCTTATAGCGAATTATTGGCTCACATATCAAAAGAAAGAGTTTATAGCATTAGGCTTTCGGGAATCTCTTCCCGATTGGCAGATAGAGTAAGTGAGCATGATGGGTTCCACATACGAATCTCAAGCCAGTCAGAAGATCTGGCCATTGGTTTTATGGGGTCTCGTAGTAAGAAGCTACAAAAATTAGATTTAACAGATCATGCACAAGTTCGAGCTGTTATGAGTTTAAAATCATCATCTCAAGAGATTTGCAAGCTGTCTTCAGATTTTCAATTTTCAGATCCAAGAGCACAAAAAATAGTATTTGCATCTATGTCACTGGATCGAGTCTGTTTCTATGTGTCTGGAATGGATGGTTTTGCTATTAAAGAGTTACTTGTTGAAAAAACAAAATGCGATCCAGAATTGATCTCCTCAGCAAGTCTTTGTGAGTGGGGACCTAGTAAAGATCTAAGCTATCTAAAAGACTCCTACGAGAAATTCTATGAGCTTGTAACTGTCCATTCTTCTATAGTTGAAGCTATTGATACTAGTCTGAAGGAAGTGATTGATGAGCTTGAGGCTATTTCAAAAGGCTGAAGCGGAGCTAATGAGTCCGGACTTCTTTGGGACCAAATTTAGTTGTGAGTGATGTTTATTCTAGTTTATATATTTTTTTATTTACCAAAGTAATAATAGTAAAAACTTTATCGTCCAAACACTAGTTCTAAGCCAATTTGTCGAGATGAGTTTCTCGATTAAATCAATCGAGTGAGAATCATTTAGTTTTCCATGAATTTTAGCACTGACTAAAAAAGTATAAATCCATAAAAAAAGCACTAGGAATAGGTTTAAGAGACTGAGCCAATGGCTTGTAAAAATCAAAAAGTAGCTGGCAAGTATTAGTTCTGTAAGCATGAGGGGAATAACGATATAAGATATCCGATGCTGATGCATACTTTCAAAGCTTTCAAATTTTTCCCGCGCTATAAAGCGAAAGCTAGGGTAGTGAAGAATTTGAACAAACCAAATTACAACCAGCATCCCAAAGGCACTTAGTTTTTGAAGACTGAGAAGGATATCAATATAATCAGTGGACTGCATCTCGATAGCCTATTACCTAAGCTTTAATCATTCAAGGGCTCGGAATAATTTAGCGTTTAAAAGGTTGTAAATAAGATAAATTTACTATGGTGGAGAGCTAGCTTCATTGTCTCAGAAGCTATCTAAGGCTACTGAATTTATAGATTTTTTAAATTGTTTATGATATCTTAAACAGTATGGAAGACACAAAAAACAAGACTAAATTATATTATGATGGAAACTGTGTAGTTTGCTCTCTGGAGATGGATCACTATAGAAAAATCGACAAAGACTGCAATTTAGAAATGGTCGATATCAGTTCTACTGATTTTGACCCGGGATCCGTTCCACCTGATGAGGCTTATCTAAATAAATACTTTCACATCCAGAGGCCAGATGGCTCTTGGGTAACGGGGGTTGAGGCTTTTGTAGAAATTTGGAAGACCTTGCCATACTGGAATAAGTTAGTTCCTTTGGCTAAATTCGGACCTTTTAAGCTGTTGTTAAATTTAGGCTACAAGATTTTTATAGAGGTCCGACCCTACCTTCCTAAAAAAAGAAAAACTTAACTAAAGGAGTAGTCATGACTCAAAATGTTTTAGAAAACATCCAGCTGGGAAAACAAAAAAGCCTACTAGATTATAGTAAGGAAAAGAAAGTGATGATGGTCTTTCTTAGGCACTCTGGCTGTACTTTTTGCCGAGAAACTCTTGGAGATTTAATTCGCCACGAAGATCAACTAGAAGAGCTAGGTGTTCAAATTGTCTTTGTACACATGAGTGAAGGCTTCCATGAACAAAAAATGAAAGAAAAATTTCCATTTAAAAATGCTATTTGGATTTCCGACCGAAACAAAAGTATCTATAGCCAATTTGGTCTTAAAAGAGGCTCGCTTCTTGAGCTATTTGGACCTAAAGTTATTATGGAAGGCTATAAGGCTGGGATAAAAAAGCAACATGGTGTGGGAAAATTAGATGGAGACGGTATGCAAATGCCGGGTATTTTTTCGATCATTGATGGTGAGACTACTTGGATCCATAAATATGATCATGCAGGAGACACCCCTAACTTTAAGGAATTAATAGACACTCATTTCTAAAAAAATACCTCCGAATAAATTCGGAGGTATTTAGTACGACTTTTTTAATTTGTATCTCGCTAAAGACTAAGAAACTTAGGCTGGTTTTCTTAGCATTTTTTCCACTTCTGAAATATGTAATTCCTCTTCTGCAATTAATTTTCTTGCATACTCTTCCAAGTGAATGGAGTGATCTTTTACTTCGTTCAACAGAGCCTGATACTTCTCAACTTGCTTTCTCTCATGCTCTAAGGATTCTTTTAAAATATCTTCCATTGTGTGGCGTTGAGTCTCAAGTAGTGCACCGATTTTAAGGGAAGGGTGCCCGCCTAGAGTCGTTATCAATTCGCCTACCTCATTTGCATGAGTTAAAGATTCGGTTGCGTGGCCCCGAAACCAGCTTACAATGGGAATCCGATTATATCCGAATATCATAAATGAATAGTGGCTGTATCTTACAACTCCCGATAGCTCATGCTCTAGAATATCGTTTAAACATTCTAAGACCTTTTCTTTGTTCATAATTATCTCCTTTTAGTGACACCCAATAGTAGCAAAGTGTTTAAGTAAAAGCAGTCTTTCGGCCTTTAAACTCCATGGAAGTCTGGGGGAGTGGCCAGGCTAAGCTTCCAATTGTAAATACATCCCCATATTACTACCGATTATTAATTTATAGGGCTAAGCTGAATCCAAGATGTGGGCCAAAATTTTGTCCATAGATTCACCTAAAACGCATTTTTACCAGGGTAACGCATTGAATTATCGACTATATGCTAGGCAGCTATACTGACAATTTAGCCGTGAAGATTTATGTTTGGTGTTGTACAGGCTTCGGGGAATTCTTTGAAACAAATATTAACTACATTTTTTAAATTTGCTGTAGCGGCGGGACTTATTTATTGGTTAAGCACGAGTGGTAAATTTGATTTAAAACTAACAATTGAAGTTTTAAATCCAGTTAGCTTTATAATTTGTTGCTTGTTAGTTTTGACGAACCTTCTTCTTACAAACCTCCGATGGTATGTTCTTCTGATCGGTCAGGAAATAAAAATTAAGTTTTGGCCCGTGTTTAAACTGGGACTAATTGGCATTTTCTTTAACTTTGCTATGCCCGGCGGGGTTGGCGGGGATATCGTAAAGGCCTTTTACTTGTTAAAAGAAAATCCAGATAAAAAGACAGCTAGTGCATTTACTGTTTTAATGGACAGAATTATTGGCTTTGCCAGTATGGCCTTTTTAGCTTTGGCTGCATTGATAAGTCAGTGGGATCTTTTGTTCTCAAAGTGGGAACTGCAGAGTATGGCATTAGTGCTCGTGGGAATCTTAGTCGGCTTCGTATTTTTGGTATTGTTGAGCGTGAGTCCTCGTCTTGTCGAGCTTTTTAAAATTGAACAAATACTCAGTAATTTACCTAAAGGCGAAAAGTTTGTTAAAATTCTAGAGGCCTTTTCCAGTTATGGTAAGCGCCCAATGATCTATATCCAAACCCTAGGTTTAAGTATGATGGCTCAAAGTGCAGTAGTTGGCGTAGTTTATGCGGTTGCAGTTTTCTTAGGTAATGATCAGATTGACTTTGCTGCTTGTTATTTTGCGGTACCTCTAGCAATGATGGTTGCTGCCGCACCTATTGCACCGGCTGGAATTGGTATTGGTCAGGCCGCTATATTCAGTTTCTTTGCATATGTTGGTGTCGATGACCCAATGGCTGGCTCTATTGGAATTACCATTGTTCAACTGATGTTGTTGTTATGGGGTCTTGTTGGGGCTGGATTTTATCTGAGTTATAATCAAAAATCTATGGAGAGTTCAAATGCTTGAATCTAGAACCAAGCTATTAGTTAGTAGTGTGCGAAAATTGTATCGACGAGGCGCATGGAGAAATATTCGCAGGATTTTGGATAAAACTCATTCGCCAGACTTAGGACTTTTACTAGAAGAATTGGATCGAGCAGAAAGATCTAACATATTCCAGTTGATTTCTTCGGAAGAAACTAGGGCAGAGGTATTGAGTTATGTCGAAGCAAAAACACAAAAGGATTTGCTTACCCAGCTAGACAAGCAGGAAGTTAAATCCTTAGTTTCTAAAATGGAAAGTGATGATGCGGCTGATCTGTTAGGAGGATTACCAAAAGAATTTTCCGAAGAAATTTTAGGTTCTATGCAAAGAGAAGACTCCGAAGAAGTAGCGGATTTGATGCGCTACCCAGAGGATTCCGCCGGTGGCTTAATGAATACAGATTTCCTTGCTATGGACTATAACCTGACAGTAGAAGAGGCGATCAAGGATATTCAAGATCAAGATGAAGAAACTTTGATTAGTTTCTACGTTTATGTTATCGACGAGAGCGAACATCTGGTGGGTGTTTTGAGCTTAAAAAATCTAATTCTTAGCAAGCCATATGAAAAACTTAGAAACATTATGACCACAGAGCTGATTTCAGCCAATATTTCAACAGATCAGGAAGAAGTTGCCAAAATCGTAGAACACTATGATTTTCTATCCCTGCCTGTTGTCGATGGAGACAATAAGCTCGAAGGTATCATTACTGTTGATGATGTCATCGATGTAATAAGGGAAGAAAGTGTAGAAGATTTAAAAGCAATGGGGCGAATTGGTGGAGAAGACGAAAGTTTTGCTGGCCAGTTTAGGGGACGTTTTCCCTGGTTGATCTTCAGTTTTTTTGGAGGCTTGATTGCATTTCTACTGGTTCGATCTTTAGGTGCAGATTATGGTCAAGGCATGCTTCTAACAATGGCTAGTGCAATTCCATTAATACTAAGCATGGGCGCAGTTACAGGAGGTCAAAGTACTGTATTTGCTGTTTCTCTTGCTGCTAGTGGTAAGTTTGAGAATGGTTTTAAAAAGTATGTTATCAACGAGCTTGGCTTGGCTTTTATTGTTTCGATAATTTTTGCGTTTGTATCCTATTGGATCTTCGATAATGTATTTGAGCTAAATGAGATGTCTCTTAGATTGAGTATTGCACTGGTGCTACAGATGAACTTTGCTTCGCTCTTGGGTACTTGGATTCCTATTCTACTATATAAATCTAAATTTGATCCCGCTGTTAGCTCTGTCCCTCTTTTTACTGTTACTATCGATCTCTTAGGGCTATTGTTCCTTTTTGGTTGGGCCAACCTTGCTTAACCCTAGCTATAGCTACAAGGCGATTGTAATGCGCTCTGTGGAATTTGGTGAGAGTGATCTCATTGTTACTTTTTTGTTGAGTAACGGGGAGAAAAAAACCTTTAAAGCTAGAGGGGCTAAGAACTCCAAAAAAAGGTTCTCAGGTGGTGTTCTGGAAATTGGGAATTACATCATGTTTAGAACCTCAAAATCAAAATACTCAGAAAACTACGAACTAGCTGAGGCTAGCTTACTCAAGGATTTCACCGGCATTAGGCAGTCCTATGATAGAATTGAAGCTATGTACAACTCTCTTCAAGTTGCGGAGTTTACAACACAGGATGGGCTTGAGGCGACAGAACTTTTTCATTTAGTGGGAAACTTTCTGACCGAATTAAACAAAGTAAAAGACCCGACAGCACTTTTTATTAAGTTCCTAACCAGACTGCTTTGGGTACACGGAGTTTTGCCAGAGCAGTCACTACTTACAAAATACGGAAGACAGTCTCTGCAACAGCAGCAAGAAATTTCTAAAAAAGAACAGAAAGAAATCAAATACGAGCTTAGAAATGCCTATGAGAATGCATTTGGTTTAAATAAGACTTTGAAAGATTTCTTTTCAACTTACTGATTCGATCTTTTTCGCGCGCTATCGATTCTCTCTTGAATTTTAGGGTGAGTAGAGAAGAAGCTAGAAGGTTGACCTTTGTCTTGTGTAGCGCGTTTTAAGTCTGAAAGTGTCTCAGCGTAGATATGTGAATCTATGCCTAGGAGCTCAAGCTTTTCTAAGGCAAAGTTATCAGCCTCCCACTCGAAATCTTGGGAGTATTGGGCATGTAGAATTTGGACTCCGGCACCAACTATAAGGTCAGATATGTTCGAGAGATCCCCCATTATAAAGCCAATCAAAAGCGAGGTTCCCAGCGTTTGCGCCAGAGAACGTAAAGTGTGAAGCTCCTCAACATGACCAACCTCATGGAGAAGTACTGTAAAAACCTTTTCAGAATTAAAATCAGTGGCTTCGATAAATTGGTCTGTAATAAGAATTTTACCATCGGGGAGAGCAAAGGCATTTGCTCCTAATTTCTGGCTATTTCGAAAAAAAATGGTGTATTTTTGAGGTTCGAGTCCTATTTTTCTTATTTTCTTTTCCCAATTGGCTCTAAATCTAACCCGCATAGGTTCGGGTAAAATGCTTTCACTCATAAAGGCATCATCTAATTGCTCAAAATTTTTTTGACTCAAATCACTGGCTATCTCTGGAGGAAGAAGGCGGGCTGTTTTCTCCGCAACTATCGGAATTAAAAAATAAAAGTTTATATAGAAAAACAAAGGGATGACCAAAACAGTAATCAAAACCAAAACTTTATTTCTTTCGATATTATCGACAAAATTGTTTTTACCTTGATCCAGTATATTGCTTAGCTCTTTACTGTGAGCAAGACTAATCATGTCTTCATTGGGTAGTTTGATTTCTCTTGGAAGGCTTCCTAGTGGCTTTTCTATGACTAAGTTATTAATCTTAAAGCTGATATCTTGCCCGTTCAATTTGAAAGATAGTCTATCATTACTAAAATGACAGACTACAGCTTCAAATTGAAGTGAGGATTTTTTGTAGAGCTTTCCTGTTATCGTCATCATACTAAACTAATGAAATATCCATATCCAGGGAATCAGACAAAGCGTCTCCTACAGAACTTTGTTGGTCTTGTTGATTGGCGACAACCTTTTCCAAATTTGGCTTAATACCTATTCTTGTTGCTTCTGCAAAAAACCGAATAGTTCGAATTTTAGTAAATGGAATCAATAAGCCCAATGAAACCACTATCATTCCAAGATTCTCTAGTCTCAAACGAATAAGGCTTGGTATCTCAACTGCTGAGTACATTTTAACTATTTCCGGAATTTCTGTTACGGAAAAAGTATGATTTCGAATTATAGCTTGCCAAATACTTACTACGATCGAGAAATACAACCCATAAATGAATAAATTAAATACAGTCGCCATGGGACTAGCGGCAGCTTGTGGATTAGATAGATCTACAAAGAACAATAAGGCAACCACAGTACTGAAAATAGTAATTCCAATACCTGCCAATGCCGACCAACCAAAAGCTTTATAATAGACACTAGTTTGTGGATTAGATTCAAACTTAGTACTGCCAAAGGTTTTGTTATCATTGGAGTATTTCGCTTGCGATCTCAATGCAACTGGTAAGGCTATATAAAGAGTAAATATGGTGAGGATTGGTGCTATTGTATAATACCACAAAGTTTCACCATAAGAGCCTTTGAAGTAAAATCTAAGATTTCGATAACTAGTCATCTTTAAGTTAAATCGCAGACTAGAATTGAAAATAAAAGGAGATAAAAGTATTGGTATAATTGCCATTGGAAGTAGAAACTTGGTTGGCAAGGCAAATGCCAGTGCCACAATCAAAGCCAGAAAAACAACAGCTATCAATCTACCCCTCAATATTTCTATTGGCGTAGCGTGGTAGTTAAATCTGTGGCCATCAATAGATAGATTCTGATAAATATACTTATTATTTCTAACTTTGGCCCATGCGCTATAAATACCTAGAGTCAAAATACTTAATACTGTATTAACTATCCATATTCTGAAGTATTCTTTTTCATTCCCATAAAATAATACTTCATGAATTGCTTCATTGTTCTTAGGCTCTTGTGGGGCGATACTTGGTTCGGTGTCTTTAGCTATTATATCTTGATTTAGATTGTCCGTTGGTTGGTCTGATTCCAAAAGCTTTTCTCCTTTTCTGTTCCGGCTGAGTATAGCCGTTTCTCATAGGAATGAGAGAAATATCCATATTCTTTGTTAGTATATTGAATGAATTGAAATATATTTATAAGTGTTAATAAAATAACACCCCTTTCTACTTTCAATCAAGACGGGTTTTAGTATTAAAAAGTTTAAGATTTGGGAAGGAACTATTTATATATTTCACCAGTCTTCTTGATCTTCAATGAACTATACAAAAAAATATCAATTTTTAAATACATAGAAATTTGATTCATCTTGCTTTTATTTTTTCATGTAATAAATAATTACATTCTTTCGTATAGAAAAATGCCTACAAGTGACAAGTCTTTTAGGTTCATCAATTAACTTTTTACATCTTTCAAAACAACAATGTTAGTTATACTCTAATCGAATCTCGCGAAGGTCTGATTTAAATCCACCATAAAGCAATTGAATCATGTAAGTTCCTTCTTCTAACGAGTCATTGTAATTCGCTAAAGCATCAACACTCCAGTACCCCTCTGTGACCATTGATTCATAGATCTGTTCGTCTAACTCTTCCATCACAGGAGGCTTTATTTTCCTGTAAGGAGTTGGTTGAGTGGGTAACTCAAGACTTACTTCTATTAAAGTCTTTGGCATATCTTTCTTGTACAAAATTAATTTAGGATGTGTTTTCATGACTTTCAATGTACTGAGTATGTATCCAAAGCAAATAGGAACAATGGGCTTACGTCCTTTCTTAACACTTAGGATGTTTGGGGTATTTAGCCGAACTCCGAGCCATTCATCATCAATAGGCAAATCAGGGGAGCATGTGTATTTCTTAAAAAAGTTAAATTTAAAATCTTCAAGTTTTAGATCGGTTTTCACTTCTTTTTCTCCATCAAACAAAGGGGATCTGTTTTTTTCTATTGAGCTTATCGCACAAGAGACCCCGAGTATTGAAACAAATAAAATAGAATAAGGGTACTTGGACATAACTCTTTCCTCATAAGTGAGATGCTATTTTTTATCAATATACTTCTCTAAAATATAATATTCTTCTCATTCAAAATTAGAGTTTACCTCAAATCAAATTGCTCTCTATAAAACACTAGCTTTTAGTCATTCAAGTAATAGCCAGTTTGTCTGCTTTAAAGTGCCCTCCGCCGATATTTCGGAGGTGGGGGTAACAAAAGGCTATATAAAACTTGGTAAAGATACTTCGATCTAAAGGCTAAAACTTCCAGAAAAAACGCTTGAGAGTTCAAATTTTTTGTAAGCCGAACTACTATTGTCAGAATTATTATTTGTATAGCTTAGACCGCCAGTGAAGTTTATAGCATCGGTTATAGCCTTTGAGATGTTGTATGAAATAGCAATATTTGTATCCGTTCTAGGAGTATCTCTATCAGGATAAGACTGAGAAAAGAGACTCAAAGTAGTAATTTGATTTGCCCCTTCCCAATATTTAAAGGGGGAGAGGTAGGTTCCTGACACCTGATATTTCATGTAGTTATTATTTTTTCCGTTTGCACTATTATTGAAAATATTTATGTCATTGATAAAGAGGGTAGTAGGTTTTTTATCAATGATCCAAGTGTTCTGATAGTTTAGGCCAATGGTTGTCGCGCTGGCATCGTCATCACCTGTAGAAGTACTTGCGAAGCTCTCGGCAACTTCATAGTCCAAATTATAGCCAGAATACCACTCACCCGAATTCACTACTGTACTTTTCCACTCAAACCCAAATGTGTTTAGTAGCTTCTCTGGGGTCCCGTCATCATCGGCGTCCATCATTAGATACTCAAATTTTGGAAGGACAGTGGATTTGATGCTTTTCTTCCATTTTTTAAATTTAATCGAAAAAGGACTACTTAGGCTAAATAGTGTAGGATCAGCTTGTTTGAAGCTAGAATCGATAGAGTAAGTATTAGTGATGCTGGTTTTTAAACTCCATTCTTTTGATTTTTCAAAAACCGGTCTCCACTCATAGGAGCCTACATGGGTAAGTCTAAAACCGCCTTTTGAGGAGCCTACCGCATTTGCGTCAGTACCATCGGCTAAAAGTAAGATATTAGAATCGTAGGACTGGCCTGTAGCCCAACCAAATAGGTGCTGTTTTGCTTTATTTTTCTCAAATCTCTGCTGACTACTAATATTTTCAATCATTTGCTCTGCTCGCTCATCGAGCTTTGGATCTTTGGAATTATCTAGTACCCATTGAAAATCAGCTTTTGCAAAGTCCCATTTTTTTTCTTTGAACTGTATCATTCCCTTATAAAACGATGCGGAAGAGGCCATAGGCTCTACTTTACTATTAACTACTTTAGAGAAGTATACTTTTGCATTTTTGCTATCATTAATTTTAAAGTGATTGAGTCCCAGGTAATAATCTCTTTCTGCTGGGCTAACCTTGGTCCCTTTAGTGTCCACCAAATTAAGAATTACGATGGACTTGTTGAAATTAGAGTTTCTAAACGAGCTTACGCCGTAGGAGTAGTAATAGGTTTTATCCGTTGGATCTAGCTCCACGGCTTTCTCAAAAAGCTTTTCGGCTTGCTCAAAATCTCCTTCAGTAAATCTTTTCAGGGCTTGTTTTGCAGTTTTACTAGCCTTATTCTTCCTGGCTAGGATCTCTGCCTGACGTAATTTAGCCTGCTCTTTAGCTCTTTCCTCAGCCTTCTTTTTCTCGATTTGCTGCAAGCGAATTCTCTCTTGCTCAGCTAGTAGGGCAGCTTCTTGAGCCAGCTGCTCCTCTTTTTGTTGCTGAACGCTTTCTAAACTTTGGAGGTTCTTCTTCACAGATTCCAAGTCTTTTGATTTTCTTCCCAAAGTGTCAGTGGAAACTCCCGATGGAATCGACTTCTTATTTTTCCTAAGGCGCAGTTGTTTTCTGTAGTTATCTAAGGCCAACTTTGCTTGCTCTTTCTTATCGTACACATCAATCACTTGTTTACCATCTGATTTCTTTCTCAATACGAATGGTTTCCGTTTTATTTTTCCCTCTTGGATAGCTTTCAGCACAAGCTGTTTACCTTTTCGAGTCTTCAAAGCATTTTGATTAGGAATAAATATTTCAGGTGTTATTTTTTTAAGTTCTCCCCAGCTGAGTACAAATTTCCCTTTAAATACATTGTCATCCGGAGCCGTTTCTTGAAGATTTATTAGTACTATTCTTTTGGTGCCTTTTTCTTTTACAACAAGGGTTGCCGTATCGATCTTTCGTGAGTCTATATTCCAACTAGGGTTACCGTAGGTGATCTCGAGCTGATTAGATGTTTTTATCGGCTGTCGTTTTCTTTTTGAATTTTCTTGAACGACCTGGGCTGTTGCGATAGTGAGCATAAAAAAAGACATAAAAAAAGAATGGATCCAAAGCATTGATGTAACTCCAAAGATAAAATACTAGGTCTTCAAAACCTTCAGTATTATTATAGATTTACATTGTTTCAATGACAAAGCTATCTTGGATAAGATAGACCAAGATGTTGAATTTAAAAAAGCCCCTGATAAAGAGGCTTTTATTTTAATCAGTGATTTCGATAATTACCGTACTAGAGTTCTGGATTTGGTCTCTAAGAAAGTCATCTGGTAGGCCTTCGTTAAATTCTCCAGCAAAATCAGGTGGGAGATAGGGGGCATTTGCTCCACCAAAGTCTGGACCAAAATCTTCAAAGCCTGCAGGTGGTGGAGGTGGTAGGATTCCACCAGTTCCAGCGCTGGCAGGGTCTCTATCATTTCCTTCGATTTTCGTTCCAGAGGGTTCAAAGTTTTGTGGATTACTGCCGCCACTTGACCCTCTATTATTTTGAGTCCCACTTTCAGAAGCTGTGTCTGAGTTTCTCGGGCCTTTTCTCTGATCACTAGAACCATTATTTTTAGATTCTGAATCGGCTTGGGAGTTTTCATTTTTTGGATTGTTCTCGGTATTTGAATCCGGTTGATTCTGTGATTCGCCTTTTTCCCCACTGTCATCATTGTTTTTGTTAGCTGGCTCTCTTGGGCCACCGTCGTTCTGTGAACTCGGTCGATCTTGAGCGACCTCAGCATTGGAGTTGGAGTCCATATTCACAAGCTCGGTTTTTGGTACTTTAGTCGGTGTAGGAGGTGCACTATTACCAGTGACTTGAGTGATTTGGCCTGGATTTACTTTTACTGCATTTAAAATAGTGCCACTGGCTCCAATTCCGTTACCAAAAGCAACCTGTCCTTCAAAGGTAACAACCTGAGATTGGGATGTGTTTAAATTATGACCAACAAAGAAGTCGGTACCCCTTACACCTGCTACAGCTGAAGGAGTCTTTACTCTATAAAGATTTTTCTTTCCATCATATTTTTGTTTTACGGTAGATCGTACCTTTCCGTACATTAGATTCAATATAACTTTCTTTTTGTTTTTACCTTTGTCAAATTCATAAGTTGCCAGTTCTAGTTTTGATTCTGGAGAAATATTTAATATATTTTTGTCAACCATGATAACTTTGGCCCTTGAGTTTTTAGCAGCTATAATGGTGTCTTTTGCAAAAACTTTTGTGCCAACCCTTGCTTTTCGTGCCTTCTTTTTACCAGATCTTAAAATCTCCACTTTACCTTTCACCACCGTGAAAACACCTTTTGATTTTTTCGCATAAAGCGAAGGTGCGAACGAAAAAATGAACATTATGCTGGCTACCGATAAAATGGTTTTCATTGTAACTCCTTACAATTGAGGCACTAAAGTATGGTAATTGTTCGGTCTTTCGGCGGGTAAACTAAACGGTCCTTCTCTTTTTGATATATTAAAAGCCAAACTTTGTGTGAATTGTGATGAGGTGCTATTAAGCTTTGTCTTGAAATGAGACAAGAATTTTACTTTTTGCGAACCTTTTTACTTAGTGCTGAAAAAACCACTTAGTTCCATCTTAGCTATCTCTTTATCGAGACCTTTGAATATACTGACCTCAAAGTATAGTAGAAGTTGGTCACCACGTAGCCGTGATTTTGTGATTTCAGACTGAACAATAAGCTTGTCCCCTTTTATTATATTTCCATAAAAGATCGCGTTCTTCGTTTCAGTGAGTCGTACCTTAAAGGGTAGTTCTTTAGATCCCATTCCAATAAAATTAGCTATTGATACTTGTGCAGCTAGTTCAGGTAAGAATGCGTTAGATAAAATACGTTCCCCAGAAGGGGCTTTAGCGTGATCAAGGAGTAGGTGGTTTTCTGGTATTTTAGTCCTTACAGTAACCTTAGTTCCTGGGAGTACTAAATTAGCAAGGGAGCTAGAAATAGATTTAGATATATTTCCTGACAATAGTTGTGGATCTTTTGATTTGAGGCCGGTGACTTCAAATGGAAAAAAAATGGAATCCCCATGAGGAAGAAAAGCTTTTACTTTATCGACACTATAAAGAGGCTTAGACTTTTTAGGTAATTCATTATTTATAGCTTTAGAGTCAGCTCGATGGGTGATGAAAGTACCTTTCGCAATGATAGAGTCATTTACAGTATTGCGACTCTCAAAATACCAGCTCGTGCGCTCAGAATCATATTTTACGATTCTAATATTCATTTGAATCTGGTCTCCGGGTAAAGCGGGAGCAAGGTTTTTAACACTTTCTATAGACTGAATTCTCACTTCAGGAGATATCTCACTACGGATAGCCAACAATGCTAAATGAGTTTGGTAAACTCCAGGAAGAATCGGATTGCCTGGAAAATGCCCCTTTAGTACAGATAAGGCTCTTTCTATTTTAAACTCAACTAATATGATGGAACCTAATCTAGATGGGGAATTTCTATAGTTCAATTTTGTAACTAGCAATACTGGATCTCTATTTGAATTCCAGTAGTTTGCATTGCAGCTAGGGCGAAGTTCAATAGTTCCTAAAGCCAACGAGCCGGAGAGGTAAAAAACAGATATTAAAATCAGCTCTGCTATTTTACTTTTCAAACTTTCTCCTTCTCGTCTTATTACTATTAAAGTACTTTAATAAAACTAAAATTTGAAATTTATGGGTTAGGAATAAAGGGATTTGAAAAAATGTTTATTTTGTTACAAAAATGGGCCTTAAATCTCTGAATGATTAAGCTAATCCTTTAACTAGATGCTTACAGGCCTCGAGTAAATTATCAGATACAATTTCAGGTTGCTTATAGTCTGATTCTTTAGGGTCCTCTGAGCCGTGAAGAAAAATAGTTCTCATCCCCATTCGGTGACCGCATTCCACATCGGTCATTCGATCTCCTACAAACCAAGAAGAGCTGTAGTCGAAAGGGCCGTGCTCAGACTCAGCCAATTCTACCATTCCAGTTCCTGGCTTTCTCAATGGGTTTCCACTCTCAACTAAATATGGGGCATAGTAAAAACCTAAGAAATGGATATCTTTTTCTTTGAAGTCTTTTGCGATTTTATCGTGAATTTTAAATAGATTCTCTTCTTGAACCAGTCCTCTGGGAATCCCAGATTGATTAGTGACGATAACGAACTCGTAGGAGTGTTCTTTCAAAAGCTGTAGGGCCTCAAATACGTCAGGCAGATACTCAACTTGATTCACATCATTTAGATAGATTTTATCATCGATAATAGTTCCGTCACGGTCAAAGAATATTATTTTTTTAGCCATGGGAGGATCTTATATCTAATTGAATTTAGCGTCATCCAAATATTGAATCACTGTCTTTGCTGGCGATTTAGTGACCAGGACTCATTTCTTATTAATAGGGTGGTGATTCTCCAATGAATTATGAAGGCTTTGTAGATCTAAATGCGTATACTTTTGAGTAGCATTTAAGCTGGTGTGTCCTAGTAGCTCCTGAAGGGTTCTTAAATCTGTACCGCTTGTGAGGAGGTGAGTGGCGTAACTATGTCTTAAAGCATGTGGATTCAAGGGTTTAAGTAACCCAGCTTTACTGCCTAGGTCCCTTATAAGCTGGTAGGCCATTCTGGTACTAAAAATAATTTCACCTACTATATATATAGATGAATTTTTATATTTAACAATTTGCTCAACAATAAATTGGGGAACCACCACAATTCTTTCTTTACCGCCTTTTCCTAAAACCCTTATGCTTTGCTTGGAGGGCTTTAAATCTTTATATTGAAGTGCGCATGCTTCTGAAACTCGAAGACCCGCTCCATATAATAGTAGAAAAAGCATATAAGTCTGGCGAAGTTTTGCATCAGTTGGGAATTTCTCCAGCTTGTTCTTTAAATATTTACTCAGATGAATAGTTTCATCTAGTGATAGATGGTTGGGAAGTTTCTGGGGTATTTTTGGGCTATGAAGTCTCTCTCCTAATGGGGATTCAATGAGGTTTTCTTCATAGCACCACTTCAAAAATGCTTTCAATGTAGCTGTTTTTCTATTTCTTGTACTTAGGGCCAGGTGCCCCCAGTGGCTTTGTGCATTTCTACAAAGCTCAAAAAGCAGCTCTTCGTTCAGTTTTTTTGCAAGGTTTTTAGGCTTAAAGAGCTCGGATTGGTCCTGTATAGAAAATGAATTATATTTCTCAAATAGCTCGAAGTTTAGGTTTTTTTTGTAAAAATGAAGAAGGGTTTGGGCAAGGTCATTTTTATACGAGCGTATGGTGTGAGGGGAGGCGTTTTTTACATAATAAAGTAAATTCAGGTACTTACAGGCGGCAGTAGCTATAATTAATTCATCCTTTTGCAAAAAATCCTCGCTCTCGATCGAAAAAAATATAGTTAAGCTGAACTTTTTTCTTGGAGTTTTTTCATGCTCCGTGTTATAACTCACTCGTGCCGCAATGTACCAAAATGATATGGTCTTGAGGCTAACAGTAACCCCCCAACTGTAAACGAAAGAAGGTGAACGTATGTCAGATGTAGAAAGCACTATCTTACCCCCAAATCTTGTGCACCCACAAGACCAGAATCCAAGCCAAGCTAAGACGATCATTTATAGATCAGATGCAATGCAAAATGTTTTAAACATGGCTGAAAGAGTAGCTCCAAGTGATGCCACTGTATTAGTTCTAGGAGAATCCGGAACTGGTAAAGAATTAATCGCCCGAGCCATTCATCAAAGAAGTAACCGTAGATATAAACCATTTGTTGCCATTAACTGTGGAGCCCTAAGAGAAAGTCTTTTAGAGAGCGAGTTATTTGGACACGAAAAAGGTTCATTCACTGGTGCTTACGCTAAAAAAATTGGTTTAGCTGAGGTTGCCAACGGTGGAACACTTTTCTTAGACGAGATCGGCGAATTAAGTCTAGGTATCCAAGCAAAGTTATTACGCTTCTTACAAGAAGGCGAATTATATAGAGTAGGCGGAAAAGACCCAATCCGTGTAGACATCAGATTGATCTCTGCAACCAACCGTGACTTAGAGAAAGCGGTAATGGAAGGCGGATTCCGCGAAGATCTTTTTTACAGAATCAATACAATTACAATGCAAGTTCCGGCTCTTCGTAGAAGAAAGGAAGATGTACCATTATTGATAGAGCATTTTCTAGCAACAGGTCCTCATGCGCACTTAAATCGTGGAAGACAGGTTTCTGATGAATCTATGCAGTATATGTTAAATTACGATTGGCCAGGAAACGTTCGTGAACTTCAAAATATCTGTGAAAGATTACAGATATTAGCTGAAGGACCAATGATCATGCCTACAGATGTTCCAGAGAACATCCGTAACCCAGAGCAAAAGCTTGTAATTGAAGACTACGATCCTAATATTAGTCTTCATGAGCTAGAGAGACGTTATATCATTAAAGCACTTCATTACTTTGATGGTAACAAAACTAGAGCGGCTCAGGCCCTTGGAATTACAATTAAGACTCTTTATAACAAACTTCATGAGTACGGTGAGTTCGATAAATTTGCTGTCCACATGAAAAAGTAATTAAATAAGATTCTGACATATTAAAAAGGGCCAGTGATTCACTGGCCCTTTTTTTATAAATATTGTTATTTATTTTAGTTATAAAGATAATTAGAAGTAACTACCTGTATCGTCATCATCATCATTGAAATCAAAATCATCATTCATAGAGTCTTCGATGTCTTCGTTTTGCTCTTCATCTTCCATACTATCAGACATGTCATCTAATTCCAGGCTAGGTTGATCTAGCTCATCATCTGCTTTGTCCTCTACAGCATCGACACCTTCAAATTCATCTTGAAAATCATCATTTTGACTGGTTTCAGTTTTTAATGGTTCTGCGGCAAATGGATTTCCAGTTACAACTGGCGCACTAGATTTGTCTTTAGCAATATCTTCGAAATCAGGCACACTAGGTTTTTTCAGTACCTCAGGCTCATCTAATTTCAATTCTTGCTGAACAGGTGACTTTTTTGCTGGAGCTGTTTTCTTAACAACAGCTTTTTTAGTTACTTTCTTTTTTGCTACTTTTTTCTTAGTAGCTTTTTTAGCCACTTTCTTTTTTGTAGCCTTTTTTTTAGCTACCTTCTTTTTAGCAGCTTTCTTTTTAGCTGCTTTTTTCTTAGTAGTTTTTTTCTTAGTAGCTTTTTTAGCTACTTTCTTTTTTGTAGCCTTTTTCTTGGCTACCTTCTTTTTAGTAGCTTTCTTTTTAGTTACTTTCTTTTTAGTTACTTTCTTTTTGGCTGCTTTTTTCTTAGTAGCTTTTTTCTTAGTAGCTTTTTTAGCCACTTTCTTTTTTGTAGCTTTTTTCTTAGCTACCTTCTTTTTAGCAGCTTTCTTTTTAGTTACTTTCTTTTTGGCTATTTTTTTCTTAGTAGCTTTTTTGGCCACTTTCTTTTTTGTAGCCTTTTTCTTTGCAACTTTCTTTTTAGTGGCTTTCTTTTTAGCTACCTTTTTCTTAGTAGCTTTTTTCACTACTTTCTTTTTTGCTGTTTTTTTTGTTACTTTCTTCTTAGTAGCTTTTTTCTTCGCCATCTTGTTCCCTCTCTAGTTACAAATCATTCGACCATTAGACTCTATTGAAAATTATATTTCAAGGCAAGTCATAAACTAGGCTAAGTTGGATCTTTTCGGTCGATGCTGGTTTCTGTATTTCTTATGAATGGGTCAATAAACACAAAAAAAGGAGGGGATCATCCCACTCCTTTCTGCGAATCAAAGTTTAGGACTCTTAATCAGTAGTTATCGTCAATCCACTTTGCTATTTCTGGTGGCAATATTCCAGCCATATATAGCCCAGGTTCTTCGTCTTTGTCTTTATTCTCAGGAATAAGAGCAAAATAGCCCGTTACGTTCTGCTCGTTGTCCCAAAGGGGCTGAGCTATGTAGAAGTAAGGGTCAAAGCTTCCTGTTGGAATAAATACGGCGATGTTTCCGCCACCTAAATATAGATAAAAATCGTTATCTTCATCCCAAGTAAGTCCTAGCATCGGTAATTCACCTGTAGCCACACCCGGAAGGTCGTAAGTATATTCACATTCCGATCCCCAGATAGCACAAGAGTCTAAAATAGGATAGCTAGTTGGTAGTTGGTTGCTTGGATAGTCTTTAAACTTATTTTTAACCAAATTAGCTAATGGGATTCTTAGTTGAAGCGCCCAAGTCGTTTTGTCGCCGTCATACTGCACTCTTCTAATTTCGTAACTGATATCTTCTTTGCCACCTAAATTTCCAGTTTTTACTTTTCCGAAAGGAAGTGGTAGTGGCATTCTAATCACTAGTTCTTCAGTTTCCAAGTCAATGAATAGAGCTTCCATATTAGAATGTTCACCGCCTGCGATAACGCTAGTTAGTGATTCTAAATTTTGCCTATCTTCTTGATCAATAGTTCCAGTTTTTCCCGGTCCATCTGTTTTTGAGCCTGTTGCACTTAGGCCTCCGAGATCACATGCTGCTGTTAAGCTCACGATAGTTAAGCTTAGAAGTAAATTTCGAATGATGTTTAACTGTTTCATGGGTCACCTGTCCTTTTTTGTTCGCCTTTAGTCCCATCTAGTTATCGGTCAACGTCTGGGGAACTTTAGTCTAAGTGCCTGAAATTACTGGTAAATAATTAAACGTTTTTACCCCACTTAGCTAGGCGTCGGTCTAGTCCTGCAAAAATCTTCGACATTGTTGGAGGTTTTGCTGCGCTGGACTTTTCTTTGCATTATATAAGTTGAAGCAATTTGATTAAATACTGGGAACGGGCTGAATCGCACTTAGCTGTATGAATGTAATTCACCTGTTGCCAAAAATCGTCAATTCAACCAATGATGGGGCAGGAAATTTGATACTAAAAAGGCTAAACGATAATATTATTCTCGGAGCTATCCTGAGCCTAGTGCTTTCGTTTCCAACTTTTTTAGCAGCTATGACTTGTTCCTCACAATACAGTCTTTCTATTCTTGATAGAGTTCACCCAGTAGTTAAGCTTCTTGAAACCTCAGACGGGAGTGTAAATACACTACGGGACCCAATATTAACTCAATTGACTAGAGAACTTCTTCCGAAGCTTCGAGATAGGAATCTAGCCATTGAATCGATGTTGAAAGACTTAAAAAGTAACGGAAATCCAATTTTACAGAAAAAGTATAAAAGTGCCAATAAACTGGTTAAAAAATATATAAGTAGGCTAGAGAAAAAGTCTACGAAAAGAGAGATTCGCTTCTCTGATTACCTTGAGTTTCACTCCGCCTATATTCTTTTATTACGTTTTTTAAGTCCATCAGAAGCGATTCAATTCTATGGCAAATTCTATAATAAAAAGCTGGAAAAAACCGTACTTGAGTACCCTTCGTTTAGCTCGCCGAGACATAAAAACTTAGGTCTAAGAAGTGCTTTGGAGCGAGGGGACCGTAAACTCAGAGGTCTCAGTCATAATCCTTCTCAACAGTTTCCATTAGCTGTGGATAGGTTGCTCGATTATAGCAAAATGAATTTCTTGGACTCTCTAGGGATTCAGGCTGTTACGACCAGCATAAGACCAAGAAAATTTGATCAACACAATCGTTTGCAGTCAGGTACCAAAGTGGCTGAACATGACTATCAGCACATACACGTGAAAGAACAGATGACCAAAAGGTTCTTTGAATTCATGGAGTCACAAATGCAAAGAAAGCTGAGTTCAGTTGAGAAAAAGAGGACCCACAAAGAGGGATTGGCTTGGGCTCAAAAAGTACTCAAAGAAGTAGATGTTTCTACTAAGGATCCTAATGTACTAAAGGCCTTTCACTTCCTTTGGTATTACTTTACTAAAGAACAGGGGAGTTTAACCCATCCTCTTGCTATTAGATGGCGGCTTGATTTTTTTCAAGAAAACCAGGTTTTGCCTAAAAAAAGTGGTAAAAAGGCTAAGAAGAAAAGCCAGGGCCTTCCGGTTGCTACTTTTAGTCAAACAATACAAAGGATCGTTGCGGATTTAAAAGATGTAACAGAACAAAGGGGTTCTAACGTGGATATGATTCGCTCTAGGGGAGGCGTAACCATTCATTTAGATATCCCAGCCTCAAAACTAGAAAGGTCTTTATCTATGGCTTTTAGAATCTTTGAATACGAATTAAACTCTGCGAATGCTAGGATTTTTAAAGACTCAAGTCATATTTTCTATGATCGAAGCGGAAAGTTTATGCTTTGAACTAGGGCCCCATCACTAGGAGGCCCTAACAATACTTTTTTGTCTTACTTATGTTTTCGGTATCGTTTCATTTTTTTCTCAAATTTTTCTATGAATTTAATGCTTTTTTGCTTCTGATCGGAATTCAAACTAGCATGAAATTCGATTACTAAATCAATCATCTCATCATAGTTTTTCTGCATATTAAGCTTCCTGTTCTCAAGCATTGAATCTAACGCTTTTTTATCAAGTCTATCTGAAATTATCATTTTTTTAATTTCAGATATATTTGTATTCGCTCCATTATAACGTCGCTGAAGTATTGCGATGGCTTTATCACTAAGTACCTTTAACTTTTTCTGTTGATCTTCATTTAAATCAAGCTTCTTAGTGATTTTCTTCGATATTTTTTTAGCTCTTTCCTCCGGGCTTGAATGACATGCCGTTAGGGCAAGGCACGAGCTTACTACAACTGCTAATTGAGCTACTTTTTTTAATAAATTGGATCTCATAATTTTCTCCTTTTGGATTGTGTTATGGGACTAGTTTATAGAAGAATTGGTATTTTTCTTTTCAACCGGGTAAGGAAATGTAACAAAATGTAACTATATGAAGATATTGAGTTTTTTGTGCTAAGATGAACTTACTATGAACAAGAAAGTATTAATAGTTGATGATGACATAAAGCTAGGGAATCTCATGGTGGAATATCTGGGACAGTTTGCCTACGAGATTCAGTATGTTTCGGATTCTCAAAAAGCAATAGAGAGTATCCATGGTTTTTCCCCAGACTTTATAATTTTAGACGTGATGATGCCTTCGCTTGATGGCTTTGAACTATGTAAACAGATTAGAAAATTTAGTAATTTACCTATTTTATTTCTTTCCGCGAGATCTGAAACTATAGACAAGATTATTGGCTTAGAAATCGGTGCCGATGACTATCTACCAAAGCCATTTGAACCGCGGGAACTATTGGCTAGAATCGAATCAATACTGAGAAGAGTAAAAAACCATAATATAAAACATAGTATAGACTCCAGATTGAAAATTGATTCCAAATCGATGTTAGTGGTATTGGATGAGGAAGAACTTGATTTAACGGGCAATGAATTTCTGGCCTTAAACTACCTTTGGCAGCATTCCAATAAAATTGTTAGTAGAGACGAATTAATCAGTTTTATTCAAGGGCATGATTCTGAGGTGTATGGACGAGCCATTGATATATTAGTAAGTAGAGTCAGACAAAAGTTGGGGGACGACCCAAAGGAACCTAAATTTATCAAAACAATACGCGGGCTTGGTTATCGTTTTATCGGAGCTGAAAATGAAGAATAATTTGGGACTATTTAGTAAGCTACTTTTGATTTTTAGTCTTTTGGCAACTGGAATTGTTCTTAGTTTTACCTTTAGTTTTTGGTTGTTGTGGGAGAGGCCTATTCCTCGGTTGATCGAGAAAAATGCGGTGAACTATTCTTCCTATCTGGTTGAAGATTTTTTAAGTGAGCCAAATGGCAATAAAATAAAAAAAATGCAGGAAGAGACAGGTTTTCACGTACAAGTAGAGACAAAAGATAAACTAAGAATGTCTGGGGACCTTCCTTGGATTGACACGAATCAGCTACAATTAATACCTGTTAAGTTTGATCGTGACGGAATAAGTTTGTACCGGAAAAAAAGAACTCATTTCTTAAGAGTCGATCGACCAGATGCTAGTTTTGTGTTTGGAATTAGTAAGCCTTTTCCTAAGGAGGCTCCAGTGCTACCTTTGAGCCTAGCTATTGTTATCACAGTAATATTATTGATAGTTGCCTATAAAGTTATTTATAGAATGTTTATCCCCTTGAACGAGATAGAGAGAGCGGCCCATAAATATGCTAAAGGGGATTTTGACTATCACTTCTCCGGAGCAGGGGAGTCCCAGTTAAGAGCTCTCGGTACATCAATTCAGACTATGGCAGTTGCTATCCAAAGAATATTAAAATCAAAACAAGACTTGGTGGTTGGAGTAGCTCACGAATTCAGAGCACCTTTATCAAGAATGAAATTAAATTTAGAAATGTTGGCTACTAGTGAAAAAGTACTTAGCTTAAAGGAAGATGTCATTGAGCTAAGTGGAATAGTTTCAGATATACTTGAAGCAGAGGCAGTAAAATCACCAAATTCTATACTTGAAGTAAAAGAGTTTAATCTCAAGGACTTAGTTTTAGAGACAATACAAAAGTATTTTTCAAAGGACGATATTAGCGTCGGTGGCGGTGGTGTCTTCCTTAAAGCAGATCCATCGAAACTTCAAATAGCATTAAAAAATATAATTTCGAACGCGGTAAAATACTCCAACTACGCTCCCGTTGAGATAAAATTAAACAAAAGCCATGTGTCTATAATTGATTCTGGTCCTGGCATTTTAGAAGAAGATAAAATAAGAATCACGGAAGCTTTTTATCGTGCAGAAAAATCAAGAAATAGACAGTTAGGCGGGATCGGTCTAGGTTTATATCTGACCAAAGAAATAATCGATGCCCATAACTTTCAGTTAGAAATTAACTCAACGAATAAGGGCACCGAAATCAAAATTGTGTATAAAAAGACATAGTTTTATTTGTTGTGAATGTGTACATCTCTTTGTGGGTATGGAATAGATATTCCATTTGCATCAAGAGCTTCTTTAGTTTTTGCGTGAAGTTCAAAATATACTTTCCAGTAATCTTCTTGCTTGCACCAAGATCTAAAAGCCAAGTCTACAGAGCTATCACCAAAACCTAGAACTCCCACGAATGGAGCTGGATCGCTGATCACGCTAGGATTGTCGTTAGCTACTCCAGTCAATACTTCCATAGCCTTTGGGATACTGTCATTATATCCCACACCAATTTTTACATCTACTCGACGAATTGGTTCCGCTGATACATTAGTAATATTGCCACCAACCAAAGCACCGTTTGGTAAAATAACTCTTCGGTTATCAAGCTTTGTCAAAGTAGTGTTAAGTACATCAATTGCGGTAACTGTTCCTTCCTCTCCTTGAGCAAGAACATAATCTCCCACTTTAAATGGTCTGAAAATTAGTAATAAAATTCCTCCTGCAAAATTGGAAAGGCTTCCCTGCAGGGCTAAGCCAACGGCTAAACCTGCTGCACCAAGGACAGCGACAAAAGAGAAAGTATTAACTCCAAGCATGCCTGCAACAGAAACTAGTAATAGAATTTTTAAAACCATACTAAGAATTTTTCCTAGATAGATTCTTAGGCTTTTATCAAAGTCTTTTTTCTCAAGGCCCTTCAATAAGATAGCCGTACATTTATTAATTAAAAAGAAACCAACTATGGCTACAACAATAGCTAAAACAACTTTTGGTCCGTAGGTTACTAGTTGCTCTTGTATAAGCTCTGCAACATGCTTTGAATCTTCAAAAAGATCGTCCAATATACTCTCCTATTTAATGGTGAACTAAATCGGTACAACTAGGGCGCTTGAAGCTCAAGAGAATCTGAGATTTTTATATTAAATATAGCTTATATCGTAAAATAGTAAGGGTTCAGTTAGGCCTTCTAAAATTAAACCAAGTCGAATCAAAAAAAATGAGCCGATAAGGTCATCCCTTATCGGCTCAAGTTCTTATGAAGGCTAGGTTTTACCCTAGTAATTGTAATGCAAGTGAAGAAGTACCGTTAGCTTGAGCTAGAGTTGAAGTCGAAGCTTGCAATAATACTCTATGCTTGGCTAAATCAGCAGTTGCCTGAGCTACATCTGTGTCTCTAATTCGAGAGTTAGCAGCACTAATATTTTCTTCAGCAACACCTAGGTTATTTACAGTAGAAACTAATCTATTCTGTAAAGCACCTAAGTTTGATCTTGAATCATTCACTCTGTTTTGAGCTTCATCTAAGACAGTTAAAGCGTCTTGAGCTGATTCTTTATTGGAATAATCTAAACCATCGATTCCAAGAGCTTCTGTTGTGGCAATGTTTTCTCCAGCCTCAAAAGAAATTCTATCTTCTGTTTGGTTGTTAAATAAACCAACTTGAAAATCATATGTTGGAGTGGAACCATCTAAAAGAGTAGTGTCACCCCATTTAGTTGTTTTAGCGATACGTTGAGCTTCGCTTTTTAGTTGCTGTACTTCTTTATCGATAAAAGATCTTTCTCTTTCACCTACAGTATCAGAAGCAGCCTGCATACCTAGCTCTCTTAAACGAACTACTATATTACCGATCTCATTTAATCCACCCTCTGCAGTTTGAACTAGTGAGATACCGTCGTTTGCGTTTCTATTTGCCTGTCTTAATCCTCGGATGTGACCTCTCATAGTTTCTGAGATCGCAAGTCCAGCGGCATCATCTGCAGATTTATTAATTCTGCTACCACTTGATAGTTTAGCCATCGAGTTGGCCATTTCGGATTGTGATTTGGACAAGTTTCTATGTCCGTTGATTGATGCTACGTTAGTTGAAATTCTTAAACCCATTGTTTCCTCCTTAAGGTTTTCCCAAACTTTTTCGACTCCCTGTCTTAATCTCGACTTCCATGACTTGAAGGGAATTCCCTTCCTTGAAATTGAGATGTACTTCCGGCACATCAACAACTACAAGAGACTCTTCGACGTGGATGCGGGTTTCTTGACGGAACCAAAGTCCTGAAGTGGAATAAATGGCGCTATTTAATCGATTTCAATAGGAAGGTCCTAAGACTTAAATAGGGGAATACAGACTTTTGCATGGGCTTAAAGTCAAAATTTACTGGTGTATACTTGGTTTTTTATTTCGAAAGAACTAAAAATTGTCGGTATTAGTTTTTATGAAGATGCAGTTTGTTGTTTCGATAATCAAAAATAGCTGCCTCTACACCCGGATTACTTACTCCATATATATAGATAAGCTGCATTTTTCTATTCCAAGTAGCCCTTTTGGCAAGAAGTGGTTTCTCATCAGGCCTTTGAAACATAATATTTCCGCTTAGGTAATATTCATTGCCCCTGTAGGGTTTCATATTATTAGAGCTAAGTTTAAATTTAGCTTTTGCAGAATTCCAATAGATAGTGGATTTAAATAGCTGCATATCTACATTTGTAGCCGTTAAAGAGCTACAAAAAAAGACCCCAAGGATTAGAAAACACCTTGGGATCCAGTTCAAACTTTTTTTTTTTAGTTCAATTAGAAGCATGGGTATCTTAAGTTCCCTTCTTGGTCTCGCTCTTCGCTGAAGTCATGAGATCTTTCTATAGCCAGAAGCTTGTCTGCATTCTCCTCTGGAAAAATACCGTTTAAAGTTCTATCTACTAGAGACATATCACCACATTCGTTTACTGTTCTATTCATAAGTACGCGTACATCTTCAATAGGGTTAGAAAACATTAATGCTGGTCTAATATTAAATATGGGTCCAATTCCTGGCTCCATAAATTTTCCAATATTAAGAGTAGTTGTCCCACCATTAATAACGGCCATAGCTTGATCAATTCTACTAGAGAAATCCTCGTCGCTTTCAAGTTGATAGGCATTACAAACTATTTTTTCAAAACCTCTGCTTTTTCTAGAATTATCTTCTATATTTAACAGGTCGACTGAGTTCGGTGGATATACAGAAATTAGATGTCGATTTACTAATTGACATTTTTCTTTAGTTTTTTCTCTATAGTTATTTAAGGCTTCGACCCATTCAACACCCATATCTAAAACAAGAGATTGTCTCGATTGCTCCCTTAAAGTTAGAGCTTTAGTGTTTACATTAAAAAAGTAGTCCAATATTTCTTGATCGCTATATTTACGCTCGCCTCTATCTTTTTGGAAATCAGCTATTCCAGTCATGTTATACGCGGTAGTTAATATAGTAGGTACCATCAGCGTATTCAGAGCTGATTTGAAAATATCCATATCAATATCATCCAGTTCTCGAATCAATAGACCAGAGTTATCATTATCTGCTATGTTTCCATCAATACACGAAAAGCGATATCCATATTCACTATCTTCCTCTCCATATCTATAAAAATCATAGCCACAATCGCTTTCGAAAATAGTTTTAGTGAACACAGGATTAATTTTGATCATTATCCCTGAATTACGATTATCTCCTAAAAACAATCTTAGTTGGTTTTGAGCTTCAAGAAGTTGATCGAAGTACACCTGTAAGTTTTCCTCGTTTCCGATATCCGCCGCTCCATCTAATAAAAAGTCTTTTATATAGGAGTTAGGGTAGTTTCGGATGATCTTCTGATACTCCAGTTGTGTTTCAACGGTTCCGTACTTCATTACTGCGGGATAAATCCTTGCGTACATTCCTCGGTTAACCATAACTAGTGCATTGAGTTTCTTGTAAAATTGGGCTCTAAGATTAGATGAATCAGCCTCTAGAGCTTTATCAATCATTTGGTCGGCGTACACAAACGAGGCCGTCTGAAACAGATTCTCACCTATATCTATCAAGGAATTAGAAAGGTCTTTCTGAGTCTGAGACTGTTTAAAGGCGGCTCCAACATCTTGATCTTTATTGTTATCATTATTTTTCTCTGCACAAGATACAAAAAGAAAAGCGGCTATAAGGCCCACACCCAATTTTTTCATCAGTTCCTCCGAATGGAAAATTTTTGTTCTCTTTACAATTACCACAGATTTCCCCAATTCTTGGGAAGGAGGATGCAGTAATTCGGTTTTGTGAAAAACATAAAAGAGTGTCAAAAAGATCGACAGCTGGAAACCCCTATCCTTTATTTGTGGGAGCTCCAAATTAAGTTTAAATCATTCTGGTGATACTTTGAGTTGAGATAACCAGCCTTTTGCATAATCTTTAATTTAAAGTACTCCATATCTCGATAGCCGTAAGCCTGCCATTTCAATCCTTTAATTACTCGATTTACTCCCTCAGACAAGCTCGTGGTTACTTTAAACTTAAAATAGTTCCATAGTCTTTCTTCCTCCAAAAGGCGCCAAACATATTTTGCG
>JBGCGH010000026.1:0-9713 GCA_045110695.1 Bdellovibrionales bacterium | reverse complement strand
TAAAATCTAAAATCTAAAATCTAAAATCTAAAATCTAAAATCTAAAATCTAAAATCTAAAATCTAAAATCTAAAATCTAAAATCTAAAATCTAAAATCTAAAATCTAAAATCTAAAATCTAAAATCTAAAATCTAAGAATCAGCACTTAATTTTAGCTGTAGTTATGCTTCAACAAGTTTTCTTAAAACAAAGTCTTATTGTTCTGGTAATTTTCTTTGTAGCTTTCTGCAAAATCACGAAACTGTACTAAATCTACTTTGTAGGGGAAATTGCTGTTCGATAACTGCTCTTGAATTAAACCAATGATATTAGATAAATCATTACTACTTTCAACCATAAGATCA
Source organism: Bdellovibrionales bacterium (assembly GCA_045110695.1). Taxonomy (GTDB): domain Bacteria; phylum Bdellovibrionota; class Bdellovibrionia; order Bdellovibrionales; family UBA840; genus JBGCGH01. The sequence goes on along the minus strand of JBGCGH010000026.1, from coordinate 9,368 downwards.
AGATCAGAAAATTTTTGATGCGTACAAGATGCTCTTGAGCCAAAGCAGTAAACCTCAGCGCCAGAATCCTTCAAAGGTTTCACAACCGTATCAAATATGTAAACAAATTGTTCTTCAGTTAATCCAAATTTCATTTTTCTTTAACTTTTTCTAGTAATTGTTTAAGTTGTGGTAAAAAGCTTTGAGCAAAATAATAAACTTGTTCAGCAAGACTCTCTTTATAAGTATGTGAAGATAAATTTCTCATATCAATTGCTTTAAGCCAAATATCAACATCATTAATGTAGGCACCTCTTGCCATTTCCCTAATGACATCTTTTGGTGCAGAAATATTTGTTCCCATCACCTTTTTCGATGTTTTCCAAGCTAGCTCTACTGAAAACTCAAACCTTTGTATGACTGAATCTCTTAGGAAATCATTTTTCTCTTCTAGTAAAGCTTCTTCGAGTCTTGTAACTGCTTTTTCAAACTCTAATATTGAGGTAGACACGTTTAATCCTTTTTAAAGTTAAAATAACTCATGAAACAAAGTTCAGATATTACACCTATACTCTTGTTTTGTTAAATCCTAAAACACATTAATTGTGAGTCCAAGGAGTATTTAGTTCTGGGTTGCCAAGAGCTAATCGAAATGCTAAAAACTTAAAATTAGTTATCCGAGATTGGCACTACATTTAACCAGTATTTTTTGTCTAGGTTTACAAAATCACTAATTCCCGAAATTACTCCTTGCCACACACTGACTGGACATGTGGGTGATTAAATTCGCATCTTCATGAAAGTAACTGCTCATCAATTATGGACAGCCAGGAGAATTTCCGATACTGACTTAAAGAGTTACTGAACTTATTTCGGTTACAAAAAAAGGGAGAGGCAAACTCGTCCTGAGTTTGCCTGGAGAACTTTATATTAAAATCAAGATCTAGAGTTTTTATATTCTGCTAGTTCTTGAAGTTCTTGCTACTGGTACTCTAGTTCTGTTTGTGTTTGTAACACCTTGTACTCGGTTGTTAGTCACAGGGTTTGTGGAGTTCATTGTTGGTCCCATTCCCTGTCTAAACATGATCATCTCTTCAATTCTATTGATGCTATTTAAGTGGTTGTTAACTAAGTTCTGAGCTTCTGTTCTTTGTGAGTTGTAATAACCATCTCTAAAGCTTGAAGGATAGATGCTATCTAAGTCTAAGTAACTGTAGTCCCATTGCATTTGCTGAATCACTGGCTCGATTTGTGATTTTCTTTGGTTGGCCTGCCAGTTCATCCACTGAGCTTGTCTTTGCAGGTTCATCTCACAGTTCTGTCTAGCAATTTGCATGGACAACTGGTTATTTTGCTGAGGCATAAACTGGCTACTAGTTTGACTCATTTGTGTGAAAGAATCAAAAGGTCCACCCATTTGGCTGTTACCAAACATATTACTGTTACCACTTACTGATCTACACTGGCTTTGGATGTTACTAAGTCTAGTGTTACCTTGTTGTAAGAATTTGTTGTAGTCTTCTGCTCTATTCATGATCGTGTTGATTCTGCTTTCGTTACGGTCAAGGAAGCTATAAAGACGAGTTTCCTGAATTTCAGTTCTTTCTTCGATTCTTTCCTCTTCTTCGGCTTTTGCTAACTCGTCTAATTCCTGTTGAGCAGATTTTTTAACTAGTCTTCTTACGTCTCTGTCATGCTCTTCGAAAAGATCCATTACATCACTTAAATCAACGTCTTCATCTCTTACTAATTCTCTAACATTTTTTCTAATTTGTTTTTTAACTTTTGAAAGTTCAGATCTAGTAAGACTCTTACCTTTGTAAGTTTCGCTATCTAGTCGATCCGCTAAACACTCTAATTGAGTTTCAGATCCATTATCAAGGTGAGCACAAACCTTTTCTTCTTGAGCAATTAGCTTGTCCCTTTTAGCTTTAATTTCTTTTGCGTTAGCATTGTAATTTCTTTCTGCTTTATCTACTAACTCATTGTTTGCTCTTTCGGTTGTTTGTCTGATAGCTGCAGTAAGATTTCCAAGATCATATAGGTCCTCGGACATTTTTGTTGATGTAAATTCAATTGGATCTTCACAATCGATGCAAAATTGGCCGGTAGTTTTTGCTTCAACACTTACTTTGTAGCCATCGCTTCCAAAGAAATCACCTTTGGCGCTATTATTTTTTTCTACTTTAACTTGAAGTTCAACATCATAAGATTTGCCTTTAACATTGATCTTCTTAGTTAAATTTGCCTTTGGGCGGAACTGAGTCACTATAAGGGTGTCTCCATCGATTCTAGCTGATGTATTTTTATCCGTATTATATTCTCTTTGGAGTCTAATCAAATCAGTCCTAGATAAAGAGCTAATACCTGTTCCTTTTCTCAGAGTATCTAAACTAACAGACTTTTTTACTGCTTCAACGTATTCAGAGTTCAGCTCACTAACCTCTCTATTTGAACTGGAAAAAAGAATGTCCTTCATTTTAGTAGTGCTAGCTGTTTCAGTGCTGGTACTAGAAAGCTGTCGGCTTCCTTCTAATTGGTTTGTCAGGCTTGCTACAAATTGAGTGGCCGGACTAATAACTGTTTTCGCTTGGCTCACAAGATGCGGACCACTATTAATTGCTAGTAGACCTAATAATGCGAACTTCAATTGGTTCGTTTTAAGGTTTTTCATTTTCGTTCTCCTTGGTTTATCTCCTGAGGAGCGGCTCAATTATCCTGCGAGCATCCTCAGGCTTTAGTAGTACAAGATGCTTACCAATTGGCATGGACGCTTTAAGTGGCGGTAATTATTAGAGTATTACTAGGTTGAGCTTTCTCGGAGATTCCGAGTCTGCTGGTCACTTTTTGAGTGAATACTTAGGTGTTGGAAAAAACTAAGTTATATTAGGTACTTAAGAGGTGTTAGAAAAAATACATGTTCGGTGCGCAAAGGGTCACCTTTGGCAAGCTACTGAAATTACTATAGATTTGAGGGTAGGCAAACAATGAGTTTTCCCTGGATTGGACTTGAAATAGTCGATACGGAAGGGCTTTTTATATCAATACAAAATTGATTTTATATGGAAAGTGGATTGGGTTATGCCAAATTTTCTTAGTCTGATCTTTGTTTTTATTTAATATACAGGAGCTTATTTCAAAACATTTTGTGAGGCCCTTTTAATTTTGAAGCCTCTAAAGGCTGGTGGAGGAGGCGAAAAACAATCCAAAAAGAGACTTTTGATATCTACAATGAAATGAAATATGTTATATCCTCTCGATAGTTAACCAATAAGGGCAAATGTATTTCAACTAGATATTAGGATAATTCCCATGGCGCTTGAATTTAAAAAAGTAAATATATTTGAGAAATGGGTGGGAGAGGCTCAGAACTGGAATAGTTGGGCTTGGCAGGTGCGTAATTCTCTAAAGAAAAAACAAGATTTCCAAGAGCACATTAAATTATCCGATGAAGAGGAAATAGCTTTTGAAGGTGTAAATGATCTTTTTAGAGTTCAAACAACTCCTTACTATTTGAGTTTAATAGATAAAAATGATCCAGAAGATCCTATTAGGAAGATGTTTCTTCCGCACACAAAAGAACAATCAGCCAAATACCAAGAAATGTTAGACCCTCTGGCGGAAAAAAAGAACTCTCCTGTGGCTAGGATTATTCATCGCTATCCAGATCGCTGTCTGTTTCTGGCTACAGATTTTTGCAGCGTCTACTGTCGATACTGCACTCGAAAACATTTTACCGGTAAAGAAAAAGTTTTTCCCTCTAGTTCAGAATATGAAGAAGCTCTAGCTTATATAAAAAGCCACTCAGGAATCAGGGAAGTTATTTTGAGTGGCGGTGATCCTTTAAGCTTATCAAATAAAAGATTAAGCAAAATACTATCCGATCTAAGATCAATACCCTCTGTTGAAATCATAAGAATTGGTAGTCGGATGCCGGTAGTATGTCCAATGAGAATAGATCAGGAGCTTCTAGATTTACTAAAAATAAATAAGCCCGTATACCTTATGACTCACTTTAATCACCCCAGAGAGCTAAGTCTGGAAGCGGCCAATGCTTTAGAGAATTTAGTAGATAATGGAGTGCCTGTATTTAACCAAATGGTTCTTCTAAACGGAATCAATAATCACCCGGCAATAGTACAAGCTTTGTCTCGTCGGTTGCTATATCTGAGGGTGAAGCCTTACTATATGTTTCAGTGTGATCCTTCAGAGGGTACAGATCATTTGCGAACAAGTATTCAACAGTCCCAAGAAATTCAAAATGAATTGTGGGGAAATGTTTCTGGACTAATGATGCCGAACTACTCCATAGATTTACCTGGGGGGGGAGGCAAAACTAGTTTAGGGCCCAATCACTTAATTAAAGAAGAAGGCTCCAAGCATTTTTTCAAAGGCTTTGATGGTATCGAATCTCAATATATTTCTCCCAATGAGGCGGAGCTTACTCTTCCTTCAGATTTAGAAAATTACTCAGCTGAGTGGGAAAAATTGAGGAATTCTAAGGCTTAATTTTCAGTAGCTTTGGTATAAAACAGTTTATCAACTTTGGGTCTTGAATTGGCTTATTTTAGTCTTCTTGAAGAATTTTCCCCCGGGTTCTTCCAACCGAAATTGAGTCTAAATTTTGTTGAGACAGTAGGAAAGCCACATTTGTATTAGTTTGTATCAATAAAATACGCCTGTTGCTGTTCTCTTGCTAAAACACGGAAAAGTAGCTAATTACATCAAGCTCGAACCTTAAATTTCCGAAGTGTATTTATGAAAAAATTTGTTCTACTTCCCTTTGTTATACTGATAAGTTCATGTTTTAACCCTGAACTTTCTACCACTGAAAACTCCACTTCGGAGTTTGCTGCAACTACCTTAAAGTTAAACTCCGGCAATGAAATTTTTAAGAACCCAACTTCTAGTACCGATTGTGGTTACTATCTGAGTAGTACAAGCGTTTCTCAGCGAGCGACTAGTTTCCTTGTTGGTAATAAAATATACTTTAGTGTTCCATGTAAAACTTCTGACTCTGGAACTGGAGGGTGGCATTACGGGATGATGTCATGGAGTACCGGAGATTTATCTACTAGCTGGATCGATGGAGACGTAGGGACGGGCGAACAAGCTCTGTTTGACCGGTCGGAAGTCGATTCAAATGGGCATCAGCTTAGAAATTGGATTGAGATGCAAGTAACCTACAATGGTACAGATTATCGAGGGCTGATATACAAATATTATAGTTCTTCAGAATATGGAGGCTCTAGTGGTTTTTATACTTCACCAGTAGCGTTTTCAGACCCCAATTCTTTTTCGCCTTCAGATATCGATGTAAATAATAGAGGAGTCATAGAATACAACTTCAATGATAATACTTGGAAAGGAAAGACCTCAAGAACTATGGATATTGAGTATAAGAATTCTAACTATTTGGTCTATTTCACAACTACAAATAGTCCGACCGAAGACACCTACTATATTGTTTTGAGGCAAAGTGCAGATTTAATAAATTTTGATGATCCTACTACATTTCTTTTAGAGGGCTACAGAGATCCAAATGTTTTTGAGTATAAGGGGAGTGTTTATATGATTGCTTTTGAGACAGCTTCCAATTCTTGGAAGCTCATTCCAGGAGAATCATATACTAGTTTTGATGTGTCGAAAGCGGTAACTGTTGAGATTGGCTCTAAGATATACGGAAAGGGAGGTTGGGATGATACCCCTCTGTATACAGCCTACCCAAATCATGAGCCTCGTTTGGCAGGTGTCGAAGTTGTGTTCGATAAAGTATATCTTTTCTATCTAGCCGGGGGCTTCAATCAACTTCCTACAGATCCAAATTCCACAGGGTCTTATAATGGTGTACCTTATGACGGTCCTCGTGGAATGGGCGTAATGGAAATAACAATTCAAGAATAACCTAAAATTAAACTAAAGACGCTCTAGTTTTTCAACTTTAGCTACAAAGTTTTTCAGAAAATTCCCTTCAAAAATCACTGTGATCTTTGCTTTTTCGCCATCCCCTTTTACAGCATATACGGTACCAGGTCCAAATTGCGGGTGCCTAACTCGGTTTCCTTTTTGAAAGCTTTGGGAGGAGTCTCCACCACTAGATTTCCAAGGGGAGATATCGTTATCGTAATCAGGCATTTCATCAAAATTTTCTTCAGCCCAGGTTTTTGTTGTACTCACGTCTTCGGCGTTTGCATAGGAGTTCATACTGTCTCTAAACTTACTTTTTCTTTTTTGCTCGCGAGCAAAGTTGGGTTGGCTAAATTTGCTAGAATCAGATTTATATTTTTCTGGAATTTCATCTAAAAACCTCGAAGGGGCATTGTATTGCATTTGACCCCATACCCTTCGGCTTCTTGCGTGCAATAGATAGAGGTTTTTCATTGCTCGAGTGTAACCCACATAAGCAATCCTGCGCTCCTCCTCTATGGATTCATCATCTTCACTCTCAATGGATTGAGCTGATGGGAAAATGTTCTCTTCCATTCCTACTATGAATACATAGGGAAATTCTAATCCCTTTGAGATATGCAGTGTCATGAGATGAACGGCATCTTCGTTTTCATCCATATTATCTAAATCACTTACGAGAGCCATATCCTCAAGAAATCTTTGTAGGCTTGCTTCTTCACCAAAATCTTTTTCAAATTGAATCATGGCATTACTGAGCTCTTCTAAGTTATCTATTCTAGCTTGAGCCTCTGGAGTATCCTCTAGCTCATATTTTTTTATGTATTCAGATTCTTGTAAAACATGATGTAAAGCCTCTGAAGGAGGAAGATCTAAAATGTCTTCTTTCATACTAGCAATTAGTGTAAGAAAGTTAGTCAGCTTTTTAGCAGCTCCCGAGTTAACATATTTCTCTACTATACAATGGTGAGTGGCCTCCAGCATGGAGATCGTTCTCTCCGCGGCCATCCCTTGAATTTTCTCAATCGTGGTTTTTCCTATTCCTCGGGTTGGAACATTAACGATTCTTTTAAATGCTACGTCATCGTTGGGGTTAAGTAAGAGACGCAAGTAGCCTAGAGCATCTTTGATCTCCATTCTATCGTAGAAGCGAAGTCCGCCGATGACTTTATAAGGTATGGAGTTAGCTCTGAGCTGATCCTCCACGGATCTACTTTGTGAGTTGTTTCTATAAAAAATCGAAATATCTTTCAAAGGATTACTTTTTGAGATCCTCATGATCTCTCTGGCTACGAAAGCAGCTTCCTCGCGATCATCACTTTCCTCTTTTACCAGAATTTTGTCACCTTCATCGTTATTGGAGAAAAGAGTCTTACCTTTTCGTTGGCTGTTATTAGAAATGACATCAGTTGCAGCGTTGACGATGGTTTGGGTCGATCTATAGTTTTCTTCTAATTTAACAACAAAGGCATTGGGGAAGTCAGATTCAAAATTTAATATATTGGTAATATCAGCTCCACGCCAACTATATATGCTTTGGTCTTCGTCTCCAACGACACAAAGATTTTTATGAAGCGAGGCTAATTTAAGAACTATATTGTATTGGGTATGATTTGTATCTTGATACTCATCTACCATGATATAGCGAAATCTTCGTTGGTAGGCTTGAAGCACTTTGGGGAACTGCTCAAATAAATGTAGAGTCTTTAAAAGGAGGTCATCAAAATCTAAAGCATTGGCTCTGAACATTTCCTCTTCGTAGGCGGTGTACATTGCAAGAGCTCTTTCATCCATTTTGAAGTTCTTTTTGTTTTTAATTTCTTCCGGTCGGATACCTTCCATTTTTGCCCAGCGAATTCTGCTCTGAAAGTTTTTAGCGGGAAACTCTTTTTCCTTGAGGCCCATGTTTGCAGAGATTTTTTTAATAAGACTAATTTGATCTGAGGAGTCGTAAATAGTGAAGCCTCGTCTGTATCCCATTAGCTCAATATGATCTCTGAGTATGCGAACGCATGTAGCATGAAATGTGCTAACCCAAAGTTTTTCAAATAGAGGAACCCCAAGATCATTTAGAATTCCGTTTACACGAGATTCCATTTCCTTTGCGGCTTTGTTTGTGAAAGTAACGGCCAAAATCTCATGGGCCTGCGCTTTTCCAGAGGCTACGATGTTTGCGATTCTGTAGGTGAGAACTCTAGTTTTTCCACTACCTGCACCTGCCAAGATTAACAAGGGACCATCGACAGTTTTTGCTGCATCGAATTGTTGGGGATTTAATTTTTCCTTTAGAAAGGCTTCCATGCTCACCAGCACTCCTTGGATTCTTTTTGGTTCTACAAACTAACCAAGGCAGTAGAGAAAGACAACAAAAGAAGAGAGTGAAAAGCTTACATTTCTATTGGTCCCCAAATTGCTTTAATCAAAGCCGAAGTGTAGATCTATGCTCAGTTAATTTTGGAGGACTTTTTGGTGTCTAAAACTTGGTTTAATCGGAAAATATTACTAATTCTCGGATTTGTGTCCGTCATGGCCTGTAGTCGAGACGAATCACAGCCTGTAGCCTTTTATTTACCTATTATCGAAAATGGGGAGATTTCTTTTACTGAAAAGCCTTTGTCAGTTACACCCAATTTGAAGACTCTTAATAGTTCCATCGCTCAATTTGAAGTGGGTGAGAGGTTCAAAGAAGATTCAGAGGGAAAACTATACAGCATGCCTGGAGTACTTCCTAATTTTGAGTTTACTGAAATTTCTCCAAATGTGTTTATGCCGAAGAACAGTTCAATTAACACCCAAGCTGCCATCATGTATCAAGCCATCGACAATATCTTCAGCATGCTCCGTGATTCAGGAGTGGTACTCAGCAGTCTTTGGCCAATGAAGGTGAGTCTGGATTTAAGTGTTTCTTCTCAAGTACAAAACTCTAGATTACCAATAGATAATAATGCCTTCTATTTTTCTGTAACCGATGGGATTTATTTTCTTCCTTTTACTAATGATGATGATGTTCCATATGGAATAAATTCAAATGTTTTTTATCATGAATTTGGACATCGCTTTATTAGGCACCTGCACGCTGATAAAAATGGGTCCTTTAGTAGTCTCCGGTCCTTTGAAGAATTCACTGAAATTGAACCTGGAGTAATAGTGAACTACAAATCTAAAGATGGACAAATATATTTTCACAATAGTTTTGTGTCGGGTGCAATTTCTGAGGGATTCTCTGACCTTTTTGTTTATGTATTCAATGGTGGGAAAGATCTATTTGGCTTCAAAAAAGAGTACTTAGAGAAAAAGTATAAAGGTGATTTTAGTACGGACAAAAAATTAAATTCTCGAAATATTTCTCCAGCAAAAATCGAAGAAACATTTAGTTCTGAGGAGTATTGGGAGAGAATTTCAGCCGATAGAGTTCGAGATTTAGAGAAAGCTCATTATGATAAAGAAGTAAGGAAGCGTGTTGTTCGAGCAGAAGAAATACT
>JBGCGH010000025.1:0-3252 GCA_045110695.1 Bdellovibrionales bacterium | reverse complement strand
GGGAAATCAACTTCAGAGGTCATAATATGGGGACTATAAATACTTTTTATAAAACCTTCAGAGGTAAGTACCTATTTTAATGGCAAGTGTCACCTGGGTTGTGAGCAAATGTGTAACCTCAGTGTTGACAAGAACAGAGCGCTCCATGGATGGACTCGAGCGTGTTCAAATGGCTATCTAGAAAACAAATTTTAAGAAGGAACAAAAATAATGGCCGATCACCACACCCAAAAAACAAAAGAACAACGCATCAACCCCAAAAAAATAGATGCCCCCTACCGACGAAAGTCCTATATTGCGAACAACAGTAACTACAAGCGCCGGTATTTGTGTCATCAACCCAGTGGTCCCCAACTAAAGATTCTCATCAGGATGACCCAGCCAAAGAAACCTAGCCTGTAAAAAGGATAGGACGAGTCTAGGTCCAAAGTTTCTTGCGCTGTTTTTTACCCAGAGATAGAATGCTAGTGTTATAATAAAAAGGCTATAGGGGGCTTTTCCATGTTGAATCAAAACGGTGGATCCAGGACGGATACAGTAATTAAATTGGCTTTAGTTTTTATCATTTCACTATTGTCTTTTTCCATAGGTACTTTTGTTGGACAACAATTTAGCGACCAACAACACAGAACTGCTGCGATAGAAAATGTCGGTAACAGCGCTCGTGCTACAGCATCTATTTCTCCAGATAGTTTAGAAGTGAAACCAGAAGATGCATTAACCGATGCTGATATTGCTAGTATTACAGAAGAGTTCGCCAACGCTGAAACGGACGATCTAGATGAAATCGTTGAAGCGGCCGATGTAAAAGAAGATATCGAAAGCGTAGAAACAGCAAATGCTAATGTAGAGGAAATAAATTTAGATAAAAATACAGCATCTGTAAGCTCTGAGGAAATTGCAAAGCCTGCCTCCATGGAACCTAATAAACAGGAAAAAACAGTGGATACAACAAATGTAGTTCCCACTTCTCAGGTTCCAGCTAGCCTCCCTAGTAAAACCGAAATGCCAAAAAATGATATGGTGGCAAAAACAGCTGTAGAGTTTGCAAAAGGAAATACACCTGAAGTTAAAGAGAAACCAAAGAAGATCAGAGTTCCTACCTCACTACCAGCAAAAATGGCTAAAACAACAGTAGGTAAATATACGGTTCAATTAGCCTCTTATCAATTAGAAGTAGATGCAAAGAAACATGCAGGAAAACTAGTAAACCAAGGCTACAGTGCCTTCTATGTTGATGCTAAGATCAAGGGTAAGACTTGGTACAGAGTAAATGTAGGACTTTTTGCAAATAGACAAAAAGCCAAGGTATTTAGGAAACAGTTGATGAAAGAAGCGAATCTAAAATCAGCCTTAATTCAAAAAGTAGTAAGATAGAATTTTTAGGATTACGAATACGAAAAAAACCTAAGCAGATTGCTTAGGTTTTTTTTGATTTAGATCCAATTAGTATAGATTTATTTTATCTTAAGAGTCGATGTTATATCCACTATCTTTTTTGACCCCGGCGACTTTCTAGCTTCCGCTTTTACTAGCTTCTCATTTCTATAGAAATACCACATATCGGGTTTTAAATCTGCATCACGATCAAATTCTTTCTTTCTCAATTTGGACTTGAAAAAATGAGACCAAACTACCATCTCACCTATTCTTTCTACTTTTAGATACACATCGCCGGTATCTTTATTATGAAATTTGATAGTATCCACAAGATCATCCGAATCTAAAGACCATTCCGATCTTACGACCTGACCATTTTCAAAGTGTTTAGCAATATCTAAATTACCGTCTCTATCTAAATCAAACAAATGCTTGTCTAGGGCAGACTTTCCTTTCTTATTTGTATCTGCGACGACAAAGAAATCATCCTTTCCAGCTTTTCTAGAATTTAGTCTTTTTAGCTCTTTATCCTTTCCAACCTGAGTAAGATAGGCGTTTAAATCGATTCTATCGAATTTTGGCAATGGCAGTTTTTTTGCCATTGCCGTACTAGAAAAAACTAGAGCTAGAAGTAAATATTTAGGACTCATAATGAAGCCTCCTACTAAGTTTATTCTAGCAAACTAATAAGCTCGGGTAAGGTCAATTCTAAATTGCTACCCGAAAGTATGGAGATTCTATTGAAATCAAAAAAGAAATAGCTCCTTATTGTCATTGAAAAGAAGCTTATTAAAGAAAAAAGCTGATGCCCATGAGCAAATATAGCTGACTGTTATCGCTGGATACTACAAAATTCTGTTTGTAGGATAGCTCCAAACTTAAAAGAATACTTTCTAAATGGTGTTGAAAACCCGCAGACAGCAATCCTGTAGCGTAGATAAGGCTTTTATTTTCGTTTAGATCAGTAATAGATACATTAATTACCTCTCTCTCAATTCCAAAACCACCAGAAATATAGAAGGCTGGGCTAGACTCTAAATGGTATCTATATCTGGTAGAAATATGATTTGCCTCAGTCTCTTGACTAAACAAACCCTCTTCTGAAGAAAAAGAACTTCTGTCAAAAGATATATCAAGGGCACGATTGGCCTTCAAAGCTTTTGAATAGCTTAATTGAAAGCGGTTAGAAGGATTGCCCTCTCCAACGCTTTGGGAAGTACTTTTCAGGCCGGTACTGAACATATAACTAAAACCAAGACCATCTTGCTGTCGAATCACTTTCTTAACGACTGGACGGTAGACTGAGCGCTTATAAGTAGTTTTACCATTAGAATCACTACTAATCGGTTGTCCATAATCATCAATTAAAGATTTTTCGCTCCCTTTGACTGCGCTAGAAGTCTGGTACTTCTTTGAACTCTGTGTATGAGAGCCTAGTGGGGAACCATAGTCATCATCGACAGCAAAACTCGATATTAAAAAAAATAAACTTAAACTAAAAATGCTATATTTCATTAAAGCACCTCACACATGGGGCTAAGTTTTTGATTGAAGTCTTTCGAGGTACAAAACTTAGTTAAAAGCTCTTCGTCTTTATTTTTTAAAGCCTTAAAAACTATTCTTGTCTGTAACAAACTATCCGTAGCCTTGAGCATCTCATCACGCAATTCATTTTGGATTAGAGAGCTGATATACTTCAGCATATTAGAGCGTTGCTCATAGGTATTTTGATTGCCAAATTTATACTCCATAAAACTGAATAAAGTTCTCGCATACCAAGTCCCTACTGAATACTTACCAACTCCCAGTATTTCTTCTGCTCGACCAACACGCTCACTTACTTCTTTATCATATTGAGCTTTCTCTAAATCT
>JBGCGH010000024.1:0-19762 GCA_045110695.1 Bdellovibrionales bacterium | reverse complement strand
GAAACTATTTGGGTGAGTAAGGATGATGAGTCCCTTGCCAATGATCGAGCTCTGCATTTTGGTCTGAAATTCGATCATTCCACAAGTTTATTGGATTATAGTTTATTGCTCTATAAGGGAATGGATAAATCTACTTTCATAATTGATTTTGCATCCTTTGCACCAGTATATTTTGAATCCTTTATGTTTGGGGTTAATTCCCAACTACCGGCCCTTGGGTTTGTTTTCAAACTAGATTTTCTAAATAAAACTTACTCGGCCGAGTACAATGGAATTTCGGTTCCCGATCATAGTTTGGTTTCCATCGGAGCTGAGAAAACTTTTACCTTTGATTCTGGCAAAGAGTTAAGCTTAATACTAGAAATTCAAAATGCTTTTGGGCTCAGTAGTGAGGAGGCCGATAGTACCTATATTTTCCAAAATGATATTTTTATAGGAACTCGTTTTTTATGGAATGATTTTTCTTCCTCTGAGTTTACTGGTGGTGTCGTAACTGATCTTTCGAGAGAGAATGAATTGTTTTTACGATTTGAATATTCAAGACGAGTTGGCAGTCGTTGGAAGTTTGAATCAAATTTGGAAATTGTTCTGGCGGAACAAAAAGATGCTTTACCGCAGGGGCTTGAATATTTAGATGGTCGAAATTTTATACAAACAAAAATTATAAGATATTTTTAAGGAATCCTCATGTTCACAAAATTCGCAAATGCTATTAAATCTTTTGTTTTAGATAAACCTAAAACCTCAATTCTTTTTTCTGTTTTGGTTGCTGGAATCATGATTCCCATGGCTGCGAAGATGTCGTCAGATTTTAGTTATAGAATTTGGTTTCATGAGGGTGATCCTCTTTTAGAAAGATTTGACGCCTTCGAGAGAAGATTTGGAAATGACGAGAATATGGTAATTATCATCCATTCAGAAAATGGTGTGTTTGATAAAAAATCAGTTCAAAAAATTCAACAATTTACTGAGGATATGTGGAGAGCGCCTAATGTTATTAGAGTAGATTCCATCAGTAACCATAATTTTACATCTGTTGATGGTGATTCTCTATCGATAGACCCTTTTTTACCTGATGACATAGAGCTAAGCGAAACCTATTTATTAGAGAGAAAAAAAACAGCTTTAAAAGATGAGACAATTAACGGCTATTTGTTAAGCCCAGATGCTAAGACTGCAGTGATTTATGCAAGGATGAAGCCTGCGTTGGATAAAATCCCAACCTATCAAGACACAACAGACTATATTAGAGAAAAGGCTAAAATTTACCAAGATGAAGAAGATCAAGTTATGGTAACTGGATCGGCCAGTATTAACGTTACCTTCCAAGAGGTATCAGTAAAAGATATGGAAAAAATGGTTCCGATTTTAATTTTATTGGTAATACTTTTTCTTATTTATGCCTTTAGGGGACTTGCTGGAGTATTACTTCCTTCGGTTGTGATTATATTTACTATAGGAGCTACCTTTGGCTTTGGAGGTGCTCAAGGTATTACCTTCAATGTTATGCTATCAGCTGTGCCTAATACGCTAATAGCTATATGTATAGCGGATGTTGTACATATTCTAATGACTTACGTTTTATACCGAAAGCAAGGTATAGAAAACTCTCGGGCAGTTCGCATGACTTTGGATAAAAACTTTGTGCCCACTTTTTTAACTACACTTAGTACAATGATTGGATTCTTTAGCCTAATTCCTGCTAAAATAGCACCAATCTCCGAGATGGGAATTCTTGATGGTTTCGGAACTTTGATGGCATGGTTCTTTACAATATTCTTAGTTATACCACTTTTAGTTCTATTTCCATTTAGGAAAGTAAAGGTCGATGAAGAGTCACTGGAGGGAGAACGGATTCATCCTCTCGCCCTGAGGTACTCTAAGTGGATTCAGTCTAAGCGTATGCCTATCATTATAATTGGTTCGATAATTGTTATTGGGTCGTTCTTTACAGCTCTTAAAAATCAGGTGAACTCAGACCCTTTCGAGTATTTTACAGATGATGTTCCTTTGAAAATCGCGAATAAAAAAATGGAATCCGCAATTGGTGGATCCATGGGAGCTCAAATTGTTTTTGAATCTGGGATAGAGGATGGTGTTAAGGACCCGGAATTCATCAAAAAAATGGAACAGGTTCAAAAAACTATTCTAGAAAGACCTTTTGTAACTCAAATGGTTTCGATCACTGATATTCTGAAAAACCTGAATCGTTCATTGAATGGGGGGAATCAAGATCAGTACATTTTAGCTGATGATAGAGAAACAATTGCGCAGCAATTATTTCTATACACTATGAGTCTTCCACAAGGGATGGATATAAACGATCAAATTACATTAAAGAACGATGCTGCGAGGGTTAGTGTGTTGATGAATATTCACGACTCAAAGAGGGTTCTAGCTGAGTTTGCTGAATGGGAAAAGCTCGCGGCAGAGCAGGGTATATCTGCAAAGGTTACTGGTAAGATACCATTGTATCAAAATATGAATGGATATGTTGTGGAGACTTTTTTCACGAGTATATCCATGGCCTTGCTCCTGGTCTGCATTTTAATGATTTTAGTGTTTAAGTCCTGGAAATTAGGTTTAATTTCTATGATACCTAATACCGTACCATTAATTATTGGTGGGGCATTAATGTATCTGCTATCAAAGCCAATTGATATGGGTACAGTGGTGGTAATTGCTGTTTGTCTTGGTATTGCGGTAGATGACACGATTCATTTCCTGGCAAATTTCAAAAAGTACATATCAAAAGGTAAAAGCCCAGTGGAGGCCATAGCTCTTGTGTTTTCATATACTGGACCGGCACTACTTTTAACCACTTTAATTTTAGTGGTTGGATTTGGTACATTTATTTTTGCTCAGTTCCTGCCCAACGTTAATTTTGGAATTATGACTGCAACGATTCTTGTAACTGCTCTAGTTTGTGATTTTACACTCTTACCCGCCATACTCCTGCCAAAAAATAAGACAAAAACTTAGCGCTTTATTTAGAAAAGCATTTGGCTTGAGAAAATAGCTCGGGCATAGTTAGCAGTATTTGGCAGGAGTTAGTTTGAAAATAATTGTTTGGAATGTAAATGGTATTCGAGCTTGTTTAAAAAAGGGTCTGCTAGATTTTCTAAAGAAAGAAAATCCAGATGTTTTTTGTGTTCAGGAGACTAAGGCTTATCGTGATCAAGTTGAACTAAGCGATAATGAATTTGGCTTCGATTCTAGTGTATGGTCTGAAGCAGATAAAAAGGGTTACTCTGGAACAGCAAGTTTTTTCAAAGTACCACCTTTGGCCTCAAAAACAAAAATAGGGAAATCAAAATTTGATACAGAGGGAAGGTTTGTTATCTCTGATTTAGGTGATTTTTTGTTATACAACATCTACTTCCCCAACGGCGCCGCTAGTGATGAGCGTCATAATTTCAAGATGGAGTTCCTAGAGATGCTCTACAAGCAGATTAGAAAAGACCTTAAAAATGGAAAAGAGCTCGTTGTTGTGGGGGACTATAACATAGCTCACTCAGAGATAGACATTCATGATCCTGTTAGATTAAAAAACACGAGTGGTTTTAGGCTTGAAGAGCGAGAATGGATGACAAAATTTTTTGACCTAGGAATGACGGATGTTTTTAGGTATCTCAATCCCAATAAAAAAGATGCTTACACTTGGTGGTCCTATAGGGCGGGCGCTCGGGAAAGGAATAAAGGCTGGAGAATTGACTACATATCAGTTTCGAGCGGTCTTAAAGATAAAGTCAGCAGTTTTAAGATTCACAACGAGACACTTGGATCCGATCATTGTCCCATATCTTTAAAGTTAAATGTTTAGTTATGGTTCAGATATCTCCAGAAAATTTAGGATTCATACTATATTGAATAGGTTCAGTACTTTGTTCCTGAAGGTCTAGCCAGCACAGAGGCTAGCTTGGTAAAAAATCAATAGAAAAATTCTATTTAGGAAACTACAATTATATATGCATAAATAATAGGGGACTAAAATGAATAGCCAGCTCAACACACTAGTAGAAAATTTAGATGATAAAGATTTTGCGATTTCTATAGCTAAAGTGGTTGGAGATAACCGAGACCTAATCTATGTGAATAAGAAGTTTCTAAGTGTGACAGGGTTTTCGAAAGATGAAGTTCTTGGTAAGAACTGTAAGTTCCTCCAGGGTGAAATAACCAATTCCGACACTGTTAACTATCTTAGAAATGCGATTAACAATCGAAAGTCGATCGCGAGAGATATACTTAACTATTCCAAAGATGGTGAGCTTTTTATCAATCGTTTAATTTTAATCTATTTTCCGCTTGATGGTGAGGATTACTATGTTGGGCTTCAAACTAATGTCAGTAACGATAACTCTGAAAAACTCAGAGACGTCTTAAGTCAGTTAAGCTCCGAGGAAATAGAGAATAGATTAAAAGAACATCTTATGGTCACCTTAGATAGCGACCCAAAAGCTCGGGCGCAGTTGGATGAAATCCAAAATCTAAAGGAGATTCAGCATTTATATCGCTCCATAGATTCTTTGAGGCGCTATGCCATCAACCTAGAGGAAACCCCAATGATTGATAAGTGGGCTATGTAAGTACCTGAAATTACTAGGAAATTTTAATCTTTATTGACAATCTCTCATTTGAGTCCATATTTGAGCGGCTTTTAAATGGGAGTGATCATGTTAAAGCTAATTTTACTTTTTACTATGGTGCCTGCGATTGAGCTCTATTTTTTACTTGAGGCAGGAGACGCTATCGGTGGTTTCAATACCATTATGATAGTTGTGCTAACGGGTATCATAGGGGCAAGGTTAGCTAGAGTACAAGGGGCTCAAGTTATTGCTAAAATGCAATCTACTGTGGGGCAGGGGCAAATGCCGGCTGATGCTCTTCTGGAGGGTTTTTTAGTCTTCGGTGGCGGTCTATTGTTGTTAACACCAGGTTTTTTTACAGACTTTATCGGTTTGAGTTTAATTTTCCCACTGACAAGGCTTCTTTATATCAGAAATTTTAAGACGGCTTTGGAAAAGAAGATGAAAGATGGGTCTTTCAAGGTTTATCAGTACGGCGCAGGCTCAGCAGGAGGAGGCTTTCGTTACTCCAATAATCAACAGAGCTCCAATGAAAAACCTAGGGTCTACGAGCAAGGGGGCCATGAGGTGATTGATGTTTCGGCGGAGAGAAAAGATTAAAGAAGGCTTGCGATATAGTAAATGTACAAAGCAACAAATGTTGCTCCTTCGTATCGCCGGATCATTTTTGATCCTTTTAGCATGAACGGCAGCAATAGAAGAGTTGATGCTAACATAAATAAAATATCATAATTTTGAATTTGAGGACTGATAGCGAGAGGCGTAATTAGGCTTGTAATACCGATGATAGCCATAATGTTCATGATATTACTTCCAATTACATTGGCAATTGCTATATCATCCCTACCTTTAAATGCAGCCACACAGCTAGTAACTAATTCGGGTAAGCCAGTTCCTGCCGAGACGATAGTGAGTCCAATCACTCTGTCTGTCATACCAATAAGTTTACCAATTTGAATGGCTCCATGTAAGGCGATCTCAGCGCCAATAACTAAGCTAATGAATCCTGCGGTAAGCCAAGCTATCTCTTTTCCAAAGTGTCCACTGGCGTCTCCCGCCTCTAAGTCTTCTTCGTTAACTTCAAATCCAATTTTTTTTGCATTCTTGACGCTAAAAACCATGAAAACGACAATTAAGAAAAGGAACAATATTCCCTCAGCTCTTTGAAAAATATAATCCATTCCAAGAACCCACATTAGAAGACTTGCAAACATTAGAAAGGGCCATTCTATTTTTAAGGCTTGAGGCTTAATCTTATTGGGCCGAATCAAACTAGCAAATCCAATGCCAGCAAGTATATTAAAGACATTAGATCCCACAACATTACCAACTGAGATATCGCTGTTTCCATCGAGTGCTGCAAGGATACTAGTGACAAGCTCTGGTAAGGAGGTTCCAGCGGCAACTATTGTTAGTCCAATCACGGCAGTGGGAACTTTAAACCTAACCCCAAGATCAACGGCAACACGCACTAGTGAGTCCCCCCCAAAAATAAGGAGGGCAAATCCAATCACTACATAAATAGATGAAACAAAAATATCCATAGAGCTTTTGTTTTATGTGGCGCGGAAAAGGAAGTCAAAACAAGCCTGCAAGCTGCTGATTATTACCAATATTCTCAACATGCCGGCTTTTATTGGACGGATTAAATTGGAGTTTATAGTAGAAGGGATTATTTCTAGCCTCTGTTGCCGTAATCTACTTAGTCAGTTCGACTTATGCTTTGGTTTTAGTTGTGTGGAATTTCACTTTTCGAAAGTATTTTGCTTAAATTAAAAGCAATCTACCTCACGGCACTGTGTGCTCTATAGTTATTCATTTCCTTGAAAGTGTGTCAGGAACTGCGGTTGCGGGTTATTAAATAGTTAAGTTGATTCCATGTGTTAGGCGATATTTAAAAGTATTGAGTCGATAGTCGGTGAAATGTAAGATCTTTTAAGATTTTCAGGCTGCGGGGTATTAGGCCTAAAGTATAGGCTGAAAATCCAAAGGTTTTGCAGGTTTATAAAATTTAAGTTTATTACAGATTTTATCTTGCAATTTTTACAAAGTACTGTCTAAATGTAGCCACCAATCGAGGAACCTTCTGGGGGGAAGTTTTCACGGGTGTTAAACAAGGGGGAAATTATGGCGCTAGCTACCGGTCTCATCGACGAGTGTAAACAAAAGTTAGTAAGTGCAAAAGAGGACATCTTAAACCGAGTACGTGATGCCAAAGAAGGCTTAATCAAGGAAGACACGACGGGGGACGAAGGTGACCAAACAGTTAGAGTATTACAAGAGAGCGAGTTTGTGGCTCAGCAGGAGCGTCTCAGAGGACGACTTCTAGAAATAGAAAGTGCATTAGCTAGAATTGACGGTGGATCCTACGGAGTCTGTGAAGAGACGGAAGAGGAAATTGAAGCTGAGAGATTAAAGGCAATTCCATGGACTAGGTTGAGTATAGAAGGGGCTGAACTCAGAGAGAGTCAGCAAAGAAAATACGCACGATAGTTTAATTGAACAATATAAGATTTAAATCAGGGTCTCCTTAATCAGAGACCCTTTTTATTTGTTAGTTAGCGTGGCTAGTTTACAAAGCTCAAATAAAACCCGCATACCTACGTTTCCATCCCACTCGTTATCCATGTTTTCATTGTTTCCGGGGGAGACTTCAACTAAGTCTGCGCCGATGATTCGTTTTCCACTTTCTTTAATTTTTCTAAAAAGAGTTTTTACCTGAGCAAAATCTAGGCCTCCAGGAACAGGAGTTCCCGTGTTAGGGCATAGCTTAGGATCAAGGCCATCAATATCAAAGGAAATGTAAAGGTTCTTTTTCTTAGTAGAAGCAATGATTTTATCGCATACAGAATCCCAGTTGTACCCGCTGTGAAGATCTGCGTTTAAATCATCATCATAATAGACTTTTATCTCTGGACGAGACATAGCAAATTCAAATTCTTCTTTGCAATAATCCCTTATTCCAACTTGGACTAGTCTCTTGGGTGAGCAAGAGCTGTTCATTACATTATACATAATTGAGGCATGGCTATGGGTAAAGCCCATATAGTTTTCTCTTAAATCATGATGAGCATCAAAGTGAAGTAGGGCGTATTCGTTTTTGTATTCGTTGGCAATGGCATGTATTGCTCCGTAGGGAACGGAATGATCCCCGCCTAATACAATAGGGATTTTTTGTGCAGCAATGATCATTTGTGTTTTCTCTTTTACCCAATCATTAAATCTATCACTGGCTTCATTTATCTCAGTGATTACTTCAGGTTGAGATTCTCCAGAGAAAACCTTTTGCGCTTTTAATCTAAGGCCTTTGCTTTCTTCAAGGATTTCGGATGGGATACTAAGAATATGATATTTATGCTGCTCAAGGTTTGGTAAGTCAGTGGAGAAGTGATCTATTTGCGAACTAGCCTTTACGATCAGCTCCGGGCCTCTGGAGGCGCCGCCGCCATAACTAGTGGTAACATCCCAAGGTGCAGGAATGATTACGACTCTTGCTTCTTCAAAACTAAAGTTAAGATCAAAAATACTCATTTAAGTTGCCTCCATTAAAAGCCAAAGTTCATTTTTGATGGATAACTAACGATAATTTTTATCATGGAACTACCTTCGGCTTTTGAAGCTCGATGATATACTTAGGTCACTAAAATTTCAAAGTGCTTTGGAATATTAAAACTAAATACAATCCTCGGTCTCGTAGGCTACTAGGGATAGAACTGTAAACTCATAGTGGTAAAAAGATCCAAACTGTTACGCTCTGCAAATAAACAATTTTATGGTAGTTCTTATTCGTTTCCTATGAGTATCTAAGGGCTAGCCTTGAATCGGTATAGAAGGTGGTAATGGCCTGGAATTGAAACCTCAAGTAAAGCTTACGCGCTGCACACATTCTTGAGGATTATAGTTAAAATCAAGCTTAACTATACTGGGGAAAAAACAGGCTAAATGGCTAAATTCATTGCTACTTTTATTGAATACGATCATGTATAAAGAGACACTAGTGAGGGCCTTGAAAGCCAAAGTATCCAGGGGGGATTCTATGATTCAATTGTTGTTCCGTGTTTTGTTTGTAAGTTTACTGAGTTTCAGTTTATTTGCTGCAAATGAAAAGCCCGCAGGTAATCCAAATGCTCCAATTGGTGGAACCGTTTTTTATGATTTACTTGGAGAGCCCAATTCTTTAAATCCATTCACTAACGATGGCTACGCATCAACAATTCATGGGCTAACCTTTGATACCCTTTTAGACAATCATCCGGACACTTACAAATGGCAGCGAGGTCTTGCTGAAAAATGGGACGTTTCTAAGGACGGAAAAACATACACCTTTAGCATACGAAAAAATGCTAAGTTCGCAGACGGATCCCCTATAACCATCGAAGATGTTAAATTTAGTTACGATGCAATAATGGATGAGAAATACGGGGCACTGGTTTTACGCTCTTATTATAAGAATATTGCAAGCGCAAAAATCACTGGATCCCACACCATCCAATTCAAAGTAAAAGATAAATATTTTAAAAATATGGAGCTAATGGGTGGTTTAGATATCTTGCAAAAATCTAAATATGAAAACCCCAAGAGAAAAATAAATAAAAAAATACACGGCTCAGGTCCTTACATTTTAGAAAAGTGGGACCGTGGAAGAAGAATAGTTTTAAAGAGAAATAAAAAATGGTGGGGATGGAATGATCCACTTTATAAGGGGATATATAATTTCAATAAAATTGTTTATCGCTTTGTTAAAGATGAAAATATTAAAATCGAAATGCTTAAAAAAGGCGATCTAGACTTTATAGGTTTCAGGCCCGCAGGCTTTGTTAAAAAAACCAAGGGAGATATCTGGGGTAAAAGGGTTTTTGCCAATAAGGTAGAAAGCAATGCACCAAAGAGTTACGGCTATGTAGGTTGGAATATGAAGAAGCCAATGTTTGCAGACGCTAGAGTTCGTAAGGCGCTTTCTTTGGCATTAAATCGAAAATTTATTGTGGAGAAATTCTACTATTCGCTTTACTTGCCAATGCCAGGACCGGCTCACCCTCTTTCAAGGTGGAACCCTCCTACACTGAAAGCAGATCCCTTCGATACTAAGCAGGCTCTGAAGCTACTTCGAGAAGCTGGATGGGCGGATACGGATAAAGATGGTGTTCTTGATAAAGTTATCGACGGCAAAAAAACTAAATTTAGTTTTACTATTATAACGGCTGCTGATGAAACTGTAAAAGTACTAACAACTTATAAAGAAGACGCCAAAAGAATAGGTCTCGATATAGATCTAAAGCTTGTTGAGTGGCAAACCTTGATAAAGCTCAGAGACGCTGGAAAATTTGATGGCGTTGCCATGGCTTGGGGTGGGGTTGTTGAGGTGGATTATCACCAAATATTTCACTCCTCAAACATAAGAAAGGGTGCATCCAACTTTGTAGGCTACAGTAATCCAAAAGTGGACAAGTGGATTGATGAGGCTAGGTTAATATTAGATCCAGATAAAAGAGAGCCCGTGATGCGAAAAATAGTTCAGCAGATTGCTGAAGATAGACCGTATTTGTTTCTGATTACAGGTCGTTACACACTTTATGGAAATACGGCAAGAATGGGCAAGCCTAAAGATACGTTTAATTATACCGTTGGTAATTCATACTGGTGGATGGAATCAGCAAAGTAGGAGCAAGTATTGCTACAGTATATCTTTCGTAGAGCACTTTTAATGATACCTACCTTGATCGGAATAACGATAGTTACGTTTGTAATTATCAATCTTGCTCCGGGTGGCCCAGTGGAGCAGAAAATTCAACAAATGCAAATGGCTGGTGGCTTGGAGGCCAGTGGAAACAATGGTTCCGCTGAGGTTACTGAAGAGGTGATCGAGGCTTTAAACAAGCAATACGGTTTTGATAAACCACTGACTACTCGATATATCATCTGGTTAAAAAATATTTGGAATATGGACTATGGTGAAAGCTTCACTTATGAGGAGCCGGCCTACGACGTGATCATTTCAAAGTTTCCTGTGTCTTTACAATTTGGTATTGCTTCTTTATTTCTGACCTACCTTATTTGTATTCCTTTAGGTGTGTTTAAGGCAGTCAATGATGGATCTAAGTTTGATATCGGTAGCAGCGTGGTCTTGTTTGTTATGTACTCCATTGTTCCTTTTATGTTCGGAATTTTATTGATTACTTTTTTCGCTGGGGAGAGCTTTTTAGATATCTTTCCTATTGGTGGTTTGTATTCTGATGAATACGATGATCTCAGTTTTTGGGGCAAGGCTGGAGATAGGCTGCACCACTTTATTCTACCATTAGTAAGTTATATGATAGGCTCATTTACCACTTTAACTTTCTTAATGAAAAACTCCTTATTGGATGAAATAAAAAAAGACTATGTTCGTACCGCTCGTGCGAAGGGCTTAGATAAAAAAGCTGTTTATTTAAAGCATGCTCTTAGAAACTCTTTAATTCCGATTGTTACTGGTCTTGGTGGGTTTTTATCTATATTTTTCGCAGGCTCTTTGTTACTCGAAACGATTTTTCAATTAGATGGTATCGGCCTATTGGGCTACACCTCTATTTTGGCAAGAGATTATAACGTGATAATGGGTTTAGTGTTTTTACAAGCGATAGCTATGTTGATAGGAAATTTAATCAGTGATCTAGCTTACGTTCTGGTAGATCCAAGAATTAACTTCAAGTAGAGAGTATGATAGAGAAAAGATTTAAAAACGAACTAAGTTTAAAGAGGTATCGCAAATTAAAGGCGAATCGCCTTTCTATGATTGGATTCTGGGCTCTTATTGTTATTAGCTTTTTCTCTGTAACAGCTGAGTTTTGGGCCAATTCAAAGCCTGTTTATATGAGCTATGAAGGGAAGAGTTATTTTCCGGTTTTAAAAAAATATCATCCCACGGATTTTGGTAGGGATGATATGTTGGTTATGGACTATCGAGACCTAGAAAAAACTACTAATGCAAAAATTATCTGGCCCGTTGTTAAATGGGATCCTTTCGAATCGAATAAAACTTTGGATTTCTATCCCGCTCCTCCTACTGGTTCTAACTGGTTTGGGACGGATGACAGGGGAAGAGATATTTTTACCAGATTACTGTATGGATTCAGGTATTGTTTTGCTTACGCCATATTGGTTTGGTCTATAACAACATTAGTGGGTGTGCTTGCTGGTGGGGTGATGGGTTTCTTTGGCGGCAAGGTTGATCTAGTTTCCCAAAGAGTTGTGGAAGTATTAAACTCCGTACCTCAGTTTTTTCTACTTCTTATTATAGTATCTATTTTTCAACCTAACCTTATGTGGTTGGTGGCGATATCCAGTATATTTGGATGGATTTTTATAAGCTACTATATACGAGGAGAGTTTCTTAAAAACCGTAGAATGGAATTTGTAGAAGCGGCTAGAGCGCTTGGAGCCAGTAAGAGATCTATAATACTAAGACATATCTTACCTAACTCTCTTGGTCCGGTAATAACCTTTGGTCCATTTTTAATTGCCGCTCACATTACTGGCTTGGCAAGTTTAGACTATTTAGGTTTTGGACTTGTACCGCCTACACCGAGTTGGGGTGAGCTCTTAAATCAAGCCCAGCAGCATTTTAGTACCAGTTGGTGGTTAGCCATTTATCCATCCTTAGCTTTGTTTATGACCCTGCTATTTCTCAATTTAGTGGGAGAGGGAGTAAGGGATGCATTTGATCCACGAAAGTAGGATCTCAAAACTTGCTCTCTAAATGATTGTAGGGATTTTAGACCTTTCACCATTTTCCATACTGAATTTATTCACGCCTATTTCATTTAGCTTTTAAGAACGATGAAAAAAGAGTTTTCTCTTTGCTTTTGTCTATCCGAACTTTAAACAGAGAGAATCTTTTGGGGAGGGACTTATGATTTTAAGGCTTGGAGTAATGCTCTTATTCTCTACTAGCTTATGGGGAATGGGCTGTGGAAAAGGATATTCCGAAAAGGAAGCTACTAGTGGAAAATCAAGTCTGGCTAATCTTCATCAGTCCTGGCAGCAAAAACTCTATAACCCTTTGAGCGAATTAATTACAGAACTCAGTTATTATAAGAACCCACTTCCTTCAGGTAAGTCGACTTCTGGAAGAAAGCTATCTGCTGATCAGGTAGTGGAAAATCTCAAAGAAATTGTGAGTATATTGGATAGGTTAAGCTCTGGCCTAAACAAGATGATTGATGGAAATAGATCGGGAAATTCCGCCTATCACGAGAAGGGCAGAGCCAATCGGAGCCATAATTCTAAAGAGCGTAACAAAAATGGAATTATAGATTACTCGATTAAAATGCTTTCTGTTTTGGATGCGATGAAATCTGAAGTATTAATAAATCTAATGGAACCAAGAAAAAGCTCTTGGGACCTCGTTAAAATCAACTCCTTAAAGGGAGATCTATCTGAGGTATATACTCGTGCTCATTACTACGGTACTCGCTAATTAGAGCTCTTTTATAATTTTAGCTAATAGTTGAACTTAGTAATTCCCCCAGAAAACTATAAAAAAAAGTGAAAACCCTATTTCTTTTTCATAACTAAAACTTATTGTTCAGCTTATTTCTTCAAGTGTGCAATAACAGTTTCACCAATCGGGAAAGTTAAAAAAGGGGAAAATGGGGATGAAAATAAAGTTCTACGCGGCTATAGCTGCAAGCTTCATGTTTTCAAATTTAGTAGCTGAGATGAATCCACAAATGGGGGGGGAAATCTCAGTTTCTTTTAGGCAATTTGATGGAAGTTTAAAAAATTGGGTTAAGCCTCCTAAAAAACAGAACATAAACAAGTCCAGTTCGATGGCTAGACAGGCTTTTAATTTTAGGGCTTTGTTTAAAGGAGCGAGCAATGATTCTTTAATGTCTTATGCAATCCAAACGGGCGACAGTAGATTAATATCTGATATGTCTGTTCAGATTATGTTTCAAGACGAGCAAACATTGGATCTTACTAGTCTTTTTGATTTCTCTAAAGTGTTAATGATTCGACCAAAAGGAAAGCCTGTTGTTTTTGTGAAAGCGCCGTTAAAGGTAGATCCAAAAAGCAGACAAATACTAATAGGTGCCCTACATCTCTCATCACTGGAAAACTATGTGGATCAGGATGGTAGTACGAGGGCTGTTTTTTCAGGCCCGTTGTCGCCAGAAATAAATTTTATGGATTACAAATCTAAGGATATAGTCAACGAGACTTCAATTGATAGCACATGTTTTGGGGCTGTTGATAACGATATATCGATGGATAATGTTGGGTTAATTACTGGTGGTGATGTCTTAGAGCCAGTCTCTGAGGATGGAAGTTTCCTTCAAACTTGCCGCTTTAAAAAAATAGGTCAAAATATTGATGAGGCTTTTGATACGGAAGATAGTTCTGGTAAACTAGAATCTTTCATAGGTTCAATTGGGCCATTTTCATTGGTCAAAGCAATGAAATCTGAAAAGGTTAAAGTTCAGCTTCTTCAAATTTTATAGTTCGAAAATATTCCTGAGTGATGATTATTTTCTGAGAGCCCAAGAAGGGGCTCTTTTTTTTTAGTTCTAGCTCCATGCTTTTTCTTTGCCGAAATAGGGCATTGTTCATTATTTATCTTTTGAAAAACATCTAAGTATATGAAATCACATAGGTATTATTGTTGCATTGTCTATGTAGGTGAACTGCGTAAGCGCTGTTTAACATAACTAAGTCACTCAATAATGGGTATTTATAATTGGATTCCCGTTCTTGAGCTTTCTAAGGAGATAAAATGAAATTGGTGGTTTTGGCAGTGTTTGTTCTCGGTATCGTGGCTTGTGGGCCTCAAAGCGAAAAAGTTGAAATCACTAAGAACAAAGTGAACTCTAAAACGGGAAACACAGAGTTTAAAGCCCCTGAATTTAAGGATTTAGAGTCTTTAAAAAAACTAATTAAAATAGAATGCCCCGAAGGTCAGTGTATAGACGGGACAGGGGTATTGATTAGTATAGTTAATAATGGAGCAAAGGCTGAATTTAAATCTATTTGTAACGGAGTCTTTGTTGCAGAAGGATTGTTTGCTACCGCTGCTCATTGTGTGGTTGAGGAGCAAAGTCAATTCGAGGCTCAGGTTTTTGCAGACCAGATTACAAAGCCAAGCACTTGCTCAAGTGATACAACGGTTGCTTTTCTATCCGAAGGGGAATTACATTTCTCTGACTGTATCGAGATTAAAGATATCAAGTACAATAAGAAATCCGATAGTTCCATAGGGACTTTTGATACGGCTTTAATTCAAGTGGAGCAAAGCGAAAAGCTTAAGGTTGTTCCACGGGACTCCGAGATTATCGATAAATCTAAAACTGTTCAGGCCTATACATTCAATTTGAAAGGTGAGATTGAGGCTGCAAATAATTTTAGAGGTGAGTTGAATAAATATAATAATTCTAGTGAAATCGTATTTATCGGAAGATCTCAAGTGTGTAGTGTACCCAATAATGATTTCCTAGGAATGAACCTGTTGGATAAAAGACCTTCTAGTCTCCTGAAGGCTTGTGAGTTTCAATCTGGTATGTCAGGTGCTCCTCTTTTACAAGATGGTAAGCTTAGGGCCTTGGTATCTCAAATCATTCAACCTGTCGAAGCTGAGGCTGGAGCTGCGTCGCAAGTTCTACCACTGGATTATGCAGAGGCTGCATTTGATAAGCTTGTTATAGTGAATCATTCTATTTGTTTGGGTTTAGATGAGTCTGATAATGATGTGGCTGCTTCCCAGCTTTGCCCTTCGCAAGATGGCGATTTATTTGATTTCGAAGAAGCTGTGAAGTTACAAACGGCTTTGGGGATGGAAAAGAGAGCTGGAAGTTACCAAGATCTTATCAGGACGAGCTTTGAGGGTGATTTCTCAGATATAGATGTGCTGAGAATTGATAAAGATAAAGGGGCCTTGTTTGTGAGATTAGCAGGACCTAGCTGTATTCCAGAGAACTTACTTTCTTCAGTAGAAGATGTAGTAGAAATAGAATGGCCAGTTTATTCTGAAATAGCAGCTGTAGATGCGCAGTCTAATATAGTAGTTAGTAAATTAAATTCAGAATTTGTTTCGTCAAAAATTATTTTGGAGATGATTCAAGATGAAGACTCCGAAGAGTCTGAGGCATTTGGTAGGATATCAGTAGAGTTTAAGGGAGGAGACAATCCATTACCAATTATTACCGAAGAATTAGATGTCTGCCTTTAAAGTGCCTTAAAAAATGTCAAAAATACAAAATCACTGGAAAATATGGTCCAGTGATTTTTTTTGTCTTTTCAATACCTAATATATTATGCATAATATTTTCAGTGAACATCGAAGAGAATTTGAAAAAACAGCGTCAGATACTCGGATTAAGTCAGAGTAGTTTGGCGCAGTTGTCAGGTCTCAGCCTAGCCAGCATCCAGAATATGGAAGCTGGCAAAGCAAACCTGTCCATCTCAAACCTCGCTTCTCTCTTGGAGGTTTTAGGATTTGACCTAAAGCTTGTAAGACGGCAGGTAGAGTGGGAAAAGTTGATTAGCTACGGCTTGCCTATTCTACCTGCCAACCCTGTGGAGAAACAGATAGGTACTGACTTGAGTGTGTTGGAGTCTCTCTTAGTGAATGCTTGCGCGGAATTCATTCAGCGTGACGGGCAGAAAAATCCGCGCAAGCATTTACGTGAGAGGGAGGCTTTAGAGTCGATGATGTTTGCTATAAAGAGCCATTTTCCAAGTTTTTACAAAGGCTTAGAGCGGTATAAAGCTGTTCTTGATTTAACCCCTGAGGTGATTACCGGAAAGCATATTAAGTTAAGAAGGATCGCTTTGGAGAATTTAAGAGAAGTATTGTAAGGGTATTAGATAAGAATGTGGGTAGTGTGAATGTGGAGTGAAGAGATCCTCGAACAATTTGTATTGTTAGCCTCTCAACGTTTGAGAGGAGACTGGGTTGTTTGTGGTGCAAGTATCCTACCATTGTTAGGAATAAACGCACGAACCACTTGGGATATTGATTTCTTTGGTCTAGACAATCCTAGTCAAAATGAATCACATAAATTGATGGAGATAGCCGAGTCTTTGGGCGTTCCTCCGGAATGCATTAGTTCTAGTGCTGGGTTTTATTTAAAAAAGGAAAAAAATTTTAGAGCTCATCTCATTGAAATGAATAAAAATAAAGACACAACAATCTTTAGACCCGATTTATTTCTTTTTACTCAATTAAAATTAAAAAGACTAACTGAGGTAGATTTGCAAGATTGTATAGATCTTGCAATATTTGAAAAAAACAAAAAAACAAACTTCAGGAAAACTAAAATTTTGAGTGGCCTAACTGCAGAGCTATCAAAAACTTCACACCCAGAAAGAGCTAAACGCATTGTGCAATTAATGAATTTTTTTAAAACTTAAACTTGTAAAAATAAAAATATAAACCAATAATGAATTTGTGGGTTAGGGAAACAACTAGGAAAATCTTCACGACTTACATAAAAGGGACCTCACGGTCCCTTTTTTTTGTCTTAAATCAATCTAGCCTTTGAGTTTTAAGGTTTTCGTTTTATGATTTTTTGGAGAATTTATGCTTCAGAGTGTATTTAAAAGTTTAATTATATTCACTTCCATATTTGTTTCTGGATGTAGTAGTTTCGATAAATCTGAACTGTTGAATGAGAAGGAAAAAATAATTATGACCCAAGATACAATAGATAAAGTAGATCAAATACTTAAGAAAAAAGGGAATTTGGGGCCTTCGGGAGGCGATTTTTCCGCTGGTTTGGAGAAATTGAGGGTAAATCACAGAGTTAAATTAGAACAATCTGCTGAAAGCGAGTCTCTCGTAATGATCGAAGTATGGCCAAAGGAAAATGTCACCTGGGGAATGACTGCAACAATTGATCTGAAAAGTGAATCCATAGAGAATGCTGTGACTGAAACCATTGAGCCCTTACCTGAATTTTAGATTGCACTAAGGTTTTTATAGTTGTTGATATTCGAGATTTTGATTGAGTGGAATAAAAAAGAGGAATCTAGAAGATTCCCTTTTTTGTTTTGTTTGGATATTATCGATTGCCCTTGTTGCCTTTAAGTTGATCCCAGTAGGACTTGGCTCGTGCATTCTCAATAGGAGTAAAGACCTCTTCCTTAAGTGATTTAGAAACCTTACCTTTACCTGTGTCTATACAGCTCTTCACTGCATCACAAATAGCTCTAGAACCCATTAGCTTTTGGAGCTTAGCATGAACATAATGCTCCAGTAAACTATCACGATACTGGCTCTCTATTACGTCGTAGTTTCTAGCCATGTCATCATAACGATCATCAATATCATCGAGTTTATCATCCAAATCAGCACGTTTTAACTGCTTGAACATATTATTTAATTGTTTTTTCGCATCAGCTTTGTTTTTAACTAGATATTCTTGAGCATCTTCTTGTTGCTCTTCTAATTCGTCAAGAGCCTCATTGTACGACTCAAGCTCTTTTACTGCAGCTTCATATTTTTTAATTTGTTCATTTAGATCATCTAAAATATCAATATCTCTAGATCTTTCTGAGTAGGGGTCTTTTCCGCGAGTATCGCGAGACACTTTATTGTATTGTTTTCTAGCGTCCTTTAAAAGTTTTGCAGAGTTTGCATCGATTCCAGAAATGCTCCTTTCCTTCTTTTCAATCTCTACTTCTAGAGCCTCGAGTGCTTTAGCAGAAGCAGCGCTCCACTTTTCAAAGGCTTCCGGACTTGAGTTATCATACTTTGGCATTTTTATTTCTTTTGAAAATAGCTGTGGGCTTAGTAATAAGGCCACACATATGGTTAAAAGTTTTGGTAACTTCATAACTTCTCCTTGTTTCTTGCTACCTCTTCATTATCTTATTCGAGAGATAGTCAAAACAAGGCTAGAAGCCAGTTTCAGCCTTTTGAAAGGCTATTTCTCTACCCAGGTCTAGTGATAAATTTGCCATTATTGAATCTAGTAGAATAAGTAATTTCTAGGAGCTTATATTAATCGTAGATCGGAGGCGATCGCCACCATCTGGTATCCCATTTGCCAATCTGAGAATTAAGATATAAAACAGTAGCGTCTGATTTAACACCAGCTTCTCTTCCCAAATAGTCGTATAAGTACCGTTTAGATGGGTTTTTCTTGGAAATAATCTCTATGAAAAACGCAGATTCAGTTTGATGTTTAACTATTGTTATAAGCTCGTTAGGACTACTAAAATTCTTCCTTATTATGCCTGATGGGATCAAGCCTGCGGAAACAAAAGCGGATAAGCGTTTTACTTTTCCGGAATACAGCTCTGTAGTATCAAGTTTTGTTGCAATATATGGAGTAAAATTGGCTGGTATTAATCTAATTCCAGCTCTTCTATCAAGACTATAAATAGATCTGAACTGAAGTCCAAGAAGTTTATGGCTGAAGTAAGATTGTCTGCTTCCGACAATGAAACTAATTCGTCTGCCATTTAGTTTCATTTGGTATTTTACGGCTGAAACTCCGACAAAGTCTATCGTTTGAGTTTTTATCTTTTTAATTCCAAGGTACTCAAACAGCTCTAGGTTATTAAGAGCCTGCATTTTTTCTTTTTTTGGCTTTAGCTTTTTGATGTTTTTAGCAATGATAGACAGTTCAGAGCTTGGAATATCTGTAACCTTATAGCTGAGCAATTCTCCTATTTTTTGAACCAAATTATCCGGCACACGAATAAGATTTTGGGATAATTCATGGGATTTTTTAGGGTGGAATTTTGACCCATGCGCTATTCCACAAAAAATATTAGCCTGTACTGGGCCAACTAAAAATATAAATAAATAAAACCATAAAATATATTTCACAAGTATTTATCACCTTTTCTAATTGAAGAACCTATTTTACCATGTCTTGAATTTTGACTATAAGGCAAAACCATCAAAATAGAATACTTGCAGGCTATGTCAAAAATATCGACACCCATACACCCCTATCCTTTATTTGTGGGAGCTCCAAATTAAGTTTAAATCATTCTGGTGATACTTTGAGTTGAGATAACCAGCCTTTTGCATAATCTTTAATTTAAAGTATTCCATATCTCGATAGCCGTAAGCCTGCCATTTCAATCCTTTAATTACTCGATTTACTCCCTCAGACAAGCTCGTGGTTACTTTAAACTTAAAATAGTTCCATAGTCTTTCTTCCTCCAAAAGGCGCCAAACATATTTTGCG
>JBGCGH010000023.1:0-125804 GCA_045110695.1 Bdellovibrionales bacterium | reverse complement strand
AAAATCAAAAAGCTAAAGTTTTGGCGGATTGTCTGGATAGAGCTAATGGAAAGTTTCTTGAGAATGATAAATCACCGAGTCGTAAAGTGAATGAGTTGGATAATAGAGGTAGTCATTTCTACTTAGCAATGTATTGGGCTCAGGAGTTGGCTGTACAAACTGAAGACCAAGAACTATCGGACACCTTTAAAAAGTTATCTAATTCTCTAACAGAAGGTGAAAACAAGATCGTTGCGGAGTTGAATGAGGCGCAAGGGGTGGCAATAGAAATGGGGGGATACTTTCATGCAGATCTCCAAAAGGTAGCTTCGGCTATGAGGCCAAGTAAAACCTTAAACTCAGCCATCGCAAGTCTACATTAACACTATTCATCATTTTTAATACTGGGAGCCCATTAGAGATATTGGCTCCCTTTTTTGTGAAAATTTCTAAAAGCAAGAGTTCCATAAAGTCTTGTAATACTGAATCTAAGCAAAGTTTTGCTAGCATGATTTTAAGTGTATTTAGTGGTTTAGATCTATTTGAAAAGCTTATAATAAGTTCGTAGGCCTCTTAAGTTCTTCAAATCTATTTTTTGAAGTGTTACCAAAGCTTCAGCTAACTTTAAAAAACAGGATAATTTCTCATTGAAAAATCGAAGCCATTTATTTTTGATCGCCCTGGTGCTAATGTTCGCCCAGGTGGGCTCGTTGTGGTCCTCGGAGTGCCGAGGAAAATACGAGGATGGTCGAGAGTATTTTGAGTCGATCAATCCTAAAAAATCAGACTCTAAAGACAAGGATGGAGTTGTCGCAACCGAGAAAGAGGTTGGTCTTACAGCCAAGGCTGCCATCGAGGCTTATCCGAATGCTATTTTTCCATGGAATCCTGGTAAACTTAGATGGTGGAACTTTAAATTAAGAGAGATATATAATGCCTTAGAGGCCAGAAAAAATGAGCCAAGATCTGCCGTGCAGAAAATCATGTATTACCTGCAAGTTTTACTTGTTCCAAAGCCTAACCATATTCGTTGGTATAGCCCTTTAGAGCAAGGTATGATCCCTACCAAACCTATTTCTAAATTTGCAGACAAAATGTCGTCGACTAGAAAGAAGGCCCTAAAGCATGTGATACGTGAGCTGGGTGATGGTGAAAAAGGCAATAAAAAATGGTTTATTACATACAACCAAGCCTTTGGAGAAGTGGTCTATCAGTCGTCTATCGCAAAGAGAGACAAAAAAAAGTATGGACACGTTTGGCTGATCGATGATGTGCAGCTAATGGCTAAGGAACTTCAAAGACAAGGTAAAGCGTATAGTGTGGAAGTTTGGAATAAAGATGGAGATCTTGTTGGTGGACAGTACTTTTTCTTTATTAAAAATGTAGTCGCGGGCGAAAGTATGTTTATGAAAGAACCAAATTCCGCAAAGGCTGCTGTCTTTGATTTTGCTGATATACTTTATCAGAAAGGAATAGAGTATATCTACACGCAAACTCTTAACTCCAATTCAGTTCAAAATTACAAAGCAGTGCCATTGAAAAGGGATGATGTAAGGGATTACTTTAAGGAACTAGCTCAAAAAGAACCTATCGATCTTAAAAATCCTTTTGCAGCGCAAACAGAGAAGTCGATAGATTTAATGCGTGAAATAATGAGCCCAGAAGCCTTTCAGAGGTTTCTAGATCAGACAAAATAAAAATTTTGATCTTAGTCTTAGGGGGCCGTTTTTGGCCCCGTAAATTGATTCCAAGTACAAGTCTAGAAATAAATAAGAAGCAATAGTTGCAAATTATGGATCATGTTCCTAGAAGAAGTCTAAGCTCATGGTATTATTTCCTTCCTCAAATCATTTAAATATAAATCCATTCCTTTGCTTATATTTAGCATAAGATTTATTTTCCTAGCGAGCGAAGAAGCTCGGATTCAGGAATTAATTTCTATGTATTTCGTTAAAATTTAACCGAAACAATATTTCGAGTGTCTTTATAGGGTCTTTCAAGGAAGGGGGGCTGATTTGAAGACTGTATATCTTATTCTATTAATTAGTATTATCGCCATTGCATGTGCACCAGAAGACCTGGAGGATCCAGGTTTAGCCGAGGAGGGGCAATATATTGTTGTCTATAGGCCAAGTTCTGTGCAAGACAAAGTTCAAAGCCTAGGGGTTCAATCCATGTCTATTGCAGTCAATGCTGTGGTCAATGATATGTCTGATAAAGTCGGTGCCATTGCTGTACGGTCTTTTTCTTCTACAATTAATGCTGGTGTTTTTCGCTTAACTCAAGCTCAACTTCTTAAGGTTAAAAGTGATCCTCAGGTGGCTTATGTGGAACCAGATCATATAATTAGTGTAAATACGATTCAGCAAAACCCCGAATGGGGTCTTGATCGATTAGATCAACAAGCTACCGAGGGCGATGCTATTTATGAGTATTCCCAAGGGTCAGGTCAGGTACATGCCTATGTGATTGATACGGGGATAAATATTGATCACCAAGAATTCGAAGGACGAGCCGTTCACGGAGTAGATCTTGTAGATCAAGACAGCGATAGTACGGATTGCAATGGTCATGGAACCCATGTCGCAGGTACAATTGGTGGAAAAACCTATGGAGTAGCTAAGAATGTTAAGTTAGTGGGAATTCGAGCTTTAAATTGTCGAGGAAGTGGTAGGTACAGCGATATTATCGCCGGGGTTGAATGGGTAAAAGAAAACCACATCAAGCCCGCTGTGGCCAATATGAGCTTGGGTGGTCCTAGCAGCCAAGCTCTTGAAGATGCCGTAGACAAGGCGGTCCAAGCAGGTGTTGTGATGGTCGTAGCAGCGGGTAACTCAAATCGAGATGCTTGTGATTCCTCTCCCGCCAAAAACGTAAATTCCATCACCGTGGGAGCTTCTGATCAAAAAGACAAACGTGCAAGTTTTTCTAACTTTGGAAGTTGTGTGGATATTTTTGCTCCAGGTGTTGATATTAAGTCGGCTTGGTATGATTCAAATTCTGTAACCAAGACAATAGATGGGACCTCTATGGCTGCCCCTCATGTTGCGGGAGTGGTAAGTTTGTACCTCAGTAAAAACCCAACAGCTAGTCCTTTAGATGCAAGAGAAGCAGTTGTTGGTTCTGCTGTGGCTAACGCAATTTCGGATAATAGAGGATCAGCAAATTTTCTTTTAAACTCGCAATTTTTGTTAGTTGATGATGGTTCCGGTGGGGGAGATGAACCACCAGTAAAAGAAGAAGTTGTAGAGCTAAAAAATGGTGACCTAATAGAATCTATTGCTGGAATTCCAGAAATTGAGCCTCAACTCTTTAAAATTGTTTCGACTGAATCTGTGGAAAAAATTAAAATAGCAATTTCTGGTGGTTCCGGAGATGCCGATTTATATGTTAAAGCTGGAAGTGGTCCACAGAAATCGGATTACGATTGCAGACCTTATAAGGGAGGCAATGTTGAAAGTTGTGAAATAGAAGCGCCAGGGAATGTAGATATTTTTGTGAAAGTATATGCCTATAGTGAGTTTTCGGGTTTGCAACTTCAAGTAGAGATCGAGGAAAAAGAAGAGGTTCCTGAAATAATAAACCCCTGTCCAAGCTGTATTGTGGAAGAAGGGGAAGTTCAATCTACGAACTCTTTCAACTACCATCCCAATGGTAGTTACTACCGGACTCGTAGAACTGAAACACACGAAGTTTATTTAGTGAGCCCGGAGTCTGCCAATTTGGATTTATATATTTATAGATGGTCTGGAAGTAGGTGGGAAAAGGTAGCTCAATCTACAGCTACGGAGAGGGTGGACAAAATCTCTAAGAGATTGAGATCTGGCTACTATACTGTGAAAGTCATATCAAAATCAGGTAGTGGTAACTATCAGGTATATCGAAAGGCGAATTAAGAAATTAAGATGGGAACTGCTGGTATCGTTGATCGTGATATAATGTGGTTCCCAGTTTAATAAAAACGTAATTTTCTTATAGGTTATCTACATTTTCCTAAGTAAATTTGATAAGTCTTAGGCTCTAAAGAGTTATTTTGGAATTTCAATTTAACCTCCTCTGCACGATTTACTGAGGGTATGTCAGCCCTAGCAAAATGAAATTCTTCATTATCGAAGGATTCGGTTATAAAATTTAAATTTCTGAATGCTAACTCTAGGTAGGCTGTTCCCGAAATTTTATCTGATGAATCGTGTTTTGGGGAGCTAGTAATTTTTACGTAATCAAAAACACCAAAATAGGGCA
Source organism: Bdellovibrionales bacterium (assembly GCA_045110695.1). Lineage (GTDB taxonomy): Bacteria > Bdellovibrionota > Bdellovibrionia > Bdellovibrionales > UBA840 > JBGCGH01. The sequence continues at coordinate 121,583 of JBGCGH010000023.1, read as the reverse complement.
TCCAATCGTAGACTCTTGATGTTTTTGAATCAACTGAAAGTGTGAGAGTTCCGATTTTCGCTTCCTCACATCCCAAAGAAAAAGAACTAAATAGTAAAATCAAAAAAAACACTGGATAATTCACAAACCCCCCCTAATAATTATTTTTAGAGTCTCTCATTATTTACCTAAAGAAAGAATCAAAAATCGATGCGAAATTCAGTTTCTCAATATAAGCCCCAATTGGGTGCGTCATAAGTATGGGTAGAATTTTGTTCTGTGCCTCTTGCTAAGATTTTTAGATGAGGCATAATAGACTAAATGGAAACCTTAAAAAAACTTATACAATTTCTTAAGGATGTTGCCAATGATGAGCGTATCCCTAGTTCAGATAAAAAAATTCTAATCGTTTTAATTGGGCTTGTAATATCTCCTTTAGATATTATTCCTGATTGGATTCCAATCATAGGTGTCTTGGACGATATTGTTATTTTGGCGATCATTTTTGATTATTTATTTGAAATTTTGGATACTAATGTGCTCTTAGATCACTATCCTTTCGGAATGAAGAGCTTTCATTGGACTAAGCGTGCGGCCAGTATTATTACTGGTCTGACTCCTAAATGGGTTAGAGACCGGATATGGTCCTACAAGGGTGATATTTATAAAAACTAGTGATGCGAGCTTAATTTTTCAAAGGCCCACTGAATATCATGAGTTTTTTCTTCAGCCAATTTTTTAAGATCTTCGCCGAGGTGTTGAACTTTATCCGGGTGATACTGTTGCATTAAAAACCGGTAAGCATTTTTGATTTCTTCGTCAGTGGCGCCGACAGAAATGCCTAGAATTTCATAGGGGTTTTTTGAGCTTTTCGGTTGGGAGCGCTTAGAGGTGTTTGCACCCCTTTTTAGTAAAAGAGAGCCTATTAGCCGCCGAGCCCAATAAAATAAAAATAAGAAGAGTATGATTCGCAGTATTATTGCCATTTAAGTGTACATAGTTGATTTTTCGACTCAGGTCAATTTGCTACTGGGTGAAATACAGATTAAACTCATGAAAATTTTTATTCATATTGCGAGGTATATATGAGCGTCAGTCAGAGAGATCTGGAGGAATTTGAAAGATGGCTAAATTCCATTTTTTCCGATCCCAAAAAAATAATAGGATTCCTGCTTTTTTTAGCAGTTGTATTTGGTGGAATGTCTTCTTTTTATACGGTTCAACCCGATGAAGAGGCAGTAGTGTTGAGATTTGGTAAGTATGTTAAAACAACATCTCCAGGGCTTCATTTTAAATTTCCTTTTGGAGTAGATGAGGCGATCAAAGTGAAAACCAGGTTGGTGTTGCAGGAGGAGTTTGGATTTAGAACTAGATCTACTTCTGGAACAAGATCCACTTATTCAGATAAAGGTTTTGAAGGTGAGTCTCTCATGTTAACTGGAGATTTGAATGTAGCTGACGTGGAGTGGATTACCCAATTCCAAGTTGCTGAGCCTCAAAAGTTTTTGTTTAATATTAAAAGTCCCATTCAAAATATCAGAGATGTATCTGAGGCTATCATGCGACGTGTGGTTGGTGATAGACTGGTGACAGATGTCTTGACCGTTGGAAGAAATGAAATAGCCAGTGAGGCAAAATTATTAACCCAACAAGTATTGGATAAATACGACATGGGTATAAAAGTAGTTTCTATTAAGCTTCAGGATGTTAACCCGCCTGACCCGGTGAAGTCTTCTTTTAATGAAGTGAATGAAGCAAAACAGGAACAAGAAAAAGCAATCAACCAGGCTGAGAAGTTTTATAATGAAGTAATTCCTAAAGCACGAGGTAGTGCTGAAAAGAAAATTGCCGAAGCAGAAGGTTACGCAAAGCAAACTGTGAACCGAGCGCAGGGTGATGCGGAGAGGTTCCGAACTATACTTCGTTCTTATGAAAAAGCCCCTCAAATCACTAGAGATAGAATGTACATAGAATCCCTAGAAAAAGTAATGAAGAGAATTAGTGGGGTTACGGTTGTAGATCCAAAAGTAAAGGGACTACTCCCAGTATTTGGAGGACTTAAAAATGAAAAATAACGTAATAGTTTTAGCCATCGCTAGTTTGGTCGCGATTGTACTAGTATATGCTTCAAGTTATGTAGTTCCAGAGGGTAGGCAGGTAGTAATTACTCAATTTGGTAAACCTGTAAAAAGTGTTAACGATGCTGGTCTTCATTTTAAACTTCCCTTTATTCAAGAAGTTAGAATGATTGATTTACGAATTTTAACTTGGGATGGTTTTCCCAATCAGATTCCCACAAAGGATAAAAAGTATATTGAAGTGGATACAACTGCTCGGTGGAAAATTATTGATCCTTTAAAGCTAATTCAAACCGTTCAGAGTCAGTCCGGTGCAAAATCTCGTTTAGACGCAATTCTTGATGGTATTACCAGAGATGTAGTTTCTTCCAACAACTTGGTTGAAGCTGTAAGAAATAGTAATAATATCTTAGATCGAATCGAAGAGATGAAGCGAGAGCTAGAAGAAAGCCGTAAAAACAGCAACATTGACGAGCAAGATGAGATTACCGGTGAGATAGAAAAGGTTTCTATTGGGCGTGAGCAGCTTTCTCAACAGATTGTTACTAAGGCCAGAGAGGAACTACTCCCATTGGGTATAGAATTGATCGATGTTCAGTTGAAAAGAATTTCTTACGAAGCTTCGGTGGAGAGAAAAGTCTACGATCGTATGATTTCCGAGCGTGAACGTGTTGCAGAGAAAATTCGATCCTATGGTAAAGGGGAGCAAGCCAAGATTCAGGGTAAGACGGAGAAAGAGCTGAAGACTATTGAATCCGGAGCTTATAAAAAGGTACAGATCATTAAGGGTAAAGCTGAGTCTGAGGCTATTAATATTTATGCTGCCTCTTTAAGTAGAAACCCAGGCTTTTATAGATTTGTTAGATCCTTAGAGGCCTATGAGCAATCTATTCCAGAGGATGCAAAATTACTTTTAAGTTCTGAGTCTAAGTTTTTTAAAGTTCTGACTAGTGGAAAATCTAACTAAAAAGTCAGCTCTTTAATCGAAGAATAATATAATGGAGCTCTCAGGGGCTCCATTTTTTTAATCTAGCGCTCTTAGGTTGATAAAGAGGGTGGGCCGGTTCCCCATTCTTATTTAATTTAAAAATTTTGAAATTAACATCTAAATCACTGACCCAATTTTTAAACTCTTTGCTAGCGTCTTTGTAACTCCCATGATTACCCCAAGCACATAGGACCAAGTCTGAATCTTTTATAGATTTCAGTATAGCCCTTTTGTTTCCAGGGCCAAATGGATCCTTTGCTTTTAATAGATTCTCAGGAAGAGTGGATCGAAAGGCAAAAAGATTTACAATGTGCATTTCCTTGAAGCCCATCCGAATAGCTCGATCCTCACATCTATAAATGGTCGGGTCGTTATGTTTAATATCAGCAGTTGATGGGTTGAGCATGATAAAAACAATTCTACCTTCTCCAGAGGGGAACTCCCGTTTGAGAAGGTAGCGATATTTTTTGCATTTTGAATAGTTCGCTGAGCTTTTTAGAGCTTTTGTTTCTAGTTTCACTACTAAACTTTAATCGTCGAGTGATACCGGGTCAAAGTCTACTCTCACTTTTGATCCCTGTTGAGGCACGGACGAACCATTGAACAAAATACTATTGCTATCCGCTTCGTAAACCCAGCCATTTGTTTCACTGGACTCTATCATCTCACCATCAACAGATACCTTAATCGAGCCAATGATAGGCTCTCTTTTTAGATAGAATTGAGTAGATAGTTTTATGATAGAAGTTGTAATGGTGAACAGACTATCAGCGAAGTCTCCACAGATATCTGCAACAATACCTTGAGAAGCTTCCGCTAATTCTATGTATCGTGTTCCGTTGGACCCAGAAGTACAACCGCTATTCTCTGGAAGCCTAACAATTGCATTGATACTATAGTTCTGTTGTCCCTCAATGGAATCACCCAGCCTAATAGCATCTAACATTCCTAAGTAATAATTAGCGCCTGGATATGTAGTTCCGCCAATTTCTTGAGAACTGTCATTTTCGTCACTTACAACAATTACCGAAAAGAATGCATCGGATCTCGGAAAATCAAACGTCTGATTAGGAGCATGGTTAAGTGCTACCTCTAAAGACTGCATACCTTTTTCCCATCCACTTCCCGTAACCCCAACATTAATGTTACTGATAAATGTATCTCTAATATTTTCTGTGTCTTGAGTGATAATAGTTGTTCCTGAGCTTGCCTTGTAGTCTTGTCGCCCGTTAATATATGCATCTGTAGTAATCACCGCAATTTGAAAATCGTAGCCGTTATTAATAAAGTCTTGGATGAAAGCATCAAAGTTTGCAATAACTGCCGCCTGAGAGTCTCCCATCGATCCAGAGTTATCGACAACCCAGAGGATATCAATTTTGTTCTCGATTTCGGTAGCCTGTAGGAAATCATTTGAATCAGCTAATATACTAACAGATGCCACGTCTTCACATGCGGTTGTTGCCAACAGCAAGGAGATTAATAGAATTGGAGTTTTGATAATTGCTAACATAATACTTCCTCGGTTTTAACTTCATTAATAGAAGATAGATCTGCGGAAGGTACATGAGCATTTGCAGGTAATCGTTCAACAACATTGAGTCTATGTGATCTTGACCAAAATTTCAAAATTGGGCTAAGTCGCTAAAATATCACTGGATTTTGGTCTAGGTTTCAAAATGAGTCACCTTAAGTATCTAATAATACTAGGTTTATGAAAAATACTTAGAATCATAAAAAAAACAGCTGTAGAAGATTTCAACAGTTTTTATGACTTTTAAGTAATCTGAGCCTATTTGAAAAAGCTATGAAATTCGGTCTGTATTGAAATGATAAAGTAATGTGACGGAAAGTAGAAAGTTGATTTTTTTGAGTCTATAAATCTGGCTTTTATTCTAAGGACGATTGCTTGAATTGGTACATTAATATTACTATTTAGATATGTTTATTAAGTCTCTTTTTAATTTATTAATTATATTTTCGTTACCAATAGGTTTATTTGCTGGAAACCTTAAGCTGGGAGTAACTCAATATACGTTTCAAACACAAGAAATTGATCTGGTTGAATACGATAGTCCTATTTTAGGCTCACCTAGCCTCCATTTTTTTTATGATTTGAAGAACTTAGATCAGTTGGAGTTAAGCTTAATTCCGTTTTCCAAGGTTTTTGCAAGAAATGAGGGAGGGGAATACAGGGTTGAAAAGCTACCGAGTATATATATTGGTATGGCTTATAACTATCATATATATTCTGATATCTTTTTCAGGTTGGGATTAGCTAGTGCTTATCCAGTAGGAAAATACACGATTGTTTCTAGTTCCTCAGGCGGCTCAGGAATAGGAACATCTGCCCAGAAACAAATTGAATATTATATGGATTTTGGTTTTTGGAGCAAAATTATCCTGGATGATATCAATAGATTGATTGGAGGCTTTAGTTATAGCCTAAGTCTCACTCCGGAAAAGGGGGAGTCTTCCAATCATCAGGGTGTTTTCTTTGGCTGGGAACGGGAACTATGATTCGATCATTAATTGTGGTAAGTCTCATTCTACCAATATTAGTTGAGGGGAAAACTTCAAAAAATAACAATCCTAGTTTCGTCAAAAAAAATAAAAATTTCTCGGAAAAAGTGGATAGCTTTGTAACGGGTCTGGATTTATTTTTAACCGGGCGAACGGAACACTCCTTAGAGTCATCTAGAGAAAACAGAACTACACTTATTCTAGGAAATCAGTTTTTCAATCGCGAAGGCGGAGAAACGGACTATGTACCTAAGTTTAGTGCGGAGTTGGACTTCCCCAATCTACAAGAAAGTTTAAAGCTAAGTTTTAGTTCCTTTGATGAAGATCAAGCTGGCGCAAATATCGACGCAAATAGAGTATCTTCAGACAATACCGAAGAAAGCTTTGGTACAAGTGTAGAGTATAATAAAAAATTAGGAAAACTAAAGTTTATATTTCGCCCCAGGTTAGAAATTAGTCCCATTTTAGGTTTGTCCCATTTGATTCGTTTGGAAAATGATATTCAAGTCGGTTCCTGGGTGTTTAAGCCAAGAGTTTCTTTTTATGCAAAGCCAGATACTGGTACTGGACAGTATACTCAGTTAAATTTTGAAAAAAAAATTAGTGCTCTTAAGCTTTTAAGTATAATCAATGAGTGGGAGTACTCGAATTTTGATAATAGTTTTACAGTAAACAACGGAATAATCTTTAATCATATTTATAATTCCCAAGTAAATACTATGACGTCTTTGGTGCTAGAATCAAATCAGCGCCCTAACTACCACCTTGAGAAAATGACCCTTGCTTATGGGGCCTTTCATAAAATATTTAATAGGGTATTTCATTATGGGGCTACGCCATTTTGGGAATTCTCAAAGGAACGGCGGTTTAAGGGTACAGCCGGAATTAGAATAGATGCTGTGTTTATTTTTTAGAAATTAATTTCAAAAATATCTGTTCTTCCTAGTCGATTACTCTCATTTCTTGACCTTCATTTTTGAGATAGTAAAAGTCATTCATGGATAAAACCAAAAAATATCAAGATCTTCAAACCCAACTCCACTCCCTCATTTTACCTAGTGATAATATCATTTCAAAGATGGCCAATTTCTCTAGGATGTATTGGGAGGCTTTTGAGTTTCATTGGGTGGGTTTTTATATTGTGGATTCTGAAAAACAAGAGCTTTACCTAGGACCTTTTCAAGGCCCTACTGCATGTACTCAAATACTAAAAGGTAAAGGAGTTTGCGGAACCAGTTGGTCTGAAGCAAAGACTCTCATTGTGGACGATGTCCATAAATTTCCAGGTCATATTGCTTGCTCCGCTTTATCTAAGTCAGAAATAGTCGTCCCGGTTATAAAAGAGAGAACTGTCGTCGCGGTCTTAGATATAGATTCCGATGAGTTTTCCTCGTTTGATAAATTCGATCAAAAGTACCTTGAGACTTTTCTCAATGATCTATTCTAAAGACTCAATCCTACACAAGAGCTCTATACCGCAATCCATAGCTACCTCATTGTGATGAGAGTACTGGATTAGGTATCCATTGATCAGAGAATTATCAGATTCTAGTCTAGATGCCGCCGTCTTAACTGCACTCGATGAAAAAAGCCAAGTTATAGAATTACTATGGTCTAATCGACTTAGTCCCGTGACCAAAACCTTGGGGGCATTAAGTGGAATTCTAAAACGAAGATAATTTTTGTTGGTTGGAAGTGGAAAGCTATGAAAATCGTCGCCCGGTCTCTTGTAACTCATCGGCTTAGGAACTTCGCTTAGGCCTTTGTTCATAGCTTGGATAGATTCCACGCTGGATCGATCACTGAGTCGGCAAAGGGAGCTTTTTGTAGTGCTTTGCCTGAGCTCTTCAAGCGAAGTTTTTACGCAAACAATCTTCGCTTTGCTATTTGCAAAAACTAAATTCGTTGGGAAAGTTAAAATCAAAGCTAAAAAAAATGGCAGTCTCATCTGGGTCCCCCTGTGTGAACTGAATAGAAAGTATTTACCACAAGAAGGAATGAAAAATCTTCATATTGCACAGGCATTGGCAATTTTACATACAATATGTAAAACTTTCCGAGTTCTGGGGGGAACTTATGTCGAAATACTTCTGCGTCCTTTTCACTATTCTATGCCTTGTATCTCAGTCACAGGCATTTGAGGTTCATGGTCATAGGGGGGCCAGGGACAAGTTTCCTGAAAATACGCTCTCCGGGTTCCACTATGCAATTGAATCTGGTTCCGATTTTATAGAAATAGATATTCAGCTAACTAGAGATGAAGAGCTGGTGATCTACCATGACTTTTGGGTGAACAAGGATCTTTGCATCAGGCCAGATGAGTTTAAATCAAAGTATCGCTTCTCCATACCTTATATCAGTTATATTGATTTGGCGGATTTGAAAACCCTCGATTGCGGAAAGAAAGTGAATTCAAAATTTCCATTCCAAAGGTCTGTGCCGGGGCAAATGGTTCCAACCGTTGAAGAATTGCTTGATATGATTAATTCCATGGAGACCCCAAGCGCGGAGAAGGTTGCCATAAATGTTGAATTTAAAATCCCCATCATAGTGTCTGATTCTAAGCTTGAGATTTTTCTAAAAAAGCTAGTAAAAATTATGGATGATAAGGGTTTCTCTAAAAGGTTTTTCATTCAAAGTTTTGATGAAGATTTTCTTGATTTAGTTTTAGAGCGCTATCCAGATATTTCCGTTTATCAATTGGTTCGCTCTTTAGATAAAGGTGATATCGAGGACGCGGCCGAAAGAGGTTTCACTGGTGTTAATCCTTACTACTCGTCTGTAAAAGTACAAGATATGATTTTCGCAAAACAAAATGGGATAGAGGTAATACCATGGACCGTGAATGACAAAGATGAATGGGAACATTTAATTCTCATGGGTGCTGAGGGGGTAATTACTGACCGTCCTGGCGAATTGAGAAAGTTTTATAATAGTTTTTATATGCAGAATTTATTATTCCTACAGGGATTTTTTGCTCCGCTCTTTTAGAGTTTAGAGTTTAGAGTGTTTGTAGGAAACGAATTAGATCTTGTTTGTTTTGAGGACTAAACTTTTCACCACCGGCCCAGTTTTTTAATACTTTAGAGTGACCTGAATTAGACATTCCTTTTCTTGTAGTATCATAAAGGTAGTCTTTATTTTTCTTCCATTTAGATGGAGTGTTTTCTCCTACTGGGTAGCCATTGCAGTTAAAGTCAAAGTCGGTTTCCGTATTTATGGCCTCTCCCATCCAAAACCTGGCTGGTCTGTTTTCTGGTAGGCTCAATAGTGCGCAAAGGTTTGGTATAGAATTGTTATGGAAATAGGGCCACCTAGCCCAAATTCCTACCAGAGGAGGGGGAACATAGCCTTCTTGTGTTTCGATAACAATTCCATATTTATTAGATATTTTTAACTCATTGAGTTGTACTAAGGATTTCATTCCCTGCCATCGATTAGGATCTGTTCCTACGTTTTTTACTTTCGTAGGTTGAGGGTAATCTACCGATGTGGTTTGAATCAGCTCACTTATTGAAAGGCCTACGATCTCATCATTATCCCAGGCTTTGTTGTAGATCCCGTGACACTTTTTACAGTTATTTTTAAAAAGCTTCTGGCCTCTCTTCGCAGAGTTAAGATCTAAAAAACTCCAGCTATAGAAATTGGTGATTTGTGGTGGTTCTGCAGAAAAGCTCGCCGTTGTAAGTTCTTTGATCTTCAACATATTGCGATCGATCCATTTTTCTAGCTCGATTAAATTGGTTCCTCTTCCTAGTTCGTTCCACAATATATTGGTCAAAATGGGGTTTCCAGAAACAACGGATCCGTCGGCTAGCCATCGGTTTTTATACTTTAAAGTCCACCAAGCCATTGGCTTTGAGTCGGCTACAAACTTCCTTAGCTTTTCATTTCTGGGGGACCTTCTATTCTTTTTAACTAAGCTAGCGTGTTGATCTTTAGCTCTCTTCGAAAGAGAAATAGCTACCTGGGCTAGTGATGTATCTAAGCCAAGTACTTGTGGCGACTTTACACCTACATACTTTAAAGCTTCTTTAGATTTTTTGAACATTCGTCTCTCGGCACTTGTTGCTCCTGTAGATGCTTTGAACATCAAAGATGGTGTTATGGAAGCAGCTTTCTGTCCGTTAATGAAGGTATCATTCGCTCTAGGAAATCGATTTGTTAGACCGATGATTTTAGAGCCAAATAAATTTGCGGAGTGACAAGTGGCACAGGAGAATGTGAAACCTTTTGCTCCGTCTCTTTCAATTAAGCCTAAACCCATCGGGATATCTTTAGGTTGGTTGGTTGGATAGGGTACAACAAAAGGTTCTTCGTAGTGTTCCTTAGGAAAAGAGTTTAATCCCATCCAATCATAAATTTGGTCCATAGATTTTACATTACTTAAACTTTGGAATATTTTAGCTAGAACTTTTCTTAGGGGATTCCTTGTCTCACTTTCTATAAAACTCTTAATAGGTTTATAGGGCAGAAGAATACCTGTTATTTCAACTGGCCATACAAGCGTGTGAAGACGACCATTTTCTCTAAACTTCACAAAATCTGATTCAGAAAGAAGATAGGGGTTCCACCGGCCATCTTTTGGTATAGTGTAAGATCGCGACCAATCTATCCCATCTCCAGCTAAAAGTTTAAATGAGCCAATAAGTAAAATTAAAAGTACTATAGTTTTCATTGCTCGACCTTAAAAAAAAAGGAATCCTATGTGGATTCCTTTGGTTAATTATTTTATTTTCCTAGAGATCGCAGCCAACTTTTTCGAGATCTATTTTAAAGTCATCAGTTAGGCAAGCGTAGGTTTGGTAAGTTTGTTGTCCGTAGCTGGCGCCTTTGATCACAGAGATATCTCCCTCTTCACTAACTTCACAAGGGTTATTCATTTTACATTTCCTACCATCTTCATTACCAGTGTTGTTGATACCCACAACAACTCTGGACCCAGTTTCGATAAGGGGTGAGCCGCTAGTTCCGCCATAGGTATCACAACCGGTGTTACTGTATCTAATAGAGTCGGTAAATATCCAGCCGGCTTCATGTAACTCAAATATAAAAGCATCTACATTACATCTAAATCCCACTTCCCAGTAACCGGATACGATATCAATACTTGTTCCAACACTTGGTCTTTCATCCGCTACTAATAGTGAGCGAACTCCTCTTGCTTCGATTTCAGAGTAGGTTTCCGATAGTCTATAGTAGGCTAAGTCGGTTCCTGTCATGGTTCCATACATCAAGCGTTCGGCTCTTATGGAAATAAAGCTGCCATCGGACTTCGCCACTTTCATTCTACGATTTGAAGGCTTATCAAGTGCCACTTCGTTTGGTTTCAAAAAGGGCCGTCCAAGACAGTGACCATTTGTCATAACAATGGCTTTTGAATCTTTTGGCTGCCCTTCGAAGTGAACCAATGAACCTGAGCAGTTATTTAGTTTTACTATTCCCTCGAAGTCATAGGACTTGGTCATTAATAACTTTAACGAAGCGTTCTTAGGAATTCCTTCTTTAAAAGCATCAAATGGTGCTTCTGGAATTGCAAATGCGGTTAGGCTTAAGCTGAGTACAGCTAGTGTGACGATGAATTTCATAAGTTCCCCCCCCCTAGAAATGACATCAAAATTAGAATGTACGGATAAATTAAATCTTCTAAGCAATAGTTGTCAAAACTAGAGTTCGCGTCAATTAACGCTTACGGGCAAGTGACTGTAATCACCAGTATAAATCTAATCTGATTAAACGAATCTTCCCATAGTTTCATGCTTTTAAAGAGCTAGGTTCCATAGAAACTCAGCAACCTCACCATGCTCTAGGGCTTTTTTTCTTGCGAGATATATACCTGTGCTGTCAGTAGATTTTGCGAAACTCACCCTCTTTAATTTTTTATTCCCAGTACTTTGTTTTACTAAATACTCGGGGAGCTTACCCCAACCAAGACCCTCTAAAATGAACTCCTTCTTTGTATAGATCCCGGTAACATACCATTTTAGTGCCTCCTCAATAATTCCAGCAGAGTTTGGGTCGGGAAGCGTTGAACGCTGAACGATTTGAGGGTACTTGAGTAGCTCCTCTTCGGTTTGTTTTGATTTTGGTAGTTCAAAGAAGGGGTGTGAATCACTGAGGTAGGTAGAAAGCTGGCATGTACCAATCCTTTTTGCCTCGAAATTACTATCTGGCTTGAAGTTTTCAATGATTGAGATATCAGCGAGACCCTGCTTCAGTATTTTTTTTCCACTCAAAATCTCTCTCTCACAAATGATTTCGGTTTGCGGAAATTGTTTAGTTGTTAGCTTTAATATTTTACTGAAGTCTTTCATTGAGTAAAGCTCGGTGCAGCTTATCTTTAGCTGAGTTTCTACCCCCGATGCCAGTTGTTTGGCATAGGTAGTAAGTTTTGAGACGGCAAAGTTTAGTTCAAAAGACCTAGTATTAAACTCCAAGGCTCGTTTTGTAGGGGTTAGGCGATAGGCTTTTCGCTCAAACAAAGGGAAGCCGACCTGTTCCTCTAATCGCTTAATGCTATAGCTTACAGCAGACTTGGCTTTGTTGAGTTTTTCTGCAGCGGCATTCAGCGAGCCTAGCTCTATAACTGCTTGAAAACATTGAATTTGCTCGATTGTGATCCACATAAATACCTACCTTGGTTGTTTTAAAAATAGAACATCATAGGCGAATTATTGTTCTTTTAAATGTACAAATATCTCGTAGAATATCTGTTATAGCAAGGAGAATAAAATGGGTAAGTTGATCGACGGCAAATGGGAAATAGATCCTCAGTTTACGAAAACAGAGTCTGGAGAATTCAAGAGGCAAGACTCTGTTTACAGGTCTTCTGTCGGCTCAGACTTGTTGGCTGAAAAAGACAGATTTCACCTTTATGTTTCCTATGCTTGCCCTTGGGCTCATAGAACCTTAATTATGAAAAACTTAAAAGGCCTTGATCCTTTAATCGATATTAGTATTGTTCACCCTGATATGATGGATCATGGTTGGAGTTTTGATAGTTATAAAGACGGAGTCGTTGGGGATAAATTGTTTGCGTCCAAGCACTTAAGTGAAATTTATGTGAAAGACGACCCCAGCGTTTCAACTAGAGTGACAGTCCCCATACTTTTTGATAAAAAAGAAAATAAGATCATAAACAATGAGTCCTCAGAAATTATCCGGCAATTCAATGGTTTTTCGCAAATCAATCCTACAGATTACTATCCAGAAAATTTACGTACAGAAATAGACTCTTGGAACGAAAGGATTTACCATAATATAAATAACGGTGTTTATCGATCTGGATTTGCGAGAAGTCAGTCGGCATATGAAGATGCAGTACTGCCAATGTTTAAGCTTCTTGATGAGATTGACGCCCATTTGGATGGAAAAAGCTTTTTGATTGGTGAAAGTTTAACTGAGGCAGATATCAGACTATACCCTACATTAATTCGATTTGATTTGGTTTATTTTACCCATTTTAAGTGCAATTTAAAAATGATCAAAGACTACAAGCACATCCAACGATATATGGAAGGTCTCTATAAACTAGAAGCCTTTTCTAGTACAACAAATTTTGACCATATTAAAAGGCACTACTACTATAGTCATGAAAGTATTAACCCCAATCGGATAGTACCAGTTGGGCCATTAAATAATTTTAAATAATAAATTCATTTTACTAAAAGGAGAAATAAATGAAGAAATTAGGAATTATAAGTTTTTTGAGTATGTTTGCTATTTCACTTTCTGCAACGACAGTTGACTTAGAGAAAAGTGAGCTAAAGTGGAAGGCAGACAAGGAGTTAGGTTCTGGACATTATGGAACAATAAAGTTGGATTCCGCCAGTGCCGAGATTAAAGATGGTAAAATTAAAAAAGGAACTTTTGTCGTTAATATGAAATCTATCGACGTATCTGATTTGTCAGGAACTTGGAAAGACAAGTTTTTAGGCCATGTTAAAACAAAAGATTTTTTCTTAGTAGATAAGTTTCCTACTGCAACTCTGACGATTACTGGACAGAAATCTGGAAATATTGCGGTTGGTGAAATAGAAATTAAAAAAGTAAAGCAGCCAGTGGAAATTAAATTCGATAAAAAAGGTAAAGTCTATACGGGTAAATTAATGATCGATAGAACCAAACATGGAATTAAGTATGGATCAAAAAAGAACTTTGTAGATTTAGCGATGGATAAAGCTATTAAGGACCAGTTTGAGATAGAATTTAAAATTGCCGTAAAGTAAAACGAATTTGTTACTAAAAAAGTACCGCCTCTTCCGAAGGGAGAGGCGGTTTTTTGTTAAGATGGAGAAAATAAGGATGGGGGGTAATCGTAGCTAAGTTCTCTTACTTAGCTGTTATCTAGAACGATAACTTTAGGTGTCGTTTGCTGTGAGGATGTGACTTGTTGTTGGCTCTCCATCTTTTTAGTTGTAAGTTTAATTTGGACCTTAGTTTACCTAGGATCTCGTAAAGGTTCCTACCTTCGGCTTCGACTCTATAGAAACGATTCCCGTGGTAGATTTTGGCAATGCCGGTGATTAACTTTTCAGATCGGCGAAACTGAGACTTTAGAAAAAAACCTTTAGGGGAACGTTTTTGCACCTCTGTCTCAAAAGTTTCAACCAGTTTTAAATCTTTGTCACCTGGCTCGAAATTTTTAAAGCTTGTCATAGTGTTGTTGTTCATACTTGCCTCCTTTAGTGATTTCATCATCTAACAATTTAATGCTTTAATATAATGCATAATTTTGATATTATGATTCGATATAATTGAACTATAAGGGGGGCTTATATGTGGTTGAATTACCATCATTTCATGTACTTCAGAACCATCGCTGAGGAGGGGAGTATTGTTGCCGCATCTGAAAAGCTGGGTATTGGTCAACCAGCCTTAAGCTCACAATTAAAAAACTTTGAGGAAGTGATTGGACACAAACTTTTTCGCAGAGAAAATCGAAAATTAAAACTAACAGAAGCTGGAAACCAAGCCTTGGTATACGCACAAAAAATCAATGAGCTTGGATTAGAGTTTATCGATGCAATGAGAGACAGTAGGTTTAGTTCCAATACTAACATACAAATTGGGGCTATGGACTCAATTCCCAAGGCTGTATTAACTATCCTTGTGAAATATATCCGCGATAATTATTCAGACTGTAAAGTTAGGTTAGTCGAAGGAACTAGGTCTAGTCTGGTTAGATACCTTGATACCAAAGAGGTAGATTTGGTTTTGATGAACCATACAAGTCTTCCTGTAAATAGTGAAAAAATATACTCCTCTAAATCTATAGGAAGTTTTCCGATTTCTGTTTACGGAACCGCCAATTATAAATCACTTAAGAAAAACTTTCCCAAAAGTATGAAAAATCAAAACATGATACTGCCCACAAAGGAAAGCAAGCTGAGGCATGATGTTGAGTTCTATTTTAGGCAAAGGGGAATTGATATTAATGTCGTAGCGGAAACCCAAGATACGAGTATGCTAAAATCATTGGGTCATGAAAGCGTTGGCATGGTAAGTCTTTCAGATATCAGTGCTGAAAGTTTCACTAAAAGTAAAATAATAAAAATAGGTGAGTTAGAACATTTAAGAGAAGAATACTCGGTTATTGCACCTAAATCTTTTGTTGATAACCCTATTGTGGAAGAGATTTTAAAAAACTTTAGTCTAGTTTAAAACGTTCTTTTGCGTCTTTGCGGCGCACATAAAGGGTTTTATGGACCTTGGCGACTGTATTTCCTTCGGAGTCGGTAACTAAGGTTTCGAAAGTAGGCTCTATTTTGAAGTTCTTTAGTGCTCCATTTTTAATTTTCTGAATAACAATATCATCTATTTTGAAAGTTGCAGAAACCGTACCCCTACCTGGCCGAATAAATTCAATGGAAGCGGCTTTGTCCCAAACAATATGATCAGGTCTCAGGTGTTCAAGTAAAATAAACATATAATGTGGGTCGCACATTGAGTATAGGCTCCCACCAAAGTGGCTTCCCACATAATTTGTGTTCCAAGGTCGTTGTTTGAGCTCGACTTTAATAGTGCGAAAATCTTTACTAACGTATTTTATTCTAATTCCAGCAGCAAGATAGGGCGGCCAAAGACTCAGGAGCTTCAAAATAAATTGAGGTTGGAATTTTGTCCACATACTTACTGAACATACGGCACTAGGTAGAGAAGAGAAAGTAAATATTTAATATCTCTTCTTTTTTTTATATCCTGTAGGGGTACATCTTCTAAATTGTGGGGAAAAATAAATGCATAATCAAGCAGTCAAATCTACACCGCCAGAACCTAAAAAGATTCTAGATAAGTATTTCGAACAGATGAATGAAGTCATAGTAGATAAGACAAAAGAAGTGGAGTTGGCCATGATTTGTATTTTGAGTGAGGGTCATCTACTTCTAGAAGGGCGTCCTGGTGTTGGAAAAACAAGCTTAGTTAAGGCTATGGCAAAGCTCTTAGGCCTTAGCTCTCAAAGAATACAGTTTACGAACGATATGTTGCCAGCAGATATAATTGGCACCAGCATTTTCAACAAAGAAAGTAATAAATTTGAATTTCACCATGGGCCAATATTTGCCAACTTTATACTTGCTGATGAAATAAACCGTGCGACTCCAAAGTCACAATCTGCCACTCTTCAAGCAATGGAAGAGCGAACGGTTAATATAGATGGTCAACACTTTGTTCTTCCTCGTCCATTTTATTTATTCGCTACCCAAAATCCTCAAGATAATGTTGGGACCTTTGCTCTTCCAGAGTCCCAATTAGATCGGTTTTTAATGAGAGTAAATTTAAGTGTACCAAGCAGGGAGGCTGAGAAAGCTATTATTCAAGGCGAAAACCGAGGACACCTTATTGATAAGTTAGAACAAGTTATGCAAGAGACAGATTTAGAGAATATGATATCTCTTGTGGAGAAAGTGCATTGTTCAGAAAGTGTTCTAAACTACCTTTTAGATGTCGTAGAGAAAAGTAGGGTCATGGCGAAAGGGCTTTCAACACGAGCAACTCAAGATTTTTTAAGGGCCTCCAAGGCAAAGGCATTTATTCAAGGTCGTGACTATGTGATTCCTGAGGATGTTCAGTTCGTTGGTGTATATATCATGAATCACAGGTTAGAAATGGATGTGATCGGAGAATATAGAAATGGTTACGAACTTGCGGAGGAAATATTAGAGACCGTGGAAGTTTCATAAAATTTCAATCTGATAAGGTGTATATAGTACCTAACTGGTTCGGTCTTATGTACGGTGCTGGTGTTTTGGTGTGTGTAATTCTAGGTGCAACACATAATAACAATTTAGTATATACCTTGGCCTTTTTCCTGTTGGGACTTTTTATTATTGGGATGGTTCAGGCCAATAATAATCTCAAGGGCTTAGAGCTGCAAAAAATACTTTTATATCCTACCCAAGAATCATCTTCTGGAAAGGGGAAGGTTTGGCTAAAGAGCAGCTCATCTGACGGACACTATCAGCTTAACTTTCAATTGGATACAGAGTCTGACAAAATACCTTTTGTGGTCCACTCTGTTTTGGCAAGAAGTCAGGCAATAGAGAATTTTTCTTATACTGCTGCAAGTATTGGAAATTATAAAATAAAAAAAATAAGAATTTCCACTGTTTTTCCATTTGGGCTTTTCTATTCTTGGAAGGTTTTAAATATCGCTAATGAGTTCTTTGTTTTCCCAAAACCTTTAGGCAATATGGAACTACCAGAAGAGACAGCTATGGGGGATCATGAGATAAAAAGTATGGAACAATCAGGAAATGATTATTCTGAACATAAAAAGTATCACCCCGGTGATTCTTTAAGTAGAGTCGATTGGAAAAAGTATTCTAGAACTGATGACCTATTTATCAAAAGATTTGAAGATGGCAATAACTCAAAAGTAGAGCTTTCTTTTAACTCTACCTCTGGATCCAAGGAATCAAGACAGAGACAGATGGCTAAATGGATTACCGATTGCGAAGAGAAATCTCTTCCTTACTCTTTAGCTCTTCCGAATTTCCATCAGCAAACAGGCCTTGGTGGGATGCACAGATTGGAATGTTTAAGAGCCGTATCTGGGGTGCAAATTGCAGATACCTAGTCGTAAATTTCATTTAGGTCTGGTGGGAATCACTGCGGTCAATACAATCGTTCATTGGGAAGAGCATGCTGTGATATTGGTTTTAGTATGTTCCATAGCTTGGGCTTGGCGTATATTATTTGAGTATCAGAAAGTACCGCTTCCTAAGGCTTGGTTTAAGCCATTTCTTGTGATCTATTCCTTTGCCATCGTCTTCATGGTGTTTGGTACCCTTATTGGAATGGATGCGGCTATTGGTCTAATCATTTCCATGGTCAGTATGAAGTTAGTTGATAATGTTCGATATAGAGATGCACAAGTAATGATTTTCTCTAACTATTTAATCCTAGCCACAGGCTTTCTTGTTAGTCAGAGTTTGGGGATGACTCTCCTTGCTTTTATATCAATAAGCTACCTAGCTTCCCTTCTCTTCCAATTGAACAATGTGGGTAATATTGATTTAGATTTAAAGCGCTTGATAAAAATGGGACTGAAGCTTTCTCTCCATGTGCTTCCTTTACTAACTCTATTATTTTTCGTTTTCCCAAGATTTGGGGTTGGATTTATTAGGCTACAAGATCAGAGTGTCTCAAGTAGTGGATTTTCCGATGACCTAGAGCCGGGGAGCATTGATAGGCTAATCTTAGATGATTCTCTAGCTTTTAGAGTTAATTTTTTTGGTGACAGACCAAGATCTCAAGAAATGTATTGGAAGGGAGCAGCGCTCATTAGGAATCGAGGTATGAAGTGGGACCTCAGAGACCGGTCCAGCCGCTATAGACCAAAAGACAATATTTATTCGAAGCCAACTGGCAAAGTTTTCGAATATGAAATTATCCAAGAAGATAGCTATGGAAAATGGTTATTTTCTTTAGATAAACCTGTTTCAGTTTTTTTTAGTGAACCTAGAAAAATGAGACAAGTCTATATCAGTGAAGCTGGGAATTTCCATATCAAAAATAAAACCAACTCTAAGCTTCTGTATAGATTAAAGTCTTCGTTTCAAATAGAGGATATGCAGGATGTTGAGAGGCGAAAATACCTTCAAGCTCCTGTTGAGGAGGATCCACGCTTAATAGAAATGGTACAAAGGATAAAAAACAATAGTAATACTATTCAAGAAAAAGTGGATGCAGTGCTTAGCTATTTCGAGAATAATCTCAAGTATAGTCTTCGTCCAGGTAAGCTGGAAAGTGATAGTGTTGGTGCTTTTTTATTTGATCGGAAAATTGGGTTTTGTGAACATTTTAGTGCGAGTTTTGCCCATGTAATGAGGTTGTTGAAAATTCCCGCACGAGTAGCAATAGGATTCCAGGGTGCTAGGCCCAATCCGTTTTCTGAACACTTAACCGTAACCAATAGAGATGCTCATGCTTGGGTTGAAATATACAATAACGATCGGAGTCGATGGGAGCGCGTCGATCCGACCGAAGTGGTGGCACCTCAAAGAATTCTTTTGGGTGGACAAATTTACTTTGATTTAAATGATTCAGAGAGAGGTGAGATTTCAAGCCAAGAAAAATACTGGGATAAAGTAAATCAGGCCTGGGTAAATCGCACCTGGACTCAAATACAATTCTACTGGGATTATGCCTCCAGGGAGTGGAACTATTTTTTATTGAATTACGACTTTAATGCGCAGCTAAAGCTTCTGGAGAAATTAGGATTAAAAAATATCTCTAAGCCGGTACTATTTCTTATTTCTTTATTTATTGTGTTTCTGTTTGGCCTTTTTTATAAGTGGCGCATGTTTAAAAAACCGGAAGGGGAACCCGCTGACTTAGAATTTTATAAGATTGCTAAGGTCGCTAAAGAAAAAAACTTATTTAAAGTTGCTAACGAGACTCCTTTGAGTTTTCTGGAAAGGCTAAAAAGTATTTCCCCCTCAAATTTAGAAAAAGATATCGATGCCTTTAAAGAACCATATACGGCATTAAAGTATACTCGAATTACCTCCGCAAACGCTAGGGACCGTTTACAGAAAGATTTGGTTGTATCTCAGAGAAAAGTCGCTAAAACAATCAAAACCCTAAAGAAGGATCTCTAAGCTTTGATCAAAGACAATAAAGTTTTAAATACAGAGTTTATACTTTCCAACGTAGATGCCTATGTTAATGGTTCTCTTTTAAAATCATGTTATATTTATATCAAAAATGGATGGATTGAAAATATCTTTGATGTAGATCCAAATTTAGATGTTCAGGTAATAGACGTATCTGACTACATAGTCTTCCCTGGTTTATCGAATAATCATACTCATTGTGCCATGAATTTTCTAAGAGGTTATACCCATGGCTCCGCAACTATGATTGGTGACATTTTTTTTAAAACGGAAAAACAGTTAGATGAACAATTGGTGGAGAGCTTAAGTTTTCCCTATTTGATTTCAGGTCTTCGTAGCGGTGTTACTCATTTTTCTGACCACTACTATTTTCACCATGGTACGGCAAAGGCAATGGAGAAGCTTGGTGTTCGTGGTCATCTAGGGCAATGGGTAGGTGATTTGGGTGGTGCATTTCCAGCTTCGGTGGATTGGAATAGTTTAAAAAAAGAAATAGAGTCTTGGAACTACTCAAGTAGAGTAAGACCTATCTTATGTCCGCATGCCTCAGATACAGTGTCTAAAAAGCTAGGAAAAGAGCTTTCGGACTTTGCAAAAGTAAATGATTTGAATCTCCATTTCCATTTATCACAACGTAAGGAAGAAGTAGAGTTTGCAAAACAGCAGTATGATCAAACTCCCGTTGAGGTAGCTAAAGAAATGGGCTGGTTGACGCCTAAGTCTTTGGCGGTTCATTTACTTTATAGTAACTTTGAGGACCAGAAAATATTGTTTGATTCTGGTGTTTTTATAGGTAGTTGCCCAAATTCCCAAATTATATATGACAGTATCGCACCCATTGAAAAGTATTGGGGGAAAAATAAATTCCTTTTAGGTACCGACTGCGCGGCCTCCAATGACCAAGGCGATATGTTAAATGAACTTAGCACTTTGGCAAAGTTTTTGTTAGATAGAAAGGTTAAGTCACCAAGCCTATACAAAGATATCATTGCAACTGCCAGCTCAAATGCCTCTGATTTTTATGGAACGCCAATGGGTGAGCTAAAACCAGGAATGTATGCAGATTTAGTTTTGGTTAAAAAATCTATTGAGCTTCTACCAATTATTGATATCAGCGCAAGTCTACTTTTCGCTATGGGAAGCCAATTTGTTGAACATGTAATGGTGGATGGTAAGTGGGTATTGCTAGACCGAGAACCTGTTAATATTGAAATGCTAGATATTAAGAACAGTTACTTAGATTCCGTATCTAAGATTACTATAGATTAGCATTTATTTTCCCGCCATTGATCTAAAACTCGAACTTTTGGTCCTAAAAACGAACGTTGTTGCTATAATGAAGTGTATGGAAACAATTTCTCCAGATTATAGCTACAGAGATGCAACTTCTCGAAATATTGGATGGTTCTCTGAAGAAGAGCAATTGAAGATTCAAAATGCGACTATTGCCATTGCCGGAATGGGTGGAGTGGGGGGCTTACATCTTATTACCCTTGCTAGGCTCGGAGTTGAGAGATTCAAAATTGCAGACTTCGATAGCTTTGAGGTCCACAATTTCAATCGGCAAGCTGGTGCCATGATATCTACCCTAGATCAAAAGAAAACAGATGTAATGAAAAGACAGCTTCTTGATATTAACCCAAATGCAAAGATAGAAGTTTTTGATCAAGGAATAGATGAGGGTAATCTTGACCAATTTCTTAAAGATGTTGATATATATGTGGATGGTCTTGATTTCTTTGTTGTAGATATTAGAATGAAAATTTTTGCCGAAATTGAAAAAAGAGGAATTTATGGTGTGACAGCCGCCCCCATTGGAATGGGAACCTCCTGTCTGGTTTATGAGCCAGGTGGAATGGGCTTTAATCATTATTTAGGTTTTAAAGCTGAGACAAGTGAAATAGAAAAATATTTACGTTTCTTTGTTGGGCTGAGCCCCTTCGGGCTAGCAGGAAAATATATCATCGATAAAAGTCGGCTTAATCTAAAAGCTAAAACAGCTCCTTCCACACCAATGGGTTGTATGCTGGCCAGTGGAGTAATAGGAACTCAGGTAGCAAAAATAATTACTGGTAGAGGAAAATTATACTCTGTACCGTATGTTTGCCATTACGATGCATTTTTACAAACCTTTAAAAAATCAAAGATACACTGGGGTTATAATAATCCGCTTCAGAGACTAAAAGCTTTTATTGCTAGAAAACAATTTTTAACTTAGCTATTTCTTTAAACTTTCAAGCTCATTCCATCTTTCAAACTTTAAATCTATTTTAGCTTGGATCTCTTTTATTTCATGAGTTAGATCAGTGAGTTTTTTTGAATTAACTACGATTTCCGGATCTTGTAGTTTTGTTGTTTGCTCTTCTAATCTTAGTTCTAGGCTCTGTATCTCATCGTCAATTGAGTCGTATTCGAGCTGGTTTTTGTAAGATAGTTTTTTTAGTTTCTGTTGGCTGGAATTTGACTCTTTTCGCTCTTGTTTTATGGCCTTCTTTTTCTCAGATTCCCATTGATCAAAATCTGGTAGGACTTTCCAATGAGTGGATCCCATGTGACAAACAAAATCATGACAAAGGTTTTTTAGAAAATTTCTGTCATGAGAGATTAGAATACATGCAATACTCATATCCTGAAGAACATTTTCTAATTGTTCAATAGCGGAAATATCTAAATCATTAGTTGGTTCATCGAGAATTAGTACATCAACTGGGTTTAACAAAAGTTTTGCTAGAGCAAGCTTCGCTTTTTCTCCTCCAGACAATTTTTCTATTTTTAAATTGTATAAATCCTCAGATAATAGAAAGCGACTAGCATAGCTTGCGACGTGAACAGATTTATCCTGGAAAGTAACATAGTCAGTCCCATCCCCAAGGTAGCTTCTAAAGGTTTCATTTAATGGTAAGCTCGCCTTTTTTTGATCAAAATAAAGTATTTTAAGATCCGGGGAAAGCTCAATACTTCCTTTACTTGGTTTCAGAGAACCAGTAATGAGGTTAGCGATAGTGGATTTTCCAGTTCCATTATCACCCAATATTCCAATTCGTTTCTTTTTATGTAGCTCGTAACTGAATTCTTCGATTATATTATGGTTATCGTAACCAAAAGAAATTTCCTTCAGTTTTACAAGGCGCTTAGTTTTTTTGGAGCTAGTCTGTAAGTCAATTTTCATACTTTTTTGTGAGTTTCTAAGAAGAGTTTTAGTTTCAGAAACATTTTCTATGAGCTCGTTAGCCTCTTTTTGACGAGACCGGCTTTTAGTTGTTCTTGCTTTTACTCCAGCTCGCAACCAGTCTAATTCACGTCGGGCTTTATTGGACATACTAGCTACTTGTTTCTCAAGATTTTGATAATACAAAAGCCTTTTCTCTACGAAATCATCATAGGCTACGGGGTAGCGTAAGTTCTCATTTTTGAAAACAGGACCGATTTCTATTGTTTCCCTTGTAGATTGATTTAATAAATAACGGTCATGGCTAATTACTACATAGCTTCCCTTGTATTGATGTAGAGAGTTTATCAGCCATTGAATACCATCCCAATCAAGATGGTTTGTTGGTTCGTCTAACAGAAGTAGGTCAGGCTTTGATGCCAGGGCCTTAGCGATAGCAAGTTTTTTTTGCCATCCTCCCGAAAGACTTCTTGCTTCTATATCTTGGTCTTCAAATCCACCAATACTAATCGAGGACCCAACATCGATATAAATATCTTCATCGCTAACCCCTTTTGATTCTAGGTGTTCAAAAATGATCTCAAAAATGCTTTTATTTTCCGGAAACACACTGTCCTGGGCCACATACTCAACTTGGAGGCCTTTTTTTTTGGTAATATCACCCGAGTTATAGTCTTCGATTCCAGCCATAATTTTCATTAGAGTCGACTTTCCGGTTCCATTTTTACCTATAACGGCAATTTTCTGTTTGTCCTCAATGCTGAGATTCAGGCTCTGAAATAGGGTCTTATTTCCAAAGATTTTTCCAATATTTTGAAGGCTTATTAGGCTCAAGATTCACTTCCTGGGGTGTCTAAATTAACTACATAATTAACAAAGTGTTTTAAGAATTAATGTCTAACCAAAAGTTAGACAGCAAATTATAAGAAGTGTTCGCCTAATATACAACACCCCTGTACAGACTTTTGACGATTCTTAGATTTTTCTCAAAAAAGCCACAAAAAATTACAAAAAGACTTTAGTCTAATCCTATCTTGAGCCGATAGATTAATAAGTGAGACGTATATTTAATTTCGTTGTAGGGGGCGAATTGGGAAAAGGTAGAATTAAAAGAAATTCTGTTCAACTTTCAGTACTCCTGTTTGGTTTAATCATTCTAGTATCCTATCAAAACTGTGGAAGACTAGAGCCTATTGCTAGCATTAACGTAGCTGGTAGTGGTATCGATGACGAAAACACAAACCCACCAGAAGATGGTGGTGGAAACGACGACGGCGGTGGAATCATCATTGATGACCAACCAGCACCTTTACCTCCTGTAGATGCATGTGTGCCATATACCGAGGACGGTTTAAATTTAGTACCTGAAGCTCCTGTTTTAAACTGGGTAAGATATGAGTCTAATTCCAGTAACCCTAAAGTGACTGTCGACATAGATAGCAAGACAGGGAGCAATTTTAATAACAAAGTATATTTTTATTCAGGAATGGGTGACGCAAGCGACACAGCTGGAACTCATATGTCCCTTCTGCCTGTCCTAAACCAAAAAATTGATCACATAACTGGTGAATCTGCAGACAGAATTCGGTTCATGGCTTCGGCTGGAAGGGTGATTCGTCGAAATGGTGAAACCCAGGCTATAGAGCTGCAAACGAGTAATCCTGCTGAAGACTGCCAGGCCATGGGAACTGGTGGCGTAAATTTGAATTGTAACAATAACGGAATGATCACAATAGCCAATGGAAACGATTCTGAGTGTAGGTCTGGAGAGTTTGAGGTTGTTGTTAGAAGCGAACTGGGCGCCTGTGCTAACATAAAAAGTAATGAACGTAGATTTCAAGTTCAGGTTATTAATTCATGCCTGAAATCAAAAGATTTAGACGGTAAAGATCCTCTAAATTATGACGAGCTTGGTGAAGCGGTAAGTATAGATGGCGACCTAATGGCTGCCCTTGCGGGTAAGGCAAACGTGGGTCCTAGTTCTAACAATGGCTACATTCAAATTTATAGATTAAATAAGGGAGCGAATTTAGCTTCAAACTCAGATGATACCTGGGACCAATCACAGCGAGTAGATTTAAGTAGCTTCAGGGGTGGAACTTTTCCTACTTCACTGAAGCTTGTGAGAAATAGTCAAAATAAAATATTTGTTTACGCAGGATCAGCTATCGCCAACGATTATAACGGCGCTTTGTGGAGATATGAGTTAAACGCAGATGGAACTTTTAAGTCTGCAAATCCAACTCAATTTCTGGGTAACAACACTTATAAAGTTGGAGCAAGTATTGATTATGCTTCTGGCTACGTTGTATCCGGTATTGATGAAGATAACGATGGTTTTGGTAGTCTTACAATTTTAAACGAGTCTCTAAGCCCATTGTTCAAAATTAGTGATCCTGAGTCTGGGATCTATCAAGCTAAATTTGGATACTCTGTTTCAATGAGTAAAATTGGAGCTGACCTATATGTTGCGGCTGGAAGACCTTTTAATCGAACTTCGAATCAGAAAGGCAAAGTGCACCTTTTTAAATTAAACAGTACTATGAATGGTGCTACAAAAGTTAAAACCTTTGAAGGTGATTATGTAAAGCCAAATGATGAATTTGGCTTTAGTGTTGATCTATCCAATGATGGAAAATTGGCTATCGGAGCACCTAATTATAAAGCTGCGGATGTTTCGGGTAGGGTCATAGTTTTCGATATTACTGATTCTATATACAGAGCAGTATTAAATGGTACTAGTGGATTTGGTTATTCACTATCTATGGACGAAAACTCCAATCTTTTTATCTCTAGCCCGTTCATGGCTGAAGTTGGTGGAAAAGTAGATTGGTACCGTTTTAAAGATCCAATTATGAATGAATCTGCTGGAAAGAATCAGTTTGTTTTAAAGAAAAATAGAGTAATCCACATCAACGAGGGAATAAGAAAATCTGGTAGCCAATTTGGTTATTCTTTAGATGCAAGCGGCTCTAATGTAGTAGTTGGTTCACCGAAATTTAATATCGATGTCAGTAAACAGAATAGAGGAAAAGTATCAGTTTTTGACTATGTACAATTTGAGGGGCCGGGGCAATGGTAGTATTTAAAAATGTACTGTATTTTACAGCATTTGGTTTGAGTTGCATTTCTTTAAATGCTCAAGAGTTGAATTTTGATTTCAACTCTGTTGGAGTGGAGAGAAGTAACGGTAGGATCTACAAGATTTCCAATGGCGGACAAAAGTTTGTAGTTGGAGGTATACCAAGTGATAGCATCGGAGATCCAGCCTATGATGCTGATGATGTAAGGCTAGATACATCTGGCTTCAGACACATTGATATGTCTGCAAACTTTATTCGATTGGAAGCCAGCTTAGGTTCAGTCCTCAGTTCTTGTTCCCCCGACTCCAAAGAGTTTAACTTAGAGCTACTTTTCAACGCCGAGAGTTTTCTGGAAAGCACTACGGATGACGACAGAATGTTATCTATTGGTCGAGTGAATAACGATGGCGACTTCAACAGTTTATTCAGCCTAAGACAAATTTATAACGCAGGTCCATTTTTAGTGGCCGATGAGGGTATACAAACTAAAGAGAATGCACTTTATAAGAATGCTGATTCAGGGGTTAACGCTCAGCCAATAGATAGTTTCCAAAGATTGGTATACACAGTGAACCGTTTGGGTGAAGCTAAGTTGTATTTAAGCGATCGTGATGGTTACATGGTACAGCAATCTCGTGGTGAGGCACCATTTTCTAAATTAGATGATTTGATGAAAAATGATGTTCATCTTTATATTGGTAATGACCCAAGCGTAGATTCCGGTACGGATGCAAGTCATTGGAAAGGAAAAGTAAAATCTGTGAAGTTAGGTTGTAGCTCTTTGAGTTTGACCCAAATTAACGGCTTACCTGATCCAACAAATGTTCAGATCACGGATAGTAATATGTTTGACGAAGTAAGTGGGTCACAAAAAACTGCCTCAGTAATATTTACCAGAATAACTGGTAAGCGCTTATCGGTAGATCACCCTTCAATATTGGCCATGGCTCAAAAAATTGATTCAGGAGATTTAGAAGGTGCAGCGGCAATTGCAACTAGTGACCCAGGTTTTATTAATAGAACGGTTAAGGACTTTGGTGCAAGAATGTCAACCAGAGAAGAAACGGTTGATACAGTACTAAACGATTTCACTGCCACTATTATGGGTTTAGTAAGAGACGATAGGTCTGCGCAAGAAATGTTAACGGGAAACTATATTTACAAGGCCTCACCTGCTAGTGGCGCTCCTCAAAATATGAACAACGACATACTAATGTCTAATAATCACTATAGTGCTCTAGAAAAATTAGCTAACGAGCAGGGCGTAGATATTTCAGCCTATTTAGAAAAAGTCCCTCAAATGTTAACAAATGGTAGAGATGATCCGCTTGTCCATGAAGCACCGGCTGGTCTGTTAACATCAAGGTCTTTTATGGGTGCCCACCATATTTTAGGGACAGGGAGAAGACCTGTAGAGTATACTTTTAGAAACTTTTTATGCCTTGGTATCGACGAAATTGCGAGTACCAGAGGTCCAGACAACCGAATCGGTAGAGACATTACGCGTTTGCCGAGCGGAGAGCATCAGAAATTTGAAATTAACTGTAAATCCTGTCATGTTCCTATGGACGGTTTCAGAGATGCCTTTTCAAGGTATGACTTTGATGGTGGCTATGTGAATTACGGACCCGTAATAGGATTTGATAAAGGTAAAGCAAATTTTGATAGTAACATGTTTGTGAGGACTGTGGATGTTAATGGTGTGCCGCAGTGGGTATCCTATAAGTTTGCAAATAATAATGATGTTGCACCAGCGGCTCACGTCACTGTTGACAATAGTTTTAAGAACTACGCCAATCTAGGTAAAAATGCGAACCTTATAGGCTGGAGTGATACTAGCGATGGAAAGGGTCTCCCTGCATTTGCAAGGCAAGTTGCCGGTACAGAGGCTTTTCCTCGTTGTATGGCTAAAAGAGTATTCGCATCTGTTTGTAAAAGAGAGGCAACGCCAATTGAAGATAATTTTATTGATCAAAAAGCAGTAGAATTCAAAACTGACTTTAATCTTAAAAAGCTTTTTCAAAGAGTAGTTACGTCGAAAGAATGTATAGGGGATGTTTAATATGAAACGTAGGAATATAAAAATTGTATCACTACTAATGTTTTCTGGTGCAATGATGCTTGGTTTTGGACATGCCTGTAGTCAGTACCACGCTGATGGTTCTGGTAACTTAGATGTTTTTGCGGCTGAAGATATTATTTTTTACGGTGAGAAAACCGTAAGTGTTGTTTCTGCAAGACAGGTTTTAGATAACTACACGGAGTGTTTACAAATACGCGATGATGAGTTGTCTAATGATGTGGTTAGTACTTTTAATAATACTAAAGCAAGTTTAGCTATCAAGGGTGAAGCTGGAGAGGTAAACGGACCAATGATGATGGCTCTTACAAGTCTTTCAGGAGCTCTTTGTGATAACGTAATTAGAACAGAAGAAATATTGGATTCAAGTAATAGGGGATTTTTCAAAGAAATAGACTTTGATAGAGACCAGTGGCAGGAAGAGGCAATGGTAAACTCAATGAGACGCCTTAGCCGATCTTGTTGGAGAAGAAATGAAGATCCGGAAGAGAGAGATAGAATTTTGAACGAGATTGTAAATACTTATGGAAATAGTCCAGATCCAAGAACGGCAAGTCTGTTTATGTGTACGGCTATTTTAGCTTCAGCAGATGCATTTGTAAATTAAAGGATTATTAAGGGTGGGGACCATGAAAAACAAAAAGAAAAATATAAAGAAAAAAGTAAATCAAGATATAACGAACGAGAACTATCAAACGGAAGTTACATTTGAAGGTCTTCATAATAAAAAGCCGGTGACTAGACGAGATTTCTTAGCGACGGGCTTAATTCCCTTCGCGGCAAGTATTGTAACTCCAAGTTTATTGCAAGTAATTGGGATAAACAATGCTCATGCCCAGGGTGCAAGTAGATGTAGTGCTGGAGGAAGTGCTAGTCAAATGCCAGGTTTTATAAATGTGAATTTAGGTGGTGGATCAGGTTTAAGCTCCCATGCAATTCCTTTGGATAAAGGTGGGCAGATGATCTCTAGCTATTCCAAAATTGGTTTGGGTACTAGAGCTCAGCTTTCTAATCAAACTAGTATTGAATTTGGAAATAGTGTTTGGTACGCAAATTCCACTTTTCTGGAAGGATTAAAAGAAACAGCAGGAAACGCAATTAATAACACTTCTTTTGTTAGTGTTTGTGTGGAATCCAGAGATGATACTGCGGAGAATAAAATTGATATATCAGGTATGGTTGATAAGGTTCGCTCTGGTGAAATGTTACCAGGTATCTTTGGAAACAGAAATCGTGCGGCCATGGTAGCTCCAAAAGCCCCAGTAAATATTAATAATGTAGATGATCTCGAAAGAAGTATTCTTCTTACAGGAGATTGGCAACAACAATTGGGTGGAAAAGCTAACCAAGAAAAACTAATAAAACTAGTTTCTAGCATGAATGATAGACAACTCAGAGATATTGCTTCAATGACCTATGGCTCAAAACTTCAGAATCTTGTTAAATGTGCTGGGATCAAAAACTCTGATTTGATTTCTAGAGACGAGCTCGGTACTGACCCAATGATTGTTGGCGGTGATGTAACCGATTATGCAGGAGTGTGGGGAGTGGATGCAGACACTGGCTCAAATAGTAGAAACTATGTTTTTGGTTCCGCTGCCTTTAATGCGATTAAGGGAAATGCTCCACTTGCTAACTTAATGATGGGTGGTTATGATTATCATGACAATACCAGAACGAATGGCGATGAAAAAGATAGAGTCGCTGGTCAGATGGTAGGAAGAATCCTAGCTTCTGCTGCACAAATGAATAAAGAAGTTTTTTGCACAGTAACTACCGATGGTTGTGTAACTTCGCCTGATTCGGAAATTCCCGGTGAAGCTGTTTGGACATCTGATGGTGGAACAAGGGGAATGTGGTATATGTTTGCTTTCAGTCCCAACGGTCGACCTAATCTAAAGGACCAATCTACTGTAAAAGGTAGCCAGTTGGGAAGTTTTAAAGAAGGTCAAGGTGTAGATGAGTCTGAAGTCATAGGTGGAATCGCTGAAATAGCTGCCGCTGGTGTATTTTTAAATTATCTAGGATTTGCTGGGCAAATCGAAAAGTTTAATGAAGTTGTTGGTAGGGGTATAATCAGTGAATCTGATTATGATAAAATCAATAAGTTTGGGGGATAAGTGAAGGATAGTTGGAGACTGCTGACGGCTTTTGGTACCCTTAGTATCATTCTGGTTAGCTTTAACAATTGTAATTCTACTCATACAGAACTAGGCTCCAGCGTGGGTCTTTCTGAGGTCGCTGTGCAAAATGTAATGCGAGATGAGTTTTTGAAACCAGATGGATACTCTGGCTTTCTAGTGACCAACTGTAGTAGTTGTCATGTTTCAGGTGGGGGTGGCTCCGGTCACTTTGGATCGAGTGATATTGATCGGGCCTTCCGAGATTTTTATGCAGTTGGCTATGAGTATGTGTCTCTAAGAGCGGTAAGTAGTCATGGTACCGGAGGTCCACATAACCAAGAGATTATTGATCGTCTTAAGGCCGAGTGGGAACAAATTTTATTAACTGCTCAAGGAAGTATTTCTGTTAGTGATATTGAATTTGATATTATAACCAATCCTCAAAACCCAGATAGTAGGAATCTAAATTGGTCATTTGAAGATTATAATCCTGAGTATTCAGATATTAATGGGGTTCAAGGATTGTCTGCCAGTTCCAGGATTGAGGACATGGTAGAGTTAGGTCAAGTTTGGGGTGTTGCAGTGTCATCACCGGAACTTCGTTTAGATCCATCTGCAGATTCTGATTTACTTATCACGGGTGTTGATTACTATATGAATGGTAATTCGCTAGGTAAAAATACATTGTATAAATCGAGTGTATGTCTGAAGCCAGGTGAATCAAAATCACTTGGTGGAACCACCTCTGTAATCACAGATTATATAGTTCAAGGTGGTGAGTTTTTCAGTATAGCTCTTCTAGAAGTAGAAGAGACAGTATGTCCTGAAACAGCTTCCTTTCCGACAATCTCTTTTAAACTAGAAAATATTCCGAATTCTAAAAAATCTATTCCAGCGGCTACTAACGGTTGGGAAATTGAGGAATATTTTGAGGGATCGATTCCTAAATTAAACGATGGAAATGTTGATATAAGTGCAGTTCAGAACACAACTTATCCTATTCAAAAAATTATAGTTGAGTTGGATAGGAAACCGGAATCTATAAATTTACCTGTACAATTCAGGTTGAGTTTTTCCGGTACCGCATCTAGGAGAAGTCTTGTGTTAATTCCAGAGATGGATAACGATAACGCCTTAAGAAAAACGGTAAATTGGGATTATGAGGTGAATGGTAGTCTATTTGAAATTGCCGCCGGAGAAACGAGAAAAGAAATTATTGTAATGATAAATGATGATGATCTATATGAAAACGAAGAAAACGATTCAGGCACGGTAACAAAGAACTTTGAGAGCATTCGGATAGCATTTGCTGAAGATTCAATTTCAAATGCAGAAGCTATTGATAGTAGAACTGGTTCTAAGGTCAATCGGTACGAGATAAGACTATTGGATGATGATATCAAACATGTAGGATTACCTTCTCAATCTTTCGCTTGGCTTATGGAAAACCGGATTGCCATAGAAGAAGGAGCAGGTGATGCTGATACTAATGGTTGTATTAGATGCCATAATAGTTTTAGAGCTGAAGGCGGTTATGATATATCTGACTACAGATTAATGGTTGGAAAAGGGGTAATTGTACCTGGAAATGCCGAAGGTTCTGAGCTTTATGACAGGCTTATTTCCGACTCCGATCCAACTGGCCAAGAGAGAAACTATAAAATGCCTTTCTCGGTTGGTGGACTTTCTCCTGCTGGGATTAGAGACTTTAAAAGATGGCTCGATTCTGGAGCCAAAAACAACTAAGCCTTAGGCGGAATACCAATCCATTCTACCTGAGCTTTAATAAAACCGACCAAAAGACCTATGGATGTATCATAATCTTCATATTGAAGAGGAAGATACATCCATTTTTTTAGAACGGGATGTTGTATTGTACCAGGAATATTTCTATCTACCATATCTTGAAAAGCATAAAACGTAGGTATCAAGCATCCATAAAAAATTGGCTGCTTAAATTTTTTCCCACGGTAACTTAGATCGCCTTCTTTTTCTGCCAAAACAAGAACCATTTTTCCATGAAAATATATTGCAAGACCTCCAAACATTTTCTTTTCGTAGTATGAAGGCTCATCGATTATTTCAGTTAAATAGTTTTTTGAAAAAATTGATTTTTCATCTATCCGTTGTAGGTTTTAAAATATCTCTTGGCCCAATGATATATCATCTGGCCACAATATTCAGAGTCTTTAGGTTTTGTTAATAGGTGTTCGGCGTAATCTAAAGTCAAAAATGACTTTGGATGTTTCTGTGCCATGAAAATTTCACTAGCATTTGAAATTTCAACCGTATCGTCAAAAGGTGAATGCATTACTAAAAAGCTTTTTCGAACTCTCTTTAGGTCTGTCAAAAAATCAATCTTTAAAGCATCATCGATAAACTGCTTCTTAAAAACAAACTTCCCTGATGGTAAGCTTATCTCAGAATCTATATCTTTATCTAAGTCAGATCGAATGGGATCTAGAATATGTAGTACATGCTCAGGATTTGCAGGGGCGGCAATCGTTGCCACAGTATTGATATAATCCATATCCTTGCAGGCGGCTAAGGCTGCGGCACCTCCAAAGCTATGGCCAACAAGTAATTTTGGAGCTTCGAATTCTTCACTTAAAAAATCACCGGCTGAGATAATATCCTCGACTCTTGTTGTAAAATTTGTCTCAGAGAACTCTCCTTCAGATTCACCAATTCCAGTAAAATCAAAGCGAAGCATCGCGACACCTTCTTTTGCAAGAGCCTTACTTATTTTATTCGCAGCGGTAAAGTTCTTACCACATGTGAAGCAATGGGCAAAAACCCCATAAGCACAAATATTGACTTCGTTAGGTATATCAATTCGTCCCGACAGTAGGTGACCATTTCGATTTTTGAATTTAACGTTCTTAGTTGTTGTAGCAGCCAATACGCATCCTTTTTGAAAGTAATTTAGAAAGCTAATTAAAGATTTTCAAATTATCATAGTAAATTAGTTTTCACCGAAGGTCTTGCAAATTTATTTAATAAATTGGAGTCTGCATTTAGGAATACCTTGGGGGAAAATTTGTTTGGCAATATTGATGTTTTAAATTTATTGTTCAGTTCGTCAAAGTTTTTCAATTTTTCTTGATAAACTAGAACTAAATCAAAGCCCGTAAAGAACACCAATCAATCAATGCCAAAAACTCGAGACTTATTGAGTTGTTTACATCCATTTGGAGTGCGCAAATGTGCTTCAAAGTTTGACGAATGCCTATGCTTTTTGCTTTCAACCTAAGCCTAAGACCCTGATATTGCTGGGTTTTCAAAAGGTTTTAGGCTTCTGTGTTTCTATGATAAGCTTTCGAGCATGGAAACCGTAATTAAAACAATCCCAGTCCACCTTTGCCAGTATATCGCCACTCAAGATTACGATTTATATACACATACGGATCATAGTGTTTGGCGATATATCATGAAGATTTCCCAATACTATTTTCAACATAAGGCCCACTCAAAATACTTAGATGGTCTGAATGAAACAGGAATAAGTACCGAGCGCATTCCCAAAATCTCTGAGATGGATGAGCGTTTACAAAAGTTTGGATGGAGAGCTGTTCCCATTACTGGATTCGTACCCCCAGCTATTTTTCTAGAAATGTTAAGTTTGGGAATTCTACCTATAGCTTGTGATATGAGAAAACTGGAGAATATTGAATATACCCCCTCTCCAGATATAGTGCATGAAGCTGCAGGGCATGCTCCCATAATAGCCGATCCATCCTATGCGAGCTTCCTCAGACGTTTTGGAAGCTTAGCTAGGAAAGTAATTTTCGCTAAAGAAGACTGTGTGGTATATGAGGCTATCTTGAATTTATCTGAAACAAAAGAGGACCCAGAAAGCTCAGAAGAAGATATTAAAAAAGCGCAAGAGAATTTGGATGAGGCTTACAAAACTGTTGGCTATGTTAGTGAGGCTCAACAGGCGGCGCGTTTAGGTTGGTGGTCTTTAGAGTACGGCCTAATTAAAGAAGGTGGAGAATTTAAAATCTATGGCGCGGGTTTGTTGAGTTCGATTGGTGAAAGTTATACTTGTCTCGGAGATGAAGTTAAGAAGATTCCGCTGACAATAGACTGTATCAAGCAAGACTATGATATTACAAAACCACAACCTCAATTGTTTTATGCTGAGAGTTTTAAAGAGATGGAGTCTGTAATCGATGATTTGGCCGCTACAATGGCCTATACAAACCCAAGCACTGAGTCCTTAGATAAAGCCATAAGAGCTGAAACAGTGACCACTACTGAACTTTCCAGCGGTTTACAGGTTGGCGGTCAGTTGGTAAAATATCGGGTCCACGAAGGTTTGGTTAGTTATTTACATTTTACAGGGCCTACGCAGTTAGCTGAAAACAATAAAGAAATCCCTGGTCAGGGCCCACTATACCACAAAGAGGGATTTGGAACTCCGCTAGGAAAAATAGAATCTTATGACAAAGGCTTGGATCATTTTAGTTTTGATGAGCTGGAGAAAGAGGGACTCCTGGAGGGGAATTCTGTCAAGATAAAGTACCAATCTGGAGTTTTAATTGAGGGACGTTTAATTAAGATCACGAGGTTTTCTGGGCTAAATCAAATTTTTAGCTTTGAAGATTGTACGGTGAGCTTAGGAAGCGAAGTTCTTTTTGATCCTAGTTGGGGAACTTTTGATATGGCTTGTTCAACGGAGGCGGCGGAGGTTTTTGGTGGAGCTCCAGATCGCGCTTCATACCTCAGTCAGGTCGAGGAAATGACGCTAAAAGCTAAACCGCATAAAACTAACCTAACTGAAGATAATAAAGCCTTTTCGGATCTTTTAGGTAGGCTTCGAAATTTACGAGAATCAAATGATATAACTGAATCTCAGCTTGTAGAGCTTCACCAAGACTCTCTATCTGTAGATCCAAAAAATTGGTTAGCGAGATGGGAAATTTTAGAGTTATCTGAAATTTTAGCATTGGACTCCTTGTCTGACCGACTCGAGTCAGAACTGAAGAATCTCGCAGAGGAAGACAGCTCCGTTTATGACTTAGTCCATCGAGGTTTAAGGCTTTTTGGCCGAGGTAATCTATCCCCCTTACAATGATCGGTTTAGGAGAGAAAGGTGAATCATCTTTTAGTTGGGGGAACTCATGGTAATGAATGGACAGGGGTTTATTTGTTACAAGATCCAGACATTTTAGATTTAACTAAAAAGTATTCTTTCAAGACATTGCTCGCCAATCAGAGAGCCTTTGAAGAGAGAAAGAGATTTGTCGATAAAGACCTTAATCGCAGTTTCGATTTACAATCAGAGAATACACCAGAGATGCACGAGTCGAAATTGGCCGCTCGTATTCTAGGTGAATTCAAGTTGGACCAGTTTGATTTTGTAATTGATCTTCACAGTACTACTACAAATATGGGGCTTACCTGTATCTTACCGGAAAGAAATACTGTACTAGAAAAATTACTTCTATACGTTCAAAGGCAAGTTAAATCTCTTAAGATTATTTACTACGGTGAGGCTGGAGATGCGTATTTAACATCTAAATGTAAAAATGGAATTGTAGTAGAAGTAGGTCCAGTAGCCAATAACCTAATAGATCCGAATGTTTATTTAAAAACTAAGGAGCTTTTAAGTATCTTGATGGAGGCTATAAACGATGGCAAGTATTCTAAGATATCTGGGCAGCTGGAAGTGTATGCCTGGGATCAAAAAGTTACTTATCAAAAAGAGGATGATTTATTTTTAAATATGGTTCACCCTGATAGGCAAGGAAAAGACTTTAAGCCCCTTCAGAAGGGAGAGCCTCTTATGCTTGGCTTCGATGGGGAAGTGGAATTATATATGGGAGAGGAAGAAGTGTTTCCAATCTTTATAAATGAAGCGGCCTACTACAACTACGGCTATTCAATGGTGTTGACCAAAAAAAGGATTTGGGATGTCGATTAGAAACTTTATATTTTTTTTTTTTTTTTTATTGATGATCGGATCATGTCTGTGGGCCTATTCTGCTGAAAACTTTTTTGTGTCTTTTGAAAGTTTAAAATCGAGTCGTTGGTTTATTACAATTACGATCGATTTGTATATTAATTTAGTTCTTATAGGCATTCTTGGTTTTTACTTTGACCCAAAACCAAAACGAGCAATAATTGTATGTGCTTTGTCTTTTGCCGGTGGGGCGCTAGTTAGTGTTCCTTACTGTGCAATGCTAGTTCATTGGAACAAAAAGGAAACTAATATATGACCGCTATTCCCGCCATACTTTTTAATTTCTTCTGGTTTGCTTATGTTTATTCAGCCTCTATGAGGTGGTACTTCTTAATACCAGCAGCTTTGATTCTTTTTCTGTTTATAGTGCAAAAAACTTACAAGCCACAAGGTTCCTTCTGGAGGAAAGTTCTACTTCTCACGGCGATGGGGTTTATGTTTGATGTGGTTATGCACCAATTAGGTGTCATAGACCTAGATCGCTATGCAACCATGGCTATTTGTGCCTGTTGGCTAAGTTTTTCAAGTTTGTTTATTTATAACTATGCGACCTTTAAAAAGCTTAGATATGTAATGCTAGTTCTGTTTGGCTTTTTTGGTCCATTTAGTTACTACATTGCTTTTAAAATGGAAGCCTTAGCAATAAATAAGATGGAAGCCTTTTATGTATCCTATGCTATTTTTTGGCTCTTGTTTTCTGCTCTTCTACTTTTTAGACCCAAGGTTTCGGGATGGCTTTATTCTGCTCGTTCACGCGAAGGTATTGATTAACCAGGATATTAAGAACACCTGAGGCAGACATAGAAGTGGGAGGAAGAGCGCTTTCTTCCACGATTTAAATGCATCCTTTAGCACCATTATTTCGGTATAATCTGTAGCAATTCCAGCCATTAAAAAGGCAAAAGCATTACCTGGTGCACTAGCTCTATTTAAGATATCCGCAGCGATAGGCGCACTTCCCTCAGAGCAAACTTCCACTACCGTCGCAAGGCCTAAAGTTGATAGCAGACCTATAAGGTCTGGACCAAAAATGTTTGCATACTGTTCAGGGGTGGCGAAAATTCTGAGTAGGCTGGCAATAATAATTCCTACGAACAACCATTTGATTATGGATTGGGAATCTTTGAGGCCTTTGCCAAGGATCTGGCTTAAAAAGATGCTGGGTTTTTTTGGAACCGCGACTAGAAAATCACTAAAACTAAAGTTTGCGGCCATATCCTCGGGACTTGATTCAGGATGTGTTTTTTCAAGGACACCCTTGTCTTCAAAAAAATCAAATAGCAGGCCGGTAGTAATAGCCAGAATTCCAGATAATAGAATAAAAGACAGTGTCCAAAACCATCCAATCATATTGATTAGAATAATTGTTAGGGAGAGTGAGTTCCACGGACTAGCAATAAGAAAAGCCATAAGCTGACCAGTGCTCAGTCCCTTTTTATGAAGTTTTACCCCGACCATCAAAATACCGTGGGAGCAAAGATCCAAAAGAAGGCCTGCGAAAGTGGCTTTGAAAATTCCGCCCAATCGAGTTTTTCCCCGCATTATCCTATGAACGGCATGTTGAGGGACAAGCTCTAGAAGACCTACTGCTAGGGCTCCGATCCCAATTCCCCACCACATCTTATTCATCAGATCGTAAAAGTGATGGGAA
The DNA here is from genome assembly GCA_045110695.1 of Bdellovibrionales bacterium. Classification (GTDB taxonomy): domain Bacteria; phylum Bdellovibrionota; class Bdellovibrionia; order Bdellovibrionales; family UBA840; genus JBGCGH01. The sequence goes on along the minus strand of JBGCGH010000023.1, from coordinate 83,821 downwards.
ATATGTTTATAACCATAAAAAATTTCAATGCTATCCGATAAAAGGTAGCTCAAATAGAAAAAAGCAATCGTAAAGAGTCCAGCCCAAAAAACATAGTCCGTTTTTTTGCTACTATGACAACTATTAGATTCTTCAGGGCTCGGTGGACAACAACTACTCATAATATCCTTATAGGACCTTCCTAGTGATTCTGCAAGTCAGTCAATTGGCTTTAAAATGAGGAGTTAGGCTCTTGAAGGAAACTGATCTCCTCATCTGTGCTCTCTCGGCCAAGAATTTCATTTCGGTGAGGGTAACGGCCAAATCTCTCAATGATTACCTTATGTTTTATTTCATACTCAATAAACCCATCGTCTAGCCCTGTAAGTTGCATTAGACGCAATCCTTCTTCGTGAATAGCGAGGGACTCGGAGTGTTGAAATGGCATATACAGAAACGACCGGTACTCCAGATTCAGATCTTGGTCAAATCCCTTAGAAATAGCATTTTGAGTAAGGGAAAGTGCGAAGCTATCTGAAGAAAATGCGCGAGCTTGGTCTCGAAAAATATTCCGTTTAAATTGGTCCAGCAAGATGATTTCCGCAAGGCTTCCCTGGGGAGTCTCCCTCCATCTCCAACATTCAGATTTCTCAGCCTTTTCTACTAGGTGGAGAAATCTTGTTTTTATTTTGTTATCCAAGTCAGAATTCTTTTGAAATTTCTCCATTGGACTAAGTTCTTCAAACCAAAAATCTAATATATTTTTATACTCTTCCATACTTTATATTCCACTTGATAGCAGGAAGAATCAAGCTTGTTGTCTGGAGTCTAATAAAACATAGTAAAAACAGATGCTTAGTGAGTTTTAAATAAAGCTCAAAACAGGCATTCATTATTTTCTTTCGTCGGAAAACGTGATAGCTTCCGCTAGTATGCAAAGTATCGAAAAAACAACAAAAATCCAGGACTGCTCTCACAAACATGAGAAGGTTCACCTAGCATCCGATAGAGTGGGTATCGCCCTCTCAATTGTCTGTATGATACACTGTTTAGCGACGCCTCTTCTTATGTTGATTGTTCCTACTTTGTTTCAAGTTACTAACCATGGCTTGTTTCATCAAATTATGCTGGTTTTGGTAGTGCCGGTAGCAATTAAGGCTTTCTATGGTTCATACAAAGTTCACAACAACTCAAAATTACTTTTTGCTGGATTTGCAGGTGTTGGGTTACTTTTTCTTGGCGTAATCATTCCAGAACTGTTGCACCATTCTGAGCTGGGCGAAAGAATTGAGCTTAGTCTCACTGTGCTTGGGGGAATAACTTTATCTGTTTCCCACTATATAAATATAAAGCAGTGCCACTAAGGTTTTCATATGGCATCTAAGCTAATTAATTACTTAGAGGATATTGAGTCTCTATTTGAAACGTTAATAACTAAATAGTTTAGATCATCTAAAATTTTAAACTTCTTATTCATCTAAATTAAATAAATCCGATACTAGTATAATGAATGTCTTATTTAATTTGATGATTTTATGTCTATTATCAATTCCTAGCTTAGCTGATCAAAAGCTAGTTATCTCTGGATCATCTACCTTATTAGATTTATCAAGGGAATTGAAACCCACTTTTGAAAAGGTTTCTGGGAAGCAGATTGTCCTCACAGGCAGCGGTTCTACTGAGGGATACGAGGACTTATTAAGTGGCAAAGCGAGCATAGCTCGCATGTCTAGGCCACTTTATTCTGAGGAGTTGAGATCTGCAAAGAATAAAGATATTCTTTTAAAGCCATTTCAAATCGGGCTAGATAGTATCTGTATTATTGCCAATAAAAAATCGATACCTAAGAGTTCTTCTAAAATAGACAAGCAAGAGCTTGTAAGTTTATATTTTTCGAAGGAAGGGAAGGTTAAAAACCTATTGAGTTCCCACCATACAGGGGCTTTAACTATTTTTAGTGGACCTAAAGAAAGTGGCACTGTTGCATTTTTTAAAAATCATTTAGGTAAAAAAAATGATGAGTTTTCACCGACAGTTAAAACTGTTAAAACTTCTAAAATGGTTTTGGAGGCAGTGGGTAAACAGCAAAACTCCCTTGGCTTTGTATCCCTTGCGGACCTTAGGACTAAACCCGATCTAGAAAGAAATATCACTGTTCTAAATTATGGTAACAAAAAAGAGTTTGCTTCGAATTGTAATTCAAAAAACTCTGCTGATCGGACCTATGATTTTACAAGACAACTATACTTTGTATTAAAAATTCCACTACAAAAAGCGGAGAGTAAAATAATACAATTTTTGCTCAGTGAAGATGGACAGAAAGTAATCAAAGATAAAAACCTAATACCTGTGGGGGCACTGAATTGAAAAGATCTAAGCCCAAATATGTTGTAACAGTCTTAACTCTTCTGATTTCACTGACGGTAAGTGGTGTGCTATGGCAGGTACATCATTTTAAAAGCTTTTTTACTGAAGCCCAGGATACGGTGAAGCAGCGCTTAGAATTTGATAGAATTAGTTTGAGTATGAGCTTCGTAGAAGTTGGGGTATTACTTAAAAAATTAGATTTTGAAGTAAGAGGAGAGGGCTTTATAAATCAGGGCCTTTCAGCTATAAAAGATGAGCTTGATAATAAAAACCTCGCCAATGATACAAACCTAGATCATTCAATTAAAAAGTTCTTATCTACACTCACTGATTTTGAAAAACTAGAAGCAAGTATTTCAGCAACAAGAAATTCTAGAGATAGAAAAGTCTTAGATAGAAAAATAGATGCTAAATTTTCAGAATTGCTCTTTTTACAAGATAGAATTTATGTTGATTCACAAATTGTAAATAATAATTTAAAGGATAAAATTTCAGGAATTACTGATAAACACCAGGCAGCTCTACTGCATTCATCCATTATTGTGGGGCTGTCCTTGTCAGGGGTTTTCATAGTTTTATTTTTTACCATACGGCTGGTTCAAAAATCTTATGCAAGAGAGGACATGCTAGAGGACCTTCTTGAAAAAGAGAAAGGTCACGGAGCAATCCTAGAGAAAGCCAAGAATGAACTTTTAAGAACTCAAAAGATGCTAGACAAGGCTTCAAAGTTTTCTTCTATTGGTGAAGTAGCCGGTAGCCTTGGTCATGAACTTAACAACCATTTAGCCGTTGTTAATGGGTGGAGCGATCGATTACAACGAGAGATATCTAAGGAGGAACCTAGGCCCGAAGTTATTGAGAAATCCTCTGAAAAAATTCAGAAAGCGGTTAAAAAACTGGAGAAGATCACCTCAAGCTACAGAAAGTATTCTAGAAATAGCGTTGAGGACCCAATGGAGCTAGTTAGGTTAAAAAATGTAGTGGAAGAGTCGATTGAAATAGTTCAGGCCAAACTTAAAACTCATGGAGTTGCCTTAAAAACTTTTGTAGGTAGTGATGTATCTTTAGAATGTTCCCCCATCGAATTGAGTCAGGTTCTAATTAATTTGGTGAATAACGCAATTGACGAAATAACAGGTAGCGAGAAGCCTTGGGTGCAAATTCGAGGAATCGAAGTCGAGGGTGAGGGCTTAGTTGAAATCAGCGTTACAGACTCCGGCTGTGGGATTCCCCAAGATATTGTTGATCAATTATTTGATCCCTACTACACAACAAAGTCTCGAGAAAAGGGTACGGGAATTGGTCTAAGTATTAGTAAAAAAATAATCGATGCTCACAATGGCGATATTGAAGTAGATACTAAGTTTGTTAATACTCGATTTGTGATTCGTTTGCCAAAAAGGCAGCCCCCGGAGGCTGCGGCTTTAGAGCTATCCGCAGAAGCATCCTAAGTATATGTTATCACACACTATTATGGGTCGCTTTAAAATTTAAATGATTTTCCATTTGCCTAAATTTTTAAGCTAGACTAGCCGATAGTACTATATGCAAGCTAAAAAGAAAACAGAACCAAGTAGAAGAGAGAATATTAGAAAGCACATCGGCCATATCGGTTTAAGCTCACTTTCTGTATTTGCTAAATATCCAAATTTTGCCCAGCGGGCAGAGTTAGTCGATTTATCGGTCAACGGTATGCTGATACATGTTACACGAGACAATCTAAGTAAAACTCTGAAGAATAACTTTAATTTGGATGATTTAGAGGGGCGCTTTATTACCCTTAATATTGATCCCATGGAGTTAGAGATGGATGCTCTAATCGTTCGAACTAAAAGAATCGATAAGAACACCTTTGAGCTAGCTTTAGATTACTCTGAGGGAGTTCCTGAATACTGGAGGGAGTGTTTGTTTGATCTCATTCCTGGAGAGTTTCATCATCATTTAGATGGTGACGAATTCCTCTAGAATCAGTATCCCTTGCATTACAGATGATTCATGCTAAAAGTCGATCATGGCAGATGATCGACTTTTTCAGTTATTGGATTTACCAGAGGACGAGCGTACTCCTGAGTGGGAAATAGAGTTTTTCAAATGGATAGTTTCAGCTCAAGTCGATCTAGTTTATCCGGATCCAAAGCCGGGTCCAGATACTTGGCCGTATATGCTTTTAGAAGTAAAGCCTGATGGCAAAGAAAGCTTTTTGAACATTCTTTCTTGGAGTGTGGAGAGAGGTATTGGGCTTGTAATTAATCCGATGAAAGACTTACCAGATTATGTTTTTCCGTTTGGGATGTTATGGTTCTTTAAAGAGACGGGTGGGTTTTTAAGCGATAATCTTAATTATCGCCCCACAGAGTTGCGAATCGAAGAAGGTAAGCAGTATTATACTGGTAACCCAAATGAACAATATCTACCTTTGTACGTCAGAGACATATTAAAAGAGTTTTTTCAACAGCAAGGCGTGCTCGCACCAAAGCTAATGATGCTAAGTGAAGACCAGGAAGTTTGGGATCTTGTGTTTTCTCAGGAGTCTTTGGGAAATCCGCCAAGTCATGAGTTGGCAGGGGTCGCTGAGGCCATTGCTTGGTTTCTACCACAACATTACGCTGTTGCCATATTATCAGAATCTGCGATGAGTGGGTTTCATAAGCTTTAGAGTTTCAGGTACATATAATAGTTACCTACAGAGTGTCCATAAATTCTTGCATGATCTGACATAAATCCATACTCTAAAAAACCTAGTTTTTCATATAGTGATTTAGCTTTAGGGTTGCTATCAAAAACCTCGAGGTCCATATACTCGTAACCAAAATTTTTAGAGGCCTCTAGGGCTAGTTTGGTAAGCTGTAGTCCAAAACCCTTGGATTGATAATCTCTCTCTATTCCTATGGCTAGAGAGGCTCTGTGTTTGTAAGCCTCTAAAGGATACTTCTGTTTGTAGGATACAGAACCATACATATGATTAGATTTGAAGATAGCAAAAATTTGCCCTTGTCGACCCTTACCTCGATAGAAGGTTTTAAACTTTTTGAGATGGCTTTCATAGTCGGAATCTTCCATAAGAGGAGAGTAGATGTTTTTTAATTCAGGACCATTCTCTTTTACAAGTCTATTGAAGTGCTCATGATACAACCCAAAATTATCTAAAGTAACCTCAACTATTTCCATATTACAGTTCGATGGTCTCGCCGCGGCTCAATTTCATCATTCTATCCAATGGTAGTCTAGCTCGATCCATAATCGCCTCATCGATTTTTACAGTCGGACTTAAATGAATCAATGCTTGCTCTATTTTTTCCAAAGTATTTAATTTCATATAAGGACACTGATTACATCCGCAATTACCATCGGCATTGGGCGCTTGGATGAGCTCTGCATCTGGTCTATCTTTTTTCATTTGGTGAAAGATTCCATCCTCAGTTGCGACAATAAACTTCTTTGCAGGGTTTTCTCTTACTTCTTTTAATAGTCTAGAGGTCGATCCCACTACATCGGCATACTGCAATACTTCAGGTTCACATTCAGGGTGGGCAATAACTACGGCATCTTGGTGTTGCTGTGTTAATTTGAAGAGTTCCTTGGCGTGGAATAACATATGTACTTCGCAGCTTCCTGGCCACATTTCCATTTCGCGATTGAGTTTTTTAGCTAGAAAATTACCTAGGTTTCTGTCAGGCCCAAAGAGTATTTTTTTAGATTCAGGGACAGCATTAACAATTTTTTCCGCATTACTTGATGTGCAAATTAGATCGCTTACGGCCTTTGCCTCAGCGCTACAGTTGATATAGCTAATTAGAACTGAATCGGGCTTGTTGGCTTTCCAGGCCGCATATTCTTTTGCAGGACTACTATCTACAAGGGAGCAACCAGCTTTAAGGTCAGGAACTAGTACTGTTTTCTCAGGACTAAGCAGTTTTACGCTTTCGCCCATAAATACGACGCCAGCTAGTAGTATAACGTCTGCAGTGCTATCAGCCCCTTTTTGAGCCAAGAATAGGCTGTCTCCCACCTCATCAGCGATATCTTGAATTTCCCCGTCTTCATAGTAGTGAGCTAGAATTACGGCATTTTTTTCGCGCTTTAGATCTTCTATTCTTTCTTCAATACTTTTCATGGAGGGGAGACTAAAACAGTTTTAATCTGATGTCACGTTGGGCAACTGTAGATTATACGCAATTTCCGAGACTACAGACACCCAAAACTTCTGATTTATCTTTTCCCAATAGATCGATAATTAGGGGCAGATAGGGAGCTTTTCTTTGTGTTAAAATAAATACTAGTTATGGGATTGCATAAAATAGTAAATATATGCCGGTATTCATTGTGAAAATACTATAAATTTATCTCCTCTAGATTTTTTGGTCGAAGAGGTATTCATATTTAGATAGAGTCCCCCTATCTTCAATAACCGTCGGGGGGCCCTATGAAGCAAATCATTTTCTCAATATTTTTATTCTTTACAAGTATTCTTCATGCCGGTGTTGTGTGTGAGATAACCTTGTTTGGCTCAGAGGGAGAAGTGAAAGCGAGCTCAAAAGTAGAGTTTCAGACAAAATTGTATCGAGAGATTTCCTACTCCGAAAACTTTGGAGAGTTTGAGTTAAATTCTGTTTTAAAAATCATGGGTGGAAATCAGTTTGTATTCTCAGGTACCTTGAGTTCAGAGGAGCTGGACTTCACAGAGGCTTTTAGTTTGAGTGCGCCTATATCTAAGAATTATGAGATTTTAATTGATATACACGAGCAAAGCTCAACGGACGGTGGAAAAGTCTTCTGTGCTGGTAATCTATGAGGAAAATATGAAATATTTTTTAGCCATAGTTTTTTTCAGTTCCTTAGCTAGCGCTGGCATAGAGTGTGAGTTTACAGAGCTGGATGGAAATGGGATTAGGCAGTACACTGTAACGGAGTATTTTGAAAAAATTGATAGTCGTTGGGATGTTAGGAAAAAAGCTAAAATAGTAAATATGGCCTACCACCCCGCCATCGCCACAACTAAAAACAAAGATGGTAATACGCTCGCACACATAGTGCTGAATGTTTATTTCCCAGGTAAAGAAGGAGCTAGGGTGGTTCACCATAAAGCTTCGGAGCCTCTAATGGGTGATGGGGCTGTTATATTTCATATGATAGATAGAAGGAAGTTTTATGGTATGGAAACAAAGTGTTTTGTTAAAAACTAAATTTTCCCGCCCTTTAAAATTGTAACTATAGATTTAGAAACTGATTTTAAGCTTTCAAAAACTCCAACTCCATCCTGAGCAACAGCTTCAAAATCAGGAGCGTTATATTTATTTAGCTCTAGTCTCATTTCTTCCACAGACATTGCATTTGGAAGATCTCTTTTGTTGTATTGAATGACTAAAGGAATATCGGATATCTCTATCCCTTGTTGTTGTAGGTTAACCTCAAGATTGCGAAGAGAGCTTATATTTTCTTCCATCCTTTCTTTTTGTGAGTCAGCAACAAAGACAATACCGTCTACTAGTTTCATTACAAGTTTTCTTGAAGCATCATAAACAACTTGGCCGGGAACCGAGTACACGTGAAACCGAACTTGGTAGCCGCGAATTTCACCGATGTCTAATGGTAGGAAGTCGTAGAAGAGAGTTCTCTCTGTTTCTGCATCAAAGGCTTCCAGCTTGCCTTTTTCGCCAGGTGAAGTCTCGCTAAAGATATGTTGAACATTGGTGGTTTTTCCCCCGAGAGATGGTCCGTAGTATACAACTTTACAGATGATCTCTTTATTCTCTGGGTTCACTAAGGACATTTAAAGCTCCACGCGGTTCTCAAAGGCTCGGCCTATGGTGCGTTGGTCGATGTACTCAAGGTCACCACCAATTGGAATTCCATGGGCTAAGCGTGTAACCTTTATTTTATGTCCTTCTAGCATTTTTGCAATATATAAAGCCGTGGTATCGCCTTCTAAATCAGCATCTAAAGCAAGAATCACTTCATTTACCGGGCTATCTTGTATTCTTCGAATCAGTTCGTTGATTTTTAAATCCGATGGACCAATTCCTTTCATCGGTGCAATGGCTCCATGAAGTACATGATACCTTCCGCGAAAGCGGCCGGACTTTTCTAGTTTCATAATATCAGAAGCTTCTTCTACTACGCAGATGGTTGGTTCGCTTCTTTTTAGATCTTCACAGATGTAGCAAAATTGTTCTTCCGCATAGGAAAAACAATTCTCGCATAGATGAATTTTGTCTTTTACATCAGTTAGAGCCTGAGCCAAGCTTCCAGCAAAATGCTGACGATTACGAAGAATGTAATGCGCCAGGCGTGTAGCGCTTCTCTCTCCAACTCCAGGGAGCTTAGAGAGTTCTTCAATCAAATTTACAAGGCTCTCAATCTGTTTCAAAATTTACATTCCCATCATGCCAAGAGGACCGGTAACTTTACTCATTTCTCTTTCTGATTCTTCTTTGGCTGATTTTAATGCGTCATTGGCGGCGATGACTAACATATCCGTTAGCATCTCTTTGTCTTCCATCACATCATCATTAATTTCAATGGCAGAGATATTACTCTCTCCTTTAACTGTAACTTTTACGGCTTCACCACCGGCTGTGCCGATATACTCACGCTCGGCTAGCTCCTCTTGTAGCTTTTCCATTTTCTTCTTCATCTGATTCATTTGGCGCATCATGCCCTGCATACCGCCACCGGGAAAACCTTTCATTTCTTCATCTCCTGAATGTCTTTAATTTTAGCGTTAAAAATTTCTATACTTGCTCGAACTAAGGGATTGGCTTCAATGCTACGCTCAATTCTCTCTTGTTCCAAGTTTTCTTGCTGCGCTTCGTACTCTTTTGGGGATAAATTTCTATTCTCTGGAGGAGTATCTATTCCGTTAAAGCTCATTTTACTTAATTCGGTGCCCCAAGTTTCGTTTAACCAATGCAGGATTTTATCCATCAAGGATCGCTCGCCCAAGGTTTCTTTTAGGAACACCTTAGTTTTTACAAATCCAAACTCCATGGAGTCCATAGATTTATTTAAAGGAATACAATGCTCAAGCTTAGCCATTAACATCGGCTGTTTACTTTTTCCATATTGAACCGCTCTATTCCAGTTCTCTTGAAGAGATAGATCCTCCAGATAGGGAGCCTTTGGCTCTAGCTTATTATTTACCTTAATATTACTACTGTCTGGTCTTATATTGGGTTTACTGTCCCGTTCGGTAGATGGGATTATTTTTCTTGTTTCTGTATTAATAGTTTCTTTTTGCGCAGTTTTATTTTCGGTATTATTACTACTTGCGCTCGCAGTTGCTTGCTGCTTAGTGGTCTCATTTCTTTGGCTCTCAGAGTTTAGATTTTTTTTTTGAACCGTTGGTGATCCAACAATTTGAGCAATCTTTGGTGCAGCGGTCATCCGCAGTAGCATCATCTCAAGGACAATGCCGGGATTCTCTGATTTGGGTATGTCATTTCCCCCTTTTAGGGCCATATCAAACAACATATGAATATCTTCATTACTCAAGAGTGAGGCATGAGTTCTAAGAAGCTCCACTTCTGATTCTGGTACATCAACGATGTCTTCTAACTTAGGAGTTTCTAGTTTTACAAAAAGTAGGTTTCGTATTTCCTCTATTAGATCTTCAGCAAATTGTTTAGGGTCGGTTCCACTAGAGTGAAGTTTCTCAATAACCTCAATGATTTTGTCATCGTTTCGATTTACCAAAGCATCTAATGTATCCACCAAAATTTGTCTGTCGGTGAGACCGAGTACGTTAAATACCTTGTCTGCAACCAGCTCACCGTTAGAAAAACTAATCACCTGATCTAGTAAGCTCATGCTATCTCTCATTGAACCATCCGCTTGTCTAGCGACGGTCCATAGAGCTTCAGCATCAAAAGTAATCTCTTCTTTTTCACAGATGTGTTTAAGATGAGCCTGAATCTCTTTAGTAGAAATACGTCTAAAATCAAATCTCTGACACCTAGAGTGAACAGTGATAGGGATTTTTTGAGGTTCTGTTGTAGCTAAAATAAAAATAACATGACTTGGAGGCTCTTCTAAAGTTTTTAGTAGGGCGTTGAAAGCGCTGGTGGAGAGCATATGTACTTCATCAATGATGTATACTTTATGCTTTCCAGAGGCGGGCATATATCCCACAGAGTCTCTTAGCTCTCTAATTGCATCTACTCCATTATTAGATGCTCCATCAATTTCAATTACATTTACATTGCTAGATTTGCTGATATCAACACACTCATTACAAGTGTTGCATGGTTTAAAATCTACTTGGTTTGGACAACGCAGAGCCTTAGCTAAAATCCTGGCACTGGATGTTTTACCTACTCCTCTAGTGCCGGTAAAAAGCATAGCATGAGGAAGGCGATCTTTTTTAAGGGCATTGAGAAGGGTTTGCGAAATGTGAGATTGACCAACGAGTTCGTCGAAGGACTGTGATCTCCATTTTCTTGCAATTACCTCATATGACATAAAATTCGCCCCGAAAAAAAAGTGCCAGGCACCCCACAGCACATACTGAACTCACTGCCGCTGCTTCCTTCCAGATCTGACGGAGTCCGCGAGCCAAATATTGTATGGGACCTGACTTGGGGGAATCTAACGGGTTTTAGTCCGAATGGCAAATTGGAGGCGGATAATGCGAAGCGCTATTGGGCTTGAGTTTTGAGCTGGGAACCAAGGGTCATTTGGGCCCTAAACTACAAATAAAATCAATATGATTAAGATGAAACTGGCTTGGATTACGATTTGCAGTTTACTAGTTCGAGGCTCTGAGAGTTATGCTTTTTCGGGCTCAAAACAGCAAGCTTTTTGCTGACGGAGGATGACTTAAGATGCGCAGACATAAAGTGTTTAGTTCATGTAAAATCTATATTGTGTTGGTCCTAAGCTTATGGGCTCCGAGTCTTTTGGGCGAGGTGAAATACCATTCACCGACGGAAGAAATTTATGGCTACGCTCGTGGAGAGGAGCCAGTGTATTTAACCAGTAAAGACCCGCAGTTCCAAAGACTCAGTCAATTGGCAGAGTCTGTTCGTACAGAACTTTATAAATACAAAAGCATCAGTCAGCTAAATTTAGATGAAGTATATTTGTTCGTGGAGTCTGATCCTCAAGCTAAAGACCATGCAACTCATGCAAATGCCAGTGTGTTGAGGCTCAACTTACCCGGCAATCCTACGGGAATTATGATTTATATGGATTACAAAACTCTTTCGGAAACGAGTGATGAGGCCTTAGTATTTATTATTGCTCATGAGTTTGGCCATGGTTTTAAAAATATGGCGAAGAGATACTATTTTCAAGATAAAAACAATGGATACCGGCTACCTCGATTTACCTCGGAAGAACTGTATGGCAACGATAGGTATAACTCTCTTTATGATTTAGTTGAAACGGTTGGCTACTCGAGGACATTGGATCGAGGTCTCTTTCTTCTATACGATAATACTATTTTAGCATCGTTGTTTGTACGGGTCCTTGAGTTGATGGAGTTTGATGAAGAGGCTCTGGAGGTTTACGCCAGCGGCAATAAATTTTCTTACCCTGATACTTATAGTGAGATGCTTGGCGATTATGATTCTTCCAAAGAGGAGTTACTAGCTTTTGAGAGGAAGTTGAATAGCTTTTTTACGGGTTTACTTTCTATAGAGAAAACCGATAGCAGACTTAGCTTTAGCTATTTCGTGGAAGCTAAGTCTTATGACAGTAAATTGGTGAATCAGTTCCGATCTCTATTGTTATTGGATGAGCAGCTCAGGTTTAATAAGGAATGGTCTGAAACTAAAACTCATATGATTGAGTTTATCCTGGGGGCTGTAAAAATTTATAATGAGAGATATGAAAACATAGATAAGCCTAGTGCGGAGGAAGTATCGAGAATACGTTACTACTCAGAAGAAAACATAGCTGACGAAGTGGGCCTTAGAATAATGCTATCTCGAAAAGTATCTGTTTTTTCTTACGCCGAGGAAGTAATGGAGCTTTTAGGAATGAGCCCAACACAAACAAGTATATGTATAGATGAATTTATTAAAAAGAATGTCGAACCACCTATCGGTGGACTATCTTTTAAACACCCAGCTCTTTGTTCCCGTTTTTTCTCTCTCTCAAGATTGGAAAAACATTGGTCAGAATGAGAGATATGTCGTATTTTTAGTTAGTAAATTAAATCCCTAAGGTCACTGATTAGTAATTTTAGGCTTTCGCTGGAAATCCCTTCCTTCCTTAGGTTCAAAAAGACAGTATCGATAGGGGTGTCGGGAGACTCGTTTAGTTTTTCAATCAGCTTATAGAATATTGCTTTTTCTATTGAAGGCAAATGCTCCGAGGCAGAATATAGTTTTTTCGATAATTCTTGAAGCTCAACTATTTCTTCTGGACTCTTTGGCTTACCAGTAATGGAAAGTTTATCGTTTCTATTTCCATCCGATTCGAAGGATTTCTCAGCGTAGTAGCGCTCATTGGCTAGATTTAATCCTCTAGGGATATGAAGCATTACATCTATAGGATTGATTCCATATTCTTTCAAGGCACCATACCAGCTCTCAAAGTACCTACCTTCATAGGCCGCATGGTAAAGCGCTATAGTGCTAAGTTTCTGTCCGAAGAGCTTAGTGAGAATGGCATGACCTTGAATGTTATCAGGGCTTTGCATATTAGTACTGTTTAGGCGGATTCCAGCTTTGTCGAGCGCTTCAATACCTTGTAAGATTCTTTCTCGGCTCCATGCTACCTGGGCCGGATTGTAGGCAATGCCACTTTCCTCCAAGGCTCTTTGCCAGGATCCAAAATGAGCTTGTTTTTTTGCAGCATTATACAGTGCTGAAGTTCTAACTGGCTTTCCTACAATCTTTGAGATGATCTGCTCTGCGATCGCCCCATTTTTGTTTTTATTCATTTTCGATGCCCTGAGCTCAATCTTAGGATTTTTCGCCAAGGCCTGGAGGCACTCGATGATTAATTTGTTAGACCATCCAATAGCATTTGAGTTTCTCATTTCTGTCTGAATTGAGTGCTTAGAATAGCCAGGTCCACAGTTAATTTTAACCTGTTTATTTGGAGCTCCAAGAAATATTTCAGGAATAATGGCGATGGCCAATACCAGCCAGTTCTTAAGCTTACTCTGCATACTTCTCCACTAAAAATAGGCAAGTTAAACTTGCCTTCCAGGCTTTGAATCTAATGAATTGTAGGAAAGTCGAATTTATCTTTCTTGGGATAAATCGTGTATTCCTTTGGGTCTATTCCAGCGTCCACCATTTGATCTACGATGGCGGCTTTAAATTTTTTGTCGAAAAGGTGAACGGCCTTAGTTTCCTGACCTTCACGAACGAAGCTATTACCTGCTACGACCCAGGGACCAACTCCACCGTAAGCTAGAGCTGTGACCTGATATTTGTTTATCAGACTTGAAGCTTGCTCAAAGGCTCTGTATCCCGTCGTACAATATAAGATTACTGGGATTTCACTATCTATTGTTCCATCTGATTTCCAAAGTTTACTGGTTTTATTTTCTAAGATAAATTTCTTAAAATCTCTTAAGGAAATTGCGGACGGTATCATCGATATACTAGTTTCCTGAGCAGATCTTACGTCTACTAATATAAATTGATCTCCGAGCCTTCGTTTAGGATCATTTGAGTTTTTCGCCTCAATAGCCATAGCTAGATGGTTAGTGGATATAGCGAATTTAGACCTAAAGTCATGGTTGTCTTGGTCGATATCTCCACCTAAAATTCCCATACTTGCATTAAATTGAGCCTGGAATCCAGCATCGTAGTTCTGAGCTGGGGCACTCATATGCCAAAAAACGGCACTTAGAATTAAAAGAATCTTCATCGGGTCTCCTAACTTCGTATTCAATTGAGTTTGAGTACGATCACACAATTTAAACTGCAAGTTTGAGACCGAAATTTTTTTCTTCATTTTTATAACTCGGGCCTATATTTAGTGATTAATAAATTCTACTGGAAGTGCTGTGTTCAAGTAATTAGTTTTACTCAAGTTACGGGGTTGATGTTTTTAGTTTTTCGGTAGGCAAAACTCAGAATACAAATGCTTATGTAGATTAGCTTGTTAAAATAACTCTCTAGGTCGGATCATGTATTTCTGATTCTGTATTTTATTAACCTAGGTTATAGCGTTTATTATAGATATTGGAGTCCGCTGTTAGAAACTCAAAACGTAACTGGTCCTCTGCTAGACCGAGTTCAACTTCTTTAAAGTTTGGACATAGAGTAGCTACTAAGTTCCAGAATTTCTTCGAGTGATTCATATGTTTCAAGTGTGCTGTTTCGTGAATAACAACATATCTGATTTCATCGGGCTCTCCCGCGAGTAGTTTAAAGTTGTAGTTTATGTTGCCTAGCGATGAACAGCTACCCCATCTACTTTTTTGAGCTCTGATACTAATTTTTTTAGGCTTAAGCCCCATCTCAAGGCTAATTTCAGCTTGGAGTTTTTCAAAAACCTCCAAAGCCTGTTTTTTATAAAATCGTATTACAGACTCCTGGAGCTCACTTTTACTTGGGCTAGATCCGATAAAAAGTAGGAGTTGGTTTCCTAATAGCTTTTCACGATTTCTCGATTTTTTGGGCTTAAGTTGAATTTGAATAAACTCTCCCAAATAGGGAATCCATTCTTTATCGCCAAGTGGGTGTATTTCCTTAGATTCAGATAGCTTTAAATTTATTTTTTCAAATTGCTGCTCAATCCAAGTTTCCTTTTCAAATAGAAAAGATTCGATCCAAGCGCGGGGTGGATTTTTACCAGTAGTAATTTGAGCCATGCCGTCTTTTTGAATTTGAATATTAATATTTCTGTAAAACGCTTTTCTCTTCCATTTAAAGTGCCAGGTCTTCCAAGATATGATTCCAGAATCCTCATCAACGATGATTCTCGGCCTATTCGTTTTGAGCCCTGTGATCCTATGAATTGTTGCTTTTCCTAACATGCTGGGATCATCGTTTTATACGCTAAAATCTACAAGGAAAAAGCAGAGACTTGTGGGAAAATAATCAAAATGTATTTTATCAAATATGCAGGATAGAAATAAAGAGATTTAAAACGATTGATGGCGTTGATGCCTGATATCCATCGCCAAGGAAGAACTAAAGAAATATCAATAGATCTGGATTGCATTGATTTGGTTCGAATGATGCTGGCTATATAGATTTGTCTAGCAAGACCTAGAGTTTTAGCTTACAAACAGGCTATGTCTTTGAATACTGATTCCTTTTATGAGTTACAGCCAGAAACCATCCTTAAAGCAGCTGATAGCTTTGGGAAAAGATCTACCGGTAGGTTGATCCAGCTCAATTCCTATGAGAATAGAGTTTACCAAGTTGATTTTGAAGACGATAAGCCTTTAATTGCTAAATTCTATCGACCCGGTCGATGGACGAAGGCTCAAATTCAAGAGGAGCACGACTTTTTAAGAGATCTCCAATTGGAGGGAGTCCCCGTAGTGTCTCCAATAGAAATAGAAACAAATCAAACTATTGGGGTATGGGGGAATCTTTTTTTCAGTTTTTTTCCAAAGCAATATGGTCGAATGCCACAAGAGTTGCTGGAGAAAGATTTTGAATCTGTAGGGAAAACTTTGGCTCATCTACATAATGTGGCAGGGCGTAGTGAGTTCAAATATAGACAGCATTTGGATGGGCAAGATCATGGATGGGATGATTTGGAAGTCTTGGGAGATTTTGTAGACCCTAGTCTGTGGCTTAGGTATGAAGATGCTGCAGTTACAATAATTAATAGTTATATCGATAAGGTAGAGGCTTTTGGGTTTCAAAGAATTCATGGAGATTGTCATAGGGGAAACTTATTAAACAATGAAAATGATTACTTCATGGTCGATTTTGATGATGCAGTGATGGGCCCTGTGGCTCAGGATTTCTGGATGCTTTGTGCTGGCCCTGCTGATGAGCAAAAGCAACAGTTAGAGTTTTTGCTGAAGGGTTACGAAAAATTACGCACCTTTGATTCGAGCCAATTGGAGCTTTTTGAGCCGTTGAGAGGTATCCGCATCATTCACTATGCTGCTTGGATAGGAAAAAGATGGTCAGACCCAAGCTTCCCGCGGCTTTTTCCAAACTATATGGATTACAGTTATTGGGCAGAAGAGGTCGAGGCCCTAGAAAAAATATCCTGGTCACTTTAAGTGCCAAGCTGCCAGGTGGAATCGATGCCAAAAGAAAATCAAAATCTAGTTTTTTAGTTTATATGGCTTATCTGTATATAGAGCACATAAAGTAAGCACAATGTGTGATTGAGCAATTTAATGTGGCATTTTTTAACTCAAACACAACCTCAGTTTTAATAAAAAAAATGGTCTCCATTGTCTTCCGATAATATTTATATGCTTGGGTGTTTAGAAAACCTAAGAATCCTAAAAATCCAAACTTATCAGTATCTTAATGCAAAGCGTATAGGTTCAACAGTCTACCTGAACTCCCTTGCCACTAGAGGGTCTTAGGATTACAAATAAAGTAAAGCAATAATAAAGATGTCGCTGGCTAGTCTCATTGGGTTTTCACTTGGGTACTTCCGGCATCAACGAAGGAATAGGCAATGAGTAACGATCCTAGTAACCGAGCTGGATACCAAGCTCTAATTTGGTCCATGGTAGCTACAATTCTTTTTATGGGTTATATCGCGTTTTTACATCCTGGTGTTGTATTAGACCCGGTTCCTGAGGCTCAGAAAGAGCAAGCCCAATAAGGTTTAAAGCATGCTAAAAAACATTCAACTGGTATTGATTCTATGTCTAACGTTTTCGGTTTCCACCCTGAGCGCAAATAGTTTTTTAAAGCCTGAAGAAACATCTAATAAAAAACCAGAGGTTCTGACTGACGTTGGGGTTACCGAGCACCTAGGTCAGAATATTGATCTTAATCTTGAGTTCAAAGACCACAATGGCGAAACGGTACAGCTAGGAAAGTATTTTAAGGGAAAGCCGGTGATGCTTGCTTTGATTTATTATAACTGTCCGAGCTTGTGTAATTTTCAGCTTAATGGCGTGACAGACACTATGAAAGAGATGAAATGGTCTGCGGGTAAAGAGTATGAAGCGGTTTTCATTTCTTTCGAGCCTAAAGAAACTCCAGAACTTGCAAAGAAAAAGAGAGATTCTTATTTAGAGCTCTACGGTAGAGAGGGAGCTAAAGATAGCTTTCATTTTTTAACGGGTTCTCAAGAAAACATCACAAAAATAGCCAGCCAAGTTGGTTTTGGCTATAAGTGGGTAGAAGAGCAAAAAGAGTATGCTCACGCTGCTGCCACTTATATATTATCCCCTGGGGGTAAGATTACTAGGTACCTTTATGGTATCGCCTTTACCGCTGCAACATTGAGACTGTCCCTTGTTGAGGCTGCCGAAGGTAAAGTGGGTAGTATTGCTGATCAGCTACTGCTCTATTGTTTTAAATATGATCCGAGTAGACGTGGTTATGCGTTTTATGCTTTTAATATTATGCGAGCTGGTGCCGGTGTTACCGTCATCATATTAGCAGCATTTTTAATCCCATTTTGGATTAGGCAACGGAAAGTTAAACAGAAGGAGAATGCTTAAATGTTGTGGATGAAGACAGCCTATGCGGAGGGAAGTAGATCCATGCCGCCCCAAGGCTCAACTTTAGCGGGAGATGTAGATGCTCTCTATTGGTTTTTGATCGTAATCAGCGTGATTGCCAGTTTATTGGTAATCGTTGGTATGTTCTGGTTTTTGTATAGTTACAAAAGGAAGAGCGAATCTGAGAAAACCGCCTATATAACTCATAACTATCTAGCTGAGTTCTTATGGAGTTTTATTCCATTGGTTCTTTTCATTGTTAGTTTCGCTTGGGGCTGGAAAGTATTCCATGACCTAAGAACGGCTCCTGATGGTGCTTACGAGGTTTTCGTAAAAGCCAAGAAATGGGGTTGGGACTTTGAGTATAAAAATGGTATGCAAAGCCCGGGTGAGTTGGTCGTTCCTGTTGGTGTACCGATTAAGCTTCTAATGAGATCTCAAGACGTATTACATAGTTTCTACGTGCCTTCTTTTAGAATAAAACAAGATCTAATTCCGGGAAGATATACAACGGCTTGGTTTGAAGCTACTCGCGAGGGTAACTTTCGAATCTTCTGTACCGAGTACTGTGGTCTAAACCACTCAGGAATGATTGCGACAGTTAAAGTTGTAAGTCAGAAAAACTTTGATGCCTGGATGGATGGTAAGGTAATTGAAAAGCTTACCCCAGTACAGATTGGTGCAAAGGCCTATAAAACTCGTAACTGTAACGGTTGCCATTCTGTTGATGGAAGCGTTTTAGTTGGACCAAGTTTTAAAGGTCTTTTTGGAGCTACTAGGAATTTTAATAACGCAGGCTCAGCAGCCGCCGACGAAAACTACATTAGAGAGTCTATATTGAACCCTGGAGCCAAAGTGGTTGAGGGATATCAAGACGGACAGATGCCAGCATATGCAGGTATAATTACTGATGAAGAAATTCAAGGACTTATCGAGTTTATCAAGGCTCAGAAATAGGAGACGTAAATGGGAGCTGAAGGAAGCAACTATATAAATCATGAAAAAGGTCTCTGGTCTTGGTTGACCACGGTAGATCACAAAAGAATCGGTCTAATGTATATGATCTCGATTCTATTATTCTTTCTCGTTGGTGGAATTTTCGCTCTTTTATTAAGAGCAGAGCTAATATCTTCGGGTTCAACTTTATTTGATGCGGGAACTTACAATAAATATCTTACCTATCACGGAGCCATAATGGTTTTCATGGTGATCGTTCCAGGTATCCCAGCCATCTTGGGTAACTTCTTCCTGCCAATTCATGTTGGTGCGCAGGATGTTGCCTTTCCAAAGATAAATTTACTGTCTTGGTATGTTTATATGTTGGGTGCTGGTATTGCTTTGCTTTCTCTATTTTTTGGAGGAGTGGATACTGGGTGGACCTTTTATACTCCCTATTCAATAGAGACCGATACTGGTGTTGTCGCCATGGTAGTTGGAGCTTTTGTAATGGGAATGTCTTCAGTTCTTACGGGTCTTAACTTTATTGTAACCGTTCATAAGTTGAGATGTCCTGGAATGACAATGACAAAAATGCCATTGTTTGTATGGGGATTGTACTCCACTTCTATTCTTCAAGTTTTAGCTACGCCAGTTCTAGGTATTACCCTACTATTGTTAGTAGCGGAAAGAACCTTAGGTGTTGGTATCTTTGATCCAGCTCTAGGTGGAGATCCGGTATTGTTCCAGCATTTTTTCTGGTTCTACTCTCACCCAGCTGTTTACATTATGATTTTGCCTGCGATGGGTATTATCTCTGAGATCATTACTACTTACTCTAGAAAAACCATTTTTGGCTATACGGCGATCGCGTACTCAAGTCTTGCTATTGCTGCTGTTTCGTTCTTCGTATGGGGTCACCATATGTATGTTAGTGGTCAGTCTGAGGTTGCAGGGATTGTGTTCTCATTACTAACTATGTTAGTAGGTGTTCCAACGGCTATTAAGACCTTTAACTGGGTTGCCACTATGTACAAAGGTAGTATCCGAATGGATGCACCAATGTTATGGGCAATAGGATTTATCTTTGTTTTCACCATCGGTGGAGTAACAGGTATCATGCTAGCTACAGCTGGTATGGATGTTCACTTTCATGATACTTATTTCGTCGTGGCTCACTTCCATTACGTAATGGTGGGTGGTTCATTGATGGCGCTAATGGGTGGTTTCTTTCATTGGTTCCCAAAAATGTTTGGTAAAATGCATAGTGATGCTCTTGCTAGATATTCTTTTGTGTTTGTTTTTGTTGGCTTCAACGTAACTTTTTTCCCTCAGTTTATTTTAGGGTCAATGGGTATGCCGAGAAGATACTTTGATTATATTCCAGAATATGAGTCCCTAAACGCGATCTCAACATACGGTTCATGGGGAATCGGAATCGGTTTTATCATCGGTGCTGTTGCTCTAATTCATGGAATGCTTAAAGGCGAGAAAGCCCCAAATAACCCATGGGGAGCGAAGACTCTTGAGTGGCAAATTCAGTCTCCTCCAATCCATGAAAACTTCAAAGAAATTCCAACAGTGACAGGGGGACCTTATGAGTACCGTTAAAGAGCACAAAGTGGCTCACCATTTTCGTGATGCGGATCACGAATATGATTCTAGTAAGCAAGGGGTTTGGCTTTTTATGGCCACCGAGGTTCTAATGTTTGGAGCTTTGTTGGTTGGCTTCTTCGTTTATCAGGCTCTCTACGGAGAAGCATGGCTTGAGGGTGCAGCTACCTTGGACTGGAAAAAAGGAGCACTTAATACTGTGATTCTTTTATCTAGTTCCCTGACCATGGCTTTGGCAATTTACTACATCCGGGTCGACGACAGAAAAAAAGCAATTTGGAGTTTGGTAATTACTCTTTTATGTGGCTTTGGTTTCATGATCGTAAAGTTTATTGAGTATCAGGCTAAGTTTGAAATGGGACTTTACCCTGGAACCATGTTTACTTACGAAGCGGTGAACGATAAATTGAACCTTTATATGTCTTTCTACTATATGTTAACTGGTCTTCACGGACTTCACGTAATCATTGGTATGGGTCTAATTACTTGGATTTTGATTCGTATTATTAAGGGAACTTACAGCAGTAAGCACTGGACCGGTGTTGAGGGTGTGGGTATTTTTTGGCATTTAGTGGATTTGGTTTGGATTTATTTATTTCCGATCTTGTATCTAATTTAGGAGAGCAACATGAGCGATAATCACGAACATCATTTAATGTCTTTAAAAACTCACTATGTTGTAATAGGCATACTGTTTGTACTAACCTTTCTAACTGTTTACGTAACTAGATTTGATTTTGGTATTTTTAACGTAGCTATCGCATTGATCATTGCTACGGGGAAAGCTGTTTTAGTTATGGGTTACTTTATGCATTTAAAGTACGACAGTATGATGAATAGAGTAATTTTAGGTTCTAGTTTTTTCTTCTTGGCACTTTTTGCCGTGATTTTATTTCTAGATGTTTTCACGAGAATAGATCCTAGAATATAGACGAGTTAGATTTTAATTTTATATTTCACAAAAGTATTTCTTCATAGCGGGTTCATCAGGGGTAACTGAGAACCCGTTTTGTTTTAAGAGGTAGTAAATGATTAAGCACATTATGGATTTAACGAAGGCTCGCCTGGCTTACTTTGTAATAGTAAGTGGAGGTGCGGGGTTTTTGCTAGCAACAGGACCTGGTGAGGAATTTTCTCTTTCTGGATTTGCACTATTTGCAGTTGGTTTAACGCTTTTAACCATGGGTAGTTTTGCTTTAAATCAGATTCAAGAACAGGATTTGGATGGTAAAATGCCTAGGACCAAGCAACGACCCTTAGTTACCGGTGATCTAACAGTTAAATCCGCCGGTATTGTTGCTTTGATAGGATTAGTATTTGGTACCGGATTACTCTATAGCATTCACCCTTTTACTGCGGTTCTTGGCCTCTCCACGGTTATTATGTATAATGTTTTGTATGTTTTTATATGGAAACCGAAGTGGGTTTTTGGGGCCGTCCCCGGAGCTCTTCCAGGGGCAATGCCTGTAGTGATTGGTTTCTCTGCTGTGGATCAAAACATCTTTAGATCAGAGTGTATTTATGCTTTCCTTATAATGTTCCTATGGCAAATGCCCCACTTTTGGGCCTTGGCGATTAAATACAAAGATGATTACAAGGAAGGTGGAATACCTGTTATGCCCTCTGAGCTTGGAAACAAGTCGGCCTTGATGCATATGACTCTATATACGATTTCCTATCTAAGCCTCGCACTTTTGTCTCCACTTTTTGTACCTGTGACCTATGGTCTGTATTGGTTCTTGGTAATTCCATTTGTTTTTATGGTAGCTAAAGAGTTTTATAAATATTATCAATCCGTAGGGGAGAGAAATTGGTTGCCATTTTTTCTCTGGGTTAACTTTAGTATGTTGGCCTTTTTGTTGGCTCCTGTAGGTGATCAATATTTATTTTTGTGGATATCAAGGATTGCACTATAGGATTTTGTTTTTATACATCCTCTGCGTTTAAACAAATCGGCATAATCCCATTGGGGGGAACTTATGAATCTTAATTATCTTGAGTGTTTTACAAGCCTTTCAGAGACCATGAGTTTCACAGAAACGGCAAAAGATTTCTCTGTATCCCAACCTAGTATCTCTAGGCAAATCAAACTTCTAGAAGAGCAGTTAGGCACTAAGTTATTTATTAGGGATAAGCATAAAGTTCACCTAACGGAAGAGGGAGTAGCTTTTAAGAGACGAGTGGCACCCCTGATAAAAGAACTACAAACCACCATGCATATTACAAAAGACCGTACAGATGAAGTAAAGGGCCAACTGGGGATGGGCTGTTTGGGTGAAGTAGGTCAGTTTTCAATTATGGAAAAAGTTTTGGGCTTTAATAAGCTGTATCCAGATGTTGATTTAAAAATGTTATATACCTCTCCCGATAATATTATCGACAAAGTAAAAACAGGAAATTTAGATTTTGGAATTGTTAATGAGTTGGTGGACCAAGAAAACTTGAGATCCTATGAGATTCTAACCGAGAAGTCTGTTTTAGTGACTAGCGTAACAAACAAGAAGCCCCTCGTTGATATAGGTGACGCAAAGTTTGTGGCCTACTCTTTAGATGATGGCCTACTTGTTAACTACATACACAAGTATTTTAAGAAATCTTCCATTTCTAAAATCAATCGTCATATAGTAGTAAACTCTCATAAATCTATGATCGAGGCCTTGGTAGATTCTAACTACTATGCCGTCTTACCATATTTTAGTGTTGCTAAGGCCATTAAAAGAAAAGAGCTTAGGGTGGCTAGTGAAAAGGAACTCAAATCTAAAATGTATTTAATCTATGTAGACAACGCCCTTATGCCAAAAAGATTTCAGTTGTTTAAAAAGCATTTGATTGCCGAGTGTAAAAAGAAGGTTCTTTGAATAAAAAAACTCTAGAAATAAAAATGAGTTCAGTTATTTATCTCAGGTTAGGGAGCTTCGTAGGATGGCCGAACGAGTTCTTCTTAAATACCCTATTAAAAACTATCAATTGAAGTTCATTCAACACGGTGAAAATGCAACTTTTAAAGTATCTACTGCTAAATCGAACTTCTTGCTAAGGCTTCATAGAGATTCTTATCATAGTAAAGAAGCTATTTTAGAAGAGTTGGAGTTATTAAATTGGTTGTCAAATAACTCGGTTCTTGAAGTTCAAAAGCCTTTATCATCAAAATTTAAAAAATATGTAGAGCTAGGAGAAGGTGAGCGGATGCCTTCTCGTTTCTGTAGTATATTGCACTGGAGAGATGGGCGGTCGAAGTATAAGAGTTTATCTTCCGGGCATTTTGAATCGGTTGGGGAGCTAACCTCTAATCTTCACAAGTCTACGAAAGGCTTTAAGTTAAATCATAGGAATTATTGGGACACTCAAGGTCTGATTGGTCTTGAATCAACTATGGGGTCTTTTAGGTCTATTGAGTCGTCGATTTCGAAAAAACAATATGAAATTTTGAGTGACTGTAGGAAAATGGTTTTTTCTAAGTTGATGAATTATCAGAAAAAATATCCGGAGAAAATGAATGTTGTTCACGGGGACCTTCACTTTGGGAATCTATTGTGGAGCCAGAACAAAGTTACGCCTATTGATTTCGACGATTGCGGTTATGGTTTTGAATTAATGGATTTAGCAGTTACTTTGAATGCCTCTTCAAATATTTTAAAAAATGTTGGGAAGACGGAGGCCAAGAGAATTACCGATTCTTTATTAAATGGGTATTCGAAGAGCATGAGTTTATCAGATTTTGATCTAGAAATTCTGCCTTACTTTATTTTAGCAAGAGATTTGGTATTGTTTGCTTGGCTTCATGGGAGAAGAACTAATCCTAAATTGGCGATTCATTTTAAAAAATCAGTAGCCAGGATGATTAAGACCTTTAATAATTCAATATCTCAAGGCCCTCAGAATATTTTTTAAAAAAGGTAAGAGGCTTTACTTTTATAAAATAAAAAACAAAGTCTCTGGAATTGGGTCCGTGCCTATTTGGCATTAGCTTCTTCTAAATTTATTTTTTTTGCCCTCTTTGTTTTACACTGATCGGAGACGCCGTTGTGACTAGTATGAAACTCTTTATCTAAAAATACCGGAGTTAAGAATCTTAGAGTCGAAGAAAATATAGATAGTTAATGTTTTCTATTTTCCATCTTATGAATATATTTAAGCGATCTAATATTTGGCGAGAAAAAAACACAAATTTAAGAACAACTAGGACAAAGTCCTTTGGTTTCGAGATGATGCTGAAGATTTTTGTAGCCACTCTTCTCTAGTTCTTTTTCTTTTTTAGATACGAAGCAGTCTTCAAAAGATTCTACTACATTGTATTTAGTATTTTTTAAAAAAATGCTCATGTTGGTGTGTGGTTTTAATCTATCGTTTTTAAAGAAGTTCAATTAGTAATTTCTCCATTTATGATATAAACGTTATCAACTAGTTCCATAATAACTCTACCATTCTTGGAATATTCTTCGAAGAAATAGCTTATTTCTTTTTCATTAATTTTATAAAAATAATCTCCCAGTAAAAACTTACCTATTTTTATTCTATTTTGAGATGTGTCCGAGAAATCTAATCCAGCTTCAATTTTTTTTGTTTGAAATTTAATTCTTCTTTCTTCTAAGGTACTCATTAGATCGGTATTTTGGTTGAACGGAATAGATATGCCTATCTTACTGAAACTCTTCTGCCAAAACTTTATCAGTGTGTTCTCTGGACTTGCCATTGTTATTAAAAGGAAGCCATTGTTTTTTATTTTGGAAACAAGATTATCGACGGTTTTCGAGATATCTGGAACATAGTAAAGAACGTGGTTTGATACGATTAAATCAAATAAGGTTTCTTCAGGTATGTCGCAAATATCACCGAAAGATTTGATGGGCTTCAGCTCCATACCTGCTGCTATATTTTTATCTATTGAAGCGTGATTCTCCAAGACAGGTTCTACTGCTGAAAATGAACTTATTTTCTCTTTTAAATAAACAATATATTGTGATGCGAATTCTCCTGATCCGCAGCCAAAATCTAATACATCTATATCTTCATGCTTTTTAAACGATTTCTCAAAAAACTTTCCTAAAAAATCGAGTATCATTTTTGATTCGTTAGAGTTTTTCATAAAGAAGTCATACTCGGAAATAATATTTGAAAAATCCTTTTTTGTCTCGATGAGTTCCTCACTTATTTATTTGATTGATAAATAATGCTAAGCTTTAAGGGTTAAATCTTTGACTGGGGCCTAATTCAGGATGGTCCATAGTCATTAATTGCTTTCTAAACTTCCCCTCTCGATACATTTTCCATTGATCGGAATAGTGTTGGTCCATCAAGTGTCCTGATTGTCCAGAAGGTAGGATTCCGTAAGAGATAGTAGGCTTGTCCATAGAAATTATTCTTCTAGTTGAGGGTCCTGATGTAACCTTAAAGCCATCTATGCTTCTGGAGTTATTATGATTAACAATAGAGTACCCACCAGATACTGGTTTGGGTCCAATGTTAAAAACAAAATTCAATGGATCTTTTCTTCCTAGTGGGTGTACCAACTCTAGGGTGTGTAGGCACTTCCATTGCCAGCTCCCAACGTTTGTACCGCATTTTTTTTCTAGAAGCTGGTGTGCCTTAGGAATAGCTTTGGCTATTGTATCTAGATGGGTTTCTTTAATTTCTTCCGTTTTTTCATTGTCCCACCATGTGGAGTCAGGGTTTTGCAAAATAGATTTATATAAGTTCCACCTCTGTGCATTTTTAAAAAGCTTGTTGAATGATCTAGTACCCATCTCATCCTGCATTGCTTCTTGAGTTATATAGTTAGAGTAGGTTCTAAATATCAGTATTCCACGTTCATCTATGTCCGCTTTTGAATTCCATGTTTCAAGTATTTTAATTGTTTCTGAGAGCTTATCTATTTTTTGAGTTTTTTGAATTTCTTTTAGATAGGAAAGAAATTGATCTTTGACCTTCAGCCAAGCCCAGTCCGTTGTATCAAGAGCGATGTCTTTCATCTCCTCAGGGCTCCATACTTCTTTCTCAGCTAAACGATCAATGATTTGCTCGGCCCTGTCCGATGGTTGCCAGTAGCCTGGGAGTAAGTCTTTTCTCGAGTGAGAGACCATATGATTTGCCGTCACAATGATACCATCCTCTGGATTGATTAACTGAGGATGCTCGCTAAAATCGAGATAGCCTGCTTTGTGATCGCTGTACTCGTTTCCGTGTATCATGGCAAAGCCATTACTTGCTCTCTTTCTTCTGGGAATCCAGCCAGCGGCAAACCAGGCAATGTTTTCTGCTTTGTCTACGTAAGAAATATTTAGACCAGGGGCTGTGAGTTTCGCTAGTGAGTCTTTAAATTGCTCTAGATCATTTGCAAAGGGAAGTTCGTAAAGAGCTTGGTATCCGGAATAGTCTTTTGAGTAGAAAGTCCAATCGGCAATAGCATCGTGATCTGCATCGATATCTATTATGTCTGTTAGGGCTGGTCCAAGAATAGAAATTTTTACTTCGTGAGGGACGGCAGTTCCATCTTTAACAGGGATCTCATCTTTTATAATTTCATAATCGTAGTCTTTATAGTCTAGGCTGTAGGTATTGGCGTCAGAATTTTTTGCCATTACTAAGTCAAAGTCATCCACATTGCTCATGGTGAGAGCCCAAGCGATATTGGGTGTGTGGGCAAGTAGTGGGAAGGGTATCATCGAGGCGTAGTGCCCATAGGAGCTATATTCTGGAGTTTCAATATAGGCTTCAAACCATACTCCTGGATTTGCATGTCCTATATGAGGGTCATTTGCCAGGATGGGAGAGCCAGTACTACTTCGGTCTGAAGATAAAACCCATGAATTGGAGCCCTCTAATTTAAAATCAAAATATTTTTCTATTTCTAGATCTTCAAAAATTTTAGTTATCTTCTTTTGAGCTGAAGTTTTTTGATTATTTACATTTTTGGAACTTGCTTTAGTTTTATCAATCCCATCGTCATCATTTGAATAAGAGTTAACAAGCTCTTGAAATTTTGTCTTGTCTAAATTGAATGAAAAGTTGTGTAGCTCTGGATCGACATTAATACCATGTTGAAAACTAAAAGACATATACCCAACAAAGGCGATGCTATCCAAAACGGAAAAATCAGAGGGTTTATAGCCTAACAAGGTGAACTCAATCGGTAGGGGCTGAGTGGCTATAAAGTAGTTTACCCCTTCAAAAAAAGCTTGGCTGGAAGCGAGGGCTTTTTGGCTGATATTTCCATTTTGAAGGTGTTTTTCAGCATAATACCGAAAGGCCATGGTCCTATTCTTTTTGTCCACTTCTAAGGCTACCGGTCCCACGATTTCGCTAAGTTCTCCCTTGGCGACCCGTCGCTGCATATCCATTTGGAAAAGTCGATTTTGAGCAACGATAAAGCCAAGAGTAATCTGAGCATCTCTCTGTGTTTTTGCTGAAATATGCGGAACTCCAAAATTGTCGTACTTTACTTCTACGCCGCTTTCGAGCAGAGGAATCTGTATTTCATCTGTTCTATTTGGGACAGGGTTTAAAAAGAGCTTCTGAGCAATCACCCAGAGACTAATAGTTGATAAGAAGATGAAAAACAGCGCTTTTTTCATAAAATACTCCAATGAGGTCGATCTATTCTGTAGAGTGATTGTATAGGAAAGGCGGCGAATGAACCATACCGGAGGATTTTTTTATCATTATTTAGCACTGCGTAACTCTGGCCGTAGGTGGATGCCTTATCAGGCAAAGATGTCGCAATTGTTAAGCAAAATTCCTGTGAAGCCATCCGAGCACCTAATTTTAGTTGGTCCCAGTGGAGGATACTCACTGAGTCGAGAATTTCTGATGAAATTTAAATCCATAACAGTTTTTGAGCCAGACTCCATGGGAAAATCAATTTTTTATTGGAGATTGAATTTAAAAAATGTGAGATGGATTCCATCAAAATTTGATTCATCACAAATTCAATCTTCAAGAGATGAAACTACAATTCTTTTTTGTAATTGCTTGGGGCAAATGAAATTTCAGTATTTTGATGATCCCAAAAAAACAATCCCAGCCATTCAGAGTAATTTACGAGAGGCTAAATCCAAGGCATATAGGGTTCTTAGTTACCATGATCTCTACAGCTTTCCTTCGTTTAAGGGGGTTTTTCCCTCTGAATTCTCTGTAACTTCAAGCAATGGGGATATAATCAGGAAAGTGATGGCGGCAAGTGATGCCGAAGAAGTATCTTTGGTGGATCACTATACAAATTTTTTAGTTAAAGATAATATAATTTTAGATCGAATGATTTGGGACTTAGGGAAAAGAACCAAGCACATTATAGATTTTATGGAGTTGCAATGAGCACGGATTTAGAGCTACATTTATTTGTTTGCACGAATACAAAGGAAGGCTATGCTAATCCTTGTTTTTTAAATGAAGGTCAAAACATTCGAAATCAATTAAAAGAAAGACTTTTTGAGAAGTTTGGAAAAAAAGTTCGTGTGAATAATTCTGGTTGCCTCGGTAGATGTTCAAAGGGCGGTGTTGCGGTGATTTACCCTCAAGGCATTTGGTTTGAGAGGATTGATATGAATTCATTGGATTCTATAGAGTCAAAAGTTGAGGAGTTGATGAATGCTTAATTGGATAATTTACCTGAGTATTTGGGTACCTCTTATAGCTGTTGGTCAGATGAAAATAATTGATTCGGAACCCACCGTACCTGAAGTAAGCTCACAACCAGTGGTGGAGACATTATCTGTAGTAGCCGTGGCAGAGCCAGTAGTGGACCGTAGTTTTGATCAATTAGTTAAAGACTTAATGGACGCCAAATTAGGTACAAGCTTTATTGAAACTTTAGGTTCTGTCGGTCTGTTGAACTGTTTACCCCGTGGCGGCTCTGGTTTAGGGCTTGCCTGTTTCAGTTGTTCACAGAGCATGGGTTTAAGTCGCTTAGATTTTCTTTTTGTTGAATCCGAGATTGGTACAGGAGTTTGCAGCCTGGGAAAGGTGTCTTTACTAACTCCCAAAGCGGATAAAGATTTTTCCTACTACAAACAGGAATTGGTCCGCTCTTTGGAAAAATCCAAAGCTCTCAAGAAAGAAAATCACGATACATTTTATGCTTTTGAGGGTGGGGAGTTCGTGATTGATTTAAGAGTAAAAAATCAATTCAGTGCAATCTCGTCTAGCTATAAAGATTTTGTATCACTTACTAAGGAATCAAAATCTCACAAGAAAGATAATCTTAGGATCCAAACTATGCAGCAGCTATTTGCTAATTTGGACATGAGCTTATACAAATCAATAAGATCTAGAATATTATCCAGTACTCACCAGTCTGTAGATTGGGAAAAGTTAAGCTCAACAGCGATCAATACAGCTCAAGGTTTAGATTTAGCCTACGATCAAAATGCCAGTTTGTTGAAAATACGTATCTACAAGAGTCTTAGGCTAGAGTTTTTCAATGAATCTAAGTATTTGAAAAACTACTGTCGTGATCAGTTTTTTGATTCTCTTTTCCCTATGGTTCTATCTGATACCGATCTTTCCGTATCGGGACTAGTAGGGGATGAGAGCTTGAAAATTACAGAAGTTGAAATATCAGGAGTAAAGTATAACTTAGTTCAGCTCTCAGACAGTATTGAAATAGAAATTCTTGCGGATGAATCCTGTGAGCTTCTCAAGAGAGTAGATAAAAAGATGAGTGAGCGCGACCAAAAAACATCAAGTGAGGTGTTTTGTTCCCAAACCCTTACAAATAATTTGAGAGATTTGAAATTCTATAAACAGTATTTTGAGAAAAAAGACAATAATGCAGAGCCTTTTGTTAGATCCTTTTATACGGCCCAGTTTTTAAAAATAGCAGAATACGAATACTTTCAGCAGCTTAAAAAATTATCCAGCCCCTCTACTAATAGTGAACAAGCGAAAATTGATTCTGATCTTCTGAGTACCAAGCTTGCTGAGGTAAATGATTATATGTCAGACCTAGAAAGCTTTCAGTCTTATCTTTCAGATGTTATTGATCTCCGGAGATCGTTAATTTCTAAAGGAATCAATCCGGATCCAATCGCTGTGGAGTGCAAATGAGAGAAAGTTTTGAAACAATCTGGCCAGAGAAAAAAGAAGATTTAGATCGACTCTTTGATTTTATTCAAACTACTTTTCCAGAGGATCAACGGGGACCAGTGTTATCTGAACTCAAGATACTTGTTGAAAAGAAGGATGAGTCTGAATTGAGGCTTTTTACCAATATGTTAAGAAGAGTCGGACAGATGAGTGCGGCAAAAGATGTACAAGTTGAGGAGACTAAGAGTAGGTTTAACCTGTATTATATCGTACCTATAGTTCTAATATTAATGGCAATTATTTTCTTGCTGAATCAGGCCTAGAAAAATATACCTCAAAGCTTTCGATACATTACTTTGTGTGGCCCAATTTTAGGGATATCAAACATAGGCCCGAGGTAGGAAAATCCCACCTTCTCATAAAAAGGAAAAGCTACCTCTCTAGCATTACACCAAAGTAGATCTCCCTTCTTTTCTCTAATTAATTCAACTGCCGTCAGGATTAATTTTGTGCCAGTACCGGGAACTTTAAGTCTGGGAGAGCTAGCCATACCTCTTAATCTGAAGCATTTTTCCGTTGGAAATAGATGATAGTTTTCTGGAAAAAAAGAAGCAATACCAATGAGTTGAGACTTATTGTAGGCGCCTAGGTGAAAACTTCCTAAGGTTTCATCTTCGGCGTATTCAACATCAGATTTTTTTCCGCCTGGTCTTAGTACTTCGAGCCTTAGTGCATGAGTTTCTTGGGCTGTAATTTCTTTTATATCCATTTTAAGCCTTGATAAGTACGCCTTCTAGAAAAATTTTAGTTATATGCTCAGCGGCCTGGTTTCTAGTAGCATCTTCCATTATAGATTTCTTGAAGTAGGTTTCTCTAATTTTATTCATTTTTATAAAATGACTGAGGCCACCAAATAATACTCCGGCGGAGATGTAAGGATCAATTTCAGTTTGGGCGATTCCATTACTTTGACCCACTTTTATGAACTCAATGATCTTCTCAAAAAACCGGATGTAGTTTGCATGAAGAACAGGATCGTTTTGTTGGTTCATCTGCTCAGCCTCTCTGAAAGCCATCAAAGACAACTCAGGGTCTTCTACAAA
Source organism: Bdellovibrionales bacterium (assembly GCA_045110695.1). Classification (GTDB taxonomy): domain Bacteria; phylum Bdellovibrionota; class Bdellovibrionia; order Bdellovibrionales; family UBA840; genus JBGCGH01. The sequence goes on along the minus strand of JBGCGH010000023.1, from coordinate 52,240 downwards.
ATCCATAAAGCACTCATCAATAAACATTCTTAATCTGATTTTAAATTCTTCTTCTGATTTACAATGAGTTAAGATTCGTTTAGCCATTTCTAAGAGTTTGCCACCGTGGTCGCCAACGCATTCTCTGTATAACTTTTCTTTACCGTCAAAATGGTAGCTTATTAGGCTGATATTTACTCCCGCAGCATTTGCGATTTCTTTTACAGTAGTTCCATCGAAACCTTTTTCTGAGAAAAGAGCTTTTCCAGCCTCAATCAATTGAGCTCGGGTTTGATCTGTTGTTTTATGCGCCTTGCGGGCCATAAGGGGCTCCGATATTCGGGGGTATTGTTCCTGTTTCGGACAATAATAGCACAAAAGTTCAACTTTCTCAAATGAGTGTTCAAAAAAAGAGGGCCAACTCTCGTTGGCCCCTATACCCCCCTTAAACTAGCAGTATTCCCCCCGAAATCTGCTAAAGAGCCCCCCAGCTCTTATCCCCCCGTCGAGACATTTGTTTTATAGGTCGCCTAAGGTGATTTATCAAATACTTGTTTGAATTAATTAAATAATCAATTGATTAATGAAAAATCTGCAAGGTTTAGTCCGAATTAGGTCTATAATCCGTATATACGGTCGTTTTGATCCTTGTCTGTTGGGATTTCATAGCTCTTCGCTAGGTTTTTTGAATCGATAAACTTGTTAATGAATACTTTGGTTAGTGGTCTAACAAGATCATCTTTCATGCAATCATCTAAAGTCCAAAACCTTGCTTCTATTAGCTCTTCTTTTGGCCACTGGAGTGATTGCTCAGGATTCTTAGTCAGTATGCTTCCAGAAAATACCCAGTAGGTATTGTTTTTTAGATTTTTCTGACGGTATCTAACTGCCAGTAGGCCATCGATTCTACCTTCGAGTCCCGTCTCTTCTTTTAGTTCTCTAAGTGCGGTCTCATCAGGATGTTCTCCTTCGTCTACTGATCCGCCGGGTATAATCCAATGTCCCTTGAAACGTCCATAGTTCATTTGAACAAGAAGGATTTTTTCCTGATGAAATACAATGATACCAGCACCACTAGTCGCTTTGGCAATACTTGGACTCATATTAGTTACCCTCTATATATGTGGATTTGGCATTAATTTTACATTCCCCTTTTAGGCAACGTAATTTAGGTTTGTTATAGCGAGCACAGTCATAGTTTTGTTTGCGCCCGTGTACCTCTCGATAGAGGCTCTTGTATTTCGAAATCAATTGTATGATCTCAGGGGTGTTTTTATCTTTTTTTGTATAGCTGATCATATAGTCTATAGGAATACAGTCTTGTGTTGGGAGAATTACCATTTTGCAATCTAGAATTGAGAGACACTTGTTTGTGGTTTTTAAGCTATGGATATTATTTTTAATTCTTCTTAATCGTCTTTCTTTGTTGGTTGGATTTTCATTGTAGTAAAGATATACGCCTGTACCTATGACTGCAAAAATGGTTGCGAAAACAACTAGAATCTTTCCCATTTTATCATTTCAAACTTGAATCAAGCTAAAGTCAATTTTATCAATTCTAATGGGGGAAAACTATATATTACCTAGGTCTGTACTATTACTACTTTGATCGCACTACTAAAGGTTGTAATCAACGATTTAAATACCCAGCGTCATCTACTAAATTTAGACTAAGTGAGGGGGATACTTGTGAACAAATATCTAATTATTTCAATAACTTTAGTGACTCAGTTACTTTTCGCCGAGTTACCTGAAGAAGTGTTTAAAGCACCAGAGCTTGTAGCTATTCAAAATAAGTCCAATTATCTCGATCATGATCTTAGTGTGGGCCTCGGATTACTTCCTTCAGATGCCTTCAACAAGGGGGTGACCCTAGGAGTTTCGTACACCTATTTTTACGAGAACTATAGCGCTTGGGAGATTATTCAATTTCGACAAAGTTTTAACTTAGAGCAGACCCTAAAAACGGATTTGATAGATTTGGGTGTCGATTTAAATTCTAATAATTTCAAAGGAAAGTTAGACTATATTGATCACATTATAACAACTAGTTGGATCTATACGCCGTACTATTCTAAAACCCTAATGTTCAATTCAAAACTTATTAATAACGAAACCAGCTTTAGATTGTCGCTCGGTGGGGTGAAGTTTAAAGAAACAGGCTATCAGCCCTTAATAGGTTTGGGGGCATACACTAGGTATTACACTGAGCTTGGGCGGTCTTGGAAACTTGCTTTTGATTTAAATATTCATTTTGATGAAATCGATGGCGTAAGGAGTTTTCTTTATGTTGGTGCCGACTATAGTTTTCAACTAGGAGATCCACCGAAATATCTTAAAAAGAAGGCTCTATAGATGGGGTTTCGAGCCGCAACTATAGTTTTATTTGTTTTAGTCTTTCAAAAGTCACAGGGGCAATTTACGACTGAGAGTCTGACAAGGGATTGGAAAGCCTATACTTATAGCTATGATGATGCGAGCCTAAAACAACGTTATTTAGAGGCAAAGAAAGACGAAGAACTCAAAGAATTTTATGAGGCCTTAGATTTAGAATTTGAGGAGTCTGAACTAGAAGTTGCAAATTTTGAAAGTCTGATACTACTAACTGAAAAGCTTGTGAGCGAAAAGAATTATTGGCCGGCACTAGCTATTTATTCCTACATTATAGAAAAAGCAAAAGGCACTAAGTATTTCGAGAGAGCGACAATTGAGATATCTAATTTGATAACAAAGTATAATCTTTTTGTGCCCAGTAAAATGTTGGAATCTTGGTTTTTAGGTCAGTCTATTGAAGGGATGCACCCTGAGGCTCAGTCATTCATTTCCTATATTCAAATGAAGTTTTTCATTAAAAAGGGATTCCTGGATTGGGCTGGACAGTCAAAAAAAAGAATCAATGAAAACTCAATTTGGCATAATATTTACAAGTTTGACAAGCTGATTGACGGGCTAAAATTAGCAACTGGAGTAGGTGCCTATAACTCAATAAAAAATTTTTTAGATACAAGCTTAATCCCAGAGCGAAATCAGGAGAAGCTTCGTCTGTTTGCAGCCAGATTTCTATTTGAAATCGGGGAAATGCAAAAGGCTTTTGAGGTTTATAAAGAATTGAAAGTTTTTGATGAGAAACTTTCATCCACAGTGTTGCTCGAAATGGCATGGTCTAAATATTACGCTAAAGATTTCAGTCATAGTCTAGGACTACTTCATCTTTTAAAGGCACCTTACTATGTGAGTTCGGCAGATCCAGAGCAGTTTGTTTTAGAGGCTCTGATTTATAAAGACTTATGCTATTATGACGAAATTAAAAGAGTGGAAACCCAATTCTTGAATTATTTTGAGGATAGTTTTTTTGCATTAAATGCTAGATTGCGTCTTGCAGAAGAAGTAAAGCTTATACAATTGGTTTTTAGATCCGAAGATCTTTTGCCTACAGTTCAGATGATAAGAAATATTAATAAAATTTCTAAAAATAAATTTCTTAAAAATTCCTCTTTGAACAAAGTTATAAAACAAAAACTGGATGAGATTCTAAAAGAACAAAAAGAGTATATTGAGTTTGAGACTCGTGACAGAAGCATGGCCGAAGCTGATAATCTTTTAAAAATTCGACAAGAAATAAATTTTTTAAAGTATTCCTCTGAGATTGAAAGAAATCAGCTCAATGTAAATAAAGAAGGCTATGAGTCTGAAAAGCCTAAAAAATATAAGTTTGACAAATTATTTTGGAAAAGTGGCGGTGAATTTTGGTTACAGGAATTTGAGGATTATCGAGTACTTGTAAACTCAAAGTGCAATAAAGAGGAATCGGAGGTCTCGGCCGATGAGTAGGGTAGTTGCTCTTTTTCTTATTACATTTTTCTCTGTGAATATTCAGAGCCAGGATTTTCAATCTAAGGGGCTGCCTCAATTGGAGCGGGAACTTAGTAGAGTAGATAAAAATATCGAGAACACCAAAGAGCAAATGAAATCTATGCAGGATGCAACATTCCTTGCTGATCTATATTTTGTCCTTGCAGAATATTTAACTGAGAAAAGCAGGTATTTATATCAAATAAAAATTTTGGAAAATCCAGAAGTTCCGCAGAAAGATTTGGATTTTACCTTAGAGAAGAGGCCAAAGGATGAGGCAATAGCTGTATATGAAAGCTTCTTTGATAAATTTGGAAATCATCCTGATAGAGATAAAGCTCTTTTTTATAAAGCTCACGAACTGCGAGAGCTTGGTAGAAGCGAAGAGATGCTAGAAACTTACCGCCAGCTAACGCAAAAATTCCCCCGCTCGCAATTTTGGGAAGAAAGTCGTATTGCAATGGGAAATTTCTATTTAGAGGTGAAAAAAGATCTAGATACCGCCCGTAAGTCTTTTGAGGGCGTTGTGGATCGTGGCCTAAACAGCTTTAGTGGTGTTGCCTATCACAAGCTCGGTTGGGTATATATTAATGAGAGAAAGTTTCTGGATTCCTATCTTTCATTTGAGAAAGCTATTGAGTCCACCAATGATATTGTCAAAAATAACCAGATAGAATTGAAAATCGATATAAGAGAAAATTCCATTTTAGATATGGTATGGCCCTACTCAGAGATAGACTTAAAAAATATCTCAAAGATTCACGATCCTTCCACATCAACCTTAGAGCATTTTAGAAAACTATCTTTTGGATATACAAGTTATCTTAAACTACTTCGTCGCCTGGCAAAGAGAATGAGTATTAAAAAAAGATATCAGGACTCAAGAGATGCTTGGGTCGAATTCCATCAGCTAAGTAATAACTCAAGGGAAAAGATCGATGCAGTGGAAAATATATTTAATATTTCTAAGGCTGAATTAAAAAATATCGATATACCATCCTTGCCGATAGCGCTTTTAGAGGCCCACAAATTTGTAGAAAAGTCCGAGATTTACGAGAAAAAAGAACGGGCTAAGCTGAAAAAAAATATTGAAAGAATATTTAGATATTATTGCATTCAATTAGATAAGCGTCATAGAGCAGGAAAAGACATTCAGTCTGACCTTAAAAATGCCTATAAGCTTTATCTTCGTTTGTTTAAAGGGCAAAAGTTTAGCTTGGCAATGACGAGGAACTACGGTGCCTATTTATTCCGTACCGCTGACTATCTTGAAGCGGGTTTAACCTTTGAACGGCTTTATAAAAGAACTCAAAATAAAAGAAAGAGATTCTCCGCCATTAAAGCATCTTTAGAATCTTATATTGCAATATTGAAAAATCCCGGCGGTACAAAAGATGTAGAGGTCTATATGGCTAGAAGGGGAGTCAGGCAAATAGGCCGGGCTTTTGTATCTCGATATAAAAAATCTAAAACTGTTCCCACCGTACAGTTTAATATTGCTCAAACTTATTATGATGAAAGACTTTTTGATAGTGCAATTAGGAGTTTTAAGCAGTTTATAGTGGCTCATCCTAAGAATTCCTATGTGAATCTAGCCGTGAACCAATTATTAGATACACATAATCAACGGGAAGATTACGACTCAATGATAAAGGATTCTATTTGGTTTCTCAAAAAATCCAAGGTAAGAAACAATGATTTAAGACGAACCGTAAAAGGTATTTTATCTCAAGCAAGAGTTCTTAAAATCAAAAAAGAGAGTGGAGATTTTAGATCTGGAGACTATGCTAAAAATCTTTTGAAGTTAGCAGATAGATATAAGGGGTCAAAATTAGGCGATAAAGCACTGTTCGAGGCTTTTTTACTTTATCGTTCCCAGAGATCAGAGAAGATGTATGAGCCAGGAGAGGAGCTCCTAAAAAGATATAAAAAATCTAAGTATGTAAGGCAGGTTGCCAGCGATATGGCTCAGATTGCATTAAATACGGCGGACTTCTCTCGAGCGGCTAGATATCTGCTAGTATTTTCGGACAACTATCCCAAAGCAAAAGAGTCTAAAGGCTTTAGAAAACAAGCTGCTAGAATCCTAGAAAGTATAGGGGACTTCCCGAAAGCTAGGGAAGTTTTTGAGCAATTGAACAATCAAAGGAAGATCGCTGAAATAGATTTTAAATCTCAGGATTGGAAAAGTTTAGAGAAAAGCGCTAAAGTCGTGGGTGGTTCACAAGCTAGACTTTGGGAGTCCTACGCGTATATAAAACAGAAAAAATGGAAAGCAGCCGAGAAAAGTCTAGCAGGGCTCAGTAAGAGTCTGGCCAAAGCCGGAAGTAAAAACGAGACAAAACTTGAAGCTGATTTTTTAAGATCAGATATTCAAGTAAGGGACTTTAAAAGGATACGATTCCGTTCTTCAAAAAACATCGATAAAGTAGTAACAAAAAAAGCCACCATTTTGAAAAAGATTACCGAAGACTTAAATAAGATAATCCAGTCAGGTCATCCAAAATGGACCGTCGCTAGTCTATTTAACCTAGCACAGTTGAACGATGAGTTTGGGTCCTTTGTGCAAAAGGCACCGATCCCAAAAGGTCTAACAAAAGTACAGAGTAAACAGTATAGAGATATTCTATCTCAACAAGCAAAGCCTTATCTGGATTCAGCCAGCTCTTACTATGATCAGTGCTTTAAGTTAGGGAAGAAAAATAGAATTTACAATGACTATATCTTGAGCTGTCAGGCTAAAAAGAGAATATTCTTTAAACCAAAAAAACTAGAATTTAAAGAAAATTATGGAGATGGCATAAGGTCGATCCGAGCAAGACTCTTTGATAAACCGAGAGATATTGAGCTATACAAGCAGCTTGTTTTTAGCCTATTGGAAGACAAGCGTATTGCAGAAGCTGTTGTTACCGCTGGTAGGCTTTTGGAAATAGCTCCGAACGAGGCGGAGGCTTACAATCTCCTCTTGCTTGCAGATTTAAACTCTAATTCAATGGAGAGAGCCTTACTGTATAGCGAAAAAGTTCGCTCTATGGATCCTAGAAATATAAATTTAATTAATATTTCACGAGCCCTAGATAAGTTTTTTAAATACGATCCAACCGGGGCAAACACTAGTTTTACCTACTACCGCCTACTGCCGAGGTATTTAAAGTGACTGAAAGTATCTACCTTAAAATGTATTGGAAAAATAAGTTGGTGGTCGATCTAACTGCTATTCCTTTACCATTTTCTATCGGAAGAGATGAGGCTTGTAATTGTACTGTTCCAGAGGATTCTTTAGATAAGGTACATATAGTAATAAAGAAAGAGGGAGAGGTATTTAATATCACTGATGTCTCAAGCCAGCATAATTCTATCAAGGTAAATGGAATTTCAGTGGGCTCCTTTACTATTGTGGATGCGGAAGTTTTTGAAATCCCAGGAGATATCAAGTGTGAGGTTGGCTTTTTTCTATCTGACAATAGTAGTCCAAATGTGGAGCTAACAGGTAGTGTTTACGATGAAAAGACCTCTCCAGGGACCAATATTGACGATGCTACATTTATTAATTTTCAAGATCAGGCTCAGGAAATTATAAAAGAGCAAATGGAGTATACAGTAGCCGGTGATCTAGCAGAGATTTTACCCGAGGATGGAATTGCAAAATACAAAAATTCTCCATTTTTGAATAATTATATTGTTCATGACTCCCTTAAAAAACGCCGCAAAAGCCTAGAGGCTAATTTGTTTTGGAATGGAAAGTTAATTTCTAGTCGCCAGCTAAGAGAGGGTGAGAATCTTATAGTGGGCCCTGGCGAAGAGGCAAGTTTACAAGTTCCCGTGGTAAACCGCTATAGACAATACGCTAGATTACAAAAGAAGGGGCTAAGAGTTAATATCCCTAGGGGAACCCAGTGTAAGCTACTTTCTCCTGAGCAAGAATGGGGTCAAATTCCGTACGATCCTGGAATTAACAAAGCTATGATCTACCTAGAAGACAATGATCAGTTTGTCATACGTTTTGACGATCATACTTTTCTCTATCTACGAAGGATTCCAGTAACTAAAAGTCTATCAGATGGAAGTTTAAATGGGGCCCCCTCTCAGAACTTAGAAATCATAACTGGTAGTGTGATTTTTCACATACTAATACTAATGTTTGCCCTGTTTTTCGCCCCTGAGGAAAGAGAGTATCCGAAATTAAAAGACGTACCGAAGAGATATGCAAAACTTCTGACTAAGCCATTACCCAAGCCTCCAGAGCCTCCCAAACCTATTATTGAAAACCCCAAACCACCGGAATCTGAAAAACCAAAGCCAAAACTCGAGCCGAAAAAAATAGAGCCTAAAAAAATAGAGCCTAAAAAGGAAGAACCTAAAAAAATAGTGAAAAAAGTAGAACCTAAACCTAAACCTAAACCTAAAGTAAAGGTGAAACCAAAGCCTAAGCCCAAAAAAGTACTTCCTTTAAAGCCGGCTCGTAAGCCGAGAAAGGCCAAAAAAGTTGCGGTGAAAACAAAAAAATCATTTAGCAAAACTCCAATCAAAATGGAGTCTAGATCCGTTAAAAGACCTAGCGCAACCAGAGCACAGAAAGCTGCTAGCAAGGAAAAGAATATTAAGCAAATGGGTGCACTCCAATCTATTTTAGGAGCAGGCCTTCCAACAGCTCCAACTGGGACAAAGAATATTCAAATTGCAAAAGTAGACCCAACAAAAATGATTCCACAGGAATCTGTCGGGATTTTAGCTGATGAGCTAAAACTAAATAATACAGGTGCAGGTAGAGAGGGCACCGTGAATCGAGTCAAAACAACTGGCTCTTCCGGTGATGAAGGTTATGGTACCCAGGGTGTATCTGGTACAGCAACCGGGTCTGCTATCGAGGGGCAAATTGTAGACTCCTCTACATTGGAGCTTTCCGGTAATCCAGGATTGACGGAAAAGCAGATAAAATCAGAAATAAAAAAGCATCAATCTAAAATTCAGCAATGTTATGAGCAGGCACTACTCGATGATAGTAACTTAAGTGGTCGAGTAGAATACGATTGGGAAATCTCTGGAGCGGGACGAGTGTCGAATGCAAAAGTGAAGTCTACTGAAATTAACAATGGCAAGACCTTAAATTCATGTGTAATCGGAGTAATTAGGAAGATTAAGTTTCCAAAAGCAAAAAACGGACGGAAGACTTTTACAAGCATTGGCTTTCCGTTTGGAAAACTATAAGGACTTGGACTTTAGTAGTATTGACGCAGCACTTGGTAGGCGTGAAAATAGAAACATAAGGAAACTCTAATATGGATGATTTAGCAACTAGGTTTATTGAAGGTGGCATATTCATGTGGCCTATTCTCATTTGTTCTGCCATTGGCCTAGCATTGGGTGTTGAACGATATTTATTTTTAAAAAATGCAAGACGGATAGAAAAAGACCAGCTTCTGAAATCTATGAAGTCGACAATAATGAAAGGAGATATTCAGAGGGCAATTGCTGTTGTATCCCAAGAGGATAGTCCCCTGACAAATATTGTCCGAGCTGGACTAATTTCCGTTTCAAATAATGGAAAAGCAGAAGAGGTACAAACTGCTATGGATGCAGTGGCTTTACGAGAGGTCCCAGCGATAGAGAAAAAAATTGGACTTCTTGCAACACTCTCGAACGTTGCCACGCTTTTAGGCCTATTGGGGACTGTTGAAGGATTAATAGGAGCCTTTGCTGCTGTTGCGGGGGTTTCTCCCTCTGAAAAAGCTGAGCTCTTAGCAAAGTCTATTTCAGCTGCGATGAATACCACGGCTTTTGGTTTGGTTGTTGCCATCCCATTACTGGCGGCCTTCGGTTATTTAAGTTCAATGGCTCAGGAAATTATCGACGATGTTCATGAGAGCAGTGTATCTATATTAAACTTTATTCTTTCTCATAAAGATAAATTTTATCGCTAGGAAATAATGGCTAAGAAGACCAATGAAGAGCTAAATTTGACTCCTTTTATAGGTTTATTTGCAATGCTTGTAGTAATGCTTCTTCTTACCGCTGTGTGGAACCAGGTACAATCGTTAGGTACCAACTCTACACCGAGTAATTCTTCTGCTCCAGTTAGTCCAGCAGATCCAAATAAACCTCAAATTGATTTGAATATTGTCATCATGGCTGACAGGCTTCAAATCAATGTTAATACTAAACCTATAGATTTCTATCTGGAGGCAGGTAATATAAATGTAACTGCATTTAGAGACTATATAAAACTTCTCAAGAGTACCTATCCTGAGAAAACAGATATGATTCTTTACAGCGAGAATCAATCCCCTTATAAGCATTTGATTCAAGTTTTTGATGTTTTGGTTGGAAATGGTTTTCCTGACGTTGGAGTAAGTACAAACTAATGGCGGACTTGAAAGGCAACACAAAGCGAGTATTAAGCCCCCCTGGATATCACCTAGGACCTGAGTACGATTTACCTCTTTTGAGAAACCGGATGAAGGATGGCGCTAAGAAAGATCTTAATGTAGTTTTACCTCTGACTTCGATGATCGACATGTTCTCTATGTTGGTGATTTTTTTACTTTTAAACTTTTCTACTACTGGAGAAGTGTTTTTTGTAAATAAAAACATGATTCTTCCAGAAGCCCAAAATGCCCAGTTGCTAGAGGGGCTGCCATTAATCAGTATAGGTGAAACAATAATTAGTTTGGACGCTCAAGTAGTTGGAGAAAACCCGCTCTCAATTGAGGAAACAGATTACAAAATGCCCCAGCTAAGACAGGAACTAAGTCGTCTAAAACAACTTCAGATTCAAATAAATGGAGCCACTGAGTTTAAAGGTAGGATTAACTTACAAGCTGATGAAAATACAGCTGTGATATATGTCAAAAGAGTGATGAATACTTTAATTGAAGAGGGCTGGACTCAAATTAATTTTGCGGTTCGTCCACCGGAGTAGGTTTAGTTTCTATTTCTGCTACGGGTAAATGTTTTTTTGAACCGAGTTGAATTTTATCTCTAAAATTACTTCTTAAGCGCACATGGCTTTTTAGTTTTTCACGATTTCTTTGGTAGAACCTCAAACGATTATCATTGTGCAGCTCACCCTGAATTTTTATATCCTCTAGTTCTACCTTTTTTGCAAATACCAATGGGCTAGAAAAAATAATTCCGAGAGTGAGGCTAAAAATAGATATATTTCGCATAGATTTATTATAATTGGTTTTCCAGACTTGAGGAGTCCAAAGTTCCAATTCAGGTGCATGTTTCGGGCCTAAAGTTGTGTTGATTTAACAATTAGAAAACTGCCTATCTTGTTAAGACATCTATTTGGTTTCGGCAATCTTTTGTTTAAAGCTGTGTACTCTCGGATCCATTACTTTGTACCATAAACTTGGTACTAGACTCAGGAGCATCATACCAGGGTAGCCAGTTGGCAATTGAGGGGCACCATCTATATCCTCCAGTTTGAAATACTCTTTATAACTGTTGGCATGGTGATCAGAATGTCGAGATAGTTCAAAAAGTAAACTTCGACTCATAAAATGATTAGAATTCCACGAGTGTATCGGTTGGACAGGCTCGTACCTGTCGACGGTTTTTAGTTTTTTTCTGAGGAGACCGTAATGTTCTACATAGTTAACAATTTCTAAAAGAGTGAAGCCAAAAATAGCCGCTAAAAGAATGAATAGGCCCTTATTGATTCCAAAAACTAAAAAGCTACCACCAAAAAATAAAAATTCAATAGCCTTCCATTGTAAAACGGGGTTTATGTTTAAGGAATTTTTTGCCTTAAAATTACGGCCAATCTCTATTCCGGAACTTATTGTCGCATAGACAGACTTAACTATGAACCCATAAACATTTTGACCAATTTTTGCTGTAGAGGGGTCTTCAGGTGTAGCAACATTTTTGTGGTGCCCGTAGTTGTGCTCCCAAAAAAAGTGTGAATATAAACTTGAGGTTAGTAGAGCTTTGGCAAAGTTTTGAGAAAGTGCATCCCTTCGATGTCCAAGCTCATGCGCGATATTTATACCCAATACTGCGCAAGACATACCTAGAGCAGACATTTGACCAAACCAAACCATTGAGAAAAGCTTAACTTCGGGAATCATGACCAAGTAGTAGGGGATTGTGAGTAGATGTATACCGCCTAAAAGAAACAAAAGAAAGTTATGAACCTTCGGGCTAAGGCTTGATTTGGGTGAAAAGTTCTTGGGTAAAAGAAGTTCAACAAAAGGAAGTAAGACAAAGCTGTAGGCTAAGCCAAAAAAGCTCAAAGCATTCTCTTGGTGTAAAGAAAAGGCTACGGATAATGGAATTGTTAAACAAAACAAATATATCATGAAAATCCCCTCATGTGGCAATGGATTAGGTTTAGCATAAGGCCGAAAAAAAATGAAGAATATTCAAATAGAGAGTCGCAACTCTTACAGTATTTCACTCCTAAAGCTTGCTCCTTTGCATCTCTTACAATCTGTTCTATCACCTTAGAGAATTCAAATCCTAAGGATCCATTTATGAAGTCTATTGTCATGTTTTGTATTTTCTTATCTCTCCCAGCTATTGCTAAGCAAAAGAGTATGATTCTTTTTATTGGCGATGGAATGGGCCCTCAACAGATATCAATGCTTCATTATTATTTAAAATATTCGAAAGCGAACGTTCAAAACCCAGTTCCAAATGCCTTTAAGCGAATGGCAGACAAAGGGGAGTTCGGGTCTTCCTCGACTGCCCCTGCGGAATATATTGTTGTTGATTCTGCCTGCTCCGCTACCCAGTTGTCTACTGGGCATCCGTCTTTGCCGGGAATGATTGGTGTTAACTCAAAAGGAGATTCTGTAGAAACAATTTTACAAAAATTGAAAGCCAGGGGCTATAGGACCGGTGTGATTTCAGATACAAGAATTACTCACGCAACTCCCGCCGCTTTTGTTTCCAATCAACCCAGCAGAAAAATGGATGATGAAATTGCCTCTGATTTTTTAAAAACCCAACCAGATATCGCGATGTCCTCTGGTTCTGACTATTTTTTGCCTAAGGGAGTAAACACTATTGTTGATGGTATTTCTGTAGCGGGTAAACGAAAAGATAATCAAGATCTTCTGAAGCAAGCTAGAGATTTAGGCTATAAAGTAATAGGCAGCAAATCTACTCTTCATCAAGGGAAGACGGGAAAAGTATTAGCTCTTTTTGGTGGAGGATCTATGCCTGATAGCTTATGGCAAATAAGAAATGAAAACAATAAAGAACGGAATATACCTAATCTTTTAGAGATGACTGAGATTGCCATTCAGAACCTTACTAGCTCGAATAAGCCTTTCTTCCTAATGGTAGAGGCTGGGCAAATTGATTGGGCCGGGCATAGAAATGATTCAGGTGCTTTACTTCATGAGATGATCAATGCAAATAGGGTTTTAAACTACTTAGTGGATTTTGTTGAAAGTAGAGAAGATGTAACTTTAGTAGCAACGGCTGACCATGAGACAGGTTCTTTTGGTTTCTCTTACAATAAAGTAAAAAGAACTCCTGGAATAAAACTTAAGGGCTCTCATTTTAAAGGGGAAAGCTACGAAGCTCCAAACAACTATCTACTACCCGATGTTTTTGATCTACTCGGCAGACAGAAATTTACCAACACAAGGCTAATGAAAAAATTCGAGGCTCTTCCAAAAAGTAAGCAAAACGCAAAGTCGATTCAATCTCTGATTAAAGAATCTATAGGGATTACAGTGTCATTAAAAGATGCAGAGTCTGTTTTGAAAACAACAACTAGAAAATTCTTTGGTAAAAAGAAAGAGATCTCTTTGGTTCATGATTTCCATGAGTTTTATGCTAGTAGAAATGATGCAAAAGTTGGTTTGATAGGAAGAATCTTAAGTAAATACCAAGGCACTGTGTGGGGAACTGGAGGCCATACGGCCACTCCAGTACATGTTTATTCCATGGGTGCTGGTGACCTTAGAAAGTTTGGTGGATACACTGATCATGTGGAATTGGGTAAAAACCTGAAGAAACACATGGGACTTTAGGTATATTGAAGTTAAGTAAAAGGATAAGCTTGAAACTCAAGCATATCCTTAGAAATTCTTATTTCATCATTTTTATTATTTGGGGCTCGAGATTCTTTTTTGTAAGTCCCATACTTCTTCCAACTTCGAGGGCTTTTTCCGGGCTGTCTTTATGTTTTTTCCAAGCATGATAGGCAAACCAAGAAGCTGCACGGTTTCCGCTGGAGCAATGGAGTAGAACTTTTTGTTTGGGATTACTAGCAATAATATCTTCTATTTTATTGAACTGAGTTTTAGACATATCTTTGCCATTTACCGGAAGGTTAAAGTATTTCATTCCATTAGACTCTACGATAGACTTTTCGTCCTTTAAGAAGCCTCTCTCTTTTTTGTTTCTTAGATTGATCACAATTTCACCGCCACTATCTTTGAAGCTTTTGATTGCTTCAGCATTTGGTTGAGCCGATATGTAAACATGGTCATGATAACTACGAACCTCTTTTAGGTTTCCCCAGTCTTTATGAATCTTTACTATTTCCGAGTGATGTTTGTGAGAATGGTGCGAGCAAGCGCCAAGAAGCGCAATTGTAAATAGAATCTGCAGAAATTTCATTTTTAAAGTCCTTTTTTTGATGTTAACAGCAAAAGTTTAAGGATTTATCAGGTCCCAGGCAAGAAATTGATTTCACTTTTGGCAAAAGTGTCGCACTATAGCCGATAAAAAGAAATGTGATAGAGGCTAAAATGCAAGATGTTAGTATGCTAAACCAAGAAGTAAGAAATATAGTCAATTATTTGAATCTTAGTCCTCACCCAGAGGGCGGCTATTTTTCTGAAAACTATCGATCTGACCTAGTAATTCCAAAAGAAAATTTATCCGGTGATTATGATGGCGATAGAAATGCATCTACTGCGATTTACTTTTTACTACCAAAAGCTCATAAGAGCCATTTTCATCGAGTACGTTCCGATGAGGCCTGGCACTTCTATTTGGGAGGACCTTGTACTATTGTTCAATTGTTTGATGATGGCAGAATCGAGTCTGTAGTTATGGGAAAGGACATCATGGAAGGGGAGCAACTTCAGTATGTTGTTCCTGCAAATTGCTGGTTTGGAGCTTTTCCCAACGAGGAAGTAGAATACAGTTTAGTGGGCTGCACGGTAGCTCCTGGCTTTGATTACTCTGATTTTGAGCTGGGTAGAAGAGCTCAGCTTCTAGAGATGTTTCCCCAACATAAAGCACTCATTGAAGATCTAAGTTTAGAGTAAATCTCTAACTGGTTAATATAACAGGCAAATTACTGTGTTTATTTTGTTGGCAAACTTAAAACTATCAACAAAAGCCGAAAAACCTCTACAATTTTATAGACTAAACTCAGCCCCTAAGTTAAGTTTTTCTTTCGTTACAACCGCTGGTTAGGTCCTGACCTAATTCACAAACGACTCTTTATTGCGGAGAGGTGGCAGAGTGGTTGAATGCGCACGCCTGGAACGCGTGTTTAGGTTAATAGCCTAACGAGGGTTCGAATCCCTCTCTCTCCGCCATTTGTTGATTCTGAGAGGCCACTTAATGGATTTAAAAGACAGTATTCGCCAAGATCTAATAAAATCTAGAGGGCACTTTGAGTATAGCTATAACAAAGTTATCAAATTTAATTTAGAGGACGATTTTACAGAAGAAGAGCTTGAGACATTAGAGAGTTTCTCAAGCCGCTTTGCTAGATTCTCTGATATATTGATCGCTAAGTACTTCCGGTTTCTGGCAAGAGAAGCGGATCCAGCCTTCAAGGGTAGCCTTATTGATCTGTTAAATCTTGCGGAGAAAAATTCTTGGATTGAATCGGCCACTACATGGCGCAGGATCCGAGAGCTCAGGAATGTAGCTGCTCACGAGTATTCCTCTTCGGATTACAGAAGGCTTTATTCAGAATTGGTTTCTCTAGCGCCTACTCTTCTAGCGGTTAATATTTAATGAGACTAACAGAGTTTGAAATTGAAAGTATAAAAGAGACAGTTCTCCAACTTGACCCCAAAGCAGAAATTTACTTATTTGGTTCCCGAACTAATAACAGTCTAGCTGGAGGAGATATCGATCTACTTGTTTTGTCGGAGAGTTTAGATTTTACTCACAAGATTGATATGTTAGTGGATATAAAAGATTCTATAGGCGATCAAAAAGTGGATCTTTTGATTAAAAATAAAAAGCAGGTTGAATCTGAAGCTTTCTTACAGGATATCCTTCCGGAAGCCGTGCGCTTGTAAATAAGTTCCTATTTATCTAACGTGCTAGGAGTTTGAAGTTCATAGGTGTTGTCTGTCGAAAAGTTGGATTTTTTTTTGGCCACTGTAGCTAAAGCTTCTACCGTAGAAAGAGCACAATAAGGGGCTTTGGTTCTTAAACCTTCTTATCTAATAATAAGATCTCTAAGCCGCATCAAGCAATGCCGCGCGAAGTTTCTCTAGCTTTTTATAGTCCTTGATTCCCTTTAAACCGTTTGGAAAAAGTAGTCCCTCAATACGGACACCGTAAATCACCGAGAATCTAGCGGCTAATATTGAGTTGCCTTTGAGTGATACATTTTAGATAATTTATTTAGTTCAATAAATAGAAAAAGGAGATAGTAATATGGATAGCTCAATGACTTGGTTAGTATTTTTTGTGTTGGGTGTAGTACTTTTTGAAAAGAAGTATCGTCACAACAATGGAAGGATAATAGAATTGGAGGGTAAAATTAAGGTGCTTGAAGGTATCGTTAATTCTAAAAAATAAGATGGAGTGGGCCTTCAGTAATAGTAGGGGCCACGATTTGCTAAATTTAAATTTTCTTTAAAAGAAGGACTGACTCGGGCTGTTTTGGTTCTTTTGAACTTCTCTGTATCTAAGGGGTGTTCAACAAAAATCACTCACTAATTTAACAGCCTTATAAAATGGCGCCGTTATACCTTGGGATCTATGCAAGAAGAGTTTCAACCTGGTGGTAATTTATCAATGGGTAAAAGCTAAAAAGTAATTGGTTTCAGTGAATTTGGAAACATTTTAATATATGAAATAATATTTCAGTGTTTTTAATTTTAGATATTATGACCCACAAGGTCTTTTCTTGCTCACCTTGCACCTATCTCTCTCAGTTAATTATTAATTTTCAATACAATAATCGATCTGCTATGGTAGCCGGTAGTTTAGTTAATTATTTTTTAGAGTAAAATGCTATTGGGGATCTATTCCAAGGGGAGTTCCAGTGAATAAAAAGTTGGTTTTATTTTTCATTCTATTTTTATCAGTTAACCTGTTTGCAAAGGAATGTGAAACTTTTAACTATAGTAGCCTAATTAGTATTTCAGAAAGTTACCAAAGAAATTTGCTTATAGGTCTTTCTGAAGATCTGGTAAATATTGATTTTACCGAGGGTAAAAAAAGTGACCTTTGTGGATGTTCCGTAAAAGATCAGGATTGTTTGTATGATTGTATGATATCCAGTGAATCTTATCGCGAGGAGTATTGGGGGAGAAATGCAGAGCTTCCACTGAAAGATAAAGTCGCTTTTGGCACAATCGAGATTGTTCGTTGGAAAAGAGCGCAACAAGCGCTTTATGGGAGGCCGATAACTGCTAAAACTAGTACTAATATAGAGTTTAAGAAACTTCTTATTGAGGCAATAGACTTATTGCCAAGTAGTTTTTCGGAAAGAGTAAGCTCAAAAATAGCTGGAATTATGATAATGGAAGATACTGGGAATTCGGGTCAAGCCGAAGTGGTCTTTAAAAGAGGTTCTAAAGTTGAATTTAATAAAAATTCTGACTTGCATAAGGTATTTATTTTATTAAATGCAAAGCGATTTGATGATTCTTCGACATCTAAGAGATCAAATTACCTAATGGGTCTATTTAAAGATGATGGGTCAAATATAAAAATCATTAAGAAAATGATGGAAGAAGATAAGGACGGGCGTGTATTCAATATTTTAAATACATTGATTCATGAATTAGCTCATGCGGACTCAGTAATTGGAGATGCGACAATACCATATCCGTGGTTGCCCGGCCAAGATATCGAAGATCCTAACGATTTTCCATTTTTTACAATAGACTGGAAAGTTTCTGAAGAGTCCGGAAAGATTGAAAGAAGGAGTGGTGATGTAACTTCCGTAAGGGAGAGAATAAAGTCCAAAGAATTAGGATTGGCGGATGCCTCAACTTTATTCGACACCTTAAAAAACTCGGAATTCCCAACATTTTACTCTACTTCGAGTTTCGGAGAAGATTATGCCGATTCGATGACTAGCTATATTTGGGTTAATGTATTGGGCTTTATTGAAGAGTTTTACATCCTCAATGGCAATGGGACTTCTGTGGGTTTTTATCCCAGTTGCTGGATAGATAAAACGTGTGAAAACAAAAAAAGATTTTTTGCTGAGATCCTAGAATTGAATAAGTAGATTTTTAAACTTCTAGCCGTGATTTAGTTAGTATTTCAAATAGTATTTGAACTTTATTTTTCAAATTGATGTTTTTAGCTCATACTAGGTATCGGTTGGTTGAATGTTGTTCTAGTAATAAAACTCTATAGAACTCATTCTAATCTTCTTAAGGGTTTTCAATTTTAGTAAAGATGTTCATACAAATACCTAGCGATTTTTTCCCAAGTATAGTCTCTTCTAGAGTGGGCCGTCAGAGGGTCTATGAATAGATCAAAATGAATGTTATCTGCTGTCATTCTCTCAACTAATTTCATCATTCCAAATAATGGAGCGTTTACATCTTGAGATCCATGCAGGATTAGCAATTTAGAGTTTGGATTTAAACTTCCTATTTGGTTGAAAATAGAGGAGCCTTCGTAGGCTTTATCAAATTTTTTAGGATCTCCCATATACATCATCACACTGACTGAGTGAACGTCTCTAAGGTCTGCTACCGCGGCATTTGCTACTGCAATTTTAAAAAAGTTTGGTTCTCGAGTGATAAAGTGTAGAGCCTGGAATCCCCCAAATGATGAACCAACCACAGCTATTTTCTCTGAATCTATAAAATCATATTTTTCAACTTGCTGTTCGATGAAGTATTTGTGTTCATATACTTCAACTTGACCAAATTTTTGATAGTTGTAGTCTTGAAATATTTTTCCTCTGCCAGGAGTACCTCTGGAGTCTAATTGTACTACGATAAAACCAAGTCCCGCGAGTTTGTAAGCAAAGTGTTTTTTGCTGTCTACAAAGCTCCATGAGGTCTGTTTGTATTGAGGCCCACCATAAATAAAATTAACCAAGGGATATTTTTTTGCAGGATCAAAATTAGTTGGAAGATACATAATTCCATATAGATCAGTTTTATTGTCTAAGGCTTTAGCTTGAATCTCTTTGGGAGGACTCCAACCTAGTTTCAATAGATCTCCTGGATCAGATTTTCCTAAGTATCGCTCGGAATTAGTTTCTAAGTTTAACACTTTAGATTGTGAGGGATTTTCAAGATTACTATAGTTACTTATGAGATATTTAAAATCAGGAGATAAATAGGATGAATCATAATCACCAGGCCCATTGTAGGCCCTATATGTCATAGGTTTATGATAGGTATAGCCAAGCTTTGTGAGTCGTTTTTCATTGCCCTTTTTAGATCTATATATATGGACATGATAAGGATTTCGATCCTCACCAAGTGCGGAGTAATAGATTGTAGCACTTTTTTTATCAAAGCCGAGTATATCATCGATGACATAGGGGGAGTTGGTAACTCTTCTTGTGTTGCCAGAGGGAATCTTGACTTCATAAATTTGGGCAGTACCAGATCTTTCAGATATAAAATGTAAGTAGTCTTGATTCTTATAAATTTTTAAAAGACCGGATCTACCCCCAATTGGGTTGTCCATCAAATAGGTAGCGGAAATATCTGAGAAAATATAATGGACCGGTTTTTCTAGATCAAAAAGAAAATAGCTTCTTTGTCTATAAAGTCGATCTACCGTGCTGAATATTATGCTCGAGTCGGATTGATTGCTTTGAATTTCATAGTATTTTTCGCCACTTTCGCCCGATTCAATTCTTCTAGCTGTATTGTTCTGAGCATCTACTATAAAAAGGTCTTTTGGATAAAAGTCATCTTTGGGAGTTATATAGGGTATACCACTTATAATTCGCGGTAGACTATCCATAAAGCTCTCCGTTAAATCGTAGGTTGGGGCGTGAGTATAATCTGAGTTTGTAATTACAAAATAATTTGATCCGGCAAGCCATTTTATACTGTACATGTTCCAGTCGATAATTCGGTTTTTAAATCCTTTTGGAAGTTGAATTGCTGAAACTAGATCAGTACCTGCTTTTCTAATGGCTAATTTTCCAGATTCAATGGTTACGAAGAAGCTTGAATCTGGTGACCTAACTTCATATTTCGGAAAAGGAGAAAGGTTCGTTTTTTTGCTGATGAGCCGGGGTGATTCGATTTCTATTTTTCGTTGAGAGATTATTTTTAGTTCTGGTACTTGAATTGTAAATTCTTTTTTTAGGTACTTTATCTCAATGGTTCTTGGGTCTCGGAAGGTAATGATTTTGTATAATTGATGGCTAGAATCTCTGAAAGATATTAGGCCTTTAAGTTTTTCTAATTCCGAATTACTGAGGTAGGTTCTAGGCTTGAAATTGACTATATCAAAAAACTGAATATTAGAATTTTGATGATTGAAGTAGTGAAAACTCGAAGAGGATCCATTCCATTTTGGCTGAACATGAAATTGTTTAATGTAACCTTCGATATCAGAAAACTTTTCATATTGGTCGACAGGAAAGTCGACCTCTGCATTTAGGTAGGGTGTCAGTAGTAAAAGTATCAAAGTTATTTTAAATTTCATAGCCGTCACTCCAAAGGATCTATATGTTTTTTCTCTATTACTTTAGTTGTTAAATACTATAAACCAGAATGCGCTAATTTACTTTTGGCTCTAAACCGTAAATGATAGGCAGGTGTGTTTCTCGTAAGCCTGCAACCATTTTTAGATGTACTCAATAGCAGAGGAATAGGCTCTTGGGTCGATAAATTCCAATTTCTTCACAAATTAGCAGAAAAAACCTTCAGCGATCAAAATATTGTAAACGTAAGGTAAATATTACCTTTCTAAACGGCTCGTAGTTTTGGGAAATTATGCTGCATGAGGTTCTTTGTTTTTGGCCCAGTAAAAACTATTGAATTTGAAAACCTTCCCTCTAAAATGGTTGTACAGAAGTCGTGTGTACCGTCCACTGGTAGGGGGGATTTTGAAGACTTGCTTATTGTGTTTAATATTGGTTTTTAGTGTAATTTCCATCTCAGCAAAGGAATTGGATTCTTGGGTAGAAAACAGCGCTAAGGTTAAGACATTCGAGTTCTTTGTTGATTGGATGGAAAAAGATCATTTTTATAAGATCAATACAATTATCTCTGAAGAGGTCTTGAATTTTGAGAATACTTTAGTTCAGCAGACAAGTATTGTTTTTGAGGATGTTACCTCCTGTAAAGGACGACGAATGATTACCCAATGTAAACCGATTGAAGCTAAGCGAGAGCTGAACTGTAAGTTTGTCAAAACTCATTGTAAGTAGGTAGTTCCATTCTTGTTAAGTTCGATTTAAGTGGATTTCTAGATCCAGATAAAAACTATTTTAGCTTTCACAGAAAGTAAAAATATCAATTTAACATTCTTTGTATCAAAAACGTACTTCTACAATAGATGTAGCTTATAGTTGTAAAATCTCTGATCAAAAAAAATGGATTTATGTATTACTTTGAGAAAATTGATTAAGTTTGTTTAAGTCTAATTCGAATAACTCCGATTCAAATTAGTAGAGTGGATTGAACGTAAGGAGAACAAAATGAGGTACGTAGGTTTATTGTTTTCGTTGGCTTTGGTTGGTTGTACGGAAATAGGTGGAGGTTTTAAAAACGTCCAGGACTCTATTGCTAATAGAGGCGCTCAATTGATCGTGGAGGATAGCTCTGTGACCGAAGGTGAGGCCGCACTCGTAACAGTCACACTGACCGAACCAAGTGCCGAAAACATTGAATTTGAATGGTCTACTGTAGATGGCTCGGCTGTGCAAGGTAGTGACTATATGCCTCAAAATTCAATGAAAACCGTTATCCCTGCCGGTGCAACCAGTGTTCAAATTTCTATACCGACTATGTCAGACGGGCCAGATGATGGCGAGAGCTTTTCAGTTGTTGTAAATAACGTATCTCAAATATCCACTCTAGACTCCAATGGTGTGATAACGATACGAGATCCTGTTGTAGTAGAATTGGCGATTGAACCACGAACCTTAGATTTAAATTCTGGAAAATCATGGTCCTTCTCTGGAGTGGGTGGCCTTGCGCCCTATACATTTGCAGTGGTTTCTGGTTCTGGTGCGATCAATGCTTCTGGAGTTTACTCAAGTTCTGCCAGCGGTGATGATACTGTTACCATTGAGATCACAGATGCCGATGGCGATAAAGATACGGCTACTATAAATGTGACTGATGCTAGCTTTACGGGGCAAATTTGTTCCGGTAACATTTCAGCTGACTCAGGTAATATCTACGATTCGGGTGGACAGTCTGGTAATTATTCAGCGGATGAAAGCTGTTATACAAGAGTTAGAAGTCCGAGTTCTTTATCATTAATTTTTGATTTCACTAGTTTATCTTTAGGTTCAGGGGACTCCTTAGAGATTCTGGACTCAGATTCTTGGGCTTCCTTGGCAACATATAACGCAGGCTCATCTCTCCCTTCTCAGTTAGTTTTACCATCTGATGTTTATTTGTATTTTTCATCTGATTCAGCTGATGAGCAGAGTGGATTTGAAATCTCTTTTTCTACAGATAACACCTTAGATCTACTAGTTGCTAATTCAGCTACTGAATTAGAGGCTGGTTGGCCGATCAATTTGTCTGCCGTTGGGGGCGTAGGTCCTTATGAATTCACAGTGGCCAGTGGTTCTGGAAGCGTTTCTTTAAACTCTGGTCAATTAGCCAGTGCTGAGTATACAGGTACCATGATAGCCCAGTCAGTTAGTCTTAGAGTAACTGATGCAAATAACATCTCCGTATCAAAGTCTATTGTTGTTGTCGATAATGCTCTTGCTTTCACGAGCAGTTCATTGTCCACGGGAGATCCTGGAAATACCACAAATATTTATGGAACTGGTTTTCAACCTGATATGAAAGTATACGTTGGAACAACGGAGTGTAGTAATACTACTATTTATTCTCCAACCTATGCTAGATGTACTATCCCTTCCGGATCTGGAGTCGTGGGTATTAAACTATATAACTCTCCTGGTGAGCAAATTTATACTCCAAACGTATTTAGTTATCGCGTGGGAACTTGGACCGATTTTGCAAGTCAGCCTTCTAATACAGGGTATCGAAGAGGCCTTGCAAATGTTTGGACAGGTAGATATTTGCTGCTTTGGGGTGGTAACGATGGTAGCTCAAGTTACGGATTTGGTAACTATAAAGATGGCTTTGTTTACGACAACCTAACAGCTACATGGAGTAGCATGGCTACGTCTCCATTAGATAAAAAAGCTGGAACAGCTCATGTTTGGACTGGCACTGAAATGATAATATACGGTGGCTTAGTTAACGGTAACCTAGCTAGGGCAGAAGGTGGTGCCTATGATCCTGTTAATAATACTTGGAGAATGATTGCAACTCCACCATCTACTAGCTATCTACATGGGCGTGCTGCGATTTGGACGGGTAAAGAAATGTATGTTGTCGGAGGGAAGTGGAATAGCGTAGTTCGTACCGTCCATTCTTATAACCCCACTACGGACTCTTGGAGATCCATTCAAAATATGCCAGGAGCAAGGTATTGGCATGATTTGGTTTGGACTGGAGAACGTCTTATTACCTTTGGTGGTAGATGGGGTTCTGGTAGCGGAGAATACTCAAATACAGGCTATATTTATAACCCACAAACTAATTCTTGGGCCACATTGAGCCCTTCAGACATGAAGCAAAGATTCTCTAGTGATTATGCAAATGTTGGAACTTATCTGTCTTGGACAGGTGAAGATATGATTGTAACAGGTGGTGGTAGTAGTGGTACTGGTGTGGCAGATAAAAAGTATAATCCTGCGACAGACACTTGGACGGACATTGCTTCATTTCCTTCTTATAGCAGTTATATGTCTAGAGTGATTTGGACTGGATCTCATGTTGTTTATCACTATGGTGCCAACAATGCTGCTTACGATTATAAAGCGGATGTATGGTTGGGCGTTAGTTCTCCTACAACAAGAAACTATGGTTCAGGGGCATTTGTATATACCGGATCTGAAGCCCTACAATGCTTTGGTTCAAGTAAAACTTCAGATTTTTGTGAAAGCCTTGATTTAACTAGCTTAAATAACCCACTAACAAATATGGCTAAAAACTCTTGGTTGGATATAGATTCTTCTAGTTATTTTCCTAGAAAAAATCACAGTTTAGATTGGACAGGAAGTCATGCCTTAGCTTTTGGCGGGCAGGATTCAAGTGGTAGTTATTTGGAAAGCCTAGTAAAATATGATCCACTTGAAAACTCATGGGATAGCATAGTTGTATCTGGTTCTCCGGCGGCTAGAGCTCTACATTCGAGTATCTGGACGGGAACAAAGCTATTTGTGTTTGGGGGGAAATCTACTTCTGGTGCTTTGTCAGATGGACATGTTTTTGATTATTCAAATAGTTCATGGTCGACAATATCTAACACCAACTCACCTTCTGCCAGATATGATTTTAAAATGATTCAATTGGATCACAGATTGCTAGTTTGGGGTGGTAACAATGGAACCACTCAATTGAACGATGGAGCTATCTACAATACAGAAACAGATTCCTGGACGGCAATCTCTAGTAGTGGTGCCACTCTCGCAGATGCTGATACGCAAGTCGTTTATAACGGCTCAGATGTTTTCTTTTTCGGTGGAGCCAACTCGAATGGTGTGATCTATAATCCAGATAGTGACACTTGGTCTAGTGCAAGCTCGTCTAATTCACCTGGAGTATTAACAGGTTTTAGTCTCATAGCGTCTGGAGAGAAAATGTTAGTATTTGGTGGGGAGAATTCTTCAAGTAGCATTATTAATGATGCCTGGTGGTACACTCCGAGCACCAATACCTGGGACAGTGTGACGGAAGTAAAGCCCTCTGCACGAAAGAACCATTCCACTATCTGGACTGGCAACAGGCTTTTAATCTACGGGGGAGAAACCTCTAGTGGTGCTGTTAGCTCGGGAGTTTCTTGGGACCCAAATCGAGGGATAGTAGATTCCTTTAACTCTACAAATGAGCAAGAGGCTGGGACACCAAAATTACTATGGACTGGGAGTGTTGGTTCAAAAGACTCTATTCAACGAAGACTTAATTTTACAGGAGATACATCAGTGCTTATGTTTCTTGGTGGAACAAAAGCGGGGGGATTGTTAAGCAATGGGAAAATATTTAAACCTACTTCTTTTTAGCATTTTGCTACTAAACCTAGCCTGTACTCCAAGCGACCCTGTCGCTTTGGAGGTAGGGGATGAGCTTATTACTAAAAATGAGCTTGAGCAGTATAATTATGTGTACAAAAGTATTTACGCCGGAATTACTGATGTAAATTTACGTACTCGAATCGAGAATGCGATAAAAAAACGGCAGCTTCTAGATGCTCTCGATGGATCACTCCATAACGAAGATCTTTTAGATAAAGAGTGGGACTCTATTCTACAAAAAAGTACTAACTCAAATCTTTTAAGAAAATTGAGTGAAGATGTCGACAAAAATGGTTTTGATTTTGACGAGATTTTTTTGGTACCACAGTTATCCGAAAAATATTTACGTGCTTATTTCAAAAGAACACCTTCAACTCAGGGGAGTGATAGAATTATTTTGTTTGATATGATAAAGAAAATATTTTCCCAAAGGGCTTCCTGGGATGTATCTGCCGACAGAGGGCCTTTGGTTAGTAATCTTGTCCTTAAAATTGATTTAAGTGATTTAGAAAAACCTGTAGAGGTTGGAGATAAGGTCAAAAAGCCCGAGAGTGTTGAGTTGATCTATGGAAATTCCGCAAAGTTTTGGAAGGAACAATTATGGCCTGAACTGTTTGAGAATAAAGTTAAACCAGGCTCTATGGCAATAAGAGAGCTTGATTCTCCCATGCACCTGCTCAGGTTTTTAAAAAAAGAAAGCGAGACGGTCTACGTCGTAAAACAAATAAAAGTGGATAAGATCAGTTTCAGTAAGTGGTTAAATCAAGAGATGGCAAAAATCCCTATAAATCGAAATTAATTTAAGTATATGCATCTAAGAGAATAATTAATAGTTCGAGTTAAATATTTAGTTGATATTTCCTTCAGGCTCTACTGAAATTGGGATGGTAAACTAAAGTTAGGATAGGTCAGAAAATAATTTAGCTTTAAAAATATTACTACCTTTTCTTATTCAAATCTCAATTTGGGAATTAACCTTTTAATGTCGAAATTGTGTCTAATTCTTTAGAAGAAACTAACTTTTGAAGGGCTTTAAGCCGATAAAAGGATAGGAGCGTTTCGTTATTATGTTGTTGAATTCTGCGTTTAGAATTATTTTAAAATTCCTATTCACACTTTCTTTAAGTGTTATGGTGTCCTGTGGTGGCCAACCAACTGAAGACCCTGGTACTCAGTTAGACGCAGAGGCTCCAGGTAATCAAGCTCCTGTCGGGAGTGGTCCAAAAATTACATCCTTTGTATCTCCCTCAGATGGTACTTATTCTCATAATGGTGGAGTTTTACTTTTCCAACTAAACTATGATCAAGTAGTGGACGTAACTGGTCTACCGCAAATTTTGGTACAAGTGGGAACTGAGCAAATAACTGCAAATTATCAATCAGGTAGTGGAACTAGTGGTTTAGAGTTTGCTTATACTGTTACTCTTGGAGATCAGGATTTAGATGGAATTGCCATGGCTGGATTCGCAGTACAAATGAACGGGGGATCGATTATTAGTCATTCTACAGGAGAGTTGGCTGATACTAACTTCGCTCTTTTCTTAACTTCTTTAACTGGGGTTTTTGTTGATACCTCCACTTCAATTGTTCCTGCCGGTCAGGTTCAAAATGTTAGTACTGCACCTACTACAATAAATTCAGAGTTGAGAGTTGCTTGGACAGTGCCTGCTGATAATGGCACAACAATTTTAAATTATGTTGTACAATATAGAGAGTCTGGTAGTAGCTCCTGGGTTTCTGGTGGAACACCCGCTGGAAACTCCATGACAATAACAGGGCTGTCTTCTGGAACACCTTATGAGATTAGAGTCGCAGCAAACAATGGCCTACTGGGATCCTATTCAGAAATAGCCATTGCTGAAATTTTTGATATCATGGGTTTAAACCCTATTGCCTGGCTAAGCTCTACTAACGTTACTAATGGTGGTTCTGAACCAAGCAATGGCGACAAAGTGGCTTCTTGGGTAGATATAACTGGCTTAGCTACAAATGCTATTGAGCCGGATGTTAATAAGCAGCCAACTTACCAAGCTGGAGTGCAAAACGGTTTACCTGCCATTCGGTTTGATAATCTAGATAGAGGTTTGTCAGGAACCTTTACAAGAAGTGTTGGAGAAGACCTTACTTTTATAATCGTTGGACAATTTGATAATGGTTCCAGCGACAAATGCTTATTTGAGTTTAAGGGCCCTGGTTCTGAGAGGGGCTTTTTCATAGATAGAAGATATGCATCAAACACTCGATATTCACCGGAAATTACCAAAGGTAGTTTTGCACTTTGGAGAATCCAGGATGATGGTGTATCCGCCACAGTAACAGAGAACTCCACTCAAACCCTGTTCTCGGGCAACACCTATTTTGGAACTGATTTTACTGGATCAGGAACCTATATACTTGGAGATGATGCTACTGGCTCCAACAGAATGAATGGTTTCATTGGAGAATTTCTTGTTTTTGATAGAGCTCTAACTGCAACTGAAATAGCAACTTTGGAGACCTATTTAAAGTCAAAGTGGGGGCTATAGTTTCTTTTTACTCCTGAATTTGTTGCTATTTTATAGATTTCTATGTTTCGATAGTTGATTTTTCAGATCAATCATAAAAAAAATTCACTATTTTTAGAAAAATTAAGGGAGTCGAAACGAATTGTTTCTCTTTTCTCAGCGAGCCAGTTTGAGCGTGCTATAACTCCTCCATGGAAAAGATTAATTACCAATCTTTAATAATAAGCGAATTCGAGGGGAGAAAAAACCGAAACCCTCGCTACAGCTTGAGGAGCTTTGCCGAAAACATCGGTATCTCTCCAGGCCGTCTATCGCAAATATTACGAGGTAAAAGTGGTATATCTGTCCGTAGCGCCAAGGTGGTCAGCTTCAGGCTCTTTAACGATGAAAAACAAAGAGAGCTTTTTCTTACATTGGTTGAGGCAAAACAATCAAAAAGTGAAATTGTTAGAAAACAAGCTCAAGGTAGATTGGATCAGTGGTTTTCGAACGAAAGCATGGAACTCAGTTTTGATAAATTTACCATTATCAAAAACTGGTACCATTTTAGTATTCTAGAAATGACTGAGTTAAGTTTCTTCAAATCTGATTTGGACTGGATTGCTGGGCAATTGGATATATCGAGACAGCAAGCCGCTGATGCCGTACTTCGACTTAGCGACTTGGGGCTTTTGGATGTATCCAAAGATCCGTGGAGACAAACAGAGAAGGAACTGGGTACAGTAAACGGGATATCAAATCAGTCTGTCCGGGAACACCATAAACAAATCCTTCTGAAAATGCACTCGAAGGTCGACTCAACTCCATTGGAAGAGCGTTACCTAAATTCTACCACAATGGCTATCGATACGAAAAAACTCCCTCAGGCGAAAAAGGCTCTTCAGGAATTTAGAGATAAGTTTTGTAGAAATATACAGGATTCAAATGTAAAGGATGCAGTTTACTGTTTATCTATACAGCTTTTTCCTATTACTAAAAATGAGATTAAAAACTAAATATTATATTATCAATGAGGTAAGTATGAAGAAATTTAAAAAAGTATTAGCGTTCGCGATTGTATCTACCATTTGTAGTTTATCAACGGCAGGAAAAGAAGCCGGAGATAATGAAATTGCAATTCAAGACAGAAATGGGGGTTATCATTTAGCCTCAGTTTACTTGGATCGTTTCCCTGGCGAGGAGCTGGTATTAAAAGAAAATATTAAAAGGATTATCAATAACCTCTTAAATCAGACGGATAGAGTTCTACTTGGAAAAGGGCAAAGTCCTGCCGAATCAACAAAGAAGTATTTGAGTGATTCCTTGGAGTTTAAGGATTCAATGTTTTCTAGCTTAAGAGAGTATCTGTTGGTCGAGCCAGATTTTCTCGCTAAAAACTGTAAAAAAATTATTATTGTTCCTGGTTTTGAAGAAACAGCAAAGCATTTAGCCTGTAACTCTGGTGATTTTGTTTATATTAATAAGGAAGTTTTCCCCGAGTTAAGTATTTTAAGTTTCGCGCTTTTAATCGTCCATGAAGGCATCCATGATCTATTGGGTCATGCTTATAATGAGTTACAGGTTGCTGACTTACTGAAGGCAATTAATATTGTGGAAACAAAGCTGTTGTCCAGCGACTTATCAGCTAGTGATCTTACGGACAATGACCGTGCCGTACTTCAAAGATTTCCTAAGAGAGTGGCTCAAATTTTTAGAAACAAAGGTTTCACATCCATAACAGTCGATGTGAACGGAGTTGTACTAACTGAAGGTTCATCCTACATTTTTCGAGATGATGTAAACTCCTCGAAGTCATATATCTCTTCTGGTACAAGAGTTGAAGGACAGGTAGTTCTGCAGAATTCATATATTAAAAATAGTATTATTAGAGTCAGCAATAGTTCAAATACACCTACTGTTTTGAAAGAAATGAAGGTGTCTGATTCTGACGTAATTTTTAACACATCATCTATTTTTCCATCTTGGATTGCCAAGGAAGATTCGCCATATATATATGATTTGTTATTCTCTCGAGAGCTACTCTTTGCTTCTATAGTTTATGTCCACGATAGGGTATTAAACACTGAATACCATGGAGAATTTATGGATGGTAAAAAGGTTTTGAATTCTTTTAAAAAAGGTTTAGATTCCGAAATACCGTTTAATAATTCCACTATTAGTGATAGTCAAATCGAAGTGTTTAGGTCCAATCGTTCAAAAATTTCTTCCTGTAGAAATATAGTTTTATTTGCCGATAACGGAGCATGTATCAACTCAAGTAATTCGCTTGTATTGATTTCTGGGAACAGCAAAGTGATCGGAGTAAATGGGAATACTGATAACCCTTCTATGGATGAAGTTTTCGCAATAAACGGATCAGTAGCTAAAAACCTTCAGCTGGGATCTGTGGAGGTGGTTTATTCTAATAGATTGGATCGATTGAAAAGAGCAGGTAGATTTGAAACCGTAGCTGTTTCTGACAGATTAACTAGAAATGTTGTAATATTAAATGAAACAAATGCCTCTGAAGCGGCTATAAGTGGCTTTACTGTGTTCGAGAATTCAGTTTTATCCAACGATGCTAAAATTGACGGAGTGATGTATATGCTAAATACAACGATAGATGATTCTAATTTTAGTTTGTTAGACAGAGGTATATCTAGTGGCATATTTGAAAAATCAAGACTTCAATCTTCATATGAAAACTGGGAATTAACAAACGGATCAAAAATTGATTTCGAGCAGAATAGCCAAGTAAACTCTGATTTCTCTAATGTAAGTTTGAATGGCGTAGAATTTGATCGAGGATTAGTGGAGTATTTCAACAGTAATGGATTCAAAATTGAATTCAATAAGATGAATGTTACCGGTCAGAATATCTCAAGATTTAGACCAACCCCACAATTTAACTTTACTGGAAATGTACGTTTAGAAAACTTTGATTTAGCCGCAAAACATTCTGGTTACTTTCAGCTAGAGATCAATGGCGATTTCAACGGTCAGTCGAGTCGTTATTGTGTCGGGGAATCACCCTCGATAGAATTGAATAGTGAAAATGATTGGAATAAGTTTTCTTGCGAAGAGTAAGATAAGCTTAATAATGTGAGTAAAGAAAACTAAGAGTATTTTTCAAGCGCTGGTGGTATAAACCAGCGCTTTTTTAAGTTTGAGAATCTAGATCTTCTAAATCTTCCAATTTGGGTGGCGTCCATGATCTGTCTTTTGGTATTTTAAAAAGGCTCTCTGTGCCTTGAGCCAAAGCTTCCGTTTCTTTACGTAGCTCAGCGACTCTCTCAATATAGGTTTTGTTTTCATGGGATAGAATATTTGGGTCGTAGAGTGGCGCTAGTTCTCTAATTGTCATATTATCAATATCTACAAACTGATTAGGTCAAATTAATGGAATTTTAAATGGGGGAGGGAGGGAAGGGGCCCTCCCCCTAGTAGGAAGCTAAAGCATATGTCTGTTTTCCAGAATAAAAATTGTCGCCATCACTTTTGGTAGGTAGTTGGCTGATTCTTTTGGTAAAGCATTTTTTCTACCCAGTTCAAAAATATCATTAGAAGAGTTTTTTGTTATAGCCCTGAGAGTACCGTGCTCGCCTAAATTGTAGGCGGTAATCGCTACATTCCAGTCTTGAAAAGCTTGGTGTAGTTTTTTATAGTAACAAGTAGCTGCATCGGTAAGCTTGTTAGGATCATTTCTATCATCGATTTTATTATTAACCCGCAACCCACATTTTCTAGCTGTTTGGGGAATAAATTGCCAAATACCTTTGGCTCCAGATGGACTCACAACATTCTTATAACCTGATTCCATCAAAGGAATTGCAAGCAACTCTTTTGGAAGCTGATTCTCTTTAAGCTTTTGTTCGATCATTGATTTATGTTTATCCATTCGAGCCAGAGCTTGTTTCAAATATTTTCTTTTTGCAGCAGTGTTTGTCCATTGATTTACATAGCTTAGGACCTCGGGTTCGTCCGCAATTTTAATTTCTAATCTGGTGTTGATGTGCTTTACCATCTTAGTGAATTTTTGAGAAACCAAAGGTTCGGCCCCTAAACTTCCTTGAATAGCCCAAGCCGTTCCGGTGAGGCTAATGATGGCAAATAAAATACTACAAATGAAGGTCTTCTTTGATGCAATTTTTCTTCCGTGAAACATAGTGTGTACTCTCCTTTTTAATTGATCTTCGTTTTTAAAAAATCCAAAACTATACTTTGGATTTTTTATGGGGGATTGATTTGCAAAGTCCATTAGAACTTTGCAATAGGTTTTTAAATTAACTTTATATTTTTCAATTACTCTGCTGTCACATCGACTTTCTTGTAACTGTTCTAGGTTATTTAATACGTAACTATATAAGGGGTTGAGCAAGAATATAATCCTGAATAATTCTAGGGGCCAAACTAATAAGGTGTCTCCGTATCTGTGGTGAGTGAACTCATGTTGAATACCAATTTTCAGTTGCTCACTGTTTTCAATACTTTCAGAGGGAATCAGTGTGACATATCGACCGTTAAAAAATGACAGAGGACTTTTAATTTCATCACTAAAGCGCAGTTCCGTTCGCTTCGTTCTTCTGAATAAAATGCTGTTAAGTTTAATTTTCTTTAATCGGAATACATCTCTAGTTAATTTTAACAAAGTAAAAAACAATGAAATGATCAGTCCCACTAGGAGAATGCTTTGTGGACCGATTGCCGCTTTGGATTCAACCGTTTTTTCAATTGTCTCAGTTAGTCGAAAGTTTGAAAGCTCAGATTTTACACTAAAACTTGCAATACTAATCTGATTCTTCGGTAGAAATCCAATGGGGTTTTCTGCCGGTGCCCAGAGACTAATCCCACTTAGAAGGGGGATTAGTGCTAAAAGTAGATAGTGAATTTTAACGTTCTCGCCAGCGGGCAGCAGCTTAGATTTATTTATTAGGAAGCTTAGTATAGCCACTACTAGCAATAGAATTTGGCAATAAAGTAACCATGTTCCTATAGAGTTAGTCATTATTTACCACCTGACTATCAACCCAAGATTTTAGTTCTTCTAGTTCCGTCTTATTTAAGTTATCAGAAGATATAAGGTGTCGAATTAAATGATTAGATTTCCCATCAAATACTTGTTCAATAAAAGTATTAGTTGTTTTCAATTGATGGTTTTCTTTGCTTACACAGGGGAAATAAATATGACCTCGACCTTGTTTCTCACTGCGAACAAAACCTTTCTTTTCTAGTAACCGAATTAGGGTCGATATGCTAGTATAGGCATAATTCTTTCCCGTTGCTAATTCCAAGGGAACTAACAAGTCTTTTACATTTGCAGAGTTTAGTTTCCATAATTCATTCATTATGAGCTGTTCAGTGTCGGTAAGGCTCATTTTACTTTCTTGCTTTGGACGTGCCATGTTTTCCTTTTAACTAAGGTTTTAGTTTCAACTAAAACCTTAGTTAAATTGAAACTAAAAGAATAGTTGAAAAAATAAACCTAGACCTCTTGCTTGAAATTCTGACAATTAAGTTTTCATCATAAGGCTTATGCAAATAGGGTGTTTCAAAACTAGTGTTTAGATTCTCTCTTTTGGAACAATCTGTTTCTTAAATTTGGAACTAAAAAATCAAATGAGATAAAGAAGCGGTGTTTTTAACTAACCTAGGATTAGTTAAAAAATAAGTAAAATCAGTAACTTAAAAGATTAAACTCTACGATGTAGATATCTTATACAGTGCTATACCTTTTTTAATGATTCACTTTGGCCATGAATAAAAACTAGCTTTGGTTTATAAATTACCTAAAGATAAAGCTTGGACTTTTAAAAAGGAGAGAATTAGTGAAGTTGTTTTTATTGGCCATTGCCGCAGTTGGGTTGACGGGATGTGCTTCTTATCTGAAGAAAGTGGAATGTAATAATACGGATTGGTATAAATACGGAAACTCTAAAGCTATGAACGGAGAGCGTTTAACTAACGACGGCTTTATTGGGAAGTGTGAAGAAGTCGAAGCCTCTGTAAATCATGCAGCTCTTGATCAGGGTTTTAAAGTTGGTATGGATGAATACTGTAAAACAACAACTTCATATATGAAGGGCAAAGATGGCAAAAGCTATAATTTTGATTTCTGTGCATCTAATAAAGTGGCCAAATTAAAATCAAAATTCAACGCTGGTAGAGTCTCCATGTGTAAAAAAGATGGCTACAAATGGGGATCTGAAAACAAAAGCTATGAAGGGCAATGTGAAAGATACCCAAAATTAGAAGCTAGTTTCATGACTAATTTTAATAAAGGTAGATATAACTATCTCGGAACCGAAATTAAATTGGCTCAAAAAAGAATTAGGGACATCGACTACGAAGTGAGAAGAGAGAGAGATGATCTTGATTCTTTAAACCGTAGACTTAGGTACCTCCCTGAGGCCACCCGATATGTAAAAGTGAGAAAGTACGACGAGTTCGCTAGAAGATACGTCACTAAAACAGAAGCTCAACAAGATGATAGCATCATTAGTGAGAAAAATGAGTTGAATCGAAAAATAGATTCTGCCGAGAGTAAGATTCGTAGCCTAAGAGAGGAGCAGGACAACCTCAGAATAAAAGCTGAGTCTATGACTGCTGAGCGATCTAGAATGCAACTATAATATGAAGATTACCTTTTAATTTAAAAAAAAGCGGCCTTCCAGCCGCTTTTTTATTTTCTCCTATGGTTTGGGAATCAGGGGAGAAAAGTTATTTTGAACTTTGACTACATGCTTGATTTTATTTCTAGCTCGATGGCTTTTAGAGTTCCAGTATCCTCTCTTGCGCTATCTATTACTGTTAGCAAGTATTTTCCGTTAGTAGCTTTTCCAATAAATGGAGCCAAAACTTCTCCAGAAAATACTTTGTCTAAGTTTGAACTACTACCACCAGAGTTTGCATGTAAAATGATCTCGGTTCCATCCGGATGGGTTAGCTTTATAACCAGATCACCTACGTAGCTATGCTCCAACGAAACACTTACTTTTATATCCTCAATAATCGCACTTGGAGCAGTTTGGACTTTAAGCTTCTCAGAGATACCATTGCTATTATTGTCAGGGATAGCGAGGTTTAAGTTCGAGAAGCTAAATACTTCAGCCTCGCCGATCGGTGCCGGATCAACTGGATCAACTGGATCAACTGGCTCAGTTGGCGGATTGGGTTGAACGGGTTGAGAACCGTTAACTAAATCCTCTAAGCTTGCATTTTTAATTTTCTTCAATATTTTTTTAAGTTGATTTGGCCCTAGTTGGTTGGGTTGGATACCGGAGCTAACTACTGCTGAGGTTTGGCCAGATACAGCCGCTAGATTAACACCCATGAGTATGCCATTTTGACTTACTAATAGTGCCGCAGCTTGGTCTTCCATTTGTAGGGATACAACTTGTTCTTGAAGAGAAATTATAATATCGGCAAGAACTCCAACTCCTTCAGCCTCTCTAGCATTGGATATACGGCTAGATACTACGCCTGTAGCTGTTCCAAAGTCTTCCAAGAGAGATCTTTTTGCACCAAGATCACCCCAAATTACGGTCTTTTTTCCCTGGGCGATCTGATCAGATACTGCCGCCATCACATTGTCAGACATACTTTGAGTCGCTCCAACCATTACATGTAGTAACTTCTCGTTGTGGGTATATCGCATTGCATTTCTCAGCTGTCGTTGGTGTGCTGTTTTACTTCTTTCAATTGAATCCTGATCGGCAAGTAAGTTCTCGATTCTTGAATTAACAGATCGAAGATTAGACTCTTTATTTGCTAAATCCCTACGATTAGACTGAAGCCTTGATTGTTTATTAGAAATAGCTCGGTCTGCATTGTTAATAGAAGCATTAAGATCTCTCTTCAAGCTTCTATTTCGCTGAAGTTTTGTTTGGATTGTATTTAATCTAGATTGAAGTTCTCTCAGCTTACTTGAAGCATTGTTCAAATTAGCTCTAGCTGTGCGAAGCCTTTGATTAATCTGAGTAAGACGTTGCTGGGCTTGATTTGCTTGCTGCTTTGCTTGTTGTCTTCTAGATTTTGCTGCATTGATTTGGTTTTTTGAATTTTGTATCTTAGTTCTGTTTCCAGCAATGAGTTGTTCCGAGTTTTTAATTGCCTGACGGAATCTCTTTTGCTGAGCTTTGAGCTGATTAATTTTTGCCTGTGTAGATTGTTGTTTCTTTTTATTATTTTGTACCTGCTGAGCTATTCTTCTTAGCTCTTGTCTTTTGGCTTTTCTTTCAGGGGATCGAGGTGGTAATGCGTCCATCTCTCTTTTAACTCTTTGTTGCTTTTGAACTAAAGCTTGGCCCTGAGTTTTTAGTTGTTGAAGACTTCTATTGTTCTGCTGAATTTTAGGTTTATTACTTTGAATACTAGCTCGAGCATTTTTGATGTTGCTCTGGGCTCTAACACTAGCGTTTTCCATATTCGCAATATTTCTTTTTAGTGTTTGAATATTTTGAGTAGCTCGCTGAACCTGAGAGTTTGCTTGGTTGTACTCTCTTTGAACTTTTTCTTTATTTTGACCTATTCGGTTTACTTTTTGTCTAAGAGGTCGAACCTTAGCTTCTTCTTGTTGAACTTTTCGATTTACATTCTGTTTTCTATTTTTGAGTTGGTCAATTTTGACCTGTACAGTATTTAAACTCCTGCTATCAGAGTTAATTCCGCTCCGAAGGCGTTTGATATCATTTCTTAAAGAGACCAGACTTCGTTGTAATTCATTGACCTGATTTTGTAAAATACCAGAGTCATATCTACTTTGACTAAGCTCGCTACTGATTTGGTCTGCCTGTGCTTTTAAGGCGTCTAAATTATCAGCTCCATTTTCATAGTCTTGTGCAAGTTGTTGGAGTTCCGCCAACTGGTCTTGGACATTTTGACTTAGTACTTGTGAAGCTCCTTGAGAAACAGCAGCCACAGCATTTGTGTTTCCAGCTCCCATCATCGCAGCGATAGCTGTTGCCGATAACAGTAAGTTCGATTTTTTCATTTTTAGATTTTTCATTTTTGATTCCCCCTGATTTGTGTTCCCAGCCTTAATAAAAGCAAGGCTCGGACCATGTTTACTGGTGTCATGATGACAGTGGAGAACTTGGTGGAGAGTGTGGATAATTATAATAAATTCACTAAATTATATTAATTATAATCTAAAACTAAGAAAGAGAGAGTGCAAAATACGGTAAATAGCTCGCAAAAAGAGCATCATAAGAAATAAGATAAACTAATGGTAGATCTTTTTATACCGCTTTATGGGGTCTTTATGATCCCAAAGCATAAGTAATGTTTATGATTTAGGGCCATAAGGCACCATTTTGTGATAAGATCTGGTTTTTGTTGTGGGGCTAAAACGCACTACTCTTTAAAGTATTTATCATAATAGTTCGTTTCAAGGTCATCGAAATCGTCCTCTGAGAACTTACTTTTCTTAGGTTCTTCGGCGGGTGCTGCTTTAAATAGTTTAGCAACGACGGCAGTGTTTATCTCTGTTACATCTGCAGGCTTTGTTTCTTGAGCAATGATTTTTTGGTACTGCTCAGGCTCGTAGACTTTAATTTCCTGTAACACGTTTTCTGTGGCCTTGGATTCCAGTTGTGAGAGTTGACCAATGGATTCCTTCAGTTCTGCTTTTTCAGTTTCGGAAAGATCTGTTTCTAGACTGCCAGCCTTTAGATCTATGGCTTGAGTTTTTTTGACGGTAGATTCATTCTGTATCTGAACTAATTTTTCTTTCGAAGTTTGTTTTAAAATAGCAGTCGGTTTGTATTCAATTTTCGGTGCCCTTGAAGATCTCCCAGAAGAAACTTTTTCGGGAAGACCGGATGGAGGTTGCGCTTGCATCTGGACTTGTCCAGTGACTCCTTGGGTAATCTGTACAGCTTTAGCTTTTACAGACTTTGGTCGCAACTCAACCTTACCACGAATCACATTTACTTCCGTCTTAGAGCCAGAGCTGGAGACACTAAAATCAGTTCCCCTTACTCCTGCAACAGCCGTGGGAGTAATAATTCTTAATTTTTTACGCGGACCTGTTTTTGATACTACCCCGCGAATTCTTCCATAGAACATTCTTATCTTGGTGTTCCCTTCTTTTTTTGATTTGTCCCAACTAATTTCGTACGCACTACCAGGAGCCAAATTGATTTGGTCCCCATTAGGATAAATCAGCATTGCCTTAGACTCTCCAAAGGACTGCAGAACGTTTCCATTCTTGAGTTTTGATCCGACTCTCGCCTTTTTGAGCTTATAAAACATTTTTTCATACTTGATCCAAGGCCCTTTTCCTGTGGGCTTAGATCTGGCATTGGTCAGTAACTGGACATCTCCCTTAAGTCTTGTAATCGTTGCTACATTTTTTTTTGCAAATACTGGGATTGTCAGAAGGGCGCAAAGACTGATCACGCAGGTCTTTAGAAGGTAATTTGATTGATGCATTATATATCCTTTACCGGCTACAGGGATGAACTTAAAATAATCTCAGATTCATTTAAACAATTCTTAGATTGGAGAACAAGTATGTGGAACCGAATTGCGACCTTGGCTAGTATTTTTCTATCCTTTTCAGTTTTTGCTCAAAATTACGAATACCCAGAGCTAATGGTTGTGCCCTCGGCTACCGAGCGTTTGATGGGTGCTGCTTCTCAGGAAAAAGATGGCTTTATATTAAATAACTGGACCTGGATCGCACCAGCCGTAATGCAGTTAGCTACAAGTGTCCATTTAAGGCAGAACATCGAAAGTGAGTTTATTACTGATACATTTGAGCGACAGAAATTTGAGGACGAGGTTGAAACGAATGCAAACATAGGTATTTTATCAGGAGCCTTTTGGTTGGGTGCATTTTATTATATAGATAGAATGAATCGTCCCTATGAATCAGGTCTTAAGCAATCCCAAAAATTCAAAGGAAAATCGAAAAGGGATCGGCTAAAAAGAGAACGTGCCGCAGAGGATACGATTTACTTCCAAGCAAAAACAGCAAAACGACTAAAGTACCTCATGGCTGCAACAAGTATCTTTGTCGCTGTAAAAGCCGCTGATGACGGGAAGGAAACAACTAAGTCCCTAGCTGGTGTAACCATCATTTCTGCAGCCCTTCCATTTTTGTTTGAGCACCGTTGGGAGAGACAGTGGCGACAACATAAGTACTATAAAAAAAGAACTTTCGGTCCTATCGCTAGTAGTAAATTGTTTTACGAGCGTTCCACAAATAAGGTTTATCCTGGTGTAAACTTCAGTTATAACTTTTAGGAGTTAGAATGAGAATTTTAGTATTTCTTCTGCCATTTATAATATCTTGTGGAGGCCTCTTTAAGAGACAGGAAGTGGTCCAAGATTGTTTTCCGTCCAAAGAATATATAACTGTATTTAAATATCTGAGCACAGAAACAGTTTATAAAAACAATATTCCAGAAGCCCAGAAAATTGCGGATGAAGTTTCTAAATCTTGTCGTGGGTCAGCCAAGCGTTTTATTCAATTGGCTCAGTTATATAAAAAGTTTGATTTAGGTATTTCAAACGCTATCGTTATCGGAAAAAAAGTATCTCGTCTTTCCAATGAGCAAGCGCTTATTTACATGGAAAGCTTTAAGTCCTTCTATCTAGAGGGCGGATTTGATTTAAGCGCACGATCTTCAATGAATTTGGCGAAGAAATTTATGGTCGAAAAAGATGAGGTTAGTCTTGGCAGAATTAGAGATGATTTTTCCGTGATGCTAGATTTTTGCAATGATTCAAAATCACTTTCATTAACAAAATTGCAGTGTGCGGAGCTTTCGGCGCAAGTCATTTCCTTAAATGACCGTAAAGACGTATCGATGGCAGACACTTTTGTGAGTTTCTATGAGCAGCTGCTTGAGAATCGAAGCCTTTCTCTAAATGCCTTACAGGCTTTTGATGTGGCTAAGCAAATGCTAAACACTGGCAGTCTGAATTACAAAAACTATGTTACTGCTTATCAGTTTGCAGTAGCACCTAAGGGACTAAATTTAAAAAGAGACAATGCTATCCGGTTTGCAAAAAAAATGGCCTCACGGTACCAAGAGGCCAAAAACTTAAAAGTTAAATAGTAAATTTAGAATTTATTAAAGGCTAGTCTCTAGCGGGCTAGTCTTTTTTTGTTCTCTCAGCTCAGAGAAAAACTCTTTCAGAATTTTTGACGAAGGCTCTTTAGATACACCTGATACAACTTCTGCTTTGTGATTTAATTTATTATCTTCAAAGACTTTGTAAACTGACTCAATGGCTCCCGCCTTTGCATCCGGAGTTCCGTAAACAACTCTTTCTACTCTAGATTGAATGATAGCACCCGTACACATAATACAAGGCTCTAGAGTAACGTATAGAGTACAGTTGGAAAGTCTCCAGCGCCCAAGATTTCTTGAGGCTTCTTGGATAGCTAATAACTCAGCGTGGGCAATAGGGTTTTGATCGATTTCTTTTCTGTTAAAAGCTTGGCCTACAATTCTATCCTTATGAACAATAATTGCACCCACCGGAACCTCTCCCATGCCCTTTGCTTCCTTAGCCAGATCTAGGCAATGATTCATCCAAAAGGAATCCTTAGGCGTTGATACTTTTTCTTCGCTCTCTTCGTAAAAATAGGCCATGGGTTTCCTTTGGCTAGCAGTTGAAAGCCGAATCTATAGTTAAAATTGGCTAATGTCAATTTTGCTAATTTAATGGGCGCATGACGGAGGCGATTTGATTTTGGTAAATTACAGTAAAATCAGTAACTTAGAGGTATTGTCTCTCAAGGCTCTGTTTGTACGCTCTAAATTAGCCAATATCCACGTGTATTCAAAATAAAGCTGGAATTATTATGGATAGATCGGAATAGCAAACTTGACTCAAGAGCTTGATATTGCTAAAAAATCGTACATTTAAACTGCGGAAGGTGGTGATTTAAAAATGGCATTTGTAAGGGTTCGCGATGGTGAAGCTTTCGAAGGAGCGTTCAGAAGATTCAAAAAATCTTGTGAAAAATCCGGTATACTCTCAGAACTTAAGAAAAGAGAGCATTACGAGAAGCCAAGTATAGCGGCAAAGAAAAAGTCGATTGCTGCGCGCAAAAGATTAAATAAAAAAATAAGAAAAAGTAACGATTTCTAATTTTTGATTCAACGAAAAGGTGATTTTTTGTGAGTTTAAAACAACAGATTATGGACGATGTAAAGTCTGCCATGAGAGCAAAAGAACAACTAAAACTCAGCACACTTAGAATGCTTCAATCCGCTGTGAAAAACAAAGAGATTGAAGTAAGACCCGATGAGGTTTCTGACCAGGATATTATCCAAGTCGTAAAGAAAAACATCAAGCAAAGAAAAGAGGCTGCCGAGCAGTTTCAAGCTGCTGGTCGTAAAGAGTTGGCTGAAAAAGAAACAGAAGAAATCACTATTTTAGAGGTTTATCTTCCAGCTCAGTTGGATGAGGCCGCTATCACAAAGATTGTTGAGGAAGTCATCGCTGCCACGGGAGCTTCATCCATGAAAGACATGGGCGGAGTGATGAAAGAGGTTCAAGTGAAA
This sequence comes from Bdellovibrionales bacterium, assembly GCA_045110695.1. Taxonomy (GTDB): domain Bacteria; phylum Bdellovibrionota; class Bdellovibrionia; order Bdellovibrionales; family UBA840; genus JBGCGH01. Next base: position 10,967 of record JBGCGH010000023.1, on the reverse strand, counting down.
ACAGCTGGAAGTGCAGACGGAAAGCTGGTTAGTTCCATCGTTAAAGCCAAGTTGGCATAGTTTTTTATAAAATTTGAGAGCAGGCAGAGTTTTACTCTGGCTGCTTTTTTTCTAACTAGAGGTAGATATGAGATATTCTGAAGATTTCATTGAAAAGGTCCGATCTGCCTCCAACTTAGTAGACATCATTTCTCAATACACCCAACTAAAAACCGGTGGTAGGAACATGATGGGTCTGTGTCCTTTTCCAGACCACAATGAAAAGTCTCCTAGTTTTTCTGTAAGTCCTGACAAACAGCTCTACCATTGCTTTGGTTGCAAGAAGTCTGGAAATGTTTTTACGTTTCTTCAGCAATATAATGGGCAAAATTTTGTTGAGGCACTGGAGTACCTAGCGGATCGAGCTAGTATAGACTTACCCGCGCAAGAGGAAGGTTTTAAGCGATCCGATTATCAAAAAATTAAAGATCAAAAAAAACGTCTTGTGAAAATTAATGAAATCACCAAACAGTCTTACATAGAGAATTTAAAAAAAGAGACTGAAGGTTCGCTAGTTAAAAACTATCTGAGGCAAAGAGGCCTAACTGATCAAGTATGCAAGGCATTTGAGGTCGGTTTTTCTAGGGACTCGTGGGACGCACTGAGTGTTCGTTTGCAAAAAGATAAAGCTCCATTGAAAGAGGCTTCTGATCTTGGATTAATTCGACAAAGAAAAAATGGTAATGGCTATTTTGATATATTTAGGAACCGTTTGATGTTTCCAATAATAGCGCCTAATGGTGATGTGGTAGGCTTCGGTGGGAGAGTATTAGATCCAAATGATAATCCTAAATATTTGAATTCTCCAGAATCTAAAGTGTTTCACAAAGCAAAGACTTTATATGGATTGCACGAAACTGCAAAACATATATTAACCGAAGACCAATGTATAGTTGTCGAAGGTTATATGGATCTTATTGCACTTTATTCTGTGGGTATAAAAAATGTGGTGGCAAACTTAGGGACCGCATTTACCTTAGATCACGCAAAACTTATTGGCAGATACACTAAAAATGTCGTATTGCTTTTTGATGGAGATAATGCGGGACAAATAGCCGCTGAGAGAGCTCTTCCGATAATTTTGGAAGCTGGGCTCTTTGGTAAATCACTAGGCTTACCAGACAAAAAAGATCCCGACGACTTTATTAAAGAATTTGGAGTGGAGAGTTTAAAAAAAGAAATCTCTGACTCTGATGACGCTTACTTTTGGTATCTACAAAGAGTCCTCAAGGGCTTTGGTTTAAGTCCTGCTAGTAAAATTAAAATAATTGATAAGGTTTTCCCTGTACTATTAAAAGTAAAGGATTCTCGCTTAAAAGAGCTCTATATCAGGGAGACAGCCGACCGAATTTCGGTAGAAGAAGCTTGGTTGAAAGACACTTTGCGTCAGATGTGGCGAGATTCTAGCAAGAAGTCACGAGCTTCTTCTCATGCTACCCCACCTCAGGCAGCTCCTGAAAATTATATTCCTCACCACGAATTATCTAGTGAAAACAAGAAGTTAGATATGAGTAAGGTTCCAAAACACGAACTTGAACTTCTCAAGCTGTGTTTAATTAAGGAGGAAATACTCAAAAGTTTCCTATTTGGTAATGATTTTGCATACTTGGAGGCTGTGGAGAGTAACGAAATTTTTGGTCGAATTCGCCAGATTTATGGACAACAGGCGGATTCTTTTGATAAGTTACCTGCTTTAGCGGTTTCTTTATTAAAAGACCCAGGTGCTATTGCACAAGCAACAAATGGTGAGCTGTACCAAGACCAAGAAAAATTAAATAAAGTCTACCAAGACTGTATTAGAAAACTGCGTGAGGCGATGACAAAAAAGCAACTAAAAATAAAGTTGCAGCAGATAAAAGAAAGTCAGAGCGAAGAAGGTATGCAGGAATATATGCGTCTTGTGAGTGAATATAAAAAATTGAATAAAGAAGAAACCTTAAAATAAATTTCCCAAGGGAAGCGAATGGCTAATAAATCAGAAAATAAACAAGTGGCTTTAGATGAACAGTTGAAACTTATCGTTGATGAAATACGTAAGTTTGTGGCTCTCGCTAAAGATAAGGGTGATTTAAGTTTTAACGAGATCAATGAGCGTCTAGCACCAGAAATCACAGAAGCGGCTGCTATAGATAAGCTGATGGAAGCATTAGACGCCAATAATATCGATATCGTAGATAGAGAGTCTGCCGAGGACGGAGAGGCTGGAGAAGTTGTAGAGCAAGAAGAGGATCTAAAAAGTAATGATCCGGTAAGGCTTTACCTCAGAAAGATGGGTAGTGTTTCTCTCCTCACTAGAGAAGGAGAAGTAGAGATTGCTAGAAGAATCGAGGCCGGAGAGCGTGAGATTCTTAGGGCTATATTACTATCACCATTAGGTAGTTATGAAATTATTGAGCTAGGTGAGAGAGTTAGATCTGGCCGTATAAAAATGAAAACAATATTTAGAGGTCTTGAGGATGAAGAAACTCAGTACTCTGAAGAAGAATATGAACTAAAAATATATGAACTGATTGGTAAAGTTAAAGAATACAACAAATCTGCGGAACCATTTTTTGCCAAATTGATTGATGAGAGTATCTCTAAAGCAGAGAGAAATAAAGCTCAAGCCGGTTTGGAAAAAGAAGTTGAAGGTTTAATGCATGATTTTGAAGAGATTAACTTCAATAGAAAAACCATAAACCGTATCGTAATAAAGTTCAGAAACTTAGTAGATCGAATGACAGTTCTTAGGAAGCGTGGAAAAGACGCTGCTAAGCAAACTCTGTGTGATAGTGTTGAAGAGTTATATGCTCTTTGGAATAAAGCGGCTTCTTCTGAATCTTCTATGGATAGAAACTTGAAAGAACTCGGGATGTCCTATGACGAGTTTAGAGGTTATGTGATCTCAGCTCAGGACGCTGAAACAAGAATGTCTCGCCTATTGAAAGAAACAGAGATGAGTTTCACTTGGGTCAAAGATACTTACACGACCATTTGGAAAGGTGAGAAAGCTGCGGACGTAGCAAAGTCTGAGTTAGTGGAAGCGAACTTACGATTGGTTGTTTCCATTGCCAAGAAATACACAAATAGAGGCTTACAATTCTTGGATTTAATTCAGGAAGGCAATATTGGTCTGATGAAGGCCGTGGATAAGTTTGAGTACAGAAGAGGTTATAAGTTTTCAACTTATGCTACTTGGTGGATTCGTCAGGCGATCACCAGAGCCATTGCTGACCAGGCTAGAACTATCCGTATTCCAGTTCACATGATTGAAACGATCAATAAACTAATTAGAACTTCTCGTTATTTAATTCAGGAACTTGGACGTGAGCCAATGCCTGAGGAGATTGCTGAACGTATGGATATGCCGGTTGATAAGGTGAGAAAAGTTCTTAAAATCGCCAAGGAGCCAATTAGTTTGGAGACTCCAGTGGGTGAAGAGGAAGATTCTTTACTTGGAGATTTTATCGAAGATAAAAAGACAGTTACTCCGCACGAAGCTATGGCTAGCTTAAACTTAGCTGAGCAAACTCGTAAGGTTCTTTCCACTCTTACCAACCGTGAGGAGAAAGTCCTTAGAATGCGGTTTGGAATCGGTGAAGAGAGTGATCACACTCTAGAAGAAGTGGGTCAGGATTTTAACGTTACACGTGAGCGTATTCGTCAGATTGAGGCAAAAGCACTAAGAAAGCTTAGACATCCGACAAGATCGAAAAAATTAAAGACTTTCATCGATAGCTAAGCTATTGTTGAAGGCCAAATATAACCACGGGGGCATAGCTTAGTTGGTTAAAGCATTCGGCTCATAACCGAAGGATCCCAGGTTCGAGTCCTGGTGCCCCTACCACTGCTGGTCCTAGCAGTATTTCAAAACAGATATAGAACTTCGAGAGTAACATCCGGCTTTGCCGGAGAAGCTCCGTTTTCCTTGCGCTACCGCTTGGGAAAACTCGCTTGCGCGTTGATCAAAGGCTTTGCCTTTGCCTCACTCGCGCGGTATTTGTGGTCCTCATATTGAAGAGCCGCTATTGGTTGGATTTTACTAAAGAGGCTAGCTGGTTGAATGCTTTGCTCTTTGGTAGGATTTGCTTGTTTCTAGTTTCACGAAAAACGGTTTCGCGTAAATATGGGTAAGATGCTGCATCTATTGTATAAAAAAATGATTGAACCAAGAAATAGTCGGAAACGGACATTGTATTTGAAGAGGCTAGCTCTTGTATCTTTCGAAGTGCCTCCTTTGTTGATTTATGCCCCAGCATGACTTCCCCCAAAACATCGTTGCTAACAATATTTTTAGCTAAATTAATCTCTTCCTTTGAAAAACCGTTCTCACCCATCACCCTTTCAATAATAGGTGTAGTATATTTGTGTTGGGCATGTTTCCCCTCATTGGTGATCGCAAGGGGCTTTCCAATATCATGGATTGAAATTACAAAACGAAATAGCCTTACAATGTCTATTTGGCTCGGTGTTTTAACATCGCGAATTGAAAAATGTGGAAGTTGCTCTGCAAATGTGTCATAGACCATCTGAGTGTGTCTGCGAATAGGGTAGCCTTCCCATACTCCTGCGCTAGAAGAAAAGAGCTTTTTTAGCTCCTTGTCTCTTGATAGAAAATCCATTACCAATCGGCCTTCAAATTTAGTTGTGGTAAGTAAGCCATCTAGCTCGGGTGAAAGCGTTGAAGTCTTTACCAATAGCTGACCATTTTTGTTATATTTTCTGGAACATTCTCCTGCCGAAGCTAAATTAGCTATCATTATACAAACAAAAGAGAAAAAAAGTATTTTGGTGAAAACATATCGACTTAAGATGCAAAACTTAGTCCGAGATTCAGATATTCAAAACTCAACGCGATTTAAACCTATAGGTTTTCTGCAGCTGTGGAGCTGAAAAAGATTCTGAGAGTTTCTTTTTTTGGTTCGTCTAAGTTTAGAAATTCACAACCCATTCCTGGTAATTTTTCTCCGACAGCTTTGTTTCTAGTCCACTTTACTTCCAATTCGGTATTTAAAACTGAGCCGGCAAGGTTCAGCTCGGCACTGAACTGGGTTCCAATTGCAAAAGGTTTTTCTAAAGAAATAAAAACTCCTCCGAGACTGATGTCTTGAGTTCTTGTTGTTAATTTTTGATTCGTCTCAAAGACATTTACTTCATGTTTTATGCGCGGAAAAACTCGACGTTTTTCAAAGAATCCATCTTCGTTAAATTTTTCGCTTAAAAGACTACTTAGCTTTTTGACAGAGAATGGTTTGCTAAGGGCATAATCTAGCTCTAAATTTTCTAATTGATCCGAACCTAAAACAGCATGCCCACTCATTAAAATATTAATGGGTATCTTAATGGAATTGGATTTCAACTTTTGCATGAGTTCGATACCGCTCATGCCTCCGGGCATTCTGATATCACTTAGAATTGCATCGATATGTGTTCCCTGGGACAGTAAATCAAGGGCTTTTTCTGCCGAGTTCACAGAATATACCCGGTAACCTTCACGCTCAAGATGGAGAGATAGAAGCTTTCTCAGTTCCTCCTCGTCATCTACTATTAGTATTACCCGGCTATTTTCCATCTGAGCTAAATTATATCAACAAATCTGGTTTTATTAAGAGAAATTTACATTGAGCCTAAAAAAAGAAAAGGATCGTCTAGTTTATTTGAGTTGAATGGGTTATAAAATCCCTTCGTCAATAGGAATAACTTGTAATTAACTAATGTTTATTTAATGGTTATTCCTGTTGAGGTTGGATAGATGGACAAACGCTTGCGAGTAATTGTGAGAGGAAAGTCCGGACTCCGTATGGTGGTGCAGTGGCTAACGGCCATCCGGTGAGAGCCGAGGACCAGTGGAACAGAGAGAATGTCCAGAGCTATGATCCTTTTAGTGGGAACGGGAATTAAAAGGGGAGTTGCTGGAGTGAAAGCAGCTAAACTCTGCACGGAGCAAGATCAAATAGGGAAGCGCTTGAGTGTAACCAGCACAAAGCTTCCGGGTTGATCGCTAAAGTTTGAGGAGTAATCCTCTGCGTAGATGAATGTTTGTCTCGTATAACTATCAGGCCTAGTTATATATGACAGAATCCGGCTTACAGTCTATCCGACTGCCTACATTTTTTTTAAATAAACAAAAAACTCTTTTCCTAAACGGCTCATTGGGCCTTTTCGGATTCGATTCCAATATAAAGGGTTATATTTCTTGTAAACTCGCAAGTAGAGCTCTCTTTCTGATCCGCCAAAAGGTGGTCCATCAGTTTTAAACATAGAAAAAAAGATTCCCATAACATGACCATCATCATGTAGCAGTTGGCCCCATACTTTAACTAGTTCAGATCTCTGTGCTGGAGAAATGGCGCAATAGAAAGTATGATCAAAAACGATATCAAATCGACTACGAAATTCTTCGGGGAGCTTCAATATATCTGCTTTAACATATTTAAAGTTTTCTGTTTCAGGGTACAATTTTTTTGCTTGATCAATAGCTTCCTGTGCAACATCAAAGGCGGTAACAATATGGCCCAAGCTAGCAAAAAAAGCGGCATCGTGCGCTCGGCCTGCTCCCATGACGGCAATACTACTTTTCATTAGCTTAAGCTGTGGTACTACATCTTCTAGGAAGGGGTGATGTTCATCCATATCCCAGCCCGTATTGCCTTTACTATATCTTTCGCTCCAATCTTTTTCAGAAAGATTGTCTTTTGCGCTGTAGTAAGAGGGGGTGGGATATTTTTGGCCATTAAACAAAATGCTGTCGTCGTCAAATTCATCTAGTAGATTAAAAAAAGCATTAAGTGCTTTGTCCTTAATGAAAACAGGGAAATCATCTAAGTTAAATATACTGAACTCATCCCAATCATTGACAAATATTTTATTGAGGTTGAGCTCAGTTGAAAAACCCCCATCTATTTCGGCATAGATGGCTTCATTTTGTACAAATAGACTTTTTGCCACGAGAATTTGTTCCTGTGCCTCTATTTGCACAGGAACTCCATTCAATTGAGAGTAGTAATTCCCTTTTTGAACGCTGATATTATTATAAAATTCTTTGAGCAATGTAGAGTTTTGAATTAATTGCTCTTGAAAAATTACTTCTCCATCCTGACTTACTTTACAGACAGTACTCTCATCATAGGTTTCGTATTTCATCTAAAGAACTTCGGCTTCAATTAAATATGGCTCATCGAAAGTAATGCTCTCGTCACCAAGAGTTAGAAGATCCAAACTCCAAGCTGTTTGATTATTCTCTTTGTATTTACTCAATTCACCACTGCCTTGGATTTCAATTTTTTGGGCGCCATCTTCTGTCTCCATTTCATAGGAATATGTGAATTCAGCTAAAATTTTTCCGCTGTAGTGAAGGCTGGTCCACATTTTTTCAAAAGTGATGTTGGTAGCGATTGGTAGTGCTTCGTTGATGGCATCAACTATAATATTCTTCATATCATCTTGGATAAATACATGGCTCTCTACACTCACAGTTCTAGGAGCAGTGACAACAGAATGAGACCAGTAAATTAAAACAGCAAAAACTAACAAATGGAAATAACGCATTATTCCTCCCAAGGGGCCAATGAATATTTATATGTTTCACCTTCCAAATTAAAGCATAAATGGCTGGATTGCAAAGCAAAGAAGTCAAATGTGGGCCCACCATAGAGTTCGTCCCCTAGTATTGGACAGCCCATCTTTGCCATCTGTCCCCGTATTTGATGGGTACGACCAGTCATAAGACGAATCTTTGAGCAAAAGTAATCATTCCAAGGAAGGCTCTCGAGAATTTCCAATGTACAAATCTGATCTGTAGCATTTGTCTGTAGACTATTAAAAACTTTGGGGCTTCTTTTGGATCTTTCAATGTAGTGATTGTGAATTCCAAGTTTGGGTTTTGACTTAGATAGGCAATAATAATGTTTCTCAATATTTGAATTTTGAAACAACAAATTAATTTTAGTTTGGTTTTGTTTATTTTTGGCGTAAAGTATTAATCCACAAGTGGCTTGATCGAGTCGATGGGTGAGATATATTTCTGTTTCTAAAAAGTTGTTTAATTGATGTTGGCTATTTTCTAATAAGTTATCTAGAGTCGGATGACATGGCAGCATACCCGGCTTGTTGAAAACTAAAAAGCCTTGGTTTTCTTCTATGATCCTATTTGAAATGTCCTCAGTTTGTAATCTAGGAAAACGTTTTGGATTAGTGTGAACTCTTAGGTATTGACCAGGAGATAAAGTGAAATCCTCGGAGACTCTCTTTTTGTTAAGATATATCGACCCCAGCTCTAGTAATTCATCTGAGCTATAAACAGAATCACATCCATTCCGAGTAAGGAATTGAGACAAAAATTCTTCCTTTGAGATTAGGTAGTGTTGAATACCAGAATTCATTCTGTCTAAATAGCATGGTTTGTATTATGTCCCAAGCTTAGAGGAATAAAAAAAGCCGATAAAAGTATCGGCTTAGAGTGTTCTGTTTATTTGTTTTACCTAGAAAAGATAACCAAGTCTGAAGAAAGTTATATTTATATATGCTGTTTCACCAAATGTTTGTAGCTGACTTTCCACATCCTGATAAGCTGTAGAGGAAGTTAGTGCACTACCAGCATCAATTGATGGGTCAGCACTCATAGGTAGAACATAACTTAAGTCCATACCAAACCAAAGACCTCCGTCACCTTTGCCCCACATCCAGCCTAAGTCCACAACTACAGCTAAGGAATCAACTGCACCAGCAACCGTGGTGCTAGAGGCTGTGTCGAATGCCGTAACTTCTAATGAGGATTGGCCTAGGCCGGCTCCTAGGAAAAAGCTTCCTTTAAAAGGATGATATTTAAAAACCACTTCTGGTAACGTTAGTGCGACAGATGCTGTATCAAAACTAGCGCTGATGGAGTTATATCCAATAGAATAGCTCCAGGTATCGGAAAGTGTATGATCAAAGCCATACTGACTTGCATAGGGTAGTCCTACGCCAAAGTGTAATCCCATTCCTTCCGCTTTTAAAGTAGATGCGAAAGCTAAGCTGCTAAAAAAAATTGTAAATATAAGTTTTTTCATTGATGTTCTCCCTATTTTTTTCATCCGCCATACCATCGGTGGAGGGTGGATGTTTCTATATATATAAGCTATGTGGAGTATGAGAACTAACCGTAAGTACCGGTTTATACCTCATTATATTTGGACATAGGTTTTATGGTACTAAGTATGGAGCGAGGTATTTAGTAAAGTAGTCGCTATTATCGAGGTTGAATATTTATTTAGTAGATCTATTGAACGTTTATCAAATAGTAATTTCAAATTCTAGTGGCTAAAGTTCCATACACTTTTGGAGGGGAAAAAGATACAAACTACTATACCTCTTTTTCCGTTTACTTCAGAATACAATTTCTAACTTTCCCGATTTGTTTTTAGCAAGGAAAAGATATATTTCGTAGCTATCAGATTTCGGCTGGAGGAAAAAAACAGAATCCTTCGAAGCAATATTGATAAGTTTCCCACCCTTTTGTACGTGACATTTAAAGTCTCCAGGGTCAGCAAAGCCACCTTTAAAAAGATCTTCGTATTTCTCTTTGTTAAATGCTTTAACTTCGTTTTCCGGGAAGTCTGGAAATAATACAGTAGAGTTTTTTACGTCCATAACGTGTAACTTAAGGATATCCTCAAGCTTTTTTTCATCAATTAGTTTTTTGAGATCTTGGGCAAATTCTATTGCTTTACTACAGTCAGAATCCGATAATTTGGGGGCCGAATGCCAGGAAAGTTTAGGAAGAATATCCTTAGGAACGTTAAACGTGCCTGAGATGTTTTTTTCTAATTCTAATTCTGCTTTATTGTTACTTGGAAAAGAGCCTTCAGCTGCTTTAGTTACCCTAACTTTTCCTGTTCCAGTTTCAAATGAAACTGTGTTTTCTCCCTCGACAAGATAAGGGCTAAGGTCTTTTTGACTAGATTGGCTTTGTCCTTTTTTTACCTTATTTTCAATCAAAATTGGTATTTCATTTACTAGAACTTTAATAGGCTGGTCTTTGTAATCTATATTCAGTGTGTATTTCTCTGCTGCTTCAGCTGAAGTGGACATAATTATAGCTCCAATAATAAATTTGATCATATTTTGGTTCCTGATTTCATAGGTTCTTAAATATTGTGCCCCCCCTTAAACGAACTTTCAAGATTTTATCACTCGTTTTCTTTTTGATTTTGAGGAGTGAGGGCTTATAAAAATGCGTAAATTGGTTTTTTTGCCATTATCTGGCTATAGATGGAGGGCAAGCTCAAAAAGCTTTGATTCATCGGTGGGTGGCAGACTTACTAGGCTGTACCGAAAATTTTTTAAAGAATAAGTGATATTAACGAATGTTAGTCGAGTATGGATATTGGCCCCGTTGGATAGGCAGCGGTTATTTCGATTTAATAATGCGGTAAATCACTGTACGTCGAGTAGCTAAGGGGCTTTCAGGCGTGGCAGATGTGCATAAGATAACGGCGACAAGGTCCTATTTGTTATGCTCTCTCCTAATCTATTACACAGTGCCGATAAAGCCCTTAATGATCTAGCAATTAATGCTTTTCCTATACACTCAGTTGGTGCAATGCTTACTTTGGTATTAAAATAAGCTTTGCGTCTGAGTAGAGTAATGCTGCGGTTGTTTTCCTTGATTTTAGGCCCTCAATTTACCAAAATGCCCGTGAAACTAGGGATTTACAAATTATCGTTCAATAGTATGTTTGAACCTTTATTTGATCCAAAAAACTTTTAAAAAGGCTAAATAATGGACTCCACTTTTCCATTGGAAACTAATATTAATAATCAAACTAGTTCTTTTAAAGAGAACCACATGGCAATGAAAGAGCTAGTCGATGATATGCGATCAAGGTTAGAGAAAGTTAAACTCGGCGGAGGACAAAAGTCCCTTCAGAGATTACGTAGCCAAAATAAACTTACGGCAAGAGAGCGAA
>JBGCGH010000022.1:0-27628 GCA_045110695.1 Bdellovibrionales bacterium | reverse complement strand
AGATTAATTCAAAAATTGGGAAACTGGAGATATTAAAGGAACATTTTCATAGAATGTTTGAAAGCGAAACTAAAGAAGAGGCTCAACGAACACTGAATGAGTGCTATGAATGGGCAGTTCAAATCAGAGCTCCAAGAATCTCAAAATATATTTGGCGCCTTTTGGAGGAAGAAAGACTATGGAATTATTTTAAGTTTAAAGTAACCACGAGCTTGTCTGAGGGAGTAAATCGAGAAATTCAAAGATTGCAATAGCAGGCTTACGGCGATCGAGATATGGAATACTTTAAATTAAAGATTATGCAAAAGGCTGGTTATCTCAACTCAAAGTATCACCAGAATGATTTAAACTTAATTTGGAGCTCCCACAAATAAAGGATAGGGGTATTTGCATGTATATATTGAATACGTGTCTATATTTTTTTCTTAACTATGTAGAAATCGCAGATTTTTAGTCGATGACTAAACCAGAAATAGTCTTATATATCGGTAACATAGAAACAAAAGCCTGAAACCAGTACTAACATTTACTCTGGCCTGCTATTTGCTCTAGTTTACACCTAAGTTCCTAGCCAGGGAGAAAGTCGCTTGAATCTAAAAATAAATTTTTTAATGATTTTGGTTTTTCTAATCTCAGCCGATACGCTTGCAAACAAAACCCAAAGCGAGGATATTTGCGATCACTTCATAGTAAATATATCGAATACTGGAATTTCTAAATTGGCACAGCCATACCTAGAAAGTAAGCAACCACTGATAATAGATCATATAAAAAAACTGGATATTACTGACTTTTCCTTTGGCACTCATGATATTGAGGGCCTTCCTTCTATACTTCCAGATAGCCGGATTTTTATTAGTCGCCAATCGATACCAATATTTGAAACTACCGCTCCTTCCTTGAGTGAGAACTCGAATTTTGAGCCTGCCATTGTAGCTAAGGCTGAAATTAGTGATTTTGAATACAAATTTTGCCTTAGCATTACCAACTCTATTACGGGTGTGAAATACAGAAACTGCGACCTTGCTATAAAATTAAAAGCGGAAAGAACAATACCTCTAAACCTAGAACTAAATTGGAATGAAAACGGATCTATAAAACATAAAAACCTTTTACATTCTAAAGCTAGTCTGAGAGCAGTCTTTAGTGATTTTGACTTAGTGATTGGTAACTCAAGAATTGGGGAAAATGTTCGCCTTAGCGATCCAATATTTGAAGCCTTTTTAAAAATGGCCTTTAAATCTACTTTGATAGACCACTTCTCAACTGACATTGTTCAAATGGTTGAAAATTTAATTTCAGAAAAAACTCAAATACTTATCAACTCTCTACCGACGAGTCTTGAAAAAGATTTTAGTATTCCTCTTCTAGATCTCAGAACAATTGTGGCTAGAGGAATTATAGAAAATGATGGAGAGGCTGTATTGAGAGAAATCGAAAACTTATTAGGTAAAATAAGTCTGTCGACAAGAAAGCAAAATGAAAACACAAAGTTAGTTAGGGAAGCTTTCAATAGGGCCGCTGCCTACCTAGAGAATTTCCAACATTCCTCAGACATCGGCCATATAGATCGTGCTACTATTTTTTGGAAAAATTTAAATCAACTATTCCAAAAGCTACCCACTGATTATAGATTAAACTCCAAGGACTTCTCTCAAAACTATGCTGCGATTGAGTCCTTTTATCAAAAAATACAATCAAAAATTGAGGCCCGATCTAAAAACCAGGAACTAGACATCCTTCTATCATCTTTTGCTATTTCAAATGATAGAGACTATGTGAGGATTGGAGCTAGGATGAAAGATATCGCATGTACGGAAAATGATTTAGTAGATAACTTTAGATTCAACACAGCTTCTAAACCCAATGATTTTTCTGTTCAAATAACTACAGAGGGTGTGAATTCATGGCTACGCAGATCTTATGATAAAAAAAACCTAGATATGTATTTGCGAACAGAGGTTCGTTGTAAGTCAGGTATTTGTAATAGAGCTAATCAAGAAGTTATTTTCAAAAGACCAATTCAATTCCTATGGGACGAGGGACTCTACAAGATTATTGTTCCAAAAGCTAAACTCGGAAAAGGATTGTCTACAAAGCTTTACTCAGAGGTAGTCCCTAGGCTTTGCAATCCTGAAAATGGAAACCTTTGCTTGGCCTTTAGAAACTTGGATGCAGACGGCAGGATACCAGCTATTTTGAATTTATTTACTTTGTGGATGGTAGACATTAATAAGATCATAGAAAAACGAATTAATAATTTTATAGAAAATTTGGATAAATCTGGAATCAAAATCATTCCTAATAGCGAACTAACATATATTGAAAGCCACCAAGGATCTTACATAGAGCTTTTCTACAACCTAACGGATAAAGACTTTAAACACTAATCCAATACCGTAGCTTGTTGGGAAGATTTTCTCTTTCCAAAATACTTTCAAAAACTCCATTGTTTTTCTCAATTACTTTTTTAGAGCCTAAATTTTCTTCGTCACATGTAATTAAAACTTTGTTAATGTCAGGCACTGAATTTCGTATAAAATCTAGCGATCTGCCTAGAATCTCCGTGGCATAGCCCATTTTTCTATATCTCGGTAAAACGCCATATCCTATATGGCCGCCAACACTACTTAAGAAGTCATTTAGTTCATGACGAATTGAACAGCGTCCAACAATTTTTCCACCTACAATTGCAATTAAAAATGTGACTCTAACTTGACCGGGTAAAACTCTACCCTCTTTATTATCTTTTAAATATTGGAGGTAAGAGCTAAAGGAATTACCGCTCTCTTTAAAGAACCATGCAAACTGAAAATCTTCGTCAAACGGCTGGCTTAAGGCTTCGTAAAATATGTCTTTATCTTCCTTTACTAATTCTCTAAGTACCAAGAAACCACCTTTTTAAAGCTTTTAAAGCAAAAAAAAAGCTCCCCATTTTGGGAGCTTTTGAGAATCAAATAATAACAGATATTACCATCTGTAGTGAGCAAAGGCTTTGTTTGCATCAGCCATACGATGAGTCTCTTCCTTTTTCTTAACAGCGTTACCGCGGTTATTGAAAGCTTCAATAAGTTCATTTGCAAGACGGGCAGACATATCTTTTTCGCCACGCTTACGAGAAAACTCTACCAACCACCTAATGGCCAAGGTAGTTCTTCTAACAGGTCTAACATCAACAGGCACCTGATAAACCGAACCACCAACTCTTCTAGATCTAACCTCTAGAGAAGGCTTAACATTATCAATCGCTTTTTTGAAAGCAGACAAAGCGTCTTCGCCTCCAACTTTTTGATTTAGCTCATCCATTGCTGAATACAAAATTGTTTGTGCGGCACTCTTTTTACCGTCAAGCATCAAACCATTACAGAACTTTGTTACTAAAGTATCATTGAACTTTGGATCCGGTAATACTTCTCTTTTATAATTTCCTCTACGTCTAGACATATACTGCTCTCTTTATTCTATTTAGTTAGACTTTGGCTTTTTAACGCCATATTTTGAACGACTTTGCTTTCTATCACTTACACCCTGAGTATCTAAGTTACCTCTTACAATATGGTAACGAACACCTGGAAGATCTTTAACACGACCGCCACGGATTAAAACCACACTATGCTCCTGAAGATTGTGACCAATCCCTGGGATATAGGAAGTTACTTCAAATCCACTTGTTAAACGAACACGAGCCACTTTACGTAGAGCTGAGTTTGGTTTTTTAGGAGTTGTTGTATATACACGAGTACATACTCCACGTCTTTGAGGACAAGCCTTCAAAGCCGGAGAAGCTGTTTTCTGCTTCTGAATTCTTCTTTCATTACGAATCAATTGGTTAATAGTAGCCATTAAATAATATCCTTCTTCTATTCCTAGAACACAACAAATTCAGCACGTTGAGCGACCAGTTGTATCCAAATAGGAATAAAAGGTCAAGAGACAAAATGGGTGTTTTAGATGCTTTCCAGTTGATAGTGTACTTCAAACAGCCCTTAGTAAATTCAGCTATTTAGCTGAGTCTACTAATTGCCTTCAAAACCCCTTTTCGCTGAAAACATTAGCAGAACTAACTTAACCCGGAACCTCCACTGAATAGTCCCTGAATTACTTTCAAAACTGGTGGAAATACAACTCCAATTCAATATTAGTCACCCAAACGAGCCAATATTGGGATAAAACAAGCTAAGACAGGATCTATTGATGTTTTTATCCTTGTCTCGATAAGGTGGGGGTTTTGAAAAAAATCTATTTAATTGGCAGTTTAGTGTTCTTGCTTACCCAAAACCCTCGTTGGGTCTTTGCATTTACTTCCGTTTATAATAATGAATCAAGCGTACTAGGTATCCTGGATAGAATTGATAACGATAAAACGGCTGTAAGTTTTGTTAAAAACCAAAAAATTAAACTTTGCGAGTTGCCGACTCATGAATGCTTTTTTAAATCCCCTAGGGCCCCTTACGTAATTGCCGCACCAAAGCCGACAAATAAGACCGCTTTGATGTTCCATGGCCTTACAGATTCCCCCTTTTATATGAAAGACATTGCTGAGACCTACCATAAGCTCGGCTTCAATGTGGTTGTCGCTCAGTTATCAGGTCACTCTTCTGAGGACCCAACACCATTGCTTACAATTACATTTAAAGATTGGATTCAGGATTTCAATAACTACATTCAATTTGTTAAGAAAAATTCCACTGAGATACACCTTGTAGGCTTTAGCACCGGAGCTAGCTTGGTTTTGAATGCAATCTCAACTTATGCGGATATCAATCACAAGATTAAGTCCGCTGTTTTATTGTCGCCGACCCTCGATTTGGATCTTGGTACTCGCTTGAGCATTGCGCTGAGCTTTGCAAGTGATGATACAGTCTTGAGTGAAAAAGATTTTGGTTATGGAATTAGGTATCAGGTTCAATATGTAAAGGGAATCTCTGAACTAAAAAGTCTGAACTCAAAAACGAAGAAAAATTTTAGAAACAGAAAACGAAATAGAAACTACAGGCAATATAAATTCTCCAAAATACCTGTTTACGCCTTAATTGCCGGGAATGACTCTACTTACAACATAGCCAGCGTTTTAGTTTATCTTACAGAAAATCTATCTAATTTTAGATATTCCATATTTGGAGAACTAATGTCTGATACATTTGTTTCGACCTTTGCTGACGGCGACTCGACTTATTACCAACACATTCTTGACCTGCAAGCTGATACAAAAGAAATACAGCCGATGGAGCATCTACTAAAAAATCAGAGTATCGAACATAACGCAATCTTACTAGATGGTAAAAATGATGGGGATCAGATAGGACCTTTAGAATTTATGGATAACCATCAAATTCTAAGAGAAAAAATAGATCAATTTCTCGAGCTATTTAAGACCCTCTAGTAACCAAGACAAAATCTGATTGAAATCAAAACCTTTGGTATGAAAATAGCATCTTTTTACACTAGCTAACAATGGTTGGTATATGGAGGATCTATGATCAAGAATAAGCTTTTGACTTGGACAATTTTTGTCACTTTTTTAACTTTTTATTCATCTACTGGGCTTAGTCTCATATGTAGCTCTTCAGATTCGAACTGTTTAGCACGATCACCCATCTTCCAAAAATTGAAATCCGAAAAAAGCTTAAAACTTTGCCTAGAACCAACAGACTCCTGTTTTGGTATAGAAAAAGGTAGAGTAGGACCGGGAGCTATGGCACCTTATTTTATACCTAGCTCGCCAGAACAAAAAAGCACAAAAACAGCGATTCTAGTTCATGGTCTAAGCGACTCTCCATTTTACATGAAAGATATTGCTGCCCAACTTCATTTCAACGGATTTAATGTTTTGTCGGTTTTATTGTCTGGCCATGGAAATCCATTAAAAAATGGACCCGACGAACTTGGCTCCAAAACTAGTTGGGAAGATTGGGTCGATGATCTTAATTTTTCAGTTTTATTAGCAGAGCGTTTTTCACATTCTATTGTACTAGTTGGTTTCAGCACCGGTGGCTCGCTAATCACCCAACTAATTTCCGAAGAGCAGTATAGTCCGAAAATCTCAAAAGCAGTTTTAATTTCACCTGCCTTAAAGTTGTTTGCTAGTAAAACTGAAGAATTTTTCTCTGGAATTCTATGGGGTTTAAATTTAGGTATAAAAGACTATGGAAAGGGTGTTCGTTACCAATACTATCCAGCAGGTGCTGTAAAGGAATTAACGAGATTAAACAAGAAAGTACAAGCTAATCTTGAGAGAACTGATAAAATCGATACCCCTATTTTTACTATTTTCTCGGGCTCGGATGACGCAATCGACGTAGCTAGAACTGATTCATTATTGCGTAATCACAGCTTAAACTATAACAACTTAGTTGTTGGTGAAATCGTCGGTCAAATTCCAAATGAAAATAATGAATTCTTCTCTGATGAAAAATTAAAGCTTAAAGTAAGAAATGAAATTGAAAATAAAATGGTAATTGATGAACATATCTTGTCTGAAGAATATTTTGAGCACAGTACACCATTATTATTAGACGCTAGGTTCGTCGGAGAATATGAATCATCACCTAACCACACAGATATTTTCGAAAGAATTCTAAAGTTTTTAAACCAATAAAAAAAAGCCACCCTTTTCAGAGTGGCTTTTTGAATTCTCTTTAATAAGTAACTCTACTGACCTGGATGAGTTGGCATAGTGTCTCCAAATGGGAGAGTAGACATTAAGTCCTGCCCTGCATTTTCATCCACGACCACTTTCCATTTCTTGTAAGATGGAAGACCTGTACCAGCAGGGATCAATCGACCCATGATGATATTTTCTTTTAGTCCTCTTAACTTATCAAGCTTGGAGTTGATTGCGGCCTCAGTAAGTACTTTTGTAGTTTCCTGGAAGGAAGCGGCAGAAATCCAACTTTCCGTGGATAGGGATGCTTTTGTGATACCAAGTAATAATGGCTCATAAGTAGCAACCTCTGCACCCTCGGCAGCAAGTTTTTCGTTTGCATCAAGAAGTTCATACTTTTCTACCTGTTCTCCAGGAAGGAAAGTCGTGTCCCCAGGGTTAATAATTAAAACTCTTCTAAGCATTTGACGTACAATAACCTCAATATGCTTATCATTAATTCCAACCCCTTGAAGCCTGTAAACCTCTTGAATCTCGTTCACTAAGTATTCAGCTAGATCTTTAATACCCATCACTCTCAAAATATCATGCGGGTTTGTAGATCCATCCATCAGGGCTTCACCACTCTTAACAAACTCACCTTCTCTTACAAGAACGTGTTTACCTTTTGGTATCAAGAATTCTCTAGGCTCACCAAGTTCAGGAGTAATAACCACTCTAGTTTTACCCTTCACATCTTTACCGAAACTAACGAAACCATCGATATCAGCAACGATTGCCGCTTCTTTTGGTTTACGTGCTTCAAATAATTCAGCAACTCTTGGTAGACCACCCGTAATATCACGAGTCTTAGATGCTGCTCTGTGAATTTTAGCAATCACATCACCAGCTATTACTTCTTGTTGGTCATCCACTAGTAACTGGGCTCCAACAGGAAGAAGATATCTAACAGGGGTATCGCTTCCGGAAAGCGTTAGCATTTCGCCTGCATCGTTCAACAAAGTAATCATTGGTTTAACATCAGACTTTTTGCCTTCACCGATAACTTTTGTAGCGAAACCAGAAACTGGATCCACTTGTTCAGTTAAAGTACTTCCATCAAGCATATCAATGTATCCAATCTTACCAGCTTGTTCGCCACTAATAGGAAGAGAGTACGGATCCCACTCGGCCATTGCCTGACCTTTGGTAACTCTATCTCCGTCTTTTACGCCCAAAATAGTTCCGTAAGACAATGGATATCTTTCTCTTTCACGATCGTGCTCATCAAATAGTATGATGGAACCGTTTCTATTCATTACTGTTTGTTTATCATTTCTGTTAGTAACTGAAACAACATCTTCCAACTTAACAGATCCATCAACACGAGCTTCATGAACACTTTGTTCAACCGCACGAGTCGCAGTACCACCCAAGTGGAAAGTTCTCATCGTAAGCTGTGTACCCGGCTCACCAATAGATTGGGCAGCGATAATACCTACAGCTTCACCCAAGTTCACTCTACTACCACGCGCTAGATCTCTACCATAACATTTGGCACAAATTCCACGCTTTGTGTAACAAGTTAACACAGAACGGATTTTAACCATTTCAATACCAATCTCTTCGATCTTCTCAACGTGGTCTTCGCCTAGAATAGTAGCCGCTGGAATCACTAACTCATTGGTTAATGGGTTGATTACATCTACCGAAGTTGTTCTACCTAGGATTCGTTCTCCTATTGGTCTAACTACCTCGCCGCTTTCGATTAACGGTCGAATATCAATTCCATCCATCGAACCACAATCTTCTTGGATAATCACAGCATCTTGAGCAACATCAACAAGACGTCTTGTTAAGTAACCGGAGTTAGCTGTTTTCAAAGCTGTATCAGCAAGACCCTTACGAGCACCATGCGTTGATGTAAAGTACTGAAGTGCTGACAATCCTTCACGGAAGTTTGCAGTAATTGGCGTCTCGATGATTTCACCACTTGGCTTAGCCATCAATCCACGCATACCAGCAAGCTGACGAATCTGAGCAGCACTACCTCTGGCTCCAGAATCTGCCATGATAAAAATAGAGTTGAAAGAATCGTCTTTGATTTTTTCTCCATTTACTTCAAAAATCTGATTTTCAATTTTACCCATCATCTGCTTCGTTACACGATCAACAGTTTGTGCCCATAAATCCACAACTTTGTTATATCGCTCACCATCAGTGATCAAACCTTCGTCGTACTGCTTTTGATACTCAGCCACTTTTTCAGCCGCTTCGTTCAATAGAGCAGGCTTCTCTTCTGGAATGATCATATCATCCACACAAATTGAGATTCCGGCTTTAGTAGAGTACTTGAAACCATACTGCATCATTTTATCCGCTAGGATACAGGTTGCTTTACCACCGCTGACACGGAAAGAAGTATCAATCCAGTTTGCTAACTCTTTCTTAGACATGATTTTATTAATCGTAGAGAAAGGAACTCCAGCAGGTAAAATATCACTTAAGATAGCTCTACCAACTGTAGTGTCTTCGATTTTCCCGTTGATTCTAACTTTAATACTAGCCTGTAGATCTAAGTGTCGGTTCTCGTAAGCGTAGATTAGCTCTTGAACATTAGAAAAGAGCTTCCCCTCTCCCTTTGCTCCTAATCTTTTTCGAGTCATCCAATATAAACCTAACACGATATCCTGCGTAGGATTGATGATTGGCTTACCGTTAGCTGGGCTCAAAATGTTGTTTGTAGACATCATTAGAACTCGAGCTTCCACCTGAGCCTCTATCGATAGAGGTACATGGACAGCCATTTGGTCACCATCAAAGTCAGCGTTAAAGGCCACACAAACTAATGGATGAAGCTGAATGGATTTTCCCTCAAGTAAAACAGGCTCAAATGCCTGGATACCTAATCTGTGAAGAGTAGGTGCACGGTTTAACATTACCGGGTGCTCTTTTACAACCTCAGCTAGAATGTCCCAAACTTCTGTTACTTCTTGCTCAACCAATCTTTTGGATTGTTTGATCGTAGAAGACAAACCGCGCTCTTCTAATTTGCTATAAACAAATGGCTTGAAAAGCTCTAGAGCCATCTTTTTAGGAAGACCACATTGATGTAACTTTAGGTATGGCCCCACTGTAATAACCGAACGTCCAGAGTAATCCACACGCTTACCAAGTAAGTTTTGACGGAAACGACCTTGCTTACCCTTCAACATATCAGAAAGTGATCTCAATGGACGCTTGTTTGGACCCGTAAAAGTTTTCCCTCTACGACCATTATCAAGCAATGCATCCACTGACTCTTGAAGCATTCTTTTTTCATTTCGAATAATAATATCAGGAGCACTAAGCTCTTGAAGACGCTTCAATCGATTGTTTCTGTTAATTACTCTACGATATAAATCGTTAAGATCAGAAGTAGCAAATCTTCCACCATCTAGAGGAACTAGAGGTCTAAGATCAGGCGGTAAAACTGGAAGTACATCCAACATCATCCACTCAGGCTTATTGATAGAACCTTTAAAGGATTCAACAACCTTCAGTCTTTTAGTAATTTTCTTGGTACCGGCTTCTGAAGTGGTTTCCTTAAGAAGTTTTCTCAATTTACGAGAAAGGTATTCCACATCAATTTTACGAAGCAAATCTAATACTGCTTCTCCACCCATTCCATACTTGAAACCAGGTCCATGCTCTTCGAAAGCATTTTGAAGCGCTTCCTCAGATAAAATTTGGCCTTCCTCAAGCGGAGATTCCATGGCATCAGTAACCACATAAGACTCACAATAAAGCACACGCTCTACGTCTTTAAGAGTCATATCTAACAAGTTACCAATTCTAGATGGAAGTGACCTTAGAAACCAAATATGTGCTACTGGGCTTGCTAAGTCAATATGTCCTAATCGTTCACGACGAACTTTCGATTGTGTGACTTCAACACCACACTTCTCACAAGTTACGCCTCTATATTTCATTCTCTTATATTTACCGCAAAGGCATTCGTAGTCCTTTATCGGTCCAAAAATCTTTGCACAGAAAAGTCCATCGCGCTCAGGCTTGAACGTTCGGTAGTTAATGGTCTCAGGTTTTTTAACCTCTCCACGAGACCACGAACGAATCATTGGCGGGCTCGCCAATGAAATCCGAACGGAGTTAAAAGCTAATGGATCTTTTGGCTTGTCGAAAAAATTTAATAAATCCTTCAACGTCTACTCCTTATTAGTGTTGACCTTGGTTTTCGTCGTCTTCAGACGTGGTCTCAGTTACTTCAGCTACTGCTTCTACGCTATCTTCTTCAGATGGTTCTTCCACAACTACTGGAGCCTCTACTGGCTCAGCTGGTGCTGCTGGATCTTCATTGATCGGAGTTACTGGAGTTGCTGTTGTATTAAAAACGGCATCTTCAGACTCAGAATAAACAACATCATCCTCTGGTCGATCTGTAAGAATATCACTTTCAACTAGTTCCACATTTAAGGCTAGAGATTGTAGCTCTTTTACAAGTACGTTAAATGATTCTGGTAAACCAGGCTCAAGCACGTTCTCACCCTTAACGATAGACTCATACATTCTATTTCTTCCCGCTACGTCATCGGACTTAACAGTTAGGAATTCCTGAAGTGCATAAGCTGCACCGTATGCCTCAATCGCCCAAACTTCCATTTCCCCTAGTCTCTGACCACCAAATTGTGCTTTACCACCCAATGGCTGTTGAGAAACTAATGAGTAAGGTCCTATGGAACGAGCGTGAATCTTTTCTTCAACAAGGTGATGTAGTTTCAACATGTACATTACACCAACTGTTACTGGGTTCTCAAAAGGCTCGCCTGTTCGACCGTCAAACAATACAGATTGTCCTCGCTTAGGAAGGCTTGCTTTCTCAAGTAGATTTTTAATTTCTACCTCTTCAGCACCATCGAAAACTGGAGTTGCGACATGAACACCGTTTGTTAGGTAAGGTAACATTCTTTTTAGAGAATGCTCATCCGCCTCTTGAAGTGTGTCTCTAATGGCTTTGTTATCGTAAATACCTTGTAGTTCCTGGCGGAACTCTTCGGCTTTAAATTCATCGATATACTTTTGAAGTTGTTTACCAAGCATTTGCGCAGCCCAACCTAAATGAACCTCCAGAACCTGTCCAATGTTCATACGAGAAGGTACACCTAATGGGTTAAGAACCATGTCTACTGGAGTTCCGTCTGGAAGGTAAGGCATGTCTTCGGCAGACATAATCTTTGAAATCACACCTTTGTTACCATGACGACCAGCAAGTTTATCACCCACTTGAAGTTTACGCTTAATTGCTACATAAACCTTAACCATTTTAATCACGCCCGGAGGAAGTTCATCCCCTTTACGTAAACGGTCGGTCTTTTCGTTAAAAATCATTTTTACGGCATCTAACTGATTACGAGCACCATCAACGATCTTCGTTACCTGGAATTCCAATTCTTGCGGAAGAGGAATATAGGATAGAAGCTCAAATGGAATCGTCTCGATGTCTTCCTCTGAAATTACTTGATCTTTATCAAGTAATTTTTTGGAACCATCTTCGTTCAGTAGAACTCCATTAGTAGTCTTATCCACTAATAGTGATTTCAACTTATCGATAGCGTTGTTTTTAATAACGTTTTGCTCAACAGAAAGATCTTTTTCTAGTTTCGCTTCTTTTTCTTTAATAATTGCGAGTAATCTTTCGTCTCGCTCTGCACCCTCTCGGCTGTAAACTTGAGCGTCGATTACTGTTCCGAAAACACCAGAAGATGCTCTTAACGAGGTATCTCTAACATCACCTGCTTTTTCACCAAAAATAGCCCTCAGAAGCTTCTCTTCAGGAGAAAGCTGAGTCTCACCTTTTGGAGTAACTTTACCAACAAGAATGGTTCCAGGTCGAACATTTGCACCGACTCGAATAATTCCTGAAGTATCAAGATCCTTAAGAGCCTCTTCACCAACATTGGAAATATCTCTAGTGATCTCTTCTTTACCTAATTTAGTATCTCTAGCCACACACTCGAATTCTTCAATGTGCACGGAAGTGAATAAATCCTCTCGAATCATTCTTTCCGAAATCAAAATAGAATCCTCAAAGTTATAACCCATCCAAGGCGTGAACGCGATCAACACATTCTGCCCAAGAGCTAGCTCGCCTAACTCAGTGGAAGGACCATCAGCGATTACATCGTTTTTATGTACGACGTCTCCAACTTTAACGATTGGTCTTTGGTTAAAACAAGTATTTTGGTTCGTTCTTTGATATTTAGTAAGATTGTAGATATCTACGTTTGCACCTAACTCACCCTGACGGGCAAAACGACGTACAACGATTCTTGATGCGTCTACTTCTTCAACTATACCAGAGTTTTTTGCTACCATAGATGTACCAGAATCAGCGGCAACTAAGCGCTCAACACCAGTACCAACAAGAGGTGCTCTAGCTTTCACTAAAGGAACCGCCTGACGTTGCATGTTTGCACCCATCAAGGCTCTGTTGGCATCATCATGCTCAAGGAATGGTACCAAAGATGCTGCAATCGAAACCATTTGGTTAGGAGAAACATCTTGCAATGACACCTGCTCTTTTTCAATGATCTGGTAATCACCATCACATCGAGCAGTTAAATTCTCAGTAGCAATATCTTTACCCGCAGCAGTTTCTGCCTGAGCGATTCTGTGACCCTTTTCTTCTAAGGCAGAATAGTATCTATAGTCACTTGCAACTTTACCAGTCTCAACTTCTCTGTATGGAGTTTCAATAAATCCATACTGGTTAATTCTGGCGTAGGTAGCCAATGAAGCAATCAAACCAATGTTCGGTCCCTCTGGAGTTTCAATCGGACAAATTCGACCATAATGCGTCGGATGTACGTCACGAACTTCAAAACCAGCTCTATCACGTGTTAAGCCACCTGGTCCAAGAGCAGAAAGTCTTCTTTTGTGAGTAATTTCCGATAAAGGGTTAGTTTGGTCCATAAACTGAGATAGCTGAGAAGAACCGAAGAACTCTTTAACTACAGCGTTTACAGGCTTAGCATTAACTAGATCATGAGGCATCATAGTTTCGATATCTTGTAAGCTCATTCTTTCTCGAATCGCTCTTTCCATTCGAACCAAACCAATTCTGTATTGATTCTCAAGAAGCTCACCAACAGAACGTACACGACGGTTTCCAAGGTGATCGATATCATCTACTTTACCAACACCATTTCGAAGATCTACGATCGTCTTAACGGTACTCATTATATCTTTATTAGTAAGCGTCTTGTGATCAACAGGACATTCCTCAAGTGGAATATTAAATCTGTGATTTATCTTCAAACGACCTACTTCACTTAAGTCATAGGTTTCTGGATCAAAGAAAAGCTTTGTGAAACAATTCTTCGCAGAATCAGGAGTTGGTGGCTCACCAGGACGAAGACGCTTGTATATATCAATCAAGGCCTCTTCTTCTGTTGCTACTTTATCCACTAACAATGTGTTCCTAATAAAAGGACCACTTGCAACACCATCAAAGAAAATTAAAGCAAGCTCTGAAATACCAGAAGTACGAATAGCCTCAATAGAATCAAGACTTAACTCTTCATTAACATCAGCTATGATTTCACCAGTTTCTTCATCGATAACTGGCTTACCGATAACTTTACCAACCAAATCATCAGTAGAAATCTCTAATCTCTCGATTTTTCTTTCTGTCATTTTCTTAACGATAGCTCTCGTAATTCTTCGACCAGATTTTACGATTACTTCACCATCTGCAGGATCAATAATATCAGCAAGAGCACGTTGACCTTGCATTTTCTCTACGTCGATATAACGGAAGTTTTTTCCGTCAGAGTCTAAGGTCACTTTATCCGCATCGTAGAAGAAGTCTAAAATATACTCTTCATCGTAACCCAATGCCTTTAATAACACTGTGGCTGGGAATTTTCTTCTTCGATCGATTCTCACATACAACAGATCTTTTTGGTCAAACTCAAGGTCTAACCAAGAACCACGGTATGGAATCACACGTGCGTTAAATAATATTTTTCCACTGGAATGGCTCTCACCATTGTCGTGATCAAAGAAAACACCTGGTGATCGGTGCAACTGACTCACAACAACTCTCTCGGTACCATTTACGATGAAAGAACCATTTTCTGTCATCAAAGGTATTTCACCAAGATAGACTTCCTGCTCTTTAGCATCTCGGATGCTTCGAGCCTCGGTCTCTTCGTCCACATCAAAAACAACCAAACGTAGGGTCACTTTGATCGGAGCCGCATATGTCATCCCTCTTTGTCTACATTCGTCCACATCATACTTAGGTGGTTCTAGGTGGTAGGCCACGAATTCGAGACTTGAGGTATTGTTAAAATCGGAAATTGGAAATACGGATGTAAATACACCGTTCAGTCCGTCCTCACCACGGCGATCGGGGTCCACATCACTTTGTACAAAGGATTCATAGGAAGCCTTCTGTAACTGGATAAGGTTAGGTATTTGTACAGCAGAGCTGTACTTTGCAAATGTTCTTCTCAAACGTAAGTTAGAGGCCGTTACGGGAGTGTTGCCCATTCGCTCTCCTTTATAATATAGGTAGGCAAGTTCAAACTACAAAATCGGTGAGGACAAAATTATCCCCACCGTTGGCTTATTTTCTTTAAGTAAGAGTCAATTCTTACTTAACTTCAACAGTTGCGCCAGCTTTTTCTAAAGCTTCTTTAAGCTTTTCAGCTTCATCTTTTGCAACTGCTTCTTTGATTGCTTTTGGAGCAGATTCAACTAGTTCCTTAGCCTCTTTAAGACCTAAACCAGTGATTCCACGCACTTCTTTAATTACATTGATTTTACTAGCACCTGGAGAAACAAGAACTACGTCGAATTCTGTTTTCTCTTCAGCAGCTCCACCAGCTCCAGGAGCGGCAACAGCAACAGCAGCAGGAGCGGCAGCAGAAACGCCCCACTTGTCCTCTAGCTCTTCAATTAGTTTAGCCAATTCGATTACTGGCATGTTAGATAGAAATTCTACAACTTGATCTTTGTCTAAAGACATAATTATCCTCACTTTTTAAAATAGTTTGTTAAAAAAATACTTCTTCTAATTCAAATTAAATTCTTTAAGCCTGCTTTTCTTCGTAAGCCTTAAGAACTCTTGCAAAGCCACCAGGTACTGCACTTAGTGTACGTACGAACTTGCTTGCAGGTGCTGCCAACACTCCCAAGAACTGTGCTTGAAGCACTTCTTGAGGTGGAAGATCCGCTAGATACTTGATTCTTGCTTCATCAAGTCTCTCACCTTCCATAACCCCGGATTTCAACTCCAGATGCTCAACATCCTTCGAGAATTCACTGAGAGTTTTTGCTGGGGCGCTAGCATCTCCAAATGCGAATACCAAAGCATTTGTACCTGTAAAATCGGCAGAAATCGCTTCTTCATCCTTTGGAAATTTAGCAAGTGCGCGCTTTGCCAACGTGTTACGTACTACCAACATCTCTGCTTCTACAGCCGTCAACTTCTTACGAAGATCCGTTACCTGCTCAACATTCATACCTTTGAAGTCGACCAGGAAGGCAGCCGCAGAACGCTCGATCTTGTCGGAAATACCGGCAATCACGTTTTCTTTTTGCGCTCTACTTAACATATTGTCTCCCTTTCAAAAACTTACTCGGACTATTCAGACAGGTAAATCGAAGCTATTTCTTAGCAAACTATTCTCCTGTATCTCGGAAGGCTTGTAGGTCTTTGTCTTGACCTCAAATTATACTCTCGCACCTTCTGTCTCTGATAGCTTAGAGCTCGTCTAAATTTGTTCCTAAGCAGAAATAAAAAATTATAACTACCCACCCAACGTCTCTAGCAAAAAGCCTTCAGCGTTGAGTGAAAGGAACTATATCATCCTACTGAGTAGGAATACTACTAACATCAATTCGTACACCCGCACCCATAGTTGAGCTGAGCGATACGTTTTTAAGGTAAGTACCTTTGGATGTGGCAGGCTTAGACTTTACTAAAGCACCAATCAAAGCACCTAGGTTGTCTTTTAACTTGTCAGAACCCATTGATTTTTTACCAATCGAAGCATGAATGATACCAGCCTTGTCTACACGATAAGAGCATTTACCTTTTTTCTCGCCTTCGACAGCCTTTTTAACATCCATTGTAACCGTACCAACCTTAGGGTTTGGCATTAAACCACGAGGCCCCAAGATCTTAGCCACTCTAGATACTACAGGCATCATGTCTGGGGTCGCAATGGCCTTATCAAAGTCCATCCAACCACCTTGGATCTTCTCAACAAACTCGTCAGATCCAACAAAATCAGCTCCAGCTTCTTTTGCCTCAGCCTCTTTAGGACCTTTAGCAAAAACCAACACCTTCACTTCCTTACCTAAACCATGAGGAAGCGCACAAGAACCACGGACTTGTTGATCCGATTGCTTTGCGTCTACTCCAAGATTCACAGAAACCTCTATAGACTCGTCAAACTTAGCGTTGGCACCGGCAACAATTTGATCCATTGCAGATGCTAGCTCGATACGATTATTCTTATCTACGTTCTCTTTTAATTTTTTAATTCTTTTTCCTGCTTTAGCCATGCTTACCCCTCAACCTCGAGTCCCATGCTCTTCGCAGTACCTCGAACCTGGGCCATTGCAGACTCAACCGTTGTACAGTTAAGATCAGGCATTTTAACCTCAGCGATCTTGCGAACTATGTCCTCAGATACCGTTCCAACTTTTTCTCTGGAAGGGTTACTAGAACCTGATTTTAATTTCATTTCCTTCTTCAACATTACAGATGCTGGAGGACTTTTTGTTATGAAGGTAAAAGAACGATCCTGATACACAGTAATTATAACTGGCACAATCGTGTCACCCAAGGACTGTGTTTTAGCATTAAACTGCTTACAGAAGTCCATGATGTTTACCCCATGTTGTCCAAGCGCCGGTCCAACGGGAGGTGCTGGATTAGCCTTCCCTGCCGGTATCTGTAGCTTAATAAGTCCTGTAACTTTTTTAGCCATTTGCCCGCTCTCCTTTAAGATGGGTTATTAATATAAACACTAGGCCAACGACTCTTAGTCGTTTCCTAGCTTCTCTACTTGAATATAATCTAACTCTACAGGGGTTGGTCGACCAAAAATTGAAACCAAAACCTTCAGCTTCCCTTTGTCCGCATCTACCTGCTCTACACTTCCATTGAAGTTTGAAAAAGGACCGTCAACAACCCGAACCTCTTCCCCGAGGTCAAAAGTATATTTAGGACGAGGCTTCTCAGCACCTGAGGTCATTTGATTGGTGATCTTTTGGACCTCTTCTTCACTTACAGGAAGAGGCTTAGAGCCGTTTCCTATGAAGTTAGAAATGTAAGTTGTTCCCTTAACAATATGCCAGGTCTCTTCAGAGAGGGACATCTGTATGAACATATATCCTGGAAAAAACCTACGAGAACTAGTTTTTTTAGCGCCTTTTTTTAACTCAACAACGTCTTCTGTTGGAATCAAAATGTCACCAAAGCTATCTTCTTTTTGAGACTTACGTATTCTCTCAAGAAGGCCTTTTTTTGCTTTCTCTTCATATCCTGAATGAGCATTTACTATGTACCACTTCATATCCATAACTTGATATCCTCTGACCTAGTAATTAACCATTTTGTCTACAGCAATGTTGGAGATAAAATCAAAAAACCCCAAAACAAAACCAGATAAAATCAACATAACACAAACAACAATAGTCATAGAGGTTGTGTCTTTCTGCGACGGCCAAACCACTTTGGAGATCTCTGTGACTACCTCGTCAGCCCAAGCAACAATATTTTTATTGAATTGAAGAGCTGCAAAACAAATTAAACCGGTTGCAACGGGCAAACCATGCCTAACTAAATCTGCGCTGACCAGACGAGCCACTACACCAAAAGATGCGGACATTGCCTCCATCAAAACACTCAATACATAGGCCACTATAAAAGCCGCAGCCACAAAACTTAGGGTAATTATCTTGCTGTTATCGTTCTTCATATCCCACTCTCGTCAAAAAATTACTGTGGCAGGGCCAGTAGGATTCGAACCTACAACCTACGGATTTGGAGTCCGCCGCTCTACCAATTCGAGCTATAGCCCTGAAGTAAATCTCAGTTGCACCCACAAAGAAGTCTCACATAGATTTCCAGCTTTTTAGTGCTAAAAATAGACGTACGAATCCCTTGAGCCTGCCAGTTATAGAAGAGAAAGAATCTTTCATCAAGCATTCATTTACCGATTTGGCAAATTTTTTGCTTAGCCTGTTTTTACCGGTGATTCTAGACACTTACTATTTTTGCTGGGGTTACTTGGAACTTGCAGCAACTGCATATCCAAAAAGCAGCAAGTCCCTTAAAATCAAAGGTCTGCCTTGTATTTAAGCGGCATATTACCCCTTACCATCACCAATACTCACTTCAGAAAAAAGAACATTAAACTTGAGAGCATTAGCTTTGCTCGCCTGATTCGAATGATCTGGCATTTGGATTGCAAAAGTTACTTATATAAATGAGTACTGGTGCAAAAGGCACCTACCAAAAGAGTAAAGGGCGAATTAATGTCACAAATAAAGATCCTTATCTTTTTAGCAATGTCCATTGCATTAAATGGATTTAGTTTTGCAGAAAACAAGAAAGGCACCACCACCTTGGAAAACTTTAATTCTCGAGAAATTATCATAGAATCAAAAGAGCTTTTGAACGAAAGCAAGCTTGCCAACTGGTCGAACTCTGAATTGCCCGAGCACCTTGACTTACACTTGAGCACAAAAAAGTTTCAACAATACAGAAACCTAAACTCCATTGAATCAATTAAAATAATCAAAGAAGAAAAACATTTTCCTCATGGTGAAGACAAAAAAATATCCATATATTTACTTCATACCTATGAAGAGCTTGAATGGAGTTCGGCTTGCTCCTGTGAAGTGAATACGCTGGAGGAGAGCTTTGAGTTATTGAAGGTTTTTATTCTTTAGAATTAACTCTATGTCTATATAGACGTCTGAACCCAAATACTAGTTTCGGTTTATCGACCCGCTGGCTAGTTATGAAAATCAAAACCGAACCAGCCTTATAGAAGCTAAAAATAATTCAATCAGCTATTGAAGGTTGATTATATCTACCAATCAAACAGATCGCTTTTTAGTTAAAGATAGTAAAATCCACCTGCTATAAATTAATAAAATAAAGTATATGGCAAAGTGCATACTCGCATCTGCCACAGAACATATATTTTTGTCTTAAAACTATCGCCAATTTTTCTATAATTAAAAGGGAAACCTGTTCTGAGAGGTAGAGAATTCAATCATTAAAAAAAAATTTATCTATAGTAGATACGAACCAGTTAGACCAACAAGCGGCAAATTATTATGGAAAACAAGCTCTGGAGAGTTTTAACAGACAATGGACAAAAAACATTCTGGAAATTAGTTTTAAAGCTCCGCCAACTGATCAAAAAAATTCGTTCGCTTACTACTTAGAATTAGGGAGAATAAGCGAGAGCTATTCTCATGCAGCAAGAAAAATAGGTTCCGATCTTACAGATATCCAATTTGTCGATGCTCAGGAATTGAAAATATTGTTATCCTTTGACGTACAAGTCCCTAATGAATTTAAAAAAAAGAGGGAGACTAGAGGCAGCGCTATTGGTGAAGGTTTATTTTTAGATCTAATTGAACGATTCAATGAAAAGCAAATTGAAATTCATTTGGACTACGAGGATCATCCTGAATTTATAGAGGAGCTAAAAAAAACAATAAGATCTTTTCTAAGTTCTCCATCAAAAACAAAGGAATGGATTGTTGTTTCAAAAAACAAATACGGAATCAATAAGAATATTTTTAAAGAATCCGTATCCATGAGAATTTGGCTAAGTTTAGGATACCTTCAAAAGTTTTTTCTCAGCCAATCATGTTTATTTTTTTTGGGAAGATACTTTTTAAATCTACAAATAAAAAAGTTTGTTGAAAGAGAATTTAAAAACAACTCTAAGTATGTTTGTATTTCAACAAGGAGGCCTAGATCAAATTTAGGCTTATTTGAAGCAGGTAGAGCTATTTCGGCTACAGAGATAAAAGCTAATGACCTTGGGGTGAGTATCGCACACATCCCCTGCTTTTGTAGTGTAAATCTAATTAAAAAAAACAGCAAAAATAGAATAAACATTGTTAGTAATAATACATTTGAAAATGAAAATCGCATAAAAGGCTATTTTCATTTCAGTAAAGGCACTCCTGTTTGGATAAGCAAATTAAATAACTGAAAGATCTCAATCCTGTAAAACATATTCATCAGCATCCAACCTAACAACACTTGCAGATTCAAAAATCTTCATCCTACCATCCGATCTTCGCAGTTGAATTTTAGTTTTTGTTACGAAGCTCGACAGCGCCCCATTCTTGTGGAAATAGGTTACGGAGTGGGGCATCGGCACCACCAACTTTCCTTGAATAAAAAACTTATTTTGATCCGTGTTAAAAGCACTTTTTATAGATTGGTCTTCATAAAACTCTACCATATCAAACAATTCAATATTTGATTCGTTAACTCTTTTTAAAATCGCTTGATGCAGTTCTGCGAAAGATGGAAAACCAAAACCAAAATCAAAAACTATCTTAGAATTTTCAAATAGCTTTACCCATTTGTTTCTCACAAATATCTTGCCACCTACCCCGTTAAACTGAAAAGGCTCTTGCTTTTGGGCTACTGAGAAAACCAAACTCCCAGAAGAACCAACCACCAACCTTAAATATTTGGATTCAAATTTTGAATTTGGTTGCAAATATACCTTTTCTATTAATCGCGAGTTTGTATTTAAACAGTTACATCCAACAGAACACAGATACTTAAAACTGATTCGACTGTTCTTTTTTAATTTAAAATAATACCCCCCTACTATTAGCTCACACCTATTAACCCCCAGGGAAATAAGCTCTTCTTTATCGCTCCAAATAACGGGAAGTTTATTATTCACATAACAGTGATCACCCAGCTGATCTATTTCGTTCGAACCAGAGTAGGCAGGATAGGCCGCTAACACCCTCCCTTCTTTAGAAAAAGTTATCTTCTTGTTAAGACTGATATATAGGTTATTAATGAATAACGACTGCAGTCCAGCACTCTTTGCAAGTTCGACTATTTCCTCAGGAGTTCTATTTGAAAAGCTTTGGTTAAAAAGTAAATATGCCAAATGTCGAATACCTACATTCGTTGATTTCCCGAGATATTTTCCTAGTACCATTTCTAATAATACTAGCTCTTTTTCGCTGTCTTTGAGCTTATAGAATTGCTCAAAAAAGTAGGCTTTTTGAGCCCGAACCTTTGCCACCAGAAAATATTCACAGTTTGAACTTAGATCAATAAGTAGACTTTCTTTAGCATAACCTCTACTTGATGGATAAAACTCTTGCCGCCTTACTTTAGAGTTGGCTATTTTTAGAAACTCCACCGCATTTTTCTTTGATTTTTTAGATAAAGGAAAGCTCTCTAGCGCTTCCAAGGCAGTTTTAACTTGAATCTTCGGACTAAATTCATTCTCCCAAAGAAAGTTTCCCTCAAAAGAACTCACTAATTCCGTAGACCCTTTGCAAGTTTGTACACCAACTTGAAACTCGGCCAAAAGTGTAACAGGAAAAATTCCTATAAAAAAAGCCTTATAAAAAAAATCAATCAATAAAAACTCCCGAATCAGAAAGCCTAATTTCAGTTCCCTCTTTTATTTGTCGTCTTTCACCAACTCGATCAAGAAAGTCGGTACCGGAAGCTAGCATTGCAGATCTTAATTTACCATTTTCATGTAAAGTCACCTTTGACTCCTTCCTAACTTGTAGTAGTTGATGATTTACTCGAAAAAAGAAATTTTCGACCGAATGAAACGACTTTATATTTCTTCCAGGAAAAAACTCTAATTGCCCGGTTAGATTGGCAGAAAAACTATTATCATTCCAAAAAACCGAAGAAACCAGCCTAGCAGATTTGATCTCATTACTCTTATGAAACAAAATATCTCCCCGCCCATACTGCCAGAGCTCACCATCTATCCTCTCAAAAACCATAGAATTACTAATTTTTCGCAACTCTCCACTCGGGTAAAATTCCACCCTACCGATACTGGAAGTAAAGTGATTTTTGTATCCTAGAAGCAACTGGAAATTTTGGTGATTTAATATTTGACTTGAAACAGCCCCACTCAAAAGCCCCCCTGACTCACCCAAAATAACTGGGTCCCAATCATCTTCAAAGGGAAAGCAATCAATTTTAATATCACCAAAATTTGAAAAAACCGTTAAAGAACTAAGAGGGCAAAATGAATTTAGTCCTGGTTTTGAAAATAGATCGAACTCGACGGGGACTGGATACAATTTAGCAGTTTGCCCCAGCACTTTGGTAGTGGAGTTTTTAATAGGATTCCCCTTTTTTAGTCGATCTCTATCAAAATAAAACTCTTTCGAGAGATCAATTTCAACTCCTCTAAACTGATTCGAGCGAATACCCAAACGCTTTAAAAACTCAGCATAACTTTCCTCATTAAAGCCCTTGAACCCATCCAAGCTAATTATCTGAGCTGTGTACTCCCTTACTCCCTCTGAGACCGTCATGGGGTTCTCAAAATATATAAGTTCATGTAATATTAATATCGCTTTTGAAGCTGCACTTAACTTGCTCCAGGAGTTCAGATCTATAATAAATTTCTTATTTCCAGATAATAGATCTGAGTTTTGATTTACCACCTGCAATAACTGACATGACTTAGGAATACTATAATCACCGACATCAGAAACTTTACCTAATCGATACTTAGACCATTTAACCT
This sequence comes from Bdellovibrionales bacterium, assembly GCA_045110695.1. Classification (GTDB taxonomy): domain Bacteria; phylum Bdellovibrionota; class Bdellovibrionia; order Bdellovibrionales; family UBA840; genus JBGCGH01. The sequence goes on along the minus strand of JBGCGH010000022.1, from coordinate 4,237 downwards.
TCTGGTAGAATGAATCTATTTGCCTGGAGTACCTTCTATAGCGAATTGGACTCAATTGGGTTATCGAAGACAGATATTTTTTAGCTATAGCCAATTCATCTTCATTCTTTTTGTAAGTTTCAACCTTCAATCGAAATTTCTCTATTGCTTCGAAAAAATCCAATGGCATTTTATTAAATTTAGAATACTCTCCTGAATCACAAATTAAAACATTCCCACCATTTCCTTTGGCATCTCCCGCGAAACCAATTTTAAAATAGAAAAACAATAGTAGGAAAAAAATTTTATTTATTTTCATTGTTACCTCTGGTCAATGGCAAAACTTGGGAGCAAATCAAATAAACCTCACTAGGAGTTCCCTTCTCCGCAATTTTCATAGCCTTCTCAATATATTCTAAGCTCAGATTTTTCAATTTTGATATATTATTAGGGTCCGTAGGGACTGTTACTGAGTAAAGTCCTCTACGCTCTACCGGTTCCGAATAGATCTTATCAATTCCAAGCAAAAGCTCTTGTCGGTGGGCCTCTTTAAGTACATCTGATGGGACTTCAGTGGTTGTATTGATATATTCGGTCGATCTTACCCAGCTACCACAACTGGCTTGTACCAGGTGGCCCAAATTAAATAAAATACCAACAACGAACTCTACTCTTTCCTCAGTTAAACCCAAACGAGAGGCGACCCATGAGACCGTTGGTTCAAAGCCATCAACCTTAACCAAATTTAATACAGCGTAGAATTCCCAATCACGTATCAGTTTTTCTTCCCCATCGCTAGACCCGATAACTTCCCAACTAGTAGTCTTAGTAGATCTATTTTTCCGAACTCGCTCTTTGTTTAAAATATTTTTTTTGAACTGTTCCGACTCAGACTGATTTAATTTTAACTTTTTCGCGATGGAACTAGAATACTTTGAAGGAAGTTCCCGTTGGCGTTTCATGACTTTATCGAGGCTTGATGGATCTAACTCCAAAAGACTAGCATATGCCCTTAACGAGTATCGTGAGTTCTTAGCCACCTTCTCTTGAAACTTTTCTTTCAGTAGCTCAACGTAATCCTTCACTCTCAGGCCCCCGTGGAAATGGCAAAGACTTAAAGGTCCACTGCCACACAATTGTAGGTTCAGGACTTTTTCCAGGCAATATTTAACCTATAATTGGAGTGTTTAGCGCACAGCCTAACAATAGCAAACGAAACACTTTATTCAAAAGGAGTCTTCTTGAAGTCTTTGGAAATACTCAAACTTACAGAAAGTTTTAAATCGGAAATCATTGACCAAATCCGCTTTGCACCTACTGGAGATAATTCGCAGCATTTCAAATACAGCTGGTCTACCAACAGTTTATTTGTTTATTATATTGAAGAACTCGGAGAACATACATTAAATGAAGATAATAAAGCATCTATGCTTTCACTAGGCGCAGTCCTAGCGATTGTGAGAATGATCTCATCTACTCATAATTTAGGTTTGGATTTCAAACTAAATGAAAACAAAAAAAACAATGAACCTATAGCTGAAATCGAATTCTACCCCAGTAAGGGAGAAGGATATTTTAGCGAGCTGATCCCTATAATAAAAAGAAGAACAACAAACCGAAACCATCATATAAAAAATGGCGAAATTGATAAGCTTCTGGAAGAAACCCTTTCTCACACTAGTTCATTGATTGAAGTCAAATGGGTCACGAGTCCATCCATTTCCTTGAAACAATATCTAATTAAATGCGAAACTTACGTATATCAAAACTACAGCGCCTTTTCTGATACCGAGCAATGGATTCGCTATAATAAAAAACAATGGCTCGAATCTAAAAATGGATTTAACCTTAAGAACATTAAGGTAAATATGTTGGATGCGATATTTATCAAATTTATAGTGAAATCTAGGCGACGTCTCAACTTTTTTTGGAAAACAGCAATGGGACCAAAAATAAAACTAGATGCAAAAAGACAAATAGAAAATACCTCTGCCATTGTCGCCTTCACCTGTTCTTTAAAAAATGACAAAGCTCTGATTGAAACTGGTCAAATAGCATTTATCCAATGGCTAAGATTGTCCGCTGCTGGCCTTCAAGTTCAACCTTTGACTATTGCCTCATTGACAGCTCATACTTTTTTAAACAAAGGATCAGTAAAAGGCTGTCCCAAGCAATTTAAAGAGGTTTTTAAAAGCTCAAAGGATCTCTTGAGGGATGAATTCAAATTAAAAGAGAATCAAAGTGTTCTTTGGATGTTTAGAACTGGAAAAGGAAACGTTTTACCGGATGACTCAAAAACACTAAGATTGGATCCCTTGGACTATCTTGTATGAGTTATAATAAGGAACCGTTTTTGAGTCGTCTGTTAATTAAAAAAAAAAGAGAGCCAGAAGCTCTCTTTTTTTTTATTTCTTTATTAAGTACTTTAGTAACTACTCAACGATTTCAGTAACTACACCAGCACCAACTGTACGTCCACCTTCACGGATCGCGAAACGGAGTTCTTTTTCCATTGCGATTGGAGCTATTAGCTCTACAGACATTTCAGCGTTATCACCAGGCATAATCATCTCAACACCATCTTTAAGCTCAACAACACCAGTTACATCAGTTGTTCTGAAGTAAAACTGTGGTCTGTAACCAGCAAAGAATGGAGTGTGACGTCCGCCTTCTTCTTTTGTAAGAATATAAGCTTCTGCTTTGAATTTTTTGTGTGGGTTGATTGATCCTGGCTTAGCAAGAACCTGTCCACGCTCAACATCTTCTTTCTTAGTACCACGAAGTAGACAACCAACGTTATCTCCAGCAACACCTTCATCAAGAAGCTTACGGAACATTTCAACACCAGTAACGATAGTTTTAGTCGTTGGACGAATACCAATGATTTCAACTTCTTCACCAGGCTTAACAATACCACGCTCGATACGACCAGTAACAACTGTACCACGACCAGAGATTGAGAAAACATCCTCAACAGGCATTAGAAAATCTTTGTCTACATCACGCTCAGGCTGTGGGATGTAAGAATCAACTGCATCCATCAATCCCATGATGGCTTTATCAGCGATGTCAGACTTCTCACCTTCAAGAGCCTTAAGAGCAGAACCTTTAACGATAGGGATGTCATCACCTGGGAACTCATACTTAGAAAGAAGTTCACGAACCTCCATCTCAACAAGCTCAAGTAACTCTTCATCATCAACCATATCTACTTTGTTCAAGAAAACAACTAGAGCTGGAACACCAACCTGACGAGCAAGTAGGATGTGCTCACGTGTTTGAGGCATAGGACCGTCAGCTGCGTTAACAACTAGGATCGCGCCATCCATTTGAGCCGCACCAGTGATCATGTTTTTCACGTAATCGGCGTGACCTGGACAGTCAACGTGTGCGTAGTGACGTTTCTCAGTTTCATACTCGATGTGAGCAGTTGAGATCGTGATACCACGCTCTTTTTCTTCTGGAGCTTTATCAATTTCGTCAAAGTTAGTAGCTGTCTTACCTTGAGAGTCTGATAATACGCGGGAAATTGCTGCAGTTAATGTCGTCTTACCGTGGTCAACGTGACCAATTGTACCAATGTTACAATGCGACTTCGTGCGATCAAACTTTTCTTTACTCATGGACGAGTCCTCCTAAATATAATGTATAAAACATCAAAATCTTATAAGAGCTGAGCTCTTGTTAAAAATCAATCACTTACTCAATTGGCACACCACAAAAGTGGAGCCAGCGATGGGAATTGAACCCACGACCTCACCCTTACCAAGGGTGTGCTCTACCCCTGAGCTACGCTGGCAATCGTATTGGAGCGGGCGACGAGATTCGAACCCGCGACCCTCAGCTTGGAAGGCTGATGCTCTACCAACTGAGCTACACCCGCCAATTCATTTGCCAACATTAAACACTATCATTCTCAACACTTACCAAGCTTAGAGCTTAAGTGGTGGTGGGAGTAGGATTCGAACCTACGTACGCATACGCGAGCAGATTTACAGTCTGCCTCCTTTAGCCACTCGGACATCCCACCATTAAGTGTGGAGCTGACAAAGGGACTTGAACCCATAACCTGCTGATTACAAATCAGCTGCTCTACCAATTGAGCTATGTCAGCACTTGAGAAAAATAATCCTCAAAAATCAATAGCAGTCTTTGTAGCTATAAGGACTAGTGATGTCAAAGCTAAAAGATGCTTTTTTTTTTTTTTTTGATGGGTAATTTCCAAAAAACTCAGACGGGATACCAAATATGACTATAT